>CADCFQ010000043.1 GCA_902800795.1 uncultured Ruminococcus sp. | reverse complement strand
GGTCACTTTGTGGAAGCGCAGATACTTGAAGCAATAGAGATCGACTATATCGACGAGAGCGAAGTCCTTTCTCCTGCCGACGATGTTTACCACGTTGATAAGCGGCAGTTCAAAGTACCGTTCGTCTGCGGTGCGAGAGATCTCGGAGAAGCTCTGCGCCGTATTGCCGAGGGTGCTTCGATGATACGCACTAAGGGTGAACCGGGCACGGGCGATATCGTGCAGGCCGTCAGACATATGAGAATGATGAATTCGCAGATACGCCACGCAGTATCTCTCAGTGAGGATGAACTGTATGAAGAAGCAAAGAAGCTGCAGGTGCCGTATGATCTGCTGAAACAAGTCCATGACAGCGGCAGGCTTCCCGTTGTTAATTTTGCGGCAGGCGGCGTGGCAACTCCTGCTGATGCAGCCCTTATGATGCAGCTCGGAGCAGAGGGCGTGTTCGTCGGTTCGGGTATATTCAAATCAGGCGATCCCGTAAAACGTGCTTCAGCAATCGTTCAGGCTGTGACCAACTATACAGACGCAAAACTGATAGCAGAGCTTTCATCAGGACTTGGCGAAGCAATGGTCGGCATCAATGAACAGGAAATAAAGCTCATCATGGAAGAAAGGGGCAAATAATGCGTATCGGTGTTCTTGCCCTTCAGGGAGCATTTGCAGAGCATATATCCAAGCTGAAACAGATAAATGTTGAAGCATTTGAGATCCGTCAGCTAAAAGACCTAAGCGGACATTTTGACGGTCTGATTCTCCCCGGCGGTGAAAGTACAGCTATGCGAAAGCTGTTAGGTGATCTCTCTCTGTATGAACCGCTGAAAGAAATAATACAGAATGGCTTGCCTGTTTTCGGGACCTGCGCCGGTATGATATTGCTTGCCAAAGAAATAGAGGGAGAGGAACCTTGCTTCGGAACGCTCGATATAACCGTAAAACGGAACGCTTACGGCAGACAGCTCGGCAGTTTTCGCTGTGTTGATGAGTTTGCAGGAAAAGAAATTGAAATGCCGTTTATCCGTGCGCCCTATGCAGAACGTGTTGGAGAGGGTGTGAACGTGCTTTCCAGAATCAAAGGAAAAATAGTTGCTGTACAGCAGGATAATCAGCTTGCGACAGCCTTTCACCCTGAACTTACCAATGATACGTCTGTATACGAATATTTCATCAAAATGGTTGAAAACCGCCGGTAAAAGTAGTATAATCAAGAAAAAGATACAAAGGGGTGCAGAGAATGTACATTGAGATAGATCACAGCAGCACAATCTGTGCCTATATGCAGATTTATCAGGAATTGCGAAGTCGTATCATCTCAGGAGCATTTGTGTACGGTGCGAAGCTCCCGTCAAAACGTGTGCTTGCAAAGGAGTGTCTTGTCAGCATTATAACAGTTGAACACGCATACCAGCTTTTATGCGATGAGGGGTACTGCGAAATGAAGCCGAGAAGCGGCTGTTATGTTAAGTATTGTTCGGATAACTTCTTTCCTGTATCTGACAAGAAAAATGATTCCACAACACCTTCAAATGCGGTTATTATCCATAATGATAACATCTCTTTCTCAACGGTTTCGTCATTACTAAGAAAAGTAATCCTTGACAGCGGAGAGCGCATTCTCATGAAATCTCCGACAGGCGGCAGTGCTGAGCTACGTGACGCAATATGCCGTTACCTCGCAAGATGTCGAAACATAAACGTTTCAAGCGAACAGATCATCATTGGTTCGGGTGCGGAATATCTGTATGGACTCTGCATCCAGATGCTTGGCAGAGATAATATGATAGCTTTGGAATCTCCCTCGTATGAGAAGATACGTGCGGTGTATACCGCAAACGGCGCTGTCTGCGATATGCTCGAAATGGACAGCGAGGGTATCCGTACCGATGAGCTTGAACGCACACAGGCAAAGATACTCCATGTTACAGCCTTATAACTGCATCTGCTGAACGCAGACATTATTATCTTGAATGGGCTTCTCATAGAAATGCGGTGATCATCGAAGACGACTACGACTCGGAATTTACTCTGAACGGAAAAGCACCACAGACGCTTTTCGCTCAAACGACTGACGAGAACGTGATCTATATCAACACCTTTTCCAAAACGATAGCCCCATCGCTGAGAGCAGGATATATGGTTCTTCCTAAGAAATATCTGACATTGTACAATGATAGAGTAGGCTTTTATTCCTGTACTGTACCTATGCTAGAACAGTTTTTTCTTGCTGAATGGCTTGACAGCGGAGAGTTTGAACGCACGATCAGCCGCATAAGGAATAAAACATGATGAGATTGATTTCTGAGAAATCCAATAATTCTAAAGTGCCAATTGTCACTTTGAAAGTATGCGACAAACAATCGACGCCTTGCAGTAAAGAACTAGCCTTGCCAGAATGGCGAGGCTAGTAGCATCATGTATTAAGTGGTAAAATGATCGTCCCGACAGGCTGCGAGAACAGTTCCGTCAGATACTGCTCTGTATCCACACCGTTTGCCTGAGCTGTGGCAGCGATCGAATACAGCACTGCGCTTGCTTTTGCGCCGTTCGCTGTATTGCTGAAAAGCCAGTTCTTGCGACCGATCGCAAACGGTCGGATCGCGTTCTCTGCCCGGTTGTTGTCCGGCGGCACATTGCCGTTTTGCAGAAAAGTGTAGAAGAACGGCTTTTCATGCAGCGCATACCGCACTGCTTTCGCAAGCGCACTCTTTCCGCTGACCTGTACCGTTTCAAGCCGCGCAAAAAGCTCGTCCAGCAAAGGCTTGATCTTTACCAGACGCTCTTTGTATCGTTCATCTGCGGTCATATTAACCAGCAGACCTTCCTCATGATATATTCTGTCAAAGAATCTGACCGCTTCCGCTGCAACCGATGAGGGATGCGCTTTCTTTTCCTTCGGCAGCGCATTGACAAAATATCTCCGACAGTGGATCAGGCATCCGCAGTGTTTTACACCCTTCACCTTATGATACCCACTGTATCCGTCCCGTACCAGATAGCCGGTGAATCCCTGCAGAAATGCCTGCGCATTCTCGCCCTTTCTGGTCGGCTGGTAATCGAAAATGACGATGCTGCGGTCATTCATTTTGCCGTTGCAGTACACCCACATCTTGGA
>CADCFQ010000042.1 GCA_902800795.1 uncultured Ruminococcus sp. | reverse complement strand
CAATGGAAGAAGCAGAGAAGTTAACCGAGGACGAGTCCGAGACGGAAGATGAGTCTGAGGAAATGAGCATGGGAGGAATATCATGAAGAGATCAATAACAGTACAGATACCCGAGGAAAAGCTGTCGGCGATAGAGATGTACCTTGAGCAGAAGAACACGACACTTGCGGCGGAGCTCGACAAGCAGGTCGAGCAGATATATACCAAGGTTGTGCCGCAGAACGTCAGAGAGTACATCGAACTGACAGCAAAGCAGCAGATACGCAGACCTCGCAAGTCTATAATAACCGGACCAAAGCCCGAAGAGTAACTCGCCCCGTGTCGCGCGAGAATGCGCTGTGTGCGATTTTGTGCGGCACTGTCGGGAAAGGATACCACCTCGGGAGTGCTGAGCCGTTTTCGGGCAGTTTTGGCGGCGGTCCGCAACAGCGGTTTCGGAGAGCTTCCGAGGGTGGTTTCTGGGTTGCAGACCGGCTATCAAATGTCAAGGGGTAAAACAAAAAAATTCGCAGTGAAAAAAGTGTATGCTAACGCTGACCTTGCAAGATGCAAAGCCTGCGTGAAGTTGCTCTTGGGGATCACGCTGCCATAGGTATGTATTCTTTATCGTCTCTTAGGACGGCAAATATCACGGATATCATTTTTCGGGTGCAATGACCGATGATGTTCATATATCGCTTGCCTTCAGCAGCTTTCTTGTCATAGTAGGCTTTAAACATCGGGTCGCAGCCAACAGCGATAACACTTGCCTGCCAGATCGCTCTTCGGAGATAAGGTGAGCCACGTTTGGACATATGGTTTCTGACAGCACAGTAATCACCGGATTGTTTAACAGTTGGATCGACACCTGCATATGCAGCAAGCTTATCTGAATTCTGAAAGCGGCTGATGTCGCCGATCTCGCTAATGATAACTGCTCCGAGTGCATGTCCGATACCGTTTATGGTGGTGATCTTAGAATCAAGTTCAGACATTATCTCAGCTATCTGAGAATCGATTTCCTTGACCTGGTCCTGAATAAACAGGATCTGCTTTATGTATGTTGAGATAAGGGTGGCATATATACCGCAGTTATCAATTACGCCGAATGTGCTTTTAGCAGTCTCTTTTACTTCTTTAGCTTTGCCAAGTCCAAAGTAGCCATTACTTGCTTTGGATAATAGCTTTGCTAAGGATTGTAGGCTGACGTTTTTCAGCTTCTCAGGAGTGGGATATTTTAATAACAATGCCATAGAGCTGACACCAAAGTTATTGGAGAAGAGCTTCTCATACTCGGGAAATACCTGGTCAATGAGAGCTGTTGTTTTACGTTTCAGGTCAGAAACGCTGTCGACCATAAAATATCTGTTTCTTGTAAGCTCGCGGAGTGCAAACAGCTTTTCCTGTGGGACGTTGGATTCGGAATACTTTCCGAATCGGATAACTTCAGCAATGATGAAGGAATCTCGTGCATCAGTTTTGCTTTGCCTGATGTACATTCCACGAAGTGCATCAGACTGGATAGGATTAAAGATATGAACATTGTAACCGTCTTTGATCAATCTGGTATAGAGAGTAAGCCAGTAGTGACTCGTGGACTCCATACCAATGACGATCTGTTCTCTACTGATCGTGACGAGCTTTATCTTTCCAAGAAGATAATTGTAACCTGTCAGATCATTAGTAAAACTGAACGCCTTGACAACTATGTCACCTTTATCATCTGTCACAACAGCTTCGTGCTTACGCTTAGCTATGTCGATCCCAACGTAAAACATTCATAACACCATCCAATAAATATTTACAGACAGTCCTCATAGTCCTATGGATCATAACCTGCTTTGATATCAGCAGAACAGTAAGAGACTGCCTGCATCCGGCTCATAAATGAAATTCCATAAGGTAGAGGTTACATTCTGCAGAAAGCGAAGCATAGCTCGCAATGTTAAACAGCAGTAAACCTCTGTCTGCATGAGAACATTATATCATACTCCGAAGAGTAATGAACAAAAATTATGAGTGGCAATATCAGGATCCCACTCTGCAGGGAGTGAATTAAATCACAAGGTTAAAGAAGGAAATCCTGATACGCCTTTATATCAGATGAACTGATACGCAAATATGGAGAAGAGAGGTGATTTTTGCCCCTGAGAATAGTATAGCAGGTTAAAATCCGCGCGCATTCAGCGCACGGATAATCACATCGGACGGGCAAAGCCCGCCGATTCTTCGACACTTCGGTAACAAGGGCGAGAGTCGCATCAGAAGGAGGTTTTCAAAAATGCGGTCGGAT
>CADCFQ010000041.1 GCA_902800795.1 uncultured Ruminococcus sp. | reverse complement strand
TGCCGAATATCACGAAACCTGCAAACAGGTTTTGGAGCTTTACCCGTCAGGCAATATTCCGAAAGTCGAAAATCTTGAAAAGCATATCGCATCTTTGCAAAAAAAGCTGTCGAAGAAAAATACGGAATACGATCAGGCAGATAAGAAGTCCCGTGAGCTGTCCGAAGCAACGAGAACAATAGAGGAATATCTGCGACAGGAGCAGAGTCGGAATCAGCATAAGAAAAGAAAGCGGAATGACCTCGAATGATGATAGGTTCTCTGGCGAACGGAGAAGCACCTCAGAGCCGTTCGTGATGGTTATGGGAAAACTAACTGCTGAAAAAGAAAGACGGCACAGAGAGCGTTCTCCGTGCCGTTGCAGTATCAAAGCATGATTCTTATTGTCAACCGACCGTTATCGTAATCCCGCCCATACGCTTCACAAGCGTTCTGGCGATAGATAATCCAAGTCCTGTTGAATGGTGTGCGGCTTCAACTGTATAAAACCTGTCAAAGAGCTGTTCCACTTCGACCGTGGACAGCTCTTTCGCAGTATTGGCAAAGGTGATCTCGCCCAGATCGGAAAGTGTGATCTCTAAATCGCCGTCGCTGTATTTGACCGCATTATTCAACAGATTTGAAAACACCCTTGCAAGCTCCGAGCGATTCACATTTCGAACGATACGAGTATCGGTAATGTGTATCTGCGGAGTAATGCCCTTTTCGGTCAGCACGGGATAAAAGCTGCTGATACTTTCCGCAAGCACCTGATTCACAAACACTTCCTCTGTATCCTCTTTGCTCTCATTGGAAACGATCATGGAATATCTGAATAACTCCTCTGTAAGCTGCTTCATCGCTTCCGTGCGTTCTTCGATTGCGCCGACATACTCTCTGATCTCGGACAGCTCGTCTGTTTTTCCGATCATATAGAGATTGCCTGCGATAGCTGTCAGCGGTGTGCGCAGGTCGTGGGATATATTCGTTATTGCATTTTTCAGCTCGGTATTGCCCTGATGATATTGCAGATGTTCTTTTCTGAGTATTTTCAGCTGCTTGTTGATGCTGTCGGCAAGCTCACACATATCCTTGTCACGGGAAGAAATGTCAACTAAGGTATTGGTGTCGGTTTTCAGTATGTCGGCAAACTTGTCCCCTATCTCTCGTGCCGATTTTTTCAGAAGATATATTTTTATCAATAAAACAACGATCAATGCGATCGCCGCTGCAAGCACCCAGCCCATTTACACACCTACTTTATGTCACATTTCTGAAAGTGGATAAGCCCGATCACCGAAAATACCACGATCATGACCGCTGAGATCATCAGGTTCTTTTCTATCCCGTCGGGTACCGTGTAATAAGAAAAATCGAACAAACTGCTCTGGGGGAAGAGCCTTGCAAGAAGCTCCATGACCTTGTTGTCCTTTTTGAACATTCCCAGCACGAAGGAGAGATTGAGGGCATACTGCACCACAAGTATCACCACCGTGAGCTTTCCGCCGCGCATAAGATTTCCAAGCAAAAGAGAAACAACTGTGCTTACGCATATAAGCATAACGAGCATCACGGAAAGGGATACCAGAGCCGCTTTCAGCCTGTATCCGTCGTAATCAAAGGCGAATACTGCTACCGAAAAAACTGCCAGCTGATAGCAGACAAAGTATATCACCGCAGCGGCGCTCATTGCAAGAAGATCGGCCAGAAAGATCTCCGTGCGGGTGTGGCCGCTGACCAGCATATTTCTTATAGTGCCGTGGTTGTACTGAGAATCGAGAAGTACAGCGACCGTTGCCGACGCTGCAAAGGGGATCAGTATCGCCGCAAAGCTCGGCACGAAAGCGAGGATATTATCCTTAGTCAATACGATGCCTGAATTTTCGGGCATATTGAAATTAGGATACAGATACATTCCTGCCGTTAAAAACGCTCCGAAAAACGCAGATGCCACTATTGTGATATAAAAATATTTTGATTTTAAAAGCTCGTGAAAATTTGCATTCAGCAGCTTAGTCATTGTCCGCACCTCCTACCAGCGAGATGTAAAAGCTCTCAAGGCTCTCGTCATGCTCCTCCAGCGAGAGTACCTCGCAGCCGTCCTTTGCAAGTGCTAAGGAAAGCTGAGTGATATTAGGCTTTGCGTAAATATCGGCTTTCTTATCATCAATGACCGAATATTCAAGCCCCATTTCGTCAAGCACGCTTGCCAGCATCGCCGTATCGGTGACAGTGATACGCATACACTTGCGGCAGGCGGCTTCCAGCTCCTCCGCACTCATTTCACGGACAATGCGTCCGCTGTCGATAAAGCCGTAATGCGTAGCAAGTCTCGACAGCTCATCAAGGATATGCGAGGAGATAAGCACCGTGATCTTCTGCTCACGGTTGAGTTTTAGTATCAGCTCTCTTATCTCAATAATGCCCTGGGGGTCAAGTCCGTTGATCGGCTCGTCCAGTACGAGAAAATCGGGATCGCCGCAAAGTGCAACGGCGATGCCCAGCCGCTGACGCATACCGAGGGAGAAGTTCTTCGCCTTTTTCCTGCCCGTGTTTTCAAGACCGACCAGTTTCAGAAGCTCCGTGATACCGTCAAAGCTCGGCATACCCAAAATGCGGTACTGCTGTTTGAGATTGTCCTCCGCTGTCATATCAAGATAGATAGACGGCGTTTCCACGACTGCACCCATTCTGCGCCTTGACTTTGAAATTTCCTTATCGGAGTGCTCCACACCGTACAGCTCAAAGCTGCCGCTTGTGGGGAGCTGTAATCCGCATACAAGGCGGATAAGTGTTGTTTTGCCTGCGCCGTTTTTACCGACAAAGCCGTATATCGAGCCTTTCGGGACATTCATCGTCAGACCGTTCAGGGCCTTGAAGTCCTTATAGTGCTTGCAAAGAGCGTTAGTTTTCAGAACATAGTCCATAGTTTGACCTCCTAACCTGTTTCTGAAAACATTATACAACAAAAAAGTGAAGAAAACGGTAAAGAAAAAAGTGAAGAAAAAGTCAAGATTTTTCGTTCAGCATAAAGCCTATTCCCCATACCGATGAAATATACTCCTTGCCTGTCAGGGCTTTCAGCTTCTTGCGAAGATTGTAGATATGGCTTTTCAGCGAATCTTCGGTACAGTCGGGG
>CADCFQ010000040.1 GCA_902800795.1 uncultured Ruminococcus sp. | reverse complement strand
CGCAGCTCCTTGTTGGCCAGGCTGCCCACAGGGATCTTCGTTCCGGCATGGACCCGCACATAGGCGTCGCACTTGGGATACTTGGAGCAGACATAGAGCATGGTGTCCAGATGGCTGGTCTTGTAGATGCCCTCCGCACTGCGGAAGATCACAGGAGCGCCGCAGTAGGGGCAGCGCATCCGGCTGGGCTGAAATCCTTTCTTTTTGTTTTGTTTATGTTGTTAATATCAATCACTTCCTCCATTCAATATTATAGCACTGTGCATCTCTATTGTCAACCGTTATTTACATAAATGGTTGACAATTGAAAACCGAAACAATTCGCCCTAAAAAGAACAGCCCTCAGAATTACTGAAGGCTGTTTAGATATTCAGTTCCAAAAGGGTATGCCGTCATTGTGGCGCGCACCATAATGCTGATTTGAACCTCAGCGGAACGGTTTACAGGTGCGCCAATAGACTACGGGCTATTGACAAGCATATATACTTAGCGAAAATGTTATTTTTGCACGTCACATACAGTACCCTTCATAGGGTGACCAAAATGGGATCTCGACATTTTTTTGTTCCACGCTCCGGAATGATAGAACATTACAGACATTCCCATAGCGACTGTCCAGCCAAGCGGCCAAGCAAGCCATATACCTGTTGTCCCGAAGAATACGGACAATATCTTAGCAAATACAACACGAAGTATCAGGTCGGTGAATGTCGCAGCCATAAACTGCTTCATCATTCCTGCACCCCTCAGTACACCGTCGGAAACGAGTTTTGCGGATACAACAAAGTAAAACGGCGACAGTATCTGCAAGAACCTTATGCCGACCTCCATTGCTGTTCCTGTCGGTTCGTCAAGGAAGATATACACAAGATATTTCCCTGCGAGCAGATAGGCAGCCGTGAGCGGTATGCACAGCACCCATACGAGCTTTATGCCTGCCTTGAAGCCTTCCTTTACTCTCGGCAGCTTATTTGCTCCTATGTTCTGGGCAGTAAAGTTAGATACGCCATTCCCCAGAGTTGTGAGCGATGTGATGACGAGGTTGTTCAGCTTTACCGAAGCGGCATAGCCAGCGATAACGCTCGATCCGAAATCGTTGATAATGCCTTGAATGATGATGTTGCCGACAGATATGAAGCTCTGCTGCAATATACTCGGAACTGCTACCGCTGCGATCTTGACGAGCAATCTCCATGAGAAAGGCTTGGCTTTTCCCTCCGTCTCTATTTTTGCAAATCTCCTGAATACAACAACCATTGCAAGAATACAGCTTATCCCCTGACAGATGAAGGTAGCCCACGCAACTCCCGAAACGCCCATGTGAAAGGCGGTAACGAACAGTATATCTGCACCGATATTTGATACTGATGAAGCCGCAAGGAATATGAACGGCGTTTTTGAATCGCCGAGTGCGGAGAAAATGCCGGTTGCCACATTATAGAAGAAAACGAACGGAAGTCCCCATATATATATGTCAAGGTACAGCTTTGAATCTGACAGGATATTATCGGGAGTGTGTATCAGCCTTAGCAGACCGTCAGAAAAGACAAGCCCTCCGATCATAAGCGCAAGACACAAAACACCGCCCGAGATCAAGGTGGTATAGACAGCCGTTTTCATATCCTTCAAACGTTTTGCACCGAAAAGCTGGGATACGATCACCGAACACCCGATATTGCAGCCGAACGCAAAGGCTATGAATATCAAAGTGATCTCGTAGCTGTTTCCAACTGCCGCAAGAGCATCCTCACCTACAAATTTTCCCGCAACAAAGCTGTCGGCGATGTTGTAAAGCTGCTGGAAGATAATACTGCCAAACAACGGCAGGCAAAACTTCCACAGCACCTTATCCGGTTTTCCGACAGTAAGGTCTTTGGTCATCAAACAACACTCCTTAAAAATAATACTTGACTTGGCTCAGCATTTATATTATAATACATATAACTAGATATGTAAAATGTATGTTTTATATATCAGATATATCATAAAGGTATGGTGAACAATATGAATATCAGCTATGACCATTACAAAATTTTCTACTATGTGACCAAATACGGAAGTATAACGAGGGCTGCTAATGCTTTAACGCTCAACCAGCCCAATATTACAAGAACGATCAAAACCCTTGAAGCGGAGCTTGGATGTACCCTTTTTGAAAGGACAAACAAGGGCGTTCGTCTGACTCCGGAGGGTGAAAGGCTCTATGAGCATATCCGTACAGCAGTTGAGCAGATACAGGCAGGCGAGGAGGAAGTGTCCCTAAATAAAAGCCTGCAAAACGGCATTATATCCATAGGAGCTACCGAAGTCGCTCTCAGGTGCTTTCTGCTTCCGATACTTGGAGCTTACCACAGCAAATATCCAGGCGTTAAGCTGAAAATATGCAATTATTCCACACCGCAGGCGATCACAGCTTTACAGAAGGGCTTGGTCGATCTGGCAGTCGTTACAACACCTGCCGATGAGATCGGCTCTCTTAATGCACTAAAAATATGCAGTTTTCGGGAAACTGCAATATGCGGTCATGTATTTGAACATCTTGCAGAAAAAGAGGTCAGTATAAAAGAAATAGCAAAATACCCGTTGATAGCTTTGAGCACTGGAACAAAAACATACGAGTATTACAGAGATTTTTTCTCCGAGAACGGTCTGCCGTTTGAGCCTGATATCGAAGCCGAAACAGCCGACCTGATACTTCCTATGGTGCAGAACGGTCTTGGCATCGGATTTGTGCCTGAGCCGTTTCTTGACGGGAATGCTGATAATATCTGCCGTCTGAAGATCAAGGAGAATATGCC
>CADCFQ010000039.1 GCA_902800795.1 uncultured Ruminococcus sp. | reverse complement strand
TTTTCAAGCTCTGCAACGGAAACGTCACAGGCAGTCACTTTCTTTATTTGCTGTTCATTCAGCAAAAGGGAAGTCAGCCTGCACTCACCGCAGCCGAGGTCGATAACGCTCGATGCACCGCTTGCAAGAACAGCATTTTTGACAGTCTCCATACGCTGCGTATTCAGCGGTGTGCGGACTTCCTTTTCTTCCGTATTCCCGGCTTCATCGCTGTTTTCCGTTTCTGTCATATCATCCGAAAGCAGAATATCCAGCGCCCTTCGCGCATAGCTTTTCCGTGCGGTAAAATAGCGGCGGGTTATCTTCTCTTTGTTCGGGTGGTCGGCAAGCCAGCCTTCGCCGTGGTCGAGCAGCTTTTTTATCTCGTCCTCGGCTATATAATAATGCTTCTGCCTGTCGAATACAGGTATCAGCACATAGATATGGTTCAGCAGCTCCGACAGCTTTACCGTGCCGCTGATAGTCAGGTCGATATACGGCGATATGCCCCATTCGGGAAAGCTGTCATCGAGTTTTGTGCGCTCTGTTTTCACCTCATACCCCAGCGGCTCGAACAATTCCTTTGCAAGCTCGGTATCGCCGTTGTCTTTGAGGGAATAAAGCGCAGCGGTCAGCTTCAAGGGCGTATCCGCAAGCTCCTGCCGCTTGTCACATCTTCCGTTCATTGCTGTACCGAATATGCGGACGATAGCCGTACTCATAAAGGAGGTGGAAGCGTAAGGACGGTCATTGACATAATCAAAAAGACCGCCATCCTTGCTGCCGACTTTTCCCCTTGCAAGATCAAGCGGGTCAATGTCCAGCAGCAGAGCGGCGGTCGTTCGTGTATCTGAAACTTCCGGGTAAAAGACATAAGCCTTACCGTAGGATAGTTCAAACTGCTGCGCCCGCTCGGGGTTTTTATGTAGCAGGTAGCCAAGCTCCTGTGTGTTATTTCCTTCGTAGGTGATGGTAAGTAACAAGCTGTGTCACTCCTTTCGATGTTTTGGTGTTATTATAGCATATAGTCCTGATTAAGTCAACGACATTATATGAATAAATCTGTTATATATTCGCTCAAACGCCGTGTTTACGGGCTTTATCATCGACTGTGGTAGAAAGATATATTATCGAAATCCGTTTTTCTTCTACCGGATTTTCTACCAAAATCGCTCATTTTTCGTTCTCTTTTTCTCGCTATAAATTTTTCGATATTATATTTTATAATCTTGATGATTGCGATTCTCCTGTCACCGCAGGGGTGTCGCTTTTCTTTTTACGTCCGCCTGTCTTCTTAGGTGCAGGCGTGTCTGTTGTTTTTGACGCAGTCTTTTTGCTTGTCGTTTTTTTCTTTGTAGACTGCTTTTCAGGCTTGGCAGTCTCCGCAGGAGCTTTACTGTGCTGATCTGCTTCACCGTCAAGCACTCTGGCGATAGTCTCCGCAGAAATGACCTTTGCGTTATATTCCAAGTGGCTATAAAGATTCGCCGTGATCGCATAGTTGCTATGGCCAAGCCACTCCTGGATAGCCTTCATCGGAACATCGTTTGCAAGTAAAAGGCTGGCACAAGAATGACGCAGATCATGGAAACGAAGGTGTCTCAGTCCTGCTTTGGTAATGACGTAGTGAAAACGGCTGGTCACATACTCAGGCGAGATCAGCTTACCGTAATTGTCACGGCAGATGAAGCCCTCAAACTCCTTATCATAGGACGAACCGCATATCTTTTTGAAGTGAGCTTCAAGCTCTTTCTTCTCAAGGAGCATTCTCTCAATATGCGGTATCAGCGGAAGTCTTCTTCTTGTGGAATTGGTTTTCAGCCTTGTCTCCACATAGAGCTTTCTCTGACCGTTCTCGTCATAATCGCTGACAACTTTACGCTGAATGGTAATCGTCTTATTTTTGAAATCGACCGCATCCCATCTCAGACCGAGTACCTCGCTGCGACGCAGACCATAATAGGCGGCAATGTGTACCACCAGTTCAAGCCTGTCACCCTTGAATACCTCAAACAGCGTATTCAGCTCGTCCTTATTATAAAAGGTGGCTTCATACTTATCTGCTCTCGGCATAACGAGTTTATCCATCGGGTGGAGTTGAAGATACTCCATTTTCACCGCATAGGCAAGTCCTGAATGGATAGCAAGATAATACTGCTTCACAGCACTGCCCTTGCAGCCCTCATCGAGCTTGTGATTAAGGAACTCCTGAACGTGATTGTGTCTCAGCTCACCGAGGGTGATACCCGGATAGTGAATATCGAGATACTCCACGAATCGCCTGTTAGCACTCTTATATGTCTGATAGGTAGTTCTTGCAAGGTTTGGGCGCATTGCCGTCAGCCACTCATTCACAAATTCACCCATTGTCATCTTTGATTCGGGAGTGTCAGCCATGACAGCATACGGCTCTTTCATCGCAGAAACAGGTGCAGAGGTGGACTTCTTGGGCTTTTCAAGCACTCCCATTCTGAACTGCTCGTCAAACTCTGCCACGATCTGATCGACCGCTTCTTTCAGAGCCTTTTTCGTGCATTTCTCAGGAAGATCCGTATTCACCCACTTGCGCTTACGCTTTCCTTCGCTGTCCTTGTAGTCAAAAACAACATACTGTTTTCCGTTTTTTACGGAAGTGATGTACTTATAAGGCAGACTTGCTTTCATTTGATTTTCCTCCTTCGATTTGAAAGCGGTAGAAGTCTGCTGTTGACTCTTCTATTATACATCGGAACCAAATATAATGCAAGACTATTGAACCGCAATTCTCCGATTTTCGGCGCTATGTCCGGCTTTTAACCGTCATTTTTGTGCGCAATTAAGAACTCAATTACGTCTGCTTTCAGTACCCTGATATGCCGACCGCTGTGTTCGATACGCCTGATCTCTCCGTTTCCAATCATACCATAAACTTTGGTAGTCCCGAAATGCAAGATCTCACATACCTCTTTCACAGTCAGCACGGGCGGATACTTCCGCAATTTGTTCGCAATATCCTTCTTATCCTCATTGCTCGCCATTAAAAATCCTCCTATCTCTCAGGAGAAAAAGAAAACAAATTAGCGTAGATGTTTCATATTCAGTTTTCAAGATGCTGTAATACATCGTCTGTCGGTTATTTTTATGCCCAAAGATTGATGTACTGTTGGCAGCTCCTACTCCGAGGAATAGAAGCTCCCGACGGCACATCAGCCGTC
>CADCFQ010000038.1 GCA_902800795.1 uncultured Ruminococcus sp. | reverse complement strand
GCGCTCGAAAAGGGTGAATTCAAAAACAGTCCGGTGGACTGTTTTTGAAGAGGGGAAGCCCTGCAAGAGGGGCTTCCCCTTTGAGAAGCACGGCAGAAGGCTACCTCAAACCGCTTGCGGTTTGACGGACGAATCTAAATTTCGGTTCAATTATAAGCAAGTGGTAGAGTAAAGCTTTCGTGCGAAAAGTGGTGTCGGCTTCGCCGACGTTATTTTAAATGGGGGCTTTCCGGTCGCCCCCATACCCCTTCGGGTGGACATTCACCCCAGCGTAAGCGCTAGCTTATGCGTGCCACCTTACACCCTTTCGGAGGGTGATCACCTAAATCTATTTAATATCCTTATATCATCAAGAAAAATGCGAAGAATAACAGGTCCCGACAAAGAAGAAAAGCTTGTCGGGACATTGTGTAAACAAGGAGAACAGGGAAAAGAAAAAAAAGTTTCTTGTTTTCATAGGATTTTCATATAAACTTTAGCTTAATTTAAAGTTGGGGACTTATACTTTAACCATAGCAAGAATACAGGACACCGAAAACGGCGTCACTCTATGAAAGGAGCGATAGTTATGGGAGCAAACGGAAGCATCTTCGAGCGTATCGAAAAAAAATATGTTCTCGACGAGAGCACCTATAACGCACTGAGGGAAAGGCTCGCTGTTTATTTCAAGCCCGACCGCTATCCGAAGGGTACTATCTACAACATCTATTTCGATACCCCAAACGATCAGCTGGTAAGGACCTCGATAGAAAAGCCCTTGTATAAGGAAAAGCTCAGACTCAGAAGCTACGCTGTCCCCGACAAGAAAAGCAAGGTCTTTGTTGAGCTTAAGAAAAAGTTCCAGGGCGTTGTCTATAAAAGACGTGTGGATATGACTCTCGAGCAGGCAGAGGAATTTCTCTCCGGCGGAGAAGCCCCCGGCAACGACCCCCAGATAGAAAAAGAACTCGACTACTTCCTTAACTTCTATCAGGGCATCGCTCCGGCAATGTATTTAAGCTATGACAGGCTGGCTTTTGTGGCAAAGGATGACCCCGAACTTAGACTCACCTTTGACACCCACATCCTTTACAGACAGGATAACCTGGGACTCGATAAGGGTCAGTGGGGAAAAGAGCTCCTGCCCCCCGGAACACGGATAATGGAGATAAAGATACCCGGTTCCATGCCCCTGTGGCTTTCGCATATCTTAGATGAACTCAAGATCTATCCTGCATCGTTCTCGAAATACGGCACCGCCTATTCAAAGGAGCTTGCAGAAGACCTAAAAAAAGGAAAGGTGATCACCTGTGCTTGATAACATACTGACTACTGCCGCAACAGACACAACAACTACTACCCTGGCTGCGGTCTCCAACAAAGAATTTCTTATCTGTTCACTCACTTCCCTGGGTCTGGGACTTATAATAGCCGGAGCGTTTTCTCTGGCTTCAAAGATCGCCAAGGGCAAGGCTAAAAAATCCAAAGGCTTTGCTATAACGCTGGCTCTGCTGCCTGTTATCGTTCAGGTGGTCATTATGCTGGTAAACGGAAATGTCGGCACCGGCGTTGCAGTTATGGGCGCCTTCGGACTGGTAAGGTTCAGATCCGCCCCCGGAACAGCCGAGGACATCTGCGCTATCTTCCTTGCTATGGCTGTCGGCCTTGCAACAGGAACAGACCAGCTGGCTGTTGCCGCTATACTCGCTGTCGGAGTGAGCATCATCTACCTTATCTACACACTCCTGCCCTTCGGCAATAAACAGACCAGGGCAAGACAGCTTATCGTGACTATCCCCGAGAGCCTCAACTATGACGGCGCTTTCGATGATATATTCGACAGCTACACAGTTTCTCACGAGCTGGTGTCTGTAAAGACCACCAATATGGGAAGCCTCTTCAAGCTCAAGTATGAGGTGGCTTTCGAGAACAGCTCGGATGAGAAGAAGCTTATCGACGAACTCAGGACCAGAAACGGAAACCTCGAGATAATGTGCGCAAGGATCGCAGAGGAAAACACCCAGATGCTCTGATAACGAGAGGATGTTCTGATATGAGAAAAACACCTGTGCTTTTAAAAGCTGCTGCTGCTTCGGCAGCGCTGATAATAACTATGGCGGCCTTCACAGGCTGTGCAAACGACAGCTCGGACACCGCCGCAAGCTCTCTTACTACAAGCAGTTCTGTGAAAGCGGAAG
Organism: uncultured Ruminococcus sp.; assembly: GCA_902800795.1. GTDB lineage: Bacteria > Bacillota > Clostridia > Oscillospirales > Ruminococcaceae > Hominimerdicola. The sequence goes on along the minus strand of CADCFQ010000038.1, from coordinate 2,191 downwards.
ACCTTGATGTTGGATATGACGAGAGCACGGCAACGGCTCTTAGCTTTGACGGCGACAAGGCCACTGTGTCCGGAAGCGGCGCAACGGCCGAGGGAGCCGTGATAACCATAACTGACGCAGGTGACTACATCGTCAGCGGTTCGTCATCAGACGCAAGGCTCATTATCGACGCCGACAAGGAAGCCCAGGTAAGGCTGCTTTTCAAGGGCGTTGAGCTTGGCTGTGAGGATAACGCTCCGGTGCTCGTGAAGAGCGCTGACAAGGTCATCATCACCCTTGATGACGGAACACAGAACACACTCTCCGACGGCGCAGCCTATGACCTTGACGACGACGAAAAGACAGACGGCTGTATCTTCTCTAAAGCCGACCTCTCGATAAACGGCAGCGGCTCGCTGACGGTGAACGCAAGCTATAAGCACGGCATCGTCACAAAGGACGACCTTGTTATCGCTGACGGAAATATCAGCGTAAGCTCGGCATCCACCGCCCTGGAGGGCAAGGACAGCGTGACTGTCGTTGGCGGCACGATAAAGCTTGATGCCGGAACGAACGGTGTGCGCACCACAAACGAGGAGCAAGAGGACAAGGGCTTTATCACTGTCACAGGCGGCGATATCGACATCACCAGCGGCAGCGAGGCTTTTGAGGCTGTGACGTTCATCTCGGTCAGCGGCGGAAGCATAAACGCTCAGGCCGGCGGCGAGATCGAAGAAAGCGACACGGCGGGCATAATCCAGAATAACACCGAGACCGAGGGCGCCATTGGCTTCTCGGCGGAGGGATACATTGAGATAACGGGCGGAGCCGTGAACATAAGCTCCACGGACGACGCTTTCCATACGGGAGAGAACTTCACCCTTTCGGGCGCTGAGGTGAACGTGGTGAGCGGCGATGACGCTGTTCACGCAAATGGCGACATAACTATCCTTGACGGCACGCTGAATATCAGCGGCAGCCACGAGGGACTTGAAGCGCTGAATGTGACTATCGGCGGCGGAGAGGTAACGATCAGCTCCGATGACGACTGCATCAACTGTGCAGGCGGAAGCGACAGCGAGGATAGCCCCGGACAGGAGGGCGTGTGCCTGACTGTCAGCGGAGGAACGCTTACGGCGGTATCAAACGGCGACGGGCTTGACTCCAACGGCGACATTCTTATAAGCGGCGGCAGCGTTTATGTGAGCGCAGGCGGCAGCTTTGATGACTCGGCTATCGACTTCAAGGGCAAGGCCGAGATAACGGGCGGAACGCTTGTGGCCTGCGGAATGGCGGCCATGGACAGCGGCTTTGCCGACAGCTCGACACAGCACAGTGTTACCGAGACGATGAGCGAGACCGTCAGCGGCGGCACACAGCTGACCATCAAGGACAGCTCCGGCGCAGAGCTTGTGAGCTTCACTCCGGCCAACGACTGGCAGAGCATAGTTTACAGCGCTCCGGGAATGCAGAGCGGCGGAAGCTATACGGTAAGTTACTAAGTGCTCCGTGCTCGCCTAACAATAAAGCCAAATCCTATATCTTCTTCATAATTTTACTCTAAGTGGGAGCCGTACTGAAAAGTGCGGCTCTTGCTTATTTAGTTCGCCAGAGGCAAAGCCGTGCGGCGAGCACCGCCAGAGGCAAAGCCGTGCGGCGAGCACCGCACGGGTTTATTTGAATAATAGCTTGCGGAGATATGCTCACCGATGATACCGTATAGTATGCTTTAGCATACAACAAACACCGCCCTGCTTTTTTCGTAAAGCAGGGCGGTATATCATTTCATATAAGATTTTTGATTACTTGCTTCTCTTCTTGCTCACTGCAATGCCGGCAGCTGCGATAGCAACGATGCCCATAGCGGCTGCTGCACCCGTGCCGGGGTTCTTTGTGGAAGAATCGCTGGTAGCCTTGGAGCTTGTGTCGCTCTTCGAGCTGGAATCAGCCTTGGATGTGCTCTCGCTCTCGGACTCGGATGTGCTTTCAGCTTCGCTTGTGCTCTCGGACTCGGAAGTGCTCTCGGACTCGGAAGTGCTCTCGGACTCGGACTCGCTCTCTTCCTTTGCCTCGATAGTGAAGGTAGCGTTGTCATTTTCGCCCTTTACATAGTAGCTGCCGTCCTTAGCTGCAACTGTTACGCTGTACTCGCCGGGCTCTGCGGGGAACTCCCAGGACTCGTAGTCGTTGTCAACACCGAAGTATGTAACTG
>CADCFQ010000037.1 GCA_902800795.1 uncultured Ruminococcus sp. | reverse complement strand
TACCGAGCGGCTTGCCTTTTTTATTATTAACATGGACCGACCATACGATAGTATGAGTATCATTGACTTTTGCCACTTTATCCGCTATCAGGCTGAAAGCTGTCGAAAGGTGCATATCATCGTTGACGAAAACTGTTGTCGTATTCGGCGCGTTAACATCGTCTCCCATGCAGACGCTGTCGCGCTCCACAGTAATTGAATATGGCATATAAGCTCCTCCTGTCGATATTAAGTTTTTTCAGGCGTACCAACAAGCATTGATACGCTTTTACATTATGATTATACTATATTTTTCGCAATTAATCAATAGAGAATGCTGAATATATATAAGTCATCATCAGTCGCCGCTTCATAAAAGCTCCAAGGTCAAAAAAGAATTTGTTTTCGGTTATTGAATTCTTTTTTGCGGTATGTTATAATGATGAGAAGTGAACGATAATGAGCCGTGATTTATGAGGTGACTAAATATGAGAAAAATCATCAGTAAGATAGGAGCGGTCATATCATCTGCCGCACTGCTGATATCAAGTGTTCCGACTGTTACGGTAAATGCAGAGGATGAACCGAAACTGCTTGCGCTTGCATTTGATGACGGACCTAATACTACGACCACAAACGCAGTGCTTGATGTTCTGGAGCAGTATAATGCGAAAGCGACCTTCTTTGTTATAGGAACAAATATAAATGACGAAACTGCGAAGTCTGTCAAGCGGGCTTATGACATGGGAATGGAGATAGCCAATCATTCAAAAACGCACAACAGCATGACGGAAATGACACCTGACGAGATAAAGACGGAGATAGACTATGTGGACGAAAAGGTCGAAGCGATAACAGGTGAGAAGACCAAATGCTTCCGTCCGCCTTTGATGAACTCGGAATAGGCTACAGTGACATTGACGGCATTTCAGGTATCAGTTCTTCCACTACGACATATATCATTGCACCTGCGGCAAAAGTCAGCAGATACGGCATGGTCGGCAGCAATCGGCTTGCGAACAGTATCGTGAGAAGTGCGCCTATTGGTTCAACTGCACCTGATAATACACCGCCTGCAAAAGCCCTGCTTTTACTTTTCCCCTCTGCGTGAAGCGGCATGGAAATTATCGCTCCTTCGGGGAAATTCTGTATCGCAATACCGAGAGCCAGAGCCAGTGCGCCGCCTGCTGTCATATCTGCCGAACCAGTCAGAAAGCCAGCATATACGATTCCTACAGCCATTCCTTCAGGAATATTATGGAGAGTTACCGCAAGCACCATCATTGTTGTCCGAGCCAGTTTTGAGGGCAGTCCCTCGGCTTTTTCAGAGTTCATATGCAAATGCGGTATCAGGCTGTCAAGCATCAAAAGGAACAAGATACCGCACCAGAATCCGACCACAGCAGGCAGAAAAGCAAGCTTTCCCATATTCTCCGACATATCCATTGCGGGAATGATAAGGCTCCATATTGAGGCTGCTGTCATCACTCCTGCGGCGAAGCCCGTCAAAGCTCGCTGAACGCCTCGGTTCAGGTCATGCTTCATGAAAAAACACAGCCTGCGCCAAGTGATGTGCCGAGAAAAGGTATCAGCAGACCGCTAATGACTTCTTTTTGCATGATACACCGCCTTTCTTCTCAAACAGTCCACAAGCTGCATTCATATTAGTTCACGTCTTCCTTACTGTACATCAGGTCATATATCTTGCAGCCTGCCGCCGTCCGTGTCTGAACGAGCTTCATACCAAGATGCACATAGCGATCACATTTGCCCTTTGCGTCAGTATCCAGTATGCAGGGACAGTCGTTTCTGTCCGCCATTTTATAGGCAAACTCCATCAGCTTACGCATATAGCCCTGCCCTTGATACTGCTCTGTCACTATCAGCATCTCCACCTTGACATAGGGCTTTTTCTGCTTTTTCATCTGTATTTCAAGAGGCTTTTTATCACAGCCGCTGTTTGCCTGTTTCAGAAATGAAAAGAGTTTGCCCCAACCGCCAAGCGCATTTTTCATTCGCCGTGCCATTTTGACAATGCTTCGGAAATTCGGATGATTGCCTTTTGTATCGGTGATGAGGATATATCCCTCGCCGTTATCGGTGCAGTAAAGCGTACCGCTCTCAATACCCGCGATAACAAAGGACTTCATATACTCGGTCATAGCCGCCTTCGACGGAAAGAACGGCTTCAATCCGCCTTCTCCGTGCTCATATGGGTAGTCCCAGAACGATGCACCTATAAGTGCGGATATCTCATCTATTCTTTTTGAGGATAATGAACGTACCTTTTTCATTTCTTCAGTCTCCGATCATTCGGTTAGCAGATACAAACTTTAATTATATTATAGCATATGCTAACAAAAATTTCAAGATGTGAGCAGAAAAAAGCCGTCCGATTATGAACGGCTTTCTGCTTTTACTTCTGTACGAAATTCATATCAGTTGTCGAAGAACCGACGCAATCCTGCGGCAGTGCCCTTATCCAGCCTATAATTCTCAGCCACCTCTCCTTTTTCCAATCTGACTATATGAGCGCAGCAGGACAGTATAAACTCCAGGTCATGCGTCACGATAAAGACAGTCTTGCCCATGTCGCGCAGCTTCAATATCTCGCCTGCTGCCTGTTTCATGTGAGCGAGGTCGAGCCCGCTGGTAGGTTCGTCGAATATGATTATCGGCTTGCTTGATGCGATACCCGAAGCGATAGCCGTGCGCTGCTTCTGTCCGTCTGAAAGCGCCATAGGATGCGTATCTGCATATTGGATAAGGTCAAGCTGCGCGAGTATCTCATCGGCTTTTTGAGCCTTCTGTTCATCGGTCATGAACTTAATAAAAGATGAGCACTTCCAAGTATCGTTTATGATAACTTCGGAATTATTGACTTCTGATCTTGACTTATCCAATAGAAAAAACCTTCTGTAACAATCTCGTAGGGTAATGAATGATTACATGAATTACGGATATCAAAGATCAAATAAGAGCCACGCGTTTGGTTATGACTTCAGCACTCTCCGGATGTCTTTCAGCACAAGCTTGTACACCACATCGTAGGTAATATAATGCGAAGCACAGTATTCCGTGCCGTGAGTTTTGTACATCCAGCACGAGTATGCTCCGTGGTATGTACCGTCTTTGCGTTTCTTCTGCGAGTAGGTAAGCGCGTGACCGCAGTCGGCACAGTAGAGAAGTCCTGCGAACATCTGAACCTCACCTGTCAGCGTTGGACGCCTTTTGGTACTCATCATTCTGTGTGCTTCGTCCCACAGTTCCTGAGAGATTATCGGCTCATGACAGTTCTCAATGATTATCCAATCCTCCCTCGGGACCTTGACTTTCTCCTTGCTTTTCATCGACTTGCACCGCTGCTTTCCGTAGATAAGCTTACCAAGGTAGACCTCGTTTTCGAGAATCACTCGGATAGAAGTAACGTGCCAATCGAACTCTCGCCGCCAGTAATCCGACTTAAAGTAATCAGGATTATGGAGATTGAAGTAGGCGATAGGAGTAAGAACTTTTTCCTCGCGGAAGATTTTCGTGGTCTTATTGTAGCCTATCCCCTGCGCCGCCATTCTGAATATCCTTCGTACTGTCTCCGCAGCAGGCTCATCTATCACAAGATGATGCCTGTCGTTCGGGTCCAGCTTGTAACCGAAGGGCGGCTTTGAACCGATGTACTGTCCTGCTTTCGCTTTTGCCTTCTTCGCAGTCTTAGTCTTGATAGAAGCCTCCCTTGCGAAGTAATCGTTCAGCACATTCCGCATCGGGAACATCATATCGTTTTCGTTCTTCATGGAGTCGTAGTTGTCGCTCACAGCAATGAACCGAACTCCGAGCTCTTTGAACTTTTCAACGTACATTCCGACTTCGATATACGACCTTCCGAATCGTGACTGGTCTTTTACCAGGACGGTATCTATCATTCCGTTCTGAATGTCTTCATACATTTTCTGGAACGCAGGACGGTCAAAGTTAGTGCCGCTGTATCCGTCATCATCGTACACTTCGTAATTATCTATTGCATGATCCTTGCAGTACTGCTCCAGTAATAATTTTTGCGAGCCAATGCTTACGCTTTCGCCCATTCGCCCGTCATCGACCGAGAGCCTGCAATACAGAGCTGCTTTTTTAGGCTGTTTGTTTTTCATTATAACTCCTTTCACAGCCGTGCAGCAGATCCTTACACGGACAGTATACCACACCTCCGCTCAGGAATCCAGTGTGCACAGCTGATTTCGTAGGACTGCACAAAAAACATTTTCCGACTTTTACATCGACTCGCTCTCGGTCTGCTTTGCATCAAAGGCAGGCTTTTCATACCCCCTTTCGAGCTGTCGGAGCATTAGTTCTCCGAGTGACTCTTCAGCTCTTTTCCTGCCAAGGAAAGCAGACCAAACACGATAGGTGACACCGTCAACAGTACAGTCGTGATGCAATACGGACTGTACCTCGGGATCTTCACTGCAATGAGTCTTTTCAAGGTTTATGCTCATACATCCGCCTCCTCTAAAACTATTCAATTCAAATTCACAGGTACAAAATCAAATCGTACCGTCTTTGCTGAGCCTGCGTGTTACCAGCCCAGACTTTTTGAGCATCCCTTGCGAGGCCTGCTCGTTTTTTTATCACTCCTCTCACAGCGGCAATTATGCTGCTCAGACGCCTCCCATATCTCCCTAATCATAGCCTTTATCCGGATTTTTTCTCAAAAAAGACGCCTGCTTTTTTGAAATTCCCAAGGAAAGACGCCTCTGCTTACTTCACAGCAAATGCCGAAAAATCGGCGGGCACTGCCCGTCCGATGTGGAATGGCGGGCGCAAATGACGCCAGCCTTTTTCCTGCAAACCAAAAAGGGGCACGGGTTCTCCCGTTTCAGCGGCAAACGGAACGCCGTTTGCTATGCTTGCCGGTCTTGCGAACCGACTTCCGTCCCACTACACTGTCCGTTTTTCTCCCTCTGATATATCCCCCAACTCGCTCCACGTTGCGCGACAACCGCATTCAACGGGAGCGGTGGGGTAGCTATACCATTTTCACTCTGAGGACGGCTAAAAAGGGACTTTCTGTGCCTGTTTCAATTATCAACCTTTACACGGTTCCTGTTATAACTATTATTGCAGAGAAAAGAAGGCACATAGTTTATATTATCTTTGATAGCTAATATATATCTTCCTTCTCTGTATTAAGTATATATTCTCTTGTATACTTAATATATAAGCCTATGACATCATGACACAGCCCCTATGACAATTAACTTTTGAATCGAAGTGCAAGCTCTGCGTCGCGGAGCTTGTCCTCGTCCATATCATAGTTCAGGAATGCGACCTCATAAGAGTTCTCGACCTGACGACCGTTGTCAGC
>CADCFQ010000036.1 GCA_902800795.1 uncultured Ruminococcus sp. | reverse complement strand
TGGCATAAACTTTCCTCCCATACAAAAATGAGGGCTTTCTGCCCTCATTAAAGTGTTCTCTTATTCCCAGGCCGGCTGAACGTATTCCGTAGTCAGATAGTCCTTATAAACATAACCTGTGAGCGGACCATCTACGTTCTGGAATGTGACCTTTACATAGCCGTTATCCTCCTGGCCCTGAGCTGTGACCTGACAGCCGGGTGAAAGACAAATGATGTTTTCCGACTCGTTGTCGGGAGTAACATGAAGATAAGCATATTCAAGTACATACATAAGATCTCCCTGAGGCTGGTCGTCTGCTTCCGAGGATGCGTCCTGGCTGCCGTCTGAATCGGAAGCCGGAGTCGTTCCGGTAGCCTCTGTCTGGGCAGGAGCTGCGGTGACATCTGTGTTTGTGTTTAGTGTGGCAGTGTTGAGCCCGTTGGGAACTTCACTGCTGTTGCTGGAGAACAGGCCCTTTGCGATAAGGAATATAACGCAGAGCATGAATATACCCACAACAACTATAGCGATAACGCCTGCCGCACCACTGAGGACAGGCCTTGTCTTTTTGTTCTTCATAAAGGCAGAATTGCCCCCTTATTTAAGATTAGCACACAATATATTATATACTGTTTACTCTTTCGTGTCAATGACAGTTTAATTACAATATTCTATCAATTTGTAATATCAGGTCATAAAATGTTCAAGAAATGCGTTGTTTTGAGCCGTCTATGATTGACGAATTTTCTTATATATGTTATAATAATGATAGAATAATGCAAAGGGGGTATGAACTATGAAGTTCAAGTATGTCCGGATACAGGGAAAAGAGCTAGCCATTAACACCAAGTATGCAAAAGGGATCTTCAGTATGCTCCAGAAGCTTGTGCGTGACGGAGTTATGGAAGATGAGGACGCTGATCTTTATCTTGAGATCGACAGCTGGTTCTCAGAATGTCTGCCCTATCCTCCTCAATGTATGCGCCGTGAGAATGTGGTATGCTTTTTCAAGACGGAAAACACCGATCTTATGATGAAAATGATGAACCCGCTTATGTGGCTGCTCCAAAAGTATGACAAACCGTTCTTTGTAGTCTATACAAATACCCCCGGTGAGATCGTCTATGAAGATGAATACCAGGTGGTGGTCAAAGCCGGTTTTGATCCTGTTTATGAAGAGATGCAGCCTTCCTGGACGCCCGAGGATAAGTTGGCTGAGCTTGAAGAAAGCGAAAAAGACAGCAATGGATAATTCACAGAGATAAACTGACCCTGTCGGAAGATACCGGCAGGGTCATGATCTTTATGCTGGTTTGAAAGACAGCGCTTTTATGCCGTCTGCATAAAGCACTCTCGTTTCTTCTATCTTCGGATACGCTGCTTTGAAAGCATCAACTACCCTGCTGTCAAACTGTGTTCCCGAGTTCTTTACTATCTCATCATAAGCGATCTCCGGCTTCCAGGCTTCTTTATAGCTTCGTTTGCTGGTAAGAGCATCGTAAACGTCAGCCACAGCTACTATCCTGCCCTCGATAGATATCTCATCACAGGTCTTGCTTGAAGGATACCCTCTGCCATCGGGACGCTCGTGGTGGTCAAGGGCTATCTGCCTTGCCAGCTGCATAATGTCGCCCTCGACCTGATCGAGAAGCTCGCCGCCGTAGCTTGAGTGCTTTTTTATCGTTGCAAACTCCTCATCCGTTAGCCGCCCGGGCTTTTCTAGTATCTCCACAGGGATAAGCAGTTTACCAAGGTCGTGCATCGTGGAAGCAAGGCGTATGCGCTCGCATTCGCTCTCCGGAAGCCCCATCTGCTCGGCTATTATCCTTGAATACTCGGACACACGCTTGACGTGGTTTCCGGTCTGAGTGGATTTGTTTTCTGTTATCTCAGCAAATGAGACAATCATCTCTTCCTGGATGCGGTTGGTCTCGTCGGCTTTTTCCTGGATATAGGCTCCGTAATCAAATATCGCTGACATCAGCATAAGAACAGTAAACGCAAACAGCGCAATAACAATATCAAAGATGATCTCGATTATAAGGAAAGCAATAGCTAGTCTGCGAAACTCTTTTGCAGCTTTCTTTGTGAACGGTGTTGTATCCCGGCCGATCATTCTGAGAAGTTTTCTTATCCTGAAAAGGATCACCACATACAGCATATAATGAACAATTATTGCGACCAGAGCCTCAATAGCTATCCCTTTATTGCTCATGTCTTTGTCAAAGACAAAGTCATAGTAATCGACAAAATGCGGTTCTTTCAGCGACGATATAACAAGGTTCAACGTAGATGGCTTGACATTTATCGCAACAAGCCCGGCAATAGCATATACAATCACAACGGAAAACAATACTGACAAAATCACCACGCCTTTTGAAAGGCGGCTGCATAGTTTGGTTATTCGATTTTTGGTGTCGTCCATATCATGACCTCCCAAAAGATTACTGCAAATCGATTATAACATATTCTGCCAGGATTTGCAACACATTGTTTGTACGAAAATTATAGGATCTTGCTTGACAGACAGCTTTCCAAAGTTAATAGCCACAAAGAGGACCAACGACTTCATAGAAGTTTTGTAGGAATTGAAGGATATGCTTGCTTTTTGAGTTTTTGCTTGACAATCACAGTTATTTATGGTAAAATGGTCATATCATAGTATGCTTATAGGAAAGATATAAATATTAAGAAAGCAAGGTGAACTTATGAATATACTTCAGCTTGACGATGCACTGTATAAAAAGTATATATCCCCAACAGAAAAGCAACGCAGTTCATCTATCGGGATCGAGGTCGAGATGCCGGTTGTCGATCTTTCGGGAAAAGCAGTTGATGAAGCTGCGGTCATATCAGCAGCAGACAAGTTCAGAGTACATTTTGGCTTTGAGATAACCTGCCGTGATGACAACGGAAATGTCAATTCAATGACACACGAGGAATCAGGCGACAATCTTTCCTTTGACTGTTCTTATTCAAACCTTGAACTTTCAATGGGAAAAAGTGATGACCTTAATATCCTGCATAAGCGTTTTATAAAATACTATGAATACCTCCAGAAGCTTTTTAAGCCATTGGGATATACCCTGACAGGTATGGGGATAAACCCTCATTATAATATAAACACAAATAAGCCCGTTCCCAATGAGCGCTACCGTATGCTCTATCATTATCTTCACAGCTACCGCAGATACGAGGGAGAAATAGGCAGGCGATTTCATGACAGACCCGACTTCGGGACTTTCACAAGCGCTTCACAGGTGCAGCTGGATGTGGATCATGACAAACTGATCGAGACACTGAATGTGTTTACGCTTTTAGAGCCTTACAAAGCACTGCTTTTTGCAAACTCTTATCTTCCCGAGTATCCGGAATATCTCTGTGCAAGGAATATGCTATGGGAACACAGTATGCAGGGGTACAATCCTCATAACATCGGAATGTTCACAGACAAGCTCCACAGTGTTGATGAGCTTATCGAGTATATAAAATCACAGTCTATATACTGCACTATGCGTGATGGCAAATACATAGATTTCAAGCCGGTTTCTGTGCGTGAGTATTTTGAGCTGGAAAAAGTCAGCGGAGAATACTTTGACGGGCGCTCATATAAAAACACTACCTTTTCTCCCGATACCTGTGATCTGGATTATCTCAGGACTTTCAAATTCGAGGATCTGACATTCAGAGGTACGATAGAATACCGCAGTTCGTGCTGTCAGCCTATCTGCGATGTAATGACTGTTGCAGCATTCCATACAGGGCTTGTGAATAAGCTGGATCAGCTCAAAGAATTGCTTGAAAATGACACAGTGATCTACTCGCACGGCTACTCTCCTGCGGAATTGCAGGATATGCTTTCTAAACGTGTTCTGCCAAAATTCCTTAACAGGGACGGTCTTAAAAGTCAGCTTAGAGCTATTCTTGATATATCATCAGAAGGGATAACAGACCTATATGGACTGGGTATTGATTTCAAAAAAATAGCCATACGGCTTTTAGCAGTATATTGCGGATTTCGGGATATTTGCCCCTGCATTAAGCAAGGGCATTCGTTTTATCCCTAAGCGGTTTGTCGATCAGCTTGTAGTAAATGTGAATGTCACGCTGAGTTTTCATATCCACATATTTGTCAATGGTCACATACTCAATAAGTTCCAGACACATCTGTCTTGTAAGCTCCTCCGCACCTGCATAGCTTTTCAGACGGCGGATAAACTCGTCAACATCTTCTTCCTCACGCTTGTAGCCGTCGAAGCGTTTACGCAGTTCATTAAGCTCTGCCTGCAAGTCCTCTTTTTCCTGCTGATACTGTTCGAGCAACTCTGCACAAGCCTTGTCGGGCATATTGCCAAGCACTCTGTCCTCATAGATCTTCTGCATCAGCTTTCCGAGGTCATCAAGACGCTTTTCAATCTCACGCTTACGCTTGTTATCCTCCGCCATTACAAGAGCAATGTTGCCCTGCTTTCTTGCGAGGTATTTCGCCCTTGCCTTATCGTCATTGGTAACGAAGTCGATCTGTCTCCTAATATCCTCAAGGATAAGCTGTTCAAGGATAGTTCCACGAATGTTGTGCGAGGTGCAGAAGCTCTTGCCGTAGCGGACGTGAAGCCCACATCTGTAAGAATAAGGACTTTTGCTTTCAGGTGTTTTCTGCATTTTCATTTTAGCACCACAGCTATCGCAGTAGCACAAACCCGAAAGCGGACTTGTGATTCTCTCCGTTGTGATCCTGCCACGGCTCACCGATCTGTCACGCTCACGCACCTTATCCCAAAGTTCCTGAGAAATGATAGGCTCATGATTGTTTTCAACGATCACCCACTCAGATTCATCGTTGCGGATAACCTTGTGATTCTTGTAGCTTACCGTGGTTTCTTTCATCTGAACGAGCTTGCCGAGGTACATCTGATTGTCCAGAATACGCCTTATCGTCTGAGCATTCCACAGGTGGTGCGAATACAGCGGATAAGTCCTGCCGAGCTTGTCATACTTGTAATCAAGCGGAGGTGTGATATGCTCCTGATTGAGAGCATCTGCAATGGACTTATGTCCCATTCCGCTTGCCCTCATTTTGAAGATACGCTGAACAACGGCAGCGGCTTCGGGATCGATCAGCGGAGTACGCTTATCATCGTCAGCCTTGTAGTAGCCGTAGGTGCAGAACGTAGCCATATACTTGCCCGCCTTAGCGTTAGCGTGGAACACCGTTCTCAGTTTTTTGGAGGTGTTGGCGCAGTGCCATCAGTGCAATGAAACGGATATTGTACATCGGGAACAGGTAATCTACATACTGTCCGACCTGGATATAGTTTCTTCCGAAACGGCTCATATCCTTGCAGAGTATCAGATTGATCTTGCCCGACTTTGCATCGTCAAGCAATCTCTGGACACCCGGTCTCTCGAAAGTAGTGCCTGAAATTCCGTCATCAATGTAGGTATCGTAAATGCTCCAACCGTTCTCCTGAACATAGTTTGTGAGTATTCTTCTCTGGTTTTCTATCGAAAGGGATTCGCCCTGTCTCTCATCGTCACGAGAGAGTCTCAGGTACATTCCCACTTTATAGTCGGTCTGCTTTGGTAACATCTATAACTCCTTTCTCCAAAGCGACCTTACCGATATATCCATTGTAGCGCAATATATCGGCAAAGTCAATAGGTTTCGGAAATTTTCATCAAGCTGTTACCGCAGACGGAACAGTGCCGAGCATTTCGCTCATAGCTCTGTCCTCAGCGTACTTTAACATCACATCGTTAATGTCCTTGTCACCGATGAAATGTTGTACTGCTCGTTCATTTCCTGCATAGTTTTCTGTTTCATAGCTTGTTACTCCTTAGCTTGTCTATCTCTACGCTTATAGAGCGAGGGGATCGCTTTCTCTATCTGCCCCTCTGTTGTGTTTGTTGTTTTATGATGATAGCCGTTCGGAACGGCAAACGCCGTCCCTCACACAGCTATTATTGCTTAGAATGTTTTCATTCTCAACATCAGAACATCTTCCAGTTCACGCTTGATCGTATCTTCATCGCAAAGCCAAACGTCCGTATAATGCTTGCACAAAGTGAGCTGAATATCCTCCGGTCTGTTGCGGAGCGTTCCCACCGTCATACGCAGGATATTTGCCACAGTCGGCAGGAAATAAAGACAATCCTGTCCGCTGTGTTCCTTGACCTCACGGAGCATTTCGTCAAACTCCTCCGAGCTTGCCTTTGCGATGATCTCCTGTGCAGCACTCTTATAATCAGCGTCATACGCAAAAGAGATTCTGTTCTTATCAAAGTGACCTGAAAACGGAATACCGCTTACCACAAGAGCAATGGTGATCCGCAGTCCCTCACTTGTATTCATGCTCACATATTCCCGATTGAATTTCGGGAAGTTATCTTCACCGATCTCAAAAACATAGTCACTCATTCAAAGCCCCCTTTCCGTCAATTACCGCCTGAGTAGCTATTGGGAAAACTGCTGTGCTTGACGGCAGTATCGTCCT
>CADCFQ010000035.1 GCA_902800795.1 uncultured Ruminococcus sp. | reverse complement strand
GTTTGGCTGTTCGCCAATTAAAGCGGTACGCGAGCTGGGTTCAGAACGTCGTGAGACAGTTCGGTCCCTATCTGTCGTGGGCGTAGGATATTTGAGAGGAGCTGTCCCTAGTACGAGAGGACCGGGATGGACGCACCTCTGGTGCACCAGTTGTCACGCCAGTGGCACAGCTGGGCAGCTATGTGCGGAACGGATAAACGCTGAAGGCATCTAAGCGTGAAGCCGACCTCAAGATAAGATATCCCATCGTAAGAGTAAGACCCCTCAAAGACTATGAGGTTGATAGGTGCAAGGTGTAAGCGTGGTGACACGTTCAGCCAGCGCATACTAATCGGTCGAGGGCTTTTCCTTTTACTTCATCACTGAGTTTTCCCTCAGCATTAGCTTTGTTCAGTTTTTAAGAGTTGGTGCATATTGCGATGAGGTCACACCCGTTCCCATTCCGAACACGGCAGTTAAGCTCATCCGCGTCGATGATACTCGGCTGGTGACGGCCCGGGAAAGTAGATCTGTGCCAGCACAAAATATACTCCACCCAAATGGGTGGAGTTTTTTGCGTAGGAGGGTTTATGAACAGTATTTCAAATGCCAACAGGCGCATTTTTCAGATAATTCCGTATATTCTCGCCTTGGTTTATGCTGTTGTTTCGCCTCTTTCTATGTTTATGAACGACGATGATTATCTGTGGTATTTTATCGGAAGAATTGATTCACTGGATTTTTTCCGTAATCCTAACGGGCGCTATCTTTCCAATACAATTACCTATTATATCGTGAATTATCCGATTTTGAGATTCTTTTTTGTATCAGCAGTCCTTCTTGCGTTTGTTTTTTTGATTGCTAAATTGATTGATGTGGAAAAGATTTCATACAGCACTAAGCTGTGCTTTGTTTTGTCTGCGGCCGCTCTGATACCTGCAACGTCATATTGCGAGACAATTGCGTGGATATCGGGCTTTACAAATTACGTTTTTTCTGTTGTCCTTGTTCTTTGTTACCTCGCAATGGTTTTTAATGTGCTCTTTTCGGAGAAAAACTTCAAGCCATATTGCCTTATACTTTTCCCTGCTATTGCGATTTCAGCTGGTCTGTGCGTGGAGCACGTTGCAATTTATGACGTGTTTCTCGGAATCGCTGTAATAGTTCTTTTGAAGGTCAGACGCAAAAAGTTTTTTATTGCCCCTGTTCTTTTTTTCATTTTTGCTTGTATTTCAGCTTTCTTTATGTTCACGAACGGCGTATACTCGGATATTTCCGGAGGAAGCGACGTTTATGGAAATCGCAAGATAGAGATTAGTTTTTCCGATTTCTTTACTAATACCCTGCGTTTTGTTGTGCCGAATTATTCAAAATCGTTCTGGATAATCAATATTATTATTGCCGCCGCTGTCATTATTCTTTTCTGTAAGAAGCACGACATGGCGATGAAATCTAAATATTCTCCTGTTTGTTTGGCGATAATCGTCTTTTATTCTCTTTATTCCATATATTGTTCCGGCTACAGCGACCTCCGCTTTCTCAACTCTGCGATGAAGGTGCGCGGCTTTGAGACCGCTTTTGCCTTCCTTTATGTCATTTCTATCGCCTATTTTATCTGGATTTTCTTTGATGCGAACAGAAGGATAAGGCTTTATATTTACATTCTTAGTACGCTTATGCTTACGGGACCGTTCATTTTTATCAGTCCTGTTACTGCGCGCTGCTTCTTTGTCGAATACGTCTTCTGGATACTGCTGAGCGGCGAGCTGCTCTTCTCTGCACTGGCTCTGCTCGTTTCCGAGCATATGAAACAGAGCGGATTGGTTGGCGTTACTGCTGCCGCTGCACTTGTTTTTTTTATCCTCAATGTGCAGTGTACAAATTGCTACTACGCGCATCTGAGATACGATTACATCAAAAAGCAGATTGAAGATGGAAAAAAGAGCAATATAATCGTTGTTGATTATCCGTATACCGAATACACTCACGATGATATGTCTGAGTCAAATAATTTCAGCGATATGGGTTCAGATACATCTGAGGAAAGTGAACACGAGGTATACTATTTTGACCTGATTTGCAAGTATTACGGCTTTGACGGTTCTGGATACAGTTTTTATGATTTCAAACATTATTCAACAATCGACTATCATCAGCTTGAAGATGACAAATAAGCGGCTGTGTACGGCTCGGTGACCGTACATATACAAAAGGCAAGCGGCGCTCAGCAAATGCTGACCGCCGCTTTACCTGTTAGGGTGGTTTATATGAAATGTGGAGATTACTTATTCTATACTGATATTCTAACTCTCATTTATGATGCTTTCGTGAAAGAAAGCTGAAATACTGGAAAAATCGGGAAATAAAACGGCGGGATTATACCAATGGTTTATTATATAGTCCCAAGTCGATGCATAGTCTCGATAATCCGTTTATAGAATGCTCCCGCATCACGTATCTTTGCTTGACATATAGGGGGGATATGAGTTATAATATAGGTTGGATTAATGTATCTATTGCAGGAGGAACAAACGCTATGGAGCCGACTTTCAAGACCCGTTTCAGCGGGATAGAACCGTTTGAACGCAGGATATGGCTCTCGTCCCCTACCATGCACGGCGAGGAGCAGAAATGGGTCGATGAAGCTATACGCACAAACTGGGTATCGACTGTCGGAGAGAATATCAACGTCATCGAAAAACAGACAGCTGAATATGTCGGCGTAAAGCACGCAGTTGCTCTCTCCTGCGGAACTGCCGCTCTGCACCTTGCCATACGCGCAGCCGCTGAAAGGCTCTACGGGACGCCAAAAGCGGGGCACGGAAGCCTCGAAGGACGCAAAGTATTTGCCTCCGATATGACCTTCTCCGCTACTGTCAATCCCATAGCATATGAGGGCGGCGAGCCCGTCTTTATCGACGCGGAGCGTGACACATGGAATATGTCGCCTGCGGCACTGGAAAAGGCTTTTTCGCTGTATCCAGATGTAAAGCTCGTAGTCCTTGCGCATTTGTACGGAGTTCCCGCAAAGCTCGGCGAGATAAAGGCAGTCTGTGACAGACACGGTGCGCTGATAGTCGAGGACGCGGCTGAATCTCTCGGTGCGACCTATAAGGGCAGGCAGACAGGCTCGTTCGGCGGATATAACGCCGTTTCCTTCAACGGCAACAAGATGATAACAGGCTCGTCGGGCGGAATGTTCCTCACCGACAATGCCGAGGACGCGGAAAAAGTCCGCAAATGGTCGACTCAGAGCCGCGAAGCCGCTCCGTGGTATCAGCACGAGGAGCTCGGCTACAACTACCGCATGAGCAATATAATTGCGGGTATCGTCCGCGGACAGCTCCCGCACCTTGGCGAGCACATCGCTCAGAAAAAGGCGATATATGAGAGATACAGCGAGGGACTCAGAGAGCTTCCCGTGACCCTGAATCCGTTCGACAGCACAAACAGTGAGCCGAATTACTGGCTCTCATGCCTGCTGATAGACGAGGACGCCATGTCAGAGCAGGTCAGGGACGAAATGACAGCACATTATACGCATGAGCGCGGAAGGTCGTGCCCGACGGAGATACTCGAAGCGCTTGCATACTTCAACGCAGAGGGGCGTCCGATATGGAAGCCTATGCACTTGCAGCCGATTTACCGTGATTTCCCGTTCGTCACCGCAGATGACGAAGAAAGCATCGGCTCGGACATCTTCCGCAGAGGACTTTGTCTGCCCTCGGACAACAAAATGACCGAGGAGCAGCAGGACATAGTCATCGACATCATTCGCAGGTGCTTTATTTAGGAGAACAGCACATATGAAAACATTGTTGAAGATAGCAAAGGCAGTTATCATTTTGGCGGCAGCTGCTTCCGCAGCAGCTTTTATTTGCGAACGGATAGCTGAAATTAAAAATAAGGGTGCAGAGTTTCTCAGAAAGCCCACCGGTCTGTATGAGCGCTATGTCAAAAGACCTCTCGACTGCTTCCTGAGTACGGGAGCGCTCATCGTTCTGTCTCCTCTGCTCCTGTGTCTGACCGTTATCGGAGCTGTCAAGATGAAGGGCAACCCGTTCTTCACTCAGGACAGACCGGGAAGAACAGACCCCCAAACAGGCAAAGAACGCATTTTCAAGCTCATAAAGTTCAGGTCGATGACCAACGAGAGGGACGAAAACGGCGAGCTTCTGCCCGATGATGTGCGCCTAAACTCATACGGCAAGCTGCTCCGCTCTACAAGTCTGGACGAACTGCCCGAGCTGCTCAACATCGTCAAGGGTGATATGGCAATAGTCGGTCCAAGACCGCTGCTTGTCACATATCTGCCCTGGTATACAGAACGCGAACGGCACAGACATGACGTCAGACCCGGATTGACGGGGCTTGCTCAGATAAATGGAAGAAATTTTATAGATTGGGACAACAGATTGGCTTTAGATATAGAATATACAGACAGCATATCTTTCTCTGATGATATTAGCATACTAAGCCAAACTATAAAGAAAGTTATCATCAAAGAGGATATCGCTGTAGACTCCCCAACAGCAGAACCTTATCTTGACGAAGAAAGGAAAGCGGCAAAATAAAAATGATGATCACAAAGAAAAAAACCCCTTTTTTTGTTATAGATAAAGAAATACTGGACGATAATATAAAAAAACTAAAAACAGCTTTAAATGAAGCATGGCCCAATTATATAATCGGTTATTCTTACAAAACCAATTCTCTTCTATGGATTATTGACCACCTCAAAAACGCAGGATGCTATGCCGAGGTCGTTTCGGATGACGAATATCAACTGGCTAAATCTATTGGTCACGACAACATTGTTTACAATGGTATTGCCAAAAGCAAAGAAACCTTTCTGAAAGCTGTAAGAGATCACAATATTGTCAATATTGATTCAACATATGAAATAGATTGGCTTGATGAACTAAAAGGCGAAGACTGCGAGGTCGGTATTCGTGTGAATTTTGACCTTGAGAGTAAATGCCCGGGACAAACTCAATGCGGCACCGACGGAGAACGCTTTGGTTTCTGCTACGAAAATGGCGATTTGAAAAAAGCTATGGATGCCATTAACTCAAAAGGAGTCAGAATAACAGGAATTCATCTGCATAAAAGTTCAAAAACAAGAATGCCTTGCATCTACAGTGCTATTGCTGAGACAGCCATCGAAATAGCTCAGAAATATGAGCTAAAACTCAAATATGTAGATATCGGCGGAGGCTTTTTTGGAGGATTGGAGACAAAGCCGCAATTTAACGAATACTTCGATATGATAGCCGAAATATTACGACAGCAGTTTGACCCTGCGTCTACCGCGCTGATAGTTGAACCGGGTATGGCACTGATAGGTTCTGCAATAGATTATGTTACAACGGTAACAGATATAAAGGCGACAACAAGAAATACCTTTGTCGTTACAGACGGAAGCCGAATACACATTGATCCGCTAATGACAAAAACATCTTATTTTTATGATATCATACATAAAACCGACGCTGCCCGTCAGCATATGTTACGGCAGGTCATATGCGGATTTACGTGCATGGAACACGACAGACTCTTTGAAATCGCAGACAGTGAAGAACTGGCGGCTGGAGATAGAATAATCTATCATAAAGTCGGAGCATATACAATGTGTCTGTCACCGCTTTTCATCAAAATGTTTCCGGACATCTATGTCAAAGACAAGGATACAATGAGAATAGTCCGTGAAAAATGGAGTTTCTCAGACTACAAACGTAATTGCTACGGAGAAGAATGAATGAACGTATTGATTCTT
>CADCFQ010000034.1 GCA_902800795.1 uncultured Ruminococcus sp. | reverse complement strand
ACAGGGAACGGCAGGAGGTTTGTCCCGTCGGGACGGAGTGGCGTGGGCTGTACCCACTGGGCTTCATTGTTCAATGAATCATCGCCTTTCTTTGTATTTTATAAAGCACTTTATAATTGTGGCGGTCAGCATAGGCTATGCTGTTCCGCTGTCAGCTATCTTTCTCTTGCTGACAATACCATTTTAACATAACGAAAGATAGAAAGTCTATAATAATACGTTATAATATTGAAATTTACGTTAATTATCTGATTTTCTAACTAACGTAATATAAAGCAACGTTATGAAATGTAGAAAACTATTGACAAGTGCGGCATAAAGTGCTATAATATCCATAACGTACACAATGTTTTACGTTACCGAAAAGGAGCATAACATGGCAGAAAATAAAAAAATCCTGCTCTATCGTATTGATGAGCAGGCAAAGAACGTTATATTTGTGGTCATAGAGGACGATGAAAGACTATGGGGAAATATCTCCGAGGATATGCAGACCGTCCTGAGCTTTGACGAGATTTTCAGAGACATAACGGAGTTCCGTGACGGCTTTCTGGACTATGAGCAGCTGACTGATGAACTGATAGAAGCAATCAATGGCAGGGGTGCGATATTCCGTGAGATATTGGAACGGTTTGATGATAACCGCCTGAACAGCTTCAATTTCTTCACACGGTACTACTCCGATACGCTGAGAGAGATTTTTCTTTCTGCCCGTCAGGAGATAGACAAGGCAGGAGCTTTCCATAATACCCGTGTCTTGAAGAAAACTACAGCGTATGTCAATGAGGTGTTCAATCATATCCGTGAGGTTATGCGTGATGACTGGAACTTCGACTTCAACTCTGAGAGCGAAATGAAATCGTTTCGGCTCAGTTTTGATAAGATAATCATACGGGGAAATGACAGAAACGATATATACACCGTTGCCGATACCGCTCTCGTCAACTTCTTCTACGATTTCAGCTTTGCAATACACACCCGAATGCTATATATTTGTAGCTGTAAGTATTGCGGTAAGGTATTTCTTGGCATGAAAAATGCTGTATGCTGTGACGGTGAGGTATGTCAGGCTACATATCAGCGTGAGGTCAAGAATGCAAAGCGGCGTGAACGTGATAACAGCACATACAAGGTTTATCGTACAAGGCTCAGTAACTATATCGGTCAGCAGAAAACAAAACTGCCTGCCGAGGTGCTTGATGATCCTGCACTTGTAAAAAAATTCGATGAACAGCGAAAGGTGTTTACCAAGCAGATGCAGGATATGCTTGATGAATATGAAGCGGATAACCGTCTGCCTGATAAGGAACTTGACGATTTCTATGAGAAGATGAAGCAGGAAGTTATGCGCTTTGTGTATGCTTTGGAAGCAGAAGCGGAGTGATCGGACTTTGATTCCAATGGAATCAAGGTTACAAATATGAAACTTGATTTACTCCGAGATCTATGCTATGATAATAGTATCACTACCAACAGGAGACCAGAAATGAAACGAATCATGATCATTGAAGATGAAACCGCCTTGCGTGACGAGCTGTCTGTCTTGCTGAAAAATGCAGGCTATGAGCCTGTCGCTGTGACAGACTATTCTAATGTATCGGAGCAGATGAAGTCCGCCAATTCTGACCTGATACTGCTTGACATCAATCTCCCGAACGTGAACGGCGAAACGCTTTTGCAGGACTTCCGCAAGAGCAACGATACACCCGTCATTATGCTTACGAGCCGTACCACCGAGATAGATGAGGTATTGTCCATGAGCTACGGTGCAGATGATTATATCACAAAGCCCTACAATCCGACGATCCTGCTTCTGCGTATCTCGGCGGTATTGAAACGTTCAGCAAAGGTCGGTGCAGTACAGATATACCATGATGTGGAGGTCAGCACTGTCAAGGGTAGTCTGACACGAAACGGCTCGGAGCAGATACTCACCAAAAATGAAATGATTATCTTTCAGCAATTGCTTGACCGTCAGGGCGAGATCGTTACCCGTGATGCGCTGATGACCGCACTTTGGGACAATGACGAATTTGTCAATGACAATGCGCTCTCGGTCAATGTCAGCCGCCTACGGGGCAAGCTTGCAGAACTGGGACTCCCCGAAGCCATTGAAACACGCAAGAAACAGGGGTATGTGCTGAAATGAAGCTGACAGACTACTTGAAGGACAGGCTCACGGCATACCTGATCTACGGCATTTCATGGTTGCTTGTGCTGATCTTTATGGCGGCGTTCCGCATATCTTTTCAGGCGATCGTGATCGTCAGCCTGATACTTCTGCTTTCGATCATTTTTGCGGAAGTGTGGGGATATTTCCGCAAAAAGAGCTATTATGATAAACTCCTGCACTGTCTGGACGAGCTGGACAAGAAATATCTGCTCTCCGAAATGACAGAAAATCCTGACTTTCTGGACGGACGCATTTTATACGAGGTCATGCAGGAAACCAACAAATCCATGTGTGAGCATATCGCTGGGCACCGCCGTGAAAACAAGGAATTTCGGGAATATATCGAACTTTGGGTGCATGAGATCAAGCTTCCCGTTGCGAGTGTGCAGCTGATGTGCCATAATGACGGTAACACCAAATACGCAGAACAGTTAAAACGCATTGATGATTACATCGAGAATGTTCTCTACTACGCTCGAAGCAGAAATGCCGAAAAGGACTACATCATAAAGCCCGTTTCGCTCAAACGTGCCTTTGCGGATATTGCGGTCAAAAACCGTGAGGAATTGCAGGAACGGAATATCACGCTCCATACCGAAGATCTTGATATGGATGTCATGACGGACGGTAAGTGGCTGGGATTTATCCTCGGACAGATCATGGGCAACAGTATGAAATATGAAGCGAGCGAAATTACCGTCACAGCAGAGGACTTTCCCGACAAGACCGTCCTGCATTTTCGTGACAACGGCTGTGGCATTCCCGAACATGATATGCCGTATATCTTTGAAAAATCCTTCACCGGCGAGAATGGACGGACGCACAGGAAGTCTACGGGAATGGGGCTTTATATCGTCAAAAAGCTGTGTGACAAGCTCGGTCACAGTGTTGCAGCAAAGTCAGTGCAGGGGGAGTTTACCGAGATCATCATCACATTCGGCAAGAATGATATACATGATGTACGGTGACTGGCATTACAAAATTGTAATGTTCTGTAAGATTAAAACAGCGACAGAAACGAAAAAATGCTGTATGATAGAATACAGAAAGGAGCTGTTAACATGGAACTTCTGAACATACAGCAAATTGAAAAATACTATGGGAACAAGTCGAGTCTCACGAAAGCCATTGATGATATTTCTTTTTCGGTGGATGGTGGCGAATTTGTTGCCATTATGGGTGCTTCGGGCAGCGGAAAGACCACCTTGCTCAACTGCATCTCCACCATTGATCGAGTGACCGCAGGGCATATCTTCCTCGAAAACACGGACATTACTGCTCTCAAAGGCAAGGCTTTGAACAAATTCCGGCGTGAAAAGCTGGGTTTCATCTTTCAGGACTTCAACCTGCTGGATACGCTGACCGCCTACGAGAATATTGCGCTGGCACTCTCCATTCAGAAAAAGTCTGCCGGTGAGATCGACACGGCAGTCCGAAATGTAGCCGAGCAGCTCGGCATCACGGAGGTCTTGCAGAAGTATCCCTATCAGATGTCCGGCGGTCAGAAGCAGAGAGTGGCTTCGGCAAGGGCGATCGTTACAAACCCAAAGCTGGTGCTTGCGGACGAGCCGACAGGTGCGCTTGATTCAAAGTCTGCGAAAATGCTTCTGGAGCGTTTCAATTATCTCAATCATGAACATGACGCAACGATAATCATGGTAACTCATGACAGCTTTACCGCAAGCTATGCAAGCCGTGTGATCTTCATCAAGGACGGCAGGATCTTCAACGAGATAAGCCGAGGTGCGGACAGCCGAAAGCAGTTCTTCGACAAGATAATAAATGTTGTGACGCTTCTGGGAGGTGACATGAGCGATGCTCTTTAAGCTTTCTCTCAGCAATATCCGCAAAAGTCTGCGTGACTATGCGATCTACTTTTTTACGCTTATCATAGGCGTTTCGGTGTTCTATGTTTTTAATACTGTCAGTGCAACGGTCGCTATGACGGTCATTGATAGCGACAAACGGGAGATCGCCCGTATCCTGCAAATGGGCATCTCCGCACTGAGTGTCTTTGTGGCAGGCGTTCTTGGACTTCTTATCGTCTATGCAAGCCGTTTTCTTATGAAGCGCAGGAACAAGGAATTTGCGCTCTATCTTCTTCTCGGCATGGGCAAGGGGAAGATCTCCGTGATTTTACTGCTTGAAACGGTCATTATCGGGCTTGGTTCTCTCAGTGTGGGTCTATTGCTTGGCATTGGACTTTCACAGCTCATGAGCGCACTTGTAGTATCGCTTTTTGAAGCCGACATGACAAGATACCGCTTTATGGTGTCAGGTGATGCAATCGTAAGTACCGTTATCTGCTTTGCGATCATGTATCTTGTTGTTATGATATTTAACAGTGTTGTTATCAGCCGTTTCAAGCTGATTGACCTGATACAGTCAGGTAAAAAGTCCGAACAGATCAAGCTGAAAAATCCGTGGCTTTGTATCGTTTTATTCCTGCTTGCGGTTTCGGCTATCGGATATGCCTATTATCAGGTCGGTTGGAATTATGGAGAAATCACATACAAGATAATGGCACTGTATATCGCAATTGGTGCTGTATCAACATTTCTGATTTTCTGGTCTGTGTCGGGTATGTTGCTTCGTGTCATGATGAGCATGAAAAAAGTGTACTATCGCAGTCTGAACGCTTTTACGTTCCGTCAGATTAGCAGTAAAGTCAATACTATGGTCTTTTCCATGACAGTAATCTGCCTTATGCTGTTTGTGACAATTTGCACGTTATCAGGAGCGTTCTCAATGCGTAATTCCATGAATGCGAATCTCAAAGAGCTTTGCCCTGCGGATTTTGAGCTTTCTGCAAATCTCAACGAGCCTGTTCAGAATCTTGACATTGTATCAGAATTTAAAGACAATGGGCTTGATATGATTTCTTATACAGGAGAATATGAAAGATTTTATACCTATGGCGACAAAAATTTTACTCTTGAAAGTTTTTGTGGACTTGATTTAGAAAAAGTAAAGTCGCAGTTTCAATTTCTTGATTATTCCGCCAGTGAACAGCTTATCGGTCTTACCGACTACAATGCTCTGATGAACCTCTACGGCAAAGAACCGCTTACAATGAATGACGATGAATATATTCTGCTGTGTGACTTCAAATCTATGAGAGCTATACGGGACAGTGTTCTTGAAACCGAAGGTGATATTATTGTATACGGTCATGTGCTTCATTCAAAATACAGGGAATGTCAGGACGGCTTTATCAGCATTTCTGCACAGCATACCAATGCAGGCATCTTCGTAGTCCCCGACAGTATTTTAGAGGGACAGATTCCGAACGCAGATTATATGATAGGAAATTACAAGGCAGAAGATGATACGAGCAAAAAAGAAACAGATTCGATTCTCCGGAAAAAATACAATGACATGAGAAAAGATTTAAGTGGTTTCTCTGTTCATAAGACAGGCGGACATATGAATCTTAATACGAAGATAGACATTCAAAATGGTGCAATCGGTCTTGGTGCAATAGCGACCTTTATGGGACTGTATATCGGTCTGGTGTTCCTGATTGCCTGCGGTGCGATACTTGCTCTCAAAGAGCTTTCCGAGAGCGTTGACAGCATCGGCAGATATGAGATGCTCCGCAAGATCGGCGCAGACGAGAGCGATATTTCCAAATCTCTTTTCAGGCAGACAGGTATTTTCTTCCTGCTTCCGCTGATACTCGCCTGTGTGCATTCGGTATTCGGCATGAAGTACGCTGCATACTTTCTTGAAATATTCGGTACTGAAAAAATGACAGAATCCATAGCGGCTACTTCAATCATTATTCTGCTGATCTATGGCGGATATTTCCTCATCACTTACTTTTGCAGTAAGAGTATCATCAAAGAAAGAAAATAACAAGACGGATATATGATAAACGGCTGT
>CADCFQ010000033.1 GCA_902800795.1 uncultured Ruminococcus sp. | reverse complement strand
TCATTAATGAATATCACAAGTAAAATTCTGCTTTCTATTATTACAGGTACTTGCTTAGTATCGTTTACAGCTTGTGGAAGTTCAGATAGCAACAACCAATCATCACAGCAGGTAACAACCACACAGCAGGAACAGACAACGGATACAACTACAACAGCTACGACGAAAGAAGATAAAACTACTCCCGAAGTTACAGTGGAAAACAACGCAACAGCAGAAGCAACCGATAGCACAGAGAGCAATACTCTTGTAGTTTGCTTCTCACGCACAGGAAACACTGAAAAGATAGCAGAGTATCTGATAAACATTACAAATGCTGACAGCTATGTTATCGAAGCGGCTGTACCTTACACGGACGAAGACATTGAATACAATAACGCTTCTTGCCGTGCTAATCAGGAGCAGAATGATAAATCAGTACGTCCTGAGATAGTCGATCCTATTTCTTCCATCGACAGCTATGATACAATATTCCTCGGCTTCCCAATATGGTGGGGACAGGAACCACGCATTATAGACGCCTTCCTTGAAAGCTATGATTTCTCAGAGAAAACAGTAATCCCGTTCTGCACGTCTGGCAGCAGCGGTATTAGTACAAGTGAGAAAAACATCTCGGAACTTGTAACTATCGGAACTCAGCTTGAAGGCAGACGTTTTGCTGCGGGAGCGTCAGAAGATGAAGTAAAAGAGTGGTACGACACACTTAATTTGAATAAATAAAACATAAAACGGAGGTATTCATCATGTTAGGAAATTTCAGTTATCACAATCCCACAAAACTCTATTTCGGAGAAGAATCTCTCAATTATCTCATAGATGAGATGAAAAACTACGGACAGAATGTCCTGTTCGTTTACGGCGGCGGTTCTATCAAAAAGAACGGTCTGTATGACGAGATAATCGCTATCCTCAAGGAGTGCGGCAAGAATGTTGCAGAGGTATCGGGCGTTATGCCGAACCCAACTTCCGACAAGCTGAACGAGGGCGTAGCTATTGCCCGTGAGAACATAACAGACTTTATCCTTGCTGTCGGTGGTGGTTCTGTATGCGACTATTCAAAGGCAGTTTCCGTTTCTGTCAACTGCAAAGATGATCCGTGGGAGAAATACTTTATACGCTTTGAAGAGCCCGACTGTGACATCATTCCTGTAGGTTGTGTACTGACTATGACAGGTACAGGCTCAGAGATGAATGGTGGTTCTGTAATAACAAACCGCCACACCAAGCAGAAGATAGGTCATGTGTTCGGTGATGATGTAATGCCGAAGTTTTCTATTCTCAATCCTAAATACACCATGACACTTCCGAAATATCAGATGGTAGCAGGCATTTATGATATTTTCAATCACATTTGCGAGCAGTATTTCTCAGGAGAGGACGACAACACCTCCGACTATATCAGCGAGGGACTGATGAGAGGTCTTATACACGCAAGTCGTATCGCTGTGGAGAATCCGCAGAATTATGAAGCACGTTCCAACATTATGTGGACAGCTACATGGGCGCTGAATACGCTTGTCGGCAAAGGCAAGTCCGAGGATTGGATGGTACATATGCTCGGTCAGGCAGTTGGTGCTTATACAGACGCTACGCACGGTATGACTTTGGCTGCGGTATCTTTGCCGTATTACAGATATATCATGCCTTACGGTATGAAGAAATTCGCACGTTTTGCAACAGAAGTATGGGGCATAATCCGAGAAGGCAAGACAGATGAACAACTTGCAAATGAGGGCCTTTATGCAATGGAAAATTGGATGAAGGAGATAGGGCTCGTGATGAACTTGAAAGACCTTGGTGCAACTGAGGATATGATTGAGGGGATCGCAGACGCTACATTCATTCTCAACGGCGGATATAAGGTTCTTGACCATGATGAAGTGATTCAGGTATTGAAAGCAAGTATGGGTTAATAAACGATAATTCTATAAAACGGAGGTAATCACTATGAGTAAAAAATTAGTAGCATATTTCTCAGCAAGCGGTGTTACCGCTAAACTGGCAAAAAATCTCGCAGAAGCAGCAGAGGCAGACATTTACGAAATCAAGCCTGCCGTACCTTACACAAATGCAGACCTCAACTGGCAGAACAAGAACAGCAGAAGCTCTGTGGAGATGAACGACAAGTCATTCCGTCCTGCTATCGCTGATACAGATGCAAATATCGCTGACTATGATACGATCTTCGTCGGTTTTCCGATATGGTGGTATGTTGCCCCGACCATTATCAACACTTTCCTCGAAGCCTATGATTTTTCGGGCAAGACTATCATTCTATTTGCAACATCCGGCGGAAGCGGTATGGGCAATTCTGCTAAGGAGCTTCATCCCAGTGTTTCGGACAGTGCTGTTATCAAGGACGGCAAGCGTTTCAGCGCAAATGCTTCTGTTAGCGAACTGAAAGAATGGGTCAATTCGTTTGGTATCTGATAAAAGGAGCATACAATGAGTATTATCGTGAATCTAAGATACACTGGCAAAAGCGGCTCTGCGAGAGCCTTTGCAGAGGAGATGACTTCAAGTGGAACAGTTGATGTGATCAGAAATGAGAACGGGAATCTGCGGTATGAATATTATCTTTCATTTGATGATCCGGAAACTGTTCTGCTGATAGATGAATGGACAGATCAGGCGGCTATCGACCGTCACCACGCATCGCCCATGATGCAGAAGATAACAGAGCTTCGGGACAAATACGATCTTCACATGACGGTGGAGCGATATGTCAGTGATGAGGGCGGTCTGCCCAATCATGATAAAAAGTTTGTCAGAGAATAACTGTCATTGACCAAATATAATCATGTAACAGGAGTGAATCAGTATGAAAGTGCTTATCATAAATGGAAGCCCCAGGGCTAACGGCAACACATCAATTGCAATCAACGAGCTTGTAAAGACTTTTTCAGCAGAAGAAATTGAAACCGATGTCTGTCATATCGGGAACAAGGATATAAGAGGCTGTATTGCCTGCCGGAAGTGTTCGGAGCTTGAACACTGTGTATTCAATGATGCGGTCAATGAGCTTGCACCGAAGTTTGAAGAAGCAGACGGACTGATCGTTGCTTCTCCTGTTTACTATGCTTCTGCAAATGCTACACTTATCGCCTGTCTTGACAGACTTTTCTTCAGCACTCACTTTGACAAGACCATGAAGGTTGGTGCAAGCATTGTCGTTGCAAGGCGAGGCGGGTGTTCTTCCACATTCGATGAACTGAACAAGTATTTCACGATAACCGGAATGCCTATTGCTTCAAGTCGTTACTGGAACAGCGTTCACGGCAGAGAATCAGGTGAAGCTGCCTATGATGCTGAGGGACTTATGAATATGCGTATCCTTGCAAGAAATATGACTTTCCTGATGAAGTCTATTGCTCTTGGAAAGGAAAAATACGGTCTGCCGGAGGGCGAACCGTGGCAGCCGACGAACTTTATCAGAGATGATCTGATAGACTGATGAAGAAATGTACATAAGAAAGTAGGTGTCACAATGACTGAAAAGATAGTACAGACAGCAGGAAGAGAGGCTCTCGGTGAGTTCGCTCCCGACTTTGCACATTTCAACGATGATATCCTGTTTGGTGAGAATTGGAACAATACCGATATTGACCTGAAGACGCGGTCTATTATCACAGTGGTAGCCCTCATGTCTCAGGGCGTGACGGATAATTCTATCCACTATCATATCCAGAACGCTAAGAATCACGGCGTATCGCAGAGAGAAATGGCAGCAGTCATTACTCACACTGCTTTTTATGCTGGCTGGCCTCACGCATGGGCTGTGTTCAATATCGCTAAGGAAGTTTATGCTGAGAACGCTCCTGCCGTTTCCGATAAGAACAAGTTCCAAAACGAGATAATATTTCCCATAGGCGAACCGAATCCTTACGGCGATTACTTTGTGGGACAAAGCTATCTTGCGCCTGTTTCCACGGAACAAATACCGATCTACAACGTGACCTTTGAGCCTGCCTGCCGCAATAATTGGCATATCCACCACGCAAAAAGCGGCGGCGGTCAGATGCTGATCTGTGTCGGCGGTCGTGGCTGGTATCAAGAGTATGGCAAGGAAGCGAGAGAATTAAATCCGGGAGATATTGTGAATATCCCTGCCGAGGTCAAGCACTGGCATGGTGCGGCTAAGGACAGTTGGTTTGCACATCTTGCGGTTGAGATTCAGGGCGAGGATTGCAGTACGGAATGGTGCGAGACAGTTTCCGACGAGGATTACAACAAACTGAAATAGTATATGTAAAGGCAGCCGTAATGGCTGCCTTACTCTTATTGTTATACTCAGATAAACACATTGACGTGAATATCAGAAAACAGCATGCTTAAATTTCTCAAATAGATAAGTAACCTTTTCACGCTAACCGTTACATATGTAACCGTTTAAATGAAACTGCCCGTTGAATTATCATAATAAATATGATACAATAAGCACATAAGGAACAGGAGTTACCTAAATCGCAAAGGAGAAACTAATATGAATGCTATCGTTATTTATTTTTCAAGAGCAGATGAAAACTATTTCGGAGGTTCGATGAAGTATGTGGAGGTTGGCAACACTGAGATCGCAGTACAGCACATCACCGAGCTGACAGGCTATGACAGCTTCAAGCTCGAAATGGTGCAGCCATATTCTGCTGACTATATGACCTGCATCGACGAAGCAAAGGCACATCTGAGAGAAAAAGCTCGCCCCGAGCTGAAAGAGATGCCCGATGTTTCCGGCTATGACACGATCATTCTCGCTTATCCCAACTACTGGGGAACGATGCCGATGGCGGTGTTCACGTTCCTTGAAAGCGCCGATTTTTCGGGTAAGACGATCTATCCGCTCTGTACCAATGAGGGCAGCGGGCTCGGCAAGAGCGTTTCGGACATAAAGAAATATGCAAATGTCGGTGAGGGTCTTTCCCTGACCGGCAGTGGAGTTAAAAATGCAAAGCCCATGATCGAAAAGTGGCTCAAAAATAACGGACTTATCTGAGGAGGTATTACTATGCAGACTTACATCACTTTGAATGACGGCACTAAGATCCCGCAGTTCGGACTTGGCGTTTATCAGGTGCCGGAGGGTGAAGCAACATACAATGCAGTTCTCGATGCACTGAAAATGGGTGTGCGCCACATCGACACGGCTCACGCTTATCAGAACGAGAGAAGCGTCGGCAAGGCTGTGAAGGACAGCGGCGTTCCCCGTGAGGAAGTGTGGATCACCACAAAGCTCTGGCCGCACGAATACGGCGAGGGAAAGACCGCCGCAGCTATCGACAAGATGCTTGAAAGGCTCGGCACGGACTACATTGATCTTCTTCTCCTGCATCAGCAGTTCGGCGATTATCTCGGTGCCTGGAAGGACATGGAGAAGGCTGTTAAGGCAGACAAAGTGAAGTCTATTGGTATCAGCAACTTTGAAAGCGAACGGCTTGAGGAGATCTGCGAAGCGGCTGATATCAAGCCCTCTGTTCTGCAAGTGGAGTGCCACCCTTACTATCAGCAGAACGCATTGAAAAAGCGTATCGAAAAGTACGGTACCGTCATCGAAAGCTGGTATCCGATCGGTCACGGCGATAAGGGGCTTATCGGTGAGGCTGTATTCACGAAACTGGCTCGGAAATATGGCAAGACCAATGTGCAGATAATTCTACGCTGGCATATCCAGGAGGGTACTATCGTATTCCCCAGAACAACAAATCCTCAGCATATGAAAGAGAACTTCGATATTTTTGACTTTGAGCTGACCGCCGATGAAATGGCTGAGATCAGAGCACTTGACTGCGGAAAGCGTTTCTTCAACATGACGCTTGAACAGCAGGAGGCAAACCTCGGAGCATGGCATCCGGCTGACTAAAACTGGAGGACTACTATGATACTGACAGGCAGCGAAGATTTAAGAGTGCGCAGAACAATAGACTCTATCAAAAGCGTGTTTGAGCAGATGATATGTGAAATGGACTACGGCAAGATCAGGGTAACAGAACTTTGCAGCCGTGCGATGATAAACAAAAAGACATTTTATGTCTACTATCCCACTCTTGACGATCTGCTTGCCGAGATTCAGTCGGAGTATTCTGCGGAGTACATCGAGCGTATCAAAAATTTCAGGCTGCCTGATGAGCTTGACAAAGTGAACCGTGAATTCTTCCTTTTTTCAGAGGAAAAGGGACTTGCCTATGAGGAGATCACCTGCGCAGGCAGCGAGTCCTATCACTATATCCGCAGCGGTATGATAAAAGAGGTCAATCACGCAGGCTGGAGCAGTTCAAAGAAATACGGTGCTTTGCCCGAATATCAGCAAAGTATGCTGCTGAACTTTGTCAACAACTCGGTTCTCGGTATTTACAGGCAGTGGGTAGAAGAAGGTAAACAGCAGTCGGTCGAGGAGATCATAGAACTGACGAACAAACTCGTGCTTGGCGGTGTCAAGGGATTTTTCAAATGAGGCGAGCGTATGAAGACAAGAATACTGCGTGATATTGAAGTTTCTGCTGTTGGAATGGGCTGTATGGCTTTTTCTCACGGCTACGGTAAAATACCGTCCGAGGAATACAGCATTGAAGCAATACAAAACGCTTACCGCCACGGCTGTACCTTATTTGATACGGCAGAGGTCTACAGCCCAAATCTTTCGGGAATCGGGCATAATGAGCTGATTGTCGGAAAGGCGCTTGAAGATGCGCGTGATGATGTTGTTATCGCTACAAAGCTGATGCTTCATTCTGTCGGTTTCGGCAGAAAAGTCTATGATGAAATACGCCGTCATCTGGAAGGCTCTCTTGACCGTCTGCGGACGGACTATGTTGACATCTACTATCTGCACCGAACTGAACAAGTGCAAGGTTTACGGTCACAGAGGGCTTGGCGGTTTTTTAATCATTATCACAAGACAAAAAAGTCCTCACAGCCAAAACTGTGAGGACTCATTGTTTTTAATCAAATAAACACATTATCACGCCAGCTTAGTATCCTACGCTTTGTGGACTTCGCGTAAAGGTATTCCTTAGCTTCGTCCAGATCCAGCGTAAAATAGCCAATCTGAGTATATTTGGGAATTACTTTCTCTCACTGATTGCAGCATGAGATAGTTCAAGAGATCCCATCAAGAATACAAATGTTTTTTATGATATATTTACAATACTTTACAGTCCTTAAGCATCTTTCGTATAATTATATGTATTTCAAGAGAAGGGTTTTCTCTAAAATATGTAAACCTTTTATACTCTTGTGGTCTGTAATTTTGCTGATTCCGTTCCATTATTGTCTCGGCATTGTGTATGGCATTTTTCACATCTTCAAGAGATAGCTTTTTAAGACATCTTTTAAAGTTTTCCTTTTCTTTGTATTCTGACATCCCTGAAAAATCTTCATCAAATATCTCGTTTATATACCGTAAATACTTACTCCTGTCGGACAGTGAATTGTTCAACGCCCTTTTATGAAGTACGATCCACAGATCAAATGCCAGATTACTGTATCCAAAGTTATATTTAACGCTTTTACCCTGTTTTTCGGCTACACGCATATTGTCCATTTTATTCTGGAATTCGGTCGAATGCTGATGATCGTCACTTTCGTAATCTGATAAATGCCATAGATCTATTTTCCTTAAATTGTTAAGACGCTTGACTCTTCTTACTGGATTCTTTGTTATCATTACATCAACAGAAGCAGTATATTCTGCACCACTGCAAGCTCTGATCTGTTCGCACAGCCACTCCAGATACCATTTTTCAGTATCTCCCTCTACGGAAAAGAAATACTTGATGTTTTCCTTTCTTTTACTCATCCTGAGTCACCTCAGCTTCTCGGCTCATCAGTTCTTCAAAGATCGGAGCGAAGTCAATATCCTTTATTGCACCGTACCGGTTTACAAAGTAATTATTCATATAGTCCTCATTTTTTCTTACGCCGTTAGGTCCGGAAGTCCCAAAATCGGAAAGAGAGTACAATTGACTTCCTGCATCATCTCTTTCTGTGAACTTGATCTCATCCCTTCGGAAAAGATTGGAGTTTAAAAAAATCGGATTGTGAGTGTTGAAAATAAGCTGTGCATGATGAATATTTATCTCATCATTGTGGAATATATTTATAATATTCATAAGAGCCATAGGGTGTATAGATGCATCAAACTCGTCAACAACAAGTGTACTGCCTGTCTGTATCGCTTTAATAACGAGAGGAAACAGATTAACAAATCTGATAGTACCATACGATTCAAATATATCGGCTACCAGAGCCACATTATTGTTATCTGACGTTTTTATCATGGAGCAGAGTAATGCTGTACCGTCTTCTTTATTTCTGAAATACCCAAGTGAGCCTGAGCCAATTCCGAAGATCTTTGCCGCCTGATTTGTTGTCTTATCAACATAGATCATGCTTTTATTGGGATTGGAAAACCTTCTTATAAGCTGAACGGAATCAGAACGGTATATCACCATGAATTTCTTCAAAAACCAGTCTGTAATCAGCTTGACAAGCTCCGAAGAAAAAACAAGTTTGAAGCCGTTAGTAAGAAACAGTTCTTCGGGGTCAAGGCTGTTATCGAGTATATCCTTAGCATAATCGGCACCCAAGCCTTGTGCATAAGGAACATAATTTTTGATATTCTCTAAATTGCCAATTGTCACATGATCAGTTCTATTAAAAATCAAATGCTTGTCAACCGACAGCTTTTCACTTATTATTTTTCTTTTATATTTGGACTGCAAAAAGGTGCCGAGATCAAGCTCGAGATCATATTCTATAAAGGCGTTGTTTTCTATAAATTTTATGCAAAAACATACCGGCTCTTTATTCGGCAGAGTATTATTCGGGATAAGTTCAAGAGAAAAAACTGCCTTGTTGGGTGAATTATCATCTTCGGTGTTGCGGATATGACCTCTGAGGATAATAGAACGCAATACATCCATAGCACCAATGATGTTGGTTTTTCCGGCTGCGTTCGGACCGTAGATCACTGATGAAGAAAGACCTTCATATTTGTTTTTGGAGCATTTCTCCGTCAGAATGCTATAATCGAGACCTTTCTGCTTTGGAGCCTTAGCCATAGAAAAAACTGCTTCTTCAGCAAAGGATTTATAATTTTTCACACTGAATTCGTAAAGCATATATATCGCCTCCATAATCAATTTTGCAATCTTTGCGCAAAATCTATTATCATTATAACTCATTTTATCTGTTCTGTCAATGATATATTATGATATTTTGCAGCTTATATTCAAAATAGATTATTACAACAATTATCATTCTACCAAAATCAATCCGCATCAAAATATAAATCAAACGAAATCAAATACCTTTGGTTTGATTTGGTATTTTTCTTCTCTTAAGATTTCGTCTGTCCCAATCAGCCATATACTTTAGCTCATCAACCGTTGGGTGCTTATACTTAGACCTCTTTGATAAATAATCACTCAGAGTATTTGGAATTCTGTATTTATCGAGTATTGCTTTTAAGAAATCAATAGTCGATTTGGAGTAACCTATCGTGTCTATGACCCTTCGAGCCACATTATCGTCATAATTCTTTATAAATCTGAGATAAAAGTCAATGATACTCCGATGATCAACATCACTCATACGATAGTAATTGTCAAGCACTTCGAGGATCTCTATCGTAGTCCGTTCTATTTTCGAGTATGACAAACATATCCGTTTGAATACAATGCCATTCATTATCATTTTGCGATCTTTTATAAGAGAAGTGTAAACCATTCGCTTGCTGTATCTATTCAGCATGATTTTGTTATCATAGAACATTTTTTCTCCGACCTCAATACCATTATGATAATTGGTAAACATCTCGACAATCTCGTTATCGGTTATCTGACGGAAGCTCACATCATAATTGGGAATATAATATATGCCTTTTGCAAGCTTTCTAAGTTTTCCATTTTTACAAAGTCTGCTTAATATCTGAAAATAATTCTGCTCAGTCAAACGCTCTATTAATCTTTCCTCTTTATAGATCTGAGAGGCAAAAAGCGGTTCCATCACACCATGATCGATCAATAGCAGCATTATTTCTCTTGAACTGCTTTTAGGTCTGCCCACAAAGATCACCCCGCCTTTTTATCAGATTATATCACAAAACACGGGTTATGTCAACTTGAAATCGTTTTTGCGTAGTTTTGTCAAGTTGAGAACGATTTTACGCAAATAACGTCAAAAAATAGAGCTGTTACCCTAAGATAACAGCTCTAAAAGCGTTGCAAATTCAGATGAATATTTTAATAGTAATATCCTCCCGATTATTTGCGTTCCTCATTGTAAATGCGGATTTTAAATAGTTTTTCGCATCTTCGAGAGTGAAGGTGTGCCGGTAGACATACTCAAATTCACTTGAATATATTTGCATCAAAATTTGATCACTTATTCCCCGCTTCGCTGATTGCAGCCTGAGCAGCAGCAAGTCTTGCGATCGGCACTCTGAAAGGCGAGCAAGATACATAGTCAAGTCCTATCTTGTGGCAGAACTCAACAGATGTAGGATCGCCGCCATGCTCACCGCAGATACCGCAGTGAAGTGTAGGATTAACAGGCTTACCAAGCTTGATAGCCATCTCCATCAGCTTGCCAACGCCTACCTGGTCGAGCTTTGCGAACGGATCGTTCTCAAAGATCTTCTTGTCATAATAAGCGCCAAGGAACTTGCCGGCATCGTCTCTCGAGAAGCCATAGGTCATCTGTGTCAGGTCGTTAGTTCCGAAGCAGAAGAAATCAGCGTTAGCTGCGATCTCGTCAGCTGTAAGAGCAGCTCTCGGGATCTCGATCATTGTACCAACCTCATACTTGAGATCAGCGCCAGCCTCAGCGATAACTGCGTCAGCAGCCTCAACTACTACCTTCTTAACGAACTTGAGCTC
The DNA here is from genome assembly GCA_902800795.1 of uncultured Ruminococcus sp. GTDB lineage: Bacteria > Bacillota > Clostridia > Oscillospirales > Ruminococcaceae > Hominimerdicola. Next base: position 5,102 of record CADCFQ010000033.1, on the reverse strand, counting down.
CTTAACATCGCCAACCAGCGGGATCATTATCTCAGGCTTAACGTTCCAGTCAGCGTGTGCCTTCTGAACATTGATAGCAGCCTTGATAACGGCTCTGGTCTGCATTGCTGCGATCTCAGGATATGTAACTGCAAGACGGCAGCCACGGTGACCCATCATCGGGTTGAACTCGTGGAGACCATCGATAATGGACTTGATAGCCTCAACAGACTTGCCCTGAGCGTCAGCAAGAGCCTTGATGTCAGCCTCTTCAGTAGGTACGAACTCGTGAAGCGGAGGATCGAGGAATCTGATAGTAACAGGGCAACCCTCAAGAGCCTCATAAAGAGCCTCAAAGTCAGCCTGCTGCATAGGCTCGATCTTAGCAAGAGCAGCCTCTCTCTCCTCAACAGTGTCAGCACAGATCATCTCTCTGAATGCTGCGATCCTGTCGGGATCGAAGAACATATGCTCTGTACGGCAAAGTCCGATACCCTCTGCGCCCAGCTCTCTAGCCTTCTTAGCGTCAGCAGGAGTATCAGCGTTTGTTCTTACCTTAAGTGTTCTGTACTTGTCAGCCCACTCCATGATTCTTCCGAACTCACCAGCGATCTGAGCGTCAACAGTAGGAATAACCTCACCATAGATGTTACCTGTAGTACCATCGATAGAGATGTAGTCACCCTCAACGTAGGTCTTTCCGCCAAGCTCGAACTTCTTGTTAGCCTCATCCATCTTGATGTCGCCGCAGCCGGAAACGCAGCACTCGCCCATTCCTCTAGCAACAACGGCAGCGTGAGATGTCATACCGCCACGAACTGTCAGGATACCCTGAGCAGCCTTCATTCCTGTGATATCCTCAGGAGAAGTCTCAAGTCTTACGAGAACTACCTTCTCGCCTCTCTCAGCCCACTCTACAGCGTCGTCAGCTGTGAATACGACCTTACCGCAAGCAGCTCCGGGCGAAGCGCCGAGACCCTTGCCGATAGGAGTAGCAGCCTTAAGAGCAGCAGCATCGAACTGGGGATGGAGAAGTGTATCAAGGTTTCTGGGGTCGATCATTGCAACAGCTTCCTGCTCAGTCCTCATTCCCTCGTCAACGAGGTCGCAAGCGATCTTGAGAGCAGCCTGTGCAGTTCTCTTACCGTTTCTTGTCTGGAGCATATAGAGCTTTCTGTTCTCAACAGTGAACTCCATATCCTGCATATCTCTGTAGTGATCCTCAAGAGTCTTGCAAACATTCTGGAACTGCTCGAAAGCCTCGGGGAATGTTTCAGCCATCTGAGAGATAGGCATAGGAGTACGAACACCGGCAACAACGTCCTCACCCTGTGCATTGGTCAGGAACTCACCCATGAGCTTCTTCTCACCTGTTGCAGGATCACGTGTAAACGCAACACCGGTACCGCAATCATCACCCATATTACCGAATGCCATAGACTGTACGTTAACAGCAGTACCCCAGCTGAAAGGAATATCGTTGTCTCTTCTGTATACGTTAGCTCTCGGGTTGTCCCAGCTGCGGAATACAGCCTTGATTGCGCCCATGAGCTGCTCCTTAGGATCATCAGGGAAATCGCTGCCGATCTTAGCCTTATACTCAGCCTTGAACTGACCAGCAAGCTCCTTCAGGTCGTCAGCGTCGAGCTCAACGTCCTGCTTAACGCCCTTCTTATCCTTCATCTCGTCGATAAGCTCTTCAAAATACTTCTTACCAACTTCCATAACTACGTCAGAATACATCTGGATGAATCTTCTGTAGCAGTCCCAAGCCCATCTTGCATTTCCGGACTTAGCAGCGATAGTATCAACAACAGTCTCGTTAAGACCAAGGTTAAGGATAGTATCCATCATACCGGGCATAGATGCTCTTGCTCCGGAACGTACAGAAACGAGGAGAGGATTCTCCTTATCTCCGAACTTCTTGCCTGTGATCTCTTCCATCTTTACGATATACTCATTGATCTCAGCCATGATCTCATCACTGATACCGCCGTCCTCATAGTACTGAGTACAAGCCTCTGTAGTGATAGTGAAGCCCTGAGGGTTTGTCATCTCAGCAAGGTTTGCACCTTTACCGCCGAGAAGCTCTCTCATATTGGCATTGCCTTCTGAGAAAAGATAACAATACTTCTTTGCCATTGGTTTTCTACCTCCAATTAAATTTGAACTTTCCGTATTCAGCAAGACATAATATCTGCATCATACAGGATACAACTATTATAACAGACTTTGACCAAAATTTCTACTGTTTTATGTTAATTTCAAGTGGAAAATTATGCACAATCTTTCCTTAACTTTTATGTGCAACATAAACAACGGCTGCCCGACTACTGACCGGACAGCCCTGCAAAAAATATACTATTATCCCATCAGAGACCTATCTTTATAGTCTCGCCCTCAACGCTGACGCCCTTGGATACAGCGATAGGTATCTTCTGCTCGTCTGTAAAGCCGATAGTCTCGCCGTCCTTAAGGGTCACCTCCTCGGAAACGACATACTCACTTATCGCATAGAGCATACCGATGACCTGATCGGGCTGGAGCTGGCTGTTCACGACTTCCATCTCCTCGTAACCCAGCACCCTGAGTCCTGATGTATATGCGCAAAGACCTGACTTGGCCAGATACATACCTGCGTGGATAAGGATAGGCATAGGAAGTGCGTCATCCTTTATCGAATTTGCAAAATTGATGTAGAACTGCTTCTCATAGCAGGTAGGCGCCTTGTAAATACCTATTGCGTTATCAAGCTTGAGCAGGCAGGAAGCCACCTTTGCAAAAAGCAGAGCCTGATCCAGAGCATCAAACTTGTTCATAATAGCAAGAAGCACCTGTGCATTATGTTCGCTTACTTTTTCAGCGCCGTCCTTCCAGAAGACATTTCTCTTAGCGGCCTCTTCTGCCTCCTTGTCAGGGACAGGACTTGGCAGAAGAGAACAAGCCACCATCATCTCACCTACATTGAAAACCACAGCATGGTCCTTGACCTCATCTGTCACCTCGATGCCCCAGTCATCCCTGAGAAACTTGAAAAACCTCTGCCAATCCATATTTGCATCTTTATAAAGTACAAATCCGCTGAGGACATTGCCCTCGCCCTCTTTTATTTCCTTCTTTTCAACATTTTCAGCCATGATTAACCTCCATATAAATCATTTAATACGCCTGATGCGATTCGAACGCACGGCCTTCAGAGTCGGAGTCTGACGCTCTATCCAACTGAGCTACAGGCGCTTTTATAACTCCCCCACCCCGCAAGGTCGGGTTATTAACTATAACATAGCCGCCGCCCTCCCCGGAGGGGAGGGGGTTGCTATTGTTTTACATTTTTACTGCGAGACCCTTTTACCTTATCTTGGAACCGCAAGGCAGGCTCTGGTCAGGGAAAATAACACTTGCAGCGCCGTCAGGAGTATCCGCAGCGCAGATCATTCCCTGTGACTCAACGCCGCAAAGCTTTGCCGGCTTGAGATTGGCAACGATTATTACCTTCTTGCCGACAAGATCCTCGGGCTTATACCACTCGGCTATACCTGAAACGACCTGTCTTCCGCCAAAGCCGTCATCCAGCTGTAAGCAAAGAAGCTTTTTCGATTTCTTTACCTTCTCACAGCTCTTAACAAGCGCAACTCTCAGATCACACTTGCAGAAATCATCTATAGAGATCTCATCCTCCAGAGCATCAGGAGTGAAATCACTTCCCTTCTCAGCATCCGAAAGCTTAGCCTTAGCCTCTGCCATATTCTTCTCGATTATAGCGTTGAGCTCTTCTATCTCCTTTTCCATATCTATCCTCGGGAAAAGGATAGCGCCCTTATGAACAGTAACATCAGCAGGAAGAACGCCGAACTTGCCGGCATTTTCATAAGTCGCATCATCAGCGGAAGCACCTATCTGCTCCCATACCTTGGGCATAGTCGTAGGCATAAAGGGCGAAAGCAGTGTCGAGATAACACGAACAGCTTCAAGCAGATTATAGAGAACAGATGCAAGTCTTGCCTTCTTAGTTTCGTCCTTTCCAAGCTTCCATGGCTCAGTCTCATCGATATACTTGTTTGCCCTGTCAACAACGGTAAAGATCTCTTCAAGAGCATTTTTAAGGCGAGTCTCATCTATGCAGGTATCTACTCTGTCACGAAGAGAAAGCACGCTCTCTTTGAGAGAAGCATCGAATTCGCCTTCCTCACGTTCCTTGGGAAGAACACCGCCGAAATACTTATCAGCCATAGCAACAGTTCTTGAAACGAGGTTTCCGAAGCCGTTGGCAAGATCTGAATTTATACGGTTTATCATTATCTCATTTGAGAAAGCGCTGTCAGCGCCAAGAGCCATCTCACGCAGGATATGGTATCTGATAGCATCAACGCCATAGCGCTCGCCAAGCATGAACGGGTCGACTACATTACCAAGAGACTTGGACATCTTCTGTGCCTCGCCGGTCTTGCTCTGGAATGTTATCCAGCCGTGTACGGCAAGATGCTTTGGCAGCGGCAGGTCAAGAGCCATAAGCATTGCCGGCCAGATGATAGCGTGGAATCTCATAATGTCCTTAGCTACCATGTGGACATCCGCAGGCCAGAATTTATCAAAATCATCATAGGTGCCGCTATCATATCCAAGAGCTGTGATATAGTTGGAGAGAGCATCTATCCATACATATACAACGTGCTTCTCATCAAAGGTAACAGGGATGCCCCACTTGAACGAGGTCCTTGAAACGCAGAGATCCTCAAGACCGGGCTTGATAAAGTTGTTTACAAGCTCCTGTGCCCTGTACTTTGGTCTGAGGTAATCTGTCTCAAGGAGCAGCTTCTCTATCCTTTCGGCAAAAGGCGCCATTTTGAAGAAATAGGCCTCCTCCTCAGCCTCGACCACAGGTCTGTGACACTCGGGGCAGCAGCCATTTTCATCGAGCTGGCTCTCGGTCCAGAAGCTCTCGCAGGGAGTACAGTATTTTCCGGTATACTTACCTTTATAGATGTAGCCCTTGTCATAGAGATCCTTAAAAATCTTCTGAACGGCTTCAACATGGTAATCATCGGTCGTTCTGATATATCTGTCGTAATCGATATTCATATAGCTCCACAGCTTTTTGAATATCGACCAGGATGCTCTTGTCT
>CADCFQ010000032.1 GCA_902800795.1 uncultured Ruminococcus sp. | reverse complement strand
GGAGCTCCGCTCCGAACGAGACTCTGTCTCGTGCTCTGGTCGGGGCTTTGCCCCAACACCCCACCAGCCTCTGGCGCAAGGCTGGACCGTGCGCTTTTTGATCCTCTGGCGGATGATTTTAGCTTAGTGCGCTATTTACAGATCGGAGACAAATGAAAAAGGAATTCAAACTCGATAAACAAGCAATAGAAAATATCGACAGCCGATTCCCCGATGATACCGTCGGGGACCTTGACGTTTATGACGACGAGGCCGACGCCCTCGAGGAAAGCATCCGCAAACGCCGCCGCTCACGCCGCATAGCTCGCATCCTCATAAGACTCACCGTCTTCTTCATCGTCCTCATCCTCATAATGGCCGCCGCTATGCTCTACACCGGCTACGTCTGGTTCAATGAGCCCAGAAAACGTGACTACCCCGTCCGGGGTCCCGTCATCGACAGCGATATGGGCAGGATACAGTGGTCACGCTTCGCCGGACAGAACATCCAGCTTTGCTATATCACCGCCACTAAGGGCAAAAACTACGTTGACGAACGCTTTGATGAAAACAAGAAAGGTGCGGCAGGCACCAAGCTTCCGACAGGCTATCTCCACGTTTTTGAACCCGACGAAAACGGCCGTTCCCAGGCGGAGCATTTCATCGACACCGTCGGCGAAAGCCTCGGCGGACGCCTCACCCCGGCAGTAGACATCGACCTGCGTGGCCTTGACCGCATAATCTCCCCTGACAAGGACAACACCCTCGAAAACCTCAAAGAGCTGGTGGCTGACCTCACCTCCCAATACGGCACGCCGCCCATCCTCAAATGCCGTATGAGCGAATACGAGACCTACGTCGAGCCCTGCGAAGAGCTTGCCGCCTGCCCGGTCTGGATAGACAGCGTTTTCTCAAAGCCCTCCGGCGTAAACTGGGTTCTCTGGACCTACTCGCCCCGTGTGCGATACAGCTACTACGACTCAAATTCCTACCTCGATGTCGCCGTGCTCAAAGGCGGCGAGGAAGACCTCAAAGCATTATATGTACAAAATAACGGACAGTAGAAAACAAATTCTGCCGTCCGCTTTTTGTGTTGGTATAGGTGATCTTCTGCTTTCCGTCAGCGATCTCGGACCTGAGATCATGTATAGTCTTCATAGACTACACCTCTTTTTCAGAGACTGAATGATAGATCATAAGTGGAGTAACAGACCTTGCTGATCAATTAACTCCGTTGTGCATATAGATACTTTGAAAAAGATTTTTCGATATTCTCGGCGTACCTTCGGGTGCGCCGATCTTTTGTTCATGAAATATTTACAACTAAAATGCTATAATCTAAGTATCAGGTGTCAGATTTTTCTCTTTTTTTCAGACTAACTAAGTGAAAGCTTTCAAAATGAGAGGACTTGCTATGAAGGACAAGGAACTGCTTGAGCTGCTCAGAGGCGAACCGCAGAAGGGGCTTGCTGCAGTCGTAGAGCGATACAGTGCGTATGTGATCAAAATAGCCCGAACCAAGCTAGGCGGCCTATGCACCAATGAGGATATTGAAGAGCTTGTGAGCGACGTGTTTTACGGCTTCTACCGGCATGGGTGTAAATGCGGCTTTGAGATACGCTCGCCGAGAGGGTGTCTTGCGATCATCGCCGAGCGTAGGTGTATCGACCTGATCGACAGAATTATGAAAAACGGCGAGAGCATATCAATTGATGAAATTGCCGACTTTTTGCCCGATGAGATACCCACCGACGATCACAGCCGTCTGACCGAGGCGCTCAAAAGGCTCGGCGAGCCGGATACTTCTATATTTATCCGCAAATATTTCTTGGGGCAACGTACAGCGGACATAGCAATGGAGCTTCACATGAAGCCAAACACAGTCGATAAGCGCATATCCCGGGGGCTTGTCAGGCTGAGAAAGATACTGGAGGAGGAAATGTGATGAAGAACGTCAGAAAAGAGCTTGCCTGCATACTCACGGAAGATGATGCGGCGGAATTTGAAAACACCTTTGCTGACTTTGAAACAGGCGCTTGCGTCACCAAGAACTCACAGCAGCGTATTCTCTCCTCCGTCATATGAAAGAAAAACGGACAAAGAAAAGAACCATATCCATTGCGGTTATTGCTGCCGCTGCTGCCTGCTTGTGCGGATTTACTGCCTTTGCAGTTTATCAGTACAATTACGGAAATGCCTTCAAATCAAAACTGGCTGATAACGGCAAGACTGTTACGGGTGATGTTCATGAGCTTGAAAGTACAACTCAGCCGTTCAATGGTGTCATACTGGAAAACACCTTCACGGACATCGACTTTACCGTTGAGGGAGTTGTATCTGATGTCGGAAGAGACTATGCACTTGTAACTGCAAGAAAAACTGACGGAACTGCGTTTGCCGAGGGTGACGATAAACGATTTGAAGCCGGTCTGCAAATGTGTATCCCATGCAATACTGACTATTTTAACGGCAAAGAAATAAATGATACATCGGAGCTTTACTGGGGTTATCAGTCAGTAAACTGTGAGCTGAACGATGACGGCTCACTCAGCATAACGATGAGTAATGACTGGAAGATCGGTGACGAGGAATATGATGTTATTCTTGGCTTCGGTGACCTGTTTTCATATCAGTACAGCGAGGAAATAGATGAACTGTATACTAACTATCTGAACAGCTTTACTGATCTTAACTGTGTAAGTATTGACGAATATAATCAGAAGCTTGCTGCACACAAACAGCTTTGCCATGATCTCGCAGATGAATACTATGAAGGCAGCTTTATTATCAAGGCACATATTTCCGAAAACGACTTTATCATAACACCCGAAGAAAATGACAATGGAATGCTGATCACTCTTTCGGGAATGACCTGCACTATAAAAGGCGACGGCAAAAGCTTTCTTGAGCTTTCAGGAGCTGAACCCGATGATAGCGGCTGCGGCTATGTTGAACTGACTTTCAGGCTGGATAACGGCGAAGAAAATACCGTGACAGGTTCATTTTCGGTCGCAGAGCATAGCTTTATAACTGATGAAGGATTTATTGCAGAAACAGATGACGACCGCTCAGCAGTCTCGTCATATACAAACTTTACCCGGTTTACAGATCCCTACAAAGTGACTGAGATACTGATAAACGGAAAGACTCTTTGGAAGAAATAGGTTTGATTCGGCGTGCCTTCGGGTACGCCGTTTTTGTAAATTCGCCCGACAGTTGAAAATCACTCTCATATAAAGTTATTGACCGTAGTACCGTAAAATGGTATAATTATATAAAAATAAGCCCGAGGTGATATGCTTGGAACTATATGTATCTAAAAATCTCAAACGGCTGCGTAAGGAGCGTGGCATGACTCAGGACGAGCTTGCAAGAAGACTTAACGTGAGCTTTCAGTCAGTGAGCAAATGGGAGCGTGGAGAGAGCGAGCCTTCGCTTTCTATGCTGCCGATAATCGCCTGCCTTTTCAACGTGTCTACCGATGAGATATACGGTATGGACGAGATAAAGCGGCAGCAGCGTATAGATGAGCTTAATGCTCAGATAAAAGAAAACTATGTGGAACACAAGGTCAATAATAATATCCCCCTGATACAGGAAGTGCTTGATGAGTACCCCGATTCTCCCGAGCTGATGTTTGAGCTTGGGAAATCGTATTTTCTTGCTCATGTTGACGAGGAGGAAACGATCGAATATCTCGGGGTTGCAAGCGAGCTGTTCGGCAAGGTCATTCGTCTGACCGACAATGAAAAGCTGAAGGAGGACTGCCGCTACTACTTAAATCTGTGCAGCTATTATAGTGGTGAAAGTGTGGTTGCTCACGAGAACAGCATTGACAGCAGCAGAGAGCTTATCAAAAATATCCTGCTTGCCGATGAAACGATGGATACCGACAGAGATATGTCAATGAAGAAAAATATAGAGTCGCTGACGCTGTTCCTCGCAAGGCAGATATGGAAGCTCGCAGACCCCGACTGCCTTTACCCTGCGACGAGCGTTGCAGCAGAAAAGGCAGCATATCTTATGAAGGCTGCCGATCTGCTGAAATGGCTCTATGATGACGGTGACTTTTTCAGCGTACACAAGGAGCTGTCAGACCTTTACCGTGTAAGTGCGGCTATCTATATGTATGACAGCCGCTTTGACGAGGCACTGACCGCTATTGAAAAGGCAGCAGAGCATGCGGCTGCCTATGACACCTCAAACGGCGGAGAGCATAGCTCTTTCCTTGTTCAAGGTCTTGTTGATGATGTTCATGGTGAGAACAAATCATGCACAAGACTGCTCGCAAGCAAGCTGACACAGGAGCGATACGACCGTGTGCGTAAGGACAAACGGTTTGTTGATATCGAGGACAGACTGAAGCGGTTTATCGAAGATGAACAGGGATAGAGTGGTATGGTGATAACATGAAAAAACGGATAATGATATTAACAATAGCAATACTGCTGACGGGCTGTGCCAAAAATGTAGAGCCATTAAACAAGCCCGGAAAAGATAAAGAAATTGCGTTTAATAAAGACTTTTCATACTCGACAATTTCTGAAATTATTACTGAATCAGATGACATATATAATGAGGATTATAACAGTATTTCTATAGCAAAAGGAATTAAAATCAAACTGCCTTCATCGGCTGTCAGTATGAAAATACACGAATGTGAAGCAAACGAGGAATTAGCCCAAAAATTAATTGACCGATTTGGAAATGACTTATCCACGATCAATGATGACGGCATATGTCTGATCAATCAGAATAAAAACGGAGAAGGACTCTATCTTGATAAGAGTGGTACTTTCATTTGGTATAAAAATGCAAATGTTGTTGATGTTATCAATAATTCTAAAGAGAACAAGATCGATCTTACATATGATTATGATGATATTACAATATCATTTAATGACGGAGATATAAAATTAAGTCATGCAGTCGATCTGGCAAAGGATATTATTGCAGATTACTGCAATATCATAGGTGTTGATGCCTACGTTCCTATTTCTGCAAGATATTGTGAAAGCGGTATTGTGGTTTTCTTTACTGATAGTTTAAATGGATATACGGTACCTGATTGCTATATAGGGTCGGATAAAGGTAATGTTAATTCGGAAATGTTTTCAGGAGTTATGAAACAATGCTATGTGACAATAACGTCTTGTAATGGTGTGACCGGCATCTCAGATCAAACAGGATGCGCTCATGTAGAACAAACCACAGAAGAATACAATGAAATAATATCGCTTAGATCTGCACTGATGTTTTTAGACAATAATATTTCTGATAGAATGAAATGCAAGATCACAGGAATAAGTATGGTTCAAGTGCATAACGCAAGGAATAAAGTTAAAATCAGCAGCAGTGATGTGGATTTAGAAAAAGTATTTGGTGAAAGTAATTATGAAACCTCTCCTTGCTGGGAGTTTAAAATGGTAAGTGAAGGAGAAGGAGGGGGAAATTACATTGCTTTGATCAATTGTATTACAGGAGAGTTTGCTTTTGGCAAAGACCTGTCATGATCTGGATCTTTTCAATAGTTTAAATAGAAGGTAATAAAATGAAACAGCTTTACACTATCCGCACCGACCTGAAAAAGTCAATATTTTCTCTCGGCTTCATAGCCTGTGCAGTTGTAACGACAATCCTCTGCCTGACCCCAAACGGCTATTATGACAGGTCGGCTAATATCAATTACAGTGTCTTTGAGGCTATCCTCTACATAGACTGGCAGACCCTTGCGGAGAACGGAGTTACGGGAATAAACATCATTAAATTCGGACTTTCGGGCTACTGCACCATGTTCATGCCCATAATCGCAGCCCTGCCCTTTGTGGCGGCTTTCTGCAACGAGCGCAACACGGGCAGCATTCGCTTAAACATTGTCAGAACGGGCAAGCTGCGCTATTACATCGGGAAATTCATCTCTGCTGTCATAAGCGCAGGGCTTGCGGTCACGCTTGGCTGTGCGGTGTTTGCGGCTATCATTTATCCGCTGTTCCCGACAGTCGATGACTGCAAGGAGATGTCAACATCGTTCTTCATAGAGGATAATTTCAGCATGGCGACGGAGCTTTGGCACTTCTTTTCGGGAGCGTTTATCTACGGGGCGGTGTCGGTGCTGCCTGCGTTCTTTATGTCGAGCTTTGTAAAGAATCACTACATAATCACCTGCGTGCCGTTCATGCTGGCGTACATTCAAAAGGTGGCACTTAACAAGATAAGTCAGGCGCATATGACAGATGCACCTACCGAAGGATTAAGCATATTTGAGAAATGCTCGGCGTTCTATCCCGAGAACATAACCCAGTGGTACAGCGACAGTGCCTATGTGCCACTTATGCTCAAATACAATGCGGTATGTACCGCTGCCGCTCTGATAGGCTTTGTTATCATTATGAATCTGCGTCGGGATAAGGGGGAATAGCTATGCACAAACTGAGCTTCAGAAAAGTGCTGCTCTCGGCAAGAACGGAGTATGTGCGGTGGCTTATCAACCCACGAATGATAATCATAGCGGTAATGCTTGTTTTCGTGTATAACTTTGCGATAGCCCCCTTGCAATCGGCAGCCGAGGAAATGGGTGTTAAGCTAAACGCATTGGAGCCTTTTATCGCAGTTGCAAACTCGGGCATGATTATGATGATAGTGCCGCTGGTGTTCTTAACACTCGTTTCGGACTTTCCGAAAACGGATAACAACACATTCCTGAGCATTTCCCGAACAGGGCGTATAAACTGGGTGCTGTCGCAGATACTTCTGATGATAATGATGATAATTACATACCTCGCCTTGATATTTGTAGTGTCGGTTATCCCTTGCATAGGCAACTGCTTTTGGAGCAACGAATGGAGCGATACCGCAACAAAATACACAACAGTATTCCCCGACAGAGCAGGCGATTTCGTGTCCGAGCTGCTGCCCGAAAACCTCTACAATCAGCTCACAATATTCCATGCAGCGGCGGAAAGCTATCTGCTTATCGCACTTTATCTGTTCCTCTTGGGAATGATACTGTTGACCGCCTGCCTGTTCAAGATAAAGGTCATAGGCATGGTCATAGCAGGCGGTATCGTGTCGATAGGTGCAGGGCTTTGCTCGGTGTACAGCGAAGCTATGTGGCTGTTCCCTATGGCGAACTCGATCATATGGGTACATTACACACGCTATTTCAGCATACCCGTTAAAACTATGGCTTTTTCGTATAGTTACCTGTGTATCGGGTCGGTAGGGCTGATGATCGTGTCGGTGCTGAAGGTGCGAAATTACAGCTATGATACAACGCTGACGATTGATAACTGAGGTGACAAAATGGATATCATTGACGTAAAAAACGTGAATCTAACAATCGGCAAAACGCAGATATTAAAGGATATAAACGTCAGCTTTGAGCAAGGCAAGATTCACGGTCTTATCGGCAGAAACGGCAGTGGAAAGACCATGCTTATGAAGTGCATATGCGGATTTATAAAGCCTACAACAGGCGAAATTATGGTTGACGGAAAACGTGTCGGTAAGGACGTGGATTTTCCGAAGAATATGGGCATCATAATCGAAACGCCCGGATTTATCCCGTACTACTCGGGGTATAAGAATCTCAAACTGCTGGCAGGGCTCAACAATCGCATCGGCAAGAAAGAGATAATGCAGAGCATGGAGCAGGTCGGGCTTGACCCGAAGCTCAAACGCCATGTCCGCAAGTATTCTCTCGGTATGCGCCAGCGGCTGGGGCTTGCGCAGGCGATAATGGAAAACCCCGATCTGCTGATACTTGACGAGCCGTTCAACGGGCTTGACAAGGACGGGGTCAAAGATATGAGGGAGTATCTGCTCTCATACAAGGAGCAGGGAAAGACGATACTTATTTGCTCGCACTCGGCGGAGGATATTTCGGTACTGTGTGAAACGGTGCATGAGATGGATAAGGGGGTTATATCGGAGATTGGGAAATAGTATTATGACCGGTATCTTGATCTGCTCCTCGGTAAGTGATATAATAGACTAAAGCTTGAGATCAGTAGACGTACTGAGATAAAGAAGGTGTGAACATATGAAAAACCATATACTGCTGCCGGCAGCAGATGACAAGATACCGCCCAAAAGCGGCAGCTTTTATGATTACCTGTCGCAGAAGGGCATAGGAAGCGTTTCGGTCATGGTGGATATCTGCATCATATGTGCGGTGATAGCTTTGCTCGGAGTGATATTCTCAAGCGTATACCTCACCACGGATATTTCCGACAGGAGCCGCTGCCGTGCAAAGCTTGTAAGGCGCCTTTTTCTGGTGTTCGGGGCAACACCGCTGGTCGCCTTCGTTGCTGCGTATACGTCCATGTGCGGCTGGATAGAGATCGACCCGCCTACGCTGTTTTTCGTTGTCCTCAATACTGTTCTTATAGTTATGATAGTCAGACTTATATGGAAACTTATTCGTAAAAAATGACCTTGGCAAGAGGGAGTGACACGATGAAAAAAAGACTGATCATTATTGCCGCATCTGTTCTGGCTCTTCTTGGGCTTAACTGCGGTCTCGGTCTTGCGGTATATAATGTACCCGACCTTTTGCAGACTGTGATCGCCCGAAACAGGATAAGCAGCGGACACGATGAGCCTGTAAGAATATACACGCCTTTTATGGAGGTGGAGGTATACATAGCGCCGTCGGGGTACACTGCCGAGGATCTCGCAAAAGACTATGGATATGAGATGGAGAAAGACAAAAAGACAGGCTTCAAGGATCATATTGTCAAAGACGGTACGGAGTACTCGATAATACTTGACTTTGATGACGATGTGAGCTATCTTTATATAAAGAAGGTGTAAGAAAATGAAATACGCAATGATACTGGTTCTACTATGCGGTCTGATAATGACAGGCTGTTCCGATAAAACTGTTAGTTCAAGAAGTGATAAGTCCGATAGTTCGGAAATAGTTTTAAACAGCGAAAGCACGGATACTGAAAGCAATACCGTTGAAGAAAGCTCGTCTGTTGTTGCTGAAGAGCCAAGCGTTAGTTCCGAGCCGGATAATCAGGAAGACAGCGAAGGATCGGAAATAGATGATTATATTGATCCGCGGGAAGGTTATGTATATCAAATAGATAACTTGAAATGTATTAATCTGTATTATGAGAGAGTATCAGATCACGAGATCAGAACTTTAGACGGAAAGCTGAAAGGCAGCTTTTCGTATGAGGTTAACGATGAAGAGAACACGGTCATCTTTACGACCACATACGAAAACATCTCTGATGATAAGATCAGTGCTGATTTTGATCCTTCCATATCTTTTATATCGGATAAGACCGACTGCTCAAACCCTGTTGTAAATGCCATGTTTGATGGTCATACGATCAAGCCGGGCGAGAGCTATACATTTACTGATACGATCAAACTCGGAGAATACAGCGATGTAATGATAAACTATGTATTTTGTATTCAGGTTGATAAATTTAATAATCAATACGGCACTAATACCCTTGTACACTATGTTCCGCTTGGATCCGTATTTCCGTTTGTAATACATCTCTATAAGTAACACTTTTTGAATATAGCGATAAAGACGATCGAAAATGTGAGGTGATCGTATGAAAAAAATATTGATGCTGCCGGCAGCAGCAGTGCTTCTTACAAGCTGTGGGCTTGAGCCCAGCCGTGCAGGTGATATCGAACCTTTCAGCGGTTTTGAGATCACATCTGAAAGCTATACCTACAGCACCGATACTAAAAAGATCGAGTTTACGATATATGATAATTACTATCTGGATTTCAGCTACGGCGAAAAGTGGGAGCTGGATAAAAAAGTTGACGGTGAGTGGAAAAGGATACCCTACAAAGAGGAAAGCTGGAAAGCTGTCGCATACGGCATCAGAGCGCATAAAGAACAAAGCTTTACTATTGATCTGTCGCTTTTCGACTATTCGTTTAACGCAGGCGAGTATCGTTATTATCAGGAGTTTGATGCTTCCCGTCACGGAGCAGATAATGACAAGGGATCCGAAAGCACTTATGCTGTCTTTGAATTTGAGCTTGAATAACAAAAGCGCAGATAGTATTAAAGCTACCTGCGCTTGTTATTTGGTCGGTCTGGCGTTGTTCCTTAACGGAGGTATTAGCCGTCAAACCGCAAGCGGCTTGAGGAAAACTTCTGCCGTGCTTCTCAAAGAGGAAGCCCCTCTTGCAGGGCTTCCCCTCTTCAAAAACAGTCCACCGGACTGTTTTTGAATTCACCCCGGAGCTCCGCTCCGAACGAGACTCTGTCTCGTGCTCTGGTCGGGGCTTTGCCCCAACACCCCACCAGCCTCTGGCGCAAGGCTGGACCGTGCGCTTTTTAATTCTCTGGCGGATTTTTATCGCTTTATGCGTTATCCTGCTCAAACTGCGAGTTGTACAGGCTGGCATAAAACCCGTCTTTCGCCAGCAGCTGCTCGTGGCTGCCCTGCTCGACTATGTGCCCGTCACGCATAACTATGATAACGTCCGCATTTCGTATCGTCGAGAGGCGGTGCGCTATGATAAAGCTCGTGCGCCCCTTCATCATCTTCTCAAACGCACGCTGTATCCGTATCTCCGTCATCGTGTCGATGGACGACGTCGCCTCGTCAAGGATGAGCATCGGCGGCAGGCTGAGCATGACACGGGCTATGCACAAAAGCTGCTTCTGTCCCTGTGAAACGCTGGCAAAGCCGTCAGATATCACGGTGTCATACCCCTCGGGCAGCCTCTTGATAAAGCTGTGGCAGTGCGCCGCCTTTGCCGCTGCGATGATCTCCCCGTCGGTGGCGTCAGGCTTGCCGTAGGCGATGTTCTCCCTCACCGTGCCGGTCTTTAGCCACGTCTCCTGGAGCACCATCCCCCACTGCCGTCTCATGCTCTCTCTGGTGCAGTCCCTGACAGGCACGCCGCTTATCCTTATCTCGCCGCTGTCCGGGTCATAAAAGCGCATCAGCAGGTTGATAACGGTGGTCTTTCCGCAGCCTGTGGGCCCGACGATCGCTATTCGGCTGCCGCTTTTGACGTGGAGGTCAAACCCCTCGATGAGCCGCACCTTGGGGTCATAGCTGAAATAAACGCTGTCGATATCCACTGTGCCGTCGGCGCTCTCAAGGACGATCGCCCCCTTGCTGTCGGGCTCCTCTTCTTTCAGCGCCAGCAGCCCGAACACTCTCGCCGCACTGGCAAGGGCGCTCTGAAGCTCGGTGATAACGCCCGATATCTCGTTGAACGGCTTGGTATACTGATTGGCGTAGGTCAGAAAGCTGGTCAGCCGCCCCACCGAAAACCCTCCGCCGATGACCGCAAAGGCGCCTATGATGCCGACCGTGGTGTAGACAAGGCCGTTCACAAAGCGGGTCGAGGGGTTTGTCAGCGACGAGAAAAACGTGGCTTTCACGCCTATGGTGTTTAGCTGTTGGTTCAGATGTTCAAAGCGCTCCTCGGCTCTCTGCTCATAGCCGAAGGCCACAACGGTCTTGCTGTTGCCGGTCATCTCCTCAACGAGGGAGGTAAGCTCCCCTCTCACCTTCGATTGCTCGGCGAAGAGCCGGAAGGTATTTCGGGATATGAACCTTGCGACAAAAAGCGACAGCGGCGTTATCAAAACGACAGCAAGCGCTATCTTCACGCTTATGGTCATCATAAATATAAGTGTACCAAAAATTGTACATATACCCGTAAACAGCTGTGCAAAGCCCATCAAAAGGCCGTCGGATATCTGCTCGGTGTCGGTGATTATCCGGCTTATGATATCGCCGTGGGGGTGGGAGTCGATATAGGAAAGCGGCAGGCGGTGGAGCTTTTGATACAGCTCTTCACGGAGTCTCGCCACCACCTTGTAGGTAAGGCGGTTGGTACACAGCAACATAAGCCACTGGGACGCCCCTGTGACAAGGGCTGTTATCCCCAGCTTTACCAGGATGAACCCGAGCGCTCTGAGATCGACATCGCCCTTGCCGACTATCTCGTCAACGGCGTTTCCGATAAGGATAGGCGCATAGAGCGTTGCCGCAACGGTGATGACCGAGAAGATAAGCGACAGACACCACAGCCCCTTATAGGGCTTTGCATAGCCGAGCAGCGGCTTTAAAACGGAGTTTTCTTTCTTCATCCTGCTGCCTCCTCTGTGCTCTCCTGGGAGCGGCATATCTCCTGATAGACCTCACAGCCTGACAAAAGCTCACTGTGAGTTCCCAGGCCTGCCACACGGCCGTCATCAAGGACTATTATCCTGTCACAGCGCCTGACAGAGGACACCCTCTGGGAGACTATGAACACCGTAAGACCCTCTGTCTTTTCGGCTATCGCCCGGCGCAGAGCGGCGTCCGTCGCAAGGTCGAGAGCCGATGCGCTGTCGTCTAAGATAAGCATCTCGGGGCTTCCTATAAGCGCTCTGGCTATGGTCAGTCTCTGGCGCTGGCCGCCCGAAAGGTTTCTGCCCTCACGCTGGATAACTGTGTCCAGGCCGTCGGGCTTTTTCATAACGAAGTCCTTTGCCTGGGCTATCTCAAGGGCTCCCAGTATCTCGCCGTCCGTCGCAGACTCATCCCGAAAGCGCAGGTTCTCCCTGACCGTACCCTTGAAGAGGACGGCCTTCTGGGGGACTATGCCAATCTTTTTTCTAAGCTGTTTGAGCGGATAGTCTCTGACATCCACCCCGTCAACGAGCACAGCCCCGGAGTCCGTATCGTAAAACCTCGGGATAAGGTTCATAAGCGTGCTCTTGCCGGAGCCTGTTGCGCCGATGATGCCGAGGGTCTCTCCCCTCTTTACCGAGAAGCTTATGTCCATAAGCTCAGGGTCGTCGTCAGCGTGATAGGAAAACGACACGTTTTTGAATTCCACCGCAGGTGCGGTCTTATCGCACTCTACGGGCGACTCCGAGCCATCGGTGATCGACGGCTCGATATCGAACACTGCGTTTATCCTTGAAGCGCAGGCCTGCATACGGGTAAGGCTGGTGACAAGGATAGTCATGGCCATAAGAGCCAGAAGTATCTGATTGAGGTAGTTGACAAGGGCTATGACCTCGCCCTGGGTAAGGCCGCCGATATTTACGCTCCTTCCGCCAAAATAAAGCACGGCTATTATAGCCAGGTTCACGACTATGCAGGTCAGGGGGTTCATAAGCGCCGAGATGCGCCCTGCCGCAAGCTGGCGAGAGCACAGAAGGTCGTTCTGGGCATCAAATTCCTTCGTCTCGTTCTCCTGCCTTGAAAACGCCCTTATCACCCTGGCGCCCGTCAGGGTCTCCGAGGTGAGAAGATTGGTCCTGTCCACCTGCTTCTGGATGTCCCCAAATCGTGGGGTCGTGATGTGCATGATGAACCAGATGATAAAGCCGAGGACGGGAGTCATCATCAGGAAGATGAGGGTCAGCTTCACCGAGACCGTGAACGCCATTATCACCGAGCCGAGAACTATAAACGGCGATCGCAGGAACAGCCTTAAAAGCATATTGACGCCTGTCTGGACGGTGTTTACGTCGCTGGTCATCCTGGTCACAAGGGTGTGGCTACCGATCTTATCTATCTGCTTGTAGGAAAGCTTGTTTATGTGAGCAAAGAGGTCACGGCGCAGAGCTGTGGCAAAGCCCAGTGACGCCTTGGCCGCAAAGAACTGGGCTGTCAGCGCACAGGCAAGCCCCAGCACTCCCAGCACCACCAGGATAACGGCAGTCCGGGCGATATAGGATGTGTCGCTGTTTTTTATGCCGACGTCTATCATCCCGGCCATCACCAGCGGCACGGCCAGCTCGAAGCAAGCCTCTATCAGCTTGAACAGCGGCCCGATGATGCTTTGTTTTTTGTAGTTTTTAAGATAGCGAAACAACCTCAGCATATCTGTCCTCCAAATTATTTATTATCCGGCTGCTCTGAGACCCGGAAAGCGCATAATTACAAGAAACATTCAAACTAAACTCTCTCCGCTTTCTTCAAGCCCCCGCCGCCTGCGGCAGCCAAAGTCAGTGTGCAGAACGGTATTCTCCCCTGCGTGGGGAGATACCAATTTTCCGCCGGGTCTTACGATCGCCTTTTTTACTATCCTCATTATACCATATAAGCGAAGCGTTATGGTATAATTGCCCGATATGCAGGGAGCAAATCTACTGATTTGCGTATCTGCAAGGGCGTTTGAATAAATTATAATGAATGCTTTGCATTCATTATACCACATTCCGGGCATTATTGATTAAACATTTGTTAATTTCAATCGCTCGCCTTTCTTTTCGGGTCAAACTGATAGTTTCTCGCATACTGCTCGAAGACGTCCAGGTCATAGCTTGGAGCCGGGCGCTTTGGCATAAGCCTTTGCTTGTCCTCTGCCCACCAGCGCCTTATCCACCCCACAGGGTCCCGGCAGGTCTTGCCTGTCTGCTTCTGCCAGCCGTTTATCTTCTGAGTGTACATCCTGGCGTTGTCCTCGCCGCACAGCGCTATAAGCTCTGCGCTCTGCTTCTCGTCAAAACCGTCAAAAATAATGACCTTCTCCGCTGACGTCTGACAGTCCGACCCGACGACAGAAGGCGAAGCCTCGGGAGCGCTCCTGCGCTCGCTGTCTGTCCCGTCTTCAGTCTCATCAGCATCGACATTTACATCTACGTCTTCATAGTCATCAACATCAACATATACATTATCATCTACATCTTCATTTACATCTACATCTACATTAACAGTTGGCTCTGTTGAACAGGGCTGAGTTTCGTCGGTTTCTGTCGGGAGTTGTTCTTCGGTGTCGGGTTTTGTTGAACAGGGCTGAACGTTGTTGAACTTATCAGGTATCTGCTGGGCCGGGCTTTTATCTTCCACAGCTTCCGGCTCCTCTTCGCTCTCTTCATTTGATGGAGCGCTGTTCTTAGCCCGGAGCCTTGCGCTTTTCTTGCCGGCTTCGCTCCTTTGCTTTCTTGTCTCCTCCCACTTCTCGTCGTCACGCCTCAGCTGTGAAGCTATGAAGCTGAACGCAAGCTTTACCATCGGGTCGGATATCACAGGCTTGCCGTCGCTCTCATACTCCAGTATCGCCCTGAAAAGCTGACCCGCCTGTGCGTCGGTCATCTCGTCCAGCTGCTCGGCATAAGCCGTGTAGAGCAGAAAGCTTTTCTCGTTGTTCATTTTCATTCTGGTTTCTCCTTTCCTGTTACGGGGCTTGTCGGAATAATCCCCTTTACTAACAGACGTATACGGAGACTTTGTTGCAGTAAAAATGCAACAATTTATTGAATGTTATCAAATTAAAAGATAAAACATTTGTTTGCACAAAAACGAAGCGAAAATTTTGTGTATTATGACAGAGGTTGAAATTTGGCTGTAAATATGCTATGATAAAGGTGTATTAAAGTCGGTTTAAGGTTTATATGGTATACTGAAAACACAATTAAGAATAACTAAGCTGAACAGGCGATATCCCCCCTGAGCGCTGACGGCGGTGAGGGCATAGCAGGGACGGAGAATGACCTGACAGCAGAAATAACGGGAGGCTGTTATGAGACTTTTGCTTGCTGAGGACGAGAAGGAGCTTTCGAGGGCTCTGGTGGCTATACTCAAACACAACAATTATTCTGTGGACGCAGTTTATGACGGGCTGGACGCATACAACTATGCAAAGGCCGAGAACTATGACGGGATAATACTTGACATAATGATGCCGAAGATGGACGGTATCGAGGTGCTGAAAAAGATAAGAGCCGAGGGCAGCGGTGTGCCTGTGCTTATGCTGACGGCGAAGGCGGACATTGACGACAGGATAGAGGGGCTCGATTCGGGGGCAGACGACTATCTGACGAAGCCTTTTGCTATGGGCGAGCTGCTGGCACGAATAAGGGCGATGACGAGGCGGCAGAGCGAAGTGAGCACGAATGTACTGAGTTTCGGGAACATCACGCTCAGCCGGGAGAGTTTTGACCTGACGGGGCCGGAGGGTGTCCAGCGGCTTGGGAGCAAGGAATATCAGATGCTGGAGACGATGATGATGAACCCGAAGCGGCTGATCTCGACGGAGCGGTTCATGGAAAAGATCTGGGGCTATGATTCTGATGCAGAGATAAACGTGGTGTGGGTATACATATCGTATCTGCGAAAGAAGCTCAGCTCTGTGGGAGCGAACGTAGTGATAAAGGCGTCGAGGGGAATGGGGTACTCGCTGGAGGAAAAGGCGGAATAGCGCACAAAGCGATAAAAATCCGCCAGGGTGTCCAGGGCGGGTCCAGCGCCGACCTGGGCGCTGGCGGGGTCCAGGGGCAGCGCCCCTCGGTCGCCCTCCGCAGAGGGCGAGTGCTCGCCGCACGGCTTTGCCTCTGGCGGATTTAACCACCTATGTAGAGATGTTTGACCGAAGGGGTATGGGGGCGACCGGAAAGCCCCCATTTGAAATCGTCGGCGTTAGCCGACACCTCTTATCCGCACGAAAGCTTTTCTCTCTAAACGCACCTGCCGTCAAACCGCAAGCGGTTTGAGGTAGTCTTCTGCCGTGCTTCTCAAAGGGGAAGCCCCTCTTGCAGGGCTTCCCCTCTTCAAAAACAGTCCACCGGACTGTTTTTGAATTCACCCTTTTCGAGCGC
>CADCFQ010000031.1 GCA_902800795.1 uncultured Ruminococcus sp. | reverse complement strand
TTCGCCCTCTGCGGAGGGCGACCGAGGGGCGCTGCCCCTGGACCCTGCCAGCGCCCAGGTCGGCGCTGGACCCGCCCTGGACACCCTGGCGGATTTTTACAGCTTTGTTGAGTATTCCGCCAGAGGCAAAGCCGTGCGGCGAGCACCGCAGTGAGCAATTGAAAAGCCCAAACAAAGCCCACCCCCTCCCCTCCGGGGAGGGTAGGAGAAACTACTAGTTTGCACAATGCCCCGATGGGTGGGGGCGGCGGTGCAGGGGCTCGCCCCTGCCGGCGAGCACCTTTGTGTGAGTTATAAGTACGCTTTGTGGAATACCTTCTTGCCCTTCTTGATTATTACCGGCTCGCTGAGATCAACAAGTCCCTTCGGGTCAGTGAACTTCTCGTCGTTGACCGAGATGCCGTTCTGTGTCACAAGTCTCCTTGCTTCGCCGTTTGAAGGACACAGCCCACACTTTACAAGCAGAGTGAGTATCCCTATCTTGCCGTCGTCAGTATCCTCTTTTGCGATCTGTGTCGAAGGCATATTCTCGCTGTCGCCGCTTCCTGCAAAGATAGCCTTCGCAGCAGCATCAGCCTTGTTGGCCTCCTCCTCGCCGTGGATAAGCTTTGTCAGCTCATAAGCCAGAAGCTCCTTGGCCTTGTTGAACTGTGCGCCCTCCATTGTCTTTTCCATTTCCTCTATCTGCTCGATAGGAACAAAGGTCAGAAGCTTCAGGCACTTGATAACATCAGCGTCGTCAACGTTTCTCCAGTACTGGTAGAAGTCATAAGGCGAGGTCTTCTCGGCGTCGAGCCATACAGCACCCTTTTCGGTCTTGCCCATCTTCTTTCCCTCGGAGTTGAGCAGCAGGGTGATAGTCATAGCGTAAGCGTCCTTGCCCAGCTTCTTTCTGATAAGCTCCGTGCCGCCCAGCATATTTGCCCACTGGTCGTCACCGCCGAACTGCATATTGCAGCCGTAGTCCTTGTAGAGCTTGTAGAAGTCGTAGGACTGCATTATCATATAGTTGAACTCGAGGAAGGTAAGACCTCTCTCCATTCTCTGCTTATAGCACTCGAAGGTGAGCATCTTGTTTACCGAGAAATGCGCTCCCACCTCACGCAGCACATCCACATAGTTAAGGTCGAGCAGCCAGTCGCCGTTATTCACAACGATAGCCTTGTCATCGGAAAAGTCGATAAAGCGGCTCATCTGCTTTTTAAAGCACTCGACATTGTGGTTGATAGTTTCCTTTGTCATCATTTTTCTCATATCGGTCTTGCCCGAGGGGTCGCCTATCATAGCGGTTCCGCCGCCCAGCAGAACGATAGGCTTGTTGCCAGCCATCTGGAGTCTTTTCATCAGGCACAGCGCCATGAAGTGACCGACATGGAGGCTGTCGGCGGTGGGGTCAAAGCCGATATAGAAAGTAGCCTTTCCGTTATCGATAAGCTCCTTTATCTCGGCCTCGTCTGTCAGCTGAGCGATAAGCCCACGTCTTTGCAGTTCTTCAAAACAAGTCATAGTATATATCTCCTTTAAATAATAATTTACGTTTGTTAGTCCCTCGCCGCCTGCGGCGGTTCGGAGATGTGCGCAAAAAGGTATTCTCCCGCCCGGATAATCAGATCACAGTCTTAGCTGTCATCATACCGACCCATACCCCGGCGACACAGCCGATGACGCTTAGCGCCGCATAGAGCACCGCAAGAGCGGTCTGACCCTTGTCAAGAAGCTCATAGGCTTCAAGTGAGAAGGTAGAGAAGGTCGTGAAACCACCGCAGATGCCGGTCTTTATGAAAAGCATCGTATTCCTGGAAACATCTCTGCTCTTTGCATATCCGGCGATAAACCCGATTATCAGTGCGCCCAGGATATTGGTTATCAGTGTCAGAACAGGGAAGCTTCCCCGAAAGGGTATCATGCTTATGGAATATCTCAGGCAGGCACCCAGCGCTCCGCCCAAAGCAACAAATATGAAATTCATAGATTTCTTCTCCTGACGGAATTATAAAAATAAAAAAACTCGGAGAGAAAACTCTCTCCGAGGGCGCATTGTGCACGGTACCACCTCAGTTTATCGGAGAAGTCTCCGACCTCTTGGGCGCTGTAACGGGCGCAGACCGTGCTGCATTTGGCAGGGCAGACCCCACAGCCTTTCTGTGCAGCAGGCTCAGGAATGTATTCGCCGGAACGAAAAGCGTCTCCTCACACCGCCCGGAGACTCTCTGCGGCTTTTTCGCAATGGCTACTTGTTTCCTTCAAAGCCTTTTAAATATAGCTCTATGATACCATAATTCCCCGCTTTTGTCAACACGCTGTTTGTAAACAAATTATCATCAAAGCCCCCGCTTTTGCGCTTTCAGACCGACAGACACAAACCCGGCGCAAGCAGCAGCATAAATTGTTAAAAAAAGCTTGCGAATTTGGACATATTATAGTATAATAAACAGAAGATGAGACCGCAGCGGGTCTCATGAATAGAAATGGGGTAGAAATATATGAGAGCAAAAAGGATAGTTTCGGCAGCAGCAGCCCTTATGATGCTTGGCTGTGCTGTGTCGGGAACAGCGCTCACGGCCTTTGCGGATGACGGCTATGAGCAGAAGGTAGATGCGCTTGGCAGACGCTTTGCCAGGATAATGCTGGATACGGATTATTCTTACACAGTGGACGATCCCGAGATCAACGCTTCGGTGCCCGCCCAGAGAAAGTTCGATCTCAGGGATGTTGACGGAAAGAACTATGTTACTCCCGTAAAGAACCAGTTTTACACAGGCAACTGCTGGGCCTATACCGCAGCAGCCTGTATGGAGACCAGCCTGCTTTATAAAATGGGTATAGATGTCAACACCTGTGACGAGTCCCAGATCCTCGACTTCTCTGAGCGCCAGCTGGCGTGGTTCGTGGGCGTCGTTCTGGGAGAGGACACACCTTATTCCTCACAGGCAGGCGAGGGAAGTGTGCGCTATGCTTCTTATCTCGAGATGCTAAAATCTGACCCGGACTATCAGATCATCTTTGAAGACTTCTTCTCCGGCGGATTCAATGAATACATACTGAGTATGCTTTCCACAGGACAGGGTCCCTGTGCCGAAAGCCTTGTGCCTAACCTTGATGATATCTATATGACAGGCGCAGTCGTGGTCTACGATGTTATAAACGACCCTGCCGAGGTTGTGGACCCCGAGGTTGATCCTTTCATAAATGAAGAGAACACCAAGGAATATACCTTCTACACGAAGGAAGAGTTTCTCGATATCATCTCTGATGATTCTCTTATGGGACAGATGATAAACAGCCCCGGCAGCACAGATTGGTACAGGGGCAACGGCAAATACTGGGTCCTGGTCCGTGATTATATGTCTGCCGCATATTTTGACTGGTCGGTAGACGATGCTTACAGGTTCACAGGATACACTGCGGAAAACATAATAATGACGCAGAGACTTGCGGATACGGACCCTGATACAGGCGAATACTTCATGAACGAGAATGTGCTCAACACTGTCAAGAGCGAGCTTGTGAACGGCAGAGCTGTCTTTATCAGCCTGAATATGTATCAGGGCGACCAGGAAGATGAGCTGCGCCATATGAACTATATCGACAAAAACGGCGAATGGACACCTTATGAGACCAAAGCGGACTGCGTGTGCTGCTACTGCTTTGATGATCAGTATGATCCCGAGGATCCTGAAAGCGTAAACAGTACGATTAATTCGGACCACGCTGTAACTGTCGTCGGCTATGACGATGATTTCCCCAAGGAGTATTTCAACGACCCCAAGGGACTTATCAAGGGCGACGGAGCCTTCATCGTCAAGAACAGCTGGGGCTCGATAAACAGCACCTATGACTATTTCGGCAACAACGGCGACGGATACTTCTATGTTTCCTATTACGACCAATCTCTGGGCAACCCTATGACGATAGATATGAAGGTGCCTGACAAGGAGCAGAAAAAGCTCAGTGTCAATTTCGAGCATCTCTACGATGTTATGCCGGCTCCCTGGTATGAGGCCTGCACCTATGATGATGCTTCCTATGCGAATGTCTATCACTGCGACAGCGACCGGAAGCTCATATCTCTGGGGACCCTTTACAGCCACCCGAACAACACCGTCAAGTACGATGTCTACATCCTTGATGACGGCTTCAGGAGCCCCACGGACGGCACCCTTGCCGCAAGCCTGACTGTCAGGGAAAACTATGCGGGATATCACAACACCGAGCTTGAAGAGCCACTGTATCTTAAAAAGGGAAGCGCCTTCTCGGTAGTCGTTACAACTGAATGTGAGGACGGCAGCCATGAGATCCTGTTCAAGAATGACGCAAACGAGAAGCTGGGTCTTATGGAGTATGAGGCGCAGAAGGCTGCTTATATCGAGAAATTCGGAACCGAAGAGGGCTTTGTTCCTGATCGTATCCTGTTCAGCCATGGAGTTATAAACAACGGCGAGAGCTTTGTTTATGCTGACGGCGACTGGCTCGATTGGAGCGACGTCGTGGATGTCATGCATACCTGCGGTGTGCCCACCGACAACCCCAACACCAACAATGCCGACCTTACGGATTTTGACAACTTCTCTATCCATGCTTATGTCGAGAGCTCTTATTTCTCCGTTGACCACAGGATAGCAAAGCCCCAGGACAAGCCCTACAATGTGGGCGACGAGGTGGAGTGTATAGTGACTCTCACAAAGACTCTTGAAAACGGGACAGGCACCTGCGAGGTGTTTGTAAACGGCAAGGTCATCGGCAGCATCGATGAGCTTGCGCTTGGCGAGAGCAAAGAGCTGAGGTACACCTACACGGTAACAGAGGAAGACCTGAAGAGAGGCTATTTCGAGAACACTGTCCAGGTGTTCACCCAGACGGCCGGCGGCGAGTATCTTGAGTTTGACCTGATGGACCCCGTCAACAACACGACTCTGAGAGCCGATGTGGCAAAGCCCGGGGACAGCTCTGAGAGCAAGCCCGAGAGCAAGGCTGAAACAGAGACCTCCTCTGAGACTGACACCTCCTCCGAGGAGAAGAAAGTCTCCACAGCGGCCGCAGCAAACCCGAACACCGGTGCTGCCGCCGGCGTGACAGTCATAGCTGCCGCTGCAATATCCGCAATGATAGTCTCGAAGAGAAAGTCAAACAGGTAACTTGCGAATAATACACCAAAAGCGATACCGCCTTAAATGGCAGTATCGCTTTTTGGTTTGTCTGAAACGAATGGGGAATGTTTGTCTTTTAATTTGCCAAAGTGTCGGTCTGCATCCGCAGAGCCCCTTGTTTTGTCCGGCGCTCTCTCACTTTTGCGTCAGTACGAACTCTGCGATCTTATCAAGGGTCTGCTCATCAAGCTCTGCGCAGAGCAGCATAGCTGCCTCTCCGGCCTTTTCGGCAGAAAGCCCGACCTTGCTTATGAAAAAGTCCTGGATGATAATGCTCGTGGTAAACAGCATATTAGCTTCATTTATGCCCTTCCTTGTCAGGGTTATGGGGCGGTAGGGCTCCTTGATTATTAGCTCCTCGTCGGTGAGCTTCTTCTCCATTTTTATAGTGCTTGCCTTTGCGACGTGCAGATATTTCGCAATATCTGTCGTGCGGACGCTGCCGCCGTTGCGTCCTAAAATGTATATGGCTATAAGATATTTTTTCTGCTGCTCTGTGAGCATACTGCCGTCCTCCTCGGTTAGTATACATTAACTCAATTATACCACTAACCCGGAAAATTGCAACGGCTGACAGGGGATATTTTCTGAATTTCTATCTATTCCACAAATTTGGTTAGCTTTATCTAACTTAATTTGATATTTATGTCACAATGCTTGACATTTTATCCTGAGCGTTGTATAATGATAGTGTCAGAAATGCTTTCGAGCATTAATTTTTTAGACATAAGTTAGCCTAGGCTAACTTATGTTCAACTGTAAGTGATGCGTGATCGATCTTACGCAGAAATCTAAAAAGAAAGGATGTATCATTATGTCAGTATGGGTAAAAGGAGCATTGTTTGTAGGAGGAATGGCGGCAAGCACGCTGGGCGTAAAGATGCTCACCAGCAAGACGGCCAGGAAGGTCTATACACACACCACCGCAGCAGCGCTGAGAGGCAAGGAGTGTGTTATGGAGAACGTGACCAAGGTAAGAGAGAGCTGCGGTGATATCCTTGAAGACGCAAAGGATATAAACGAGAAGCAGGCAGTGCAGGAGGCTGCTGAGATCATCGAGGACACAGCAGAGCAGACAGCAGAAGAGGAGACCGATAGCTGATGAAATGTCAGATACTTCACAGCTCAAAAAGCCGGATGCGTGTACATATCATGAACAACAGAATGACGCTGCATCAGGCTGATATGCTTGAATACTATCTGCGTGCAAAGCCCTATGTCCGAGATGTCAGTGTCTATGACCGCACAGGCGATGCGGTCATAATCTTCACGGACAGAGCGAGAGTTATAAGGGCGCTTGCTGCGTTTTCCTACAAGGATAAGCGCACAGCCGCCCTTGTTCCCGAACACACCGGCAGAGAGCTTAGCCGTGAGTTTGAAAACAGGCTGTTCAATATGCTTGCAAGGCGTATGGTCTTCAAGCGCCTTGTGCCGGCGCCGCTAAGGCTTTTGCTGTCTGTTGCCAAAGCGTCAAAGTATGTGAGGGAAGGGTTTCGTTCTCTTTCAAAGGGCAGGATCGAGGTCAGTCTGCTGGATGCGGTGGCGATAACTGTTTCTCTGCTGAGGGGCGAATATAAGACTGCGTCAAGCGTTATGTTCATGCTGGGGCTCGGTGAGCTCCTGGAGGACTGGACCCACAAGAAGTCAGTTGATGACCTTGCCCGGACCATGTCTCTGGGAGTAGAAAAGGTTTGGCTCAGAAGCGGCGGCACGGAGACTCTTGTACCGATAAAGGACATCTGCGAGGGCGATGAGCTGATAGTTCGCACAGGCAGTATGATCCCTCTTGACGGCAAGGTGATCTCAGGTGATGCAGAGGT
This sequence comes from uncultured Ruminococcus sp., assembly GCA_902800795.1. Lineage (GTDB taxonomy): Bacteria > Bacillota > Clostridia > Oscillospirales > Ruminococcaceae > Hominimerdicola. Next base: position 3,277 of record CADCFQ010000031.1, on the reverse strand, counting down.
GAACCAGGCAACGCTTACAGGCGAGGCTCTGCCTGTCCACAAAACAGCCGGAAGCTATGTTTATGCCGGGACCGTTGTCGAGAACGGCAGCTGTGTGATAAAGGCGGACAAGGTAACAGGCAGCGGCAAATATGACCGCATAGTCAGGATGATAGAGGAGAGCGAGAAGCTCAAATCCGAGGTGGAGAGCAGGGCATCGCACCTTGCTGACAAGCTGGTGCCTTACTGTCTGTGCGGCACTCTGCTTACATATCTGCTTACCCGAAACGCCACAAAGGCCGTGTCTATCCTTATGGTGGACTTTTCCTGCGCGCTCAAACTTGCTATGCCCATATCGGTGATATCCGCTATGCGTGAGGGCCAGACCCGGGGCATGACGATAAAGGGCGGCAAGTTCCTTGAAGCGGTGGCCGAAGCCGACACGATAATATTTGACAAGACAGGAACGCTGACATATTCAGAGCCGAATGTGGCCGGAGTGATCACCTTCGGAGAGAATGACGAAGCCGAAGCCCTGCGCCTTGCCGCCTGCCTTGAGGAGCACTATCCCCACTCGATAGCCAACGCAGTAGTCAGGGCAGCAAGCGAGCGTGGGCTCGTTCACGAGGAGCTTCATTCAGAGGTCGAGTATGTTGTGGCACACGGTATCGCAAGCTCTATCCAGGGGATAAAGGTCGTGCTGGGCAGCTATCATTTTGTGTTCGAGGACGAGGGGTGTAAGCTTCCCGAAGGCGAGCAGGAGAAGTTTGATGCTCTGCCCGAGCAGTATTCACATCTGTTCCTGGCGGTAGGCGGTGTGCTTGCGGCTGTGATATGTATTGAAGACCCTATCCGCAAGGAAGCGAAGGAAGTTCTTTCAAAGCTCAAAGCCCTGGGCATCAGCAAGATAGTTATGATGACGGGCGACAGCAGGAGAACAGCGCAGGCTGTTGCGAAGGCGGTCGGCGCTGATGAATACTATGCAGAAGTCCTTCCGGAGGACAAGGCGGAATATGTCAGATGCGAAAAGCGTGCCGGCAGAAAGGTCATAATGATAGGCGACGGAGTAAACGACTCGCCTGCGCTGTCGGAAGCTGATGCAGGCGTTGCGATAAGCTCGGGAGCGGCGATCGCCAGGGAGGTCGCAGACATAACCATATCAGCGGATGACCTTAGCTGTCTTGTCACTCTGAGAGAGCTGTCAGCAGCGCTTATGAAGCGCATAAACGCAAATTACCGGAGCATTATAGGCTTCAACTTCGGGCTTATGGTGCTGGGAGCGGCAGGAGTGCTTGCCCCGACAACATCAGCTCTGCTTCACAATTCCTCGACGCTCGCTATCTCGCTTGCGAGCATGAGAAATTACCTCGGACAGTGACGGGACGCTGTGATAAATGATCTTCGCCGGCTGTCTGATACTGACAGGACCAAAAAGGCACTGCAAAACGACAGCTTCAGGCATAAAAAATTTAGGGGCTGTTGCAAGAGGATCTATCCTGCGCTGCTGCTTCGCAGCGGCGCAAAGTGCGAAAATGGTACCTCACCCCGAAGGGGGTGAGGTACCATTTTCGCTTAAAGCTGTTCGTGCAACAGCCTCTATTTTTTTCGCATCTGAATGATCTAAGAAGATCCGAAAGATTACAAAAGCCTTTTTCTTTTGTGCGTTCCTGCTCAATGATCCTGCATCCTATGGGGCAGAGGGGCACGCATAAGCTTTACTTGCGCTGCTGCTTTCCCTTGCTTCTGCCAAGCTTCCCGAGATGCGCATTAAAGCTTACATAACCGCTGCGGACATGACAGCTGATACGGCCCTTGTGGGCTTCAACTATCGCCGCCGCCACCGACAGCCCGATGCCGTAGCCGCCCTTTTTCTCGCCGTCAGCCCTTGCGTGGGAGCTGTCCCCACGGTAGAAGCGGTCGAACAGACGGTCGGGGTCCTTCGGCGGATCGGAGCACGGGTTTTTAACGCTGAGCCTTACCCCACGCCCCTCGGCTTTAAGTGTCACGCTTATCTCACAGCCTTCGTCGCCGTATTTCACAGCGTTCTCGGTGAGCACCGATGTCAGCTGCTTTATAGCTCCCTCGTCGCCGTAGTAGCGAAGCCCCTCGCTGATGTCGAGCTTTATGCTCTTGCCGTTGGTCATCGCCAGTGTCTCAAAGGGCTCGGCGGTCTCCCTGACAGCCTTCGAGATGTCGAACTCTGTGGGCGTCATATTCTCCACAGCGCCCTCGGCTCTGGCCATAGTGAGCATATCCTTTATCAGGCCGCTTAGTCTGTTGACCTGGTTCTTTATGCTCTGTGTCCACTCGTTCTCCTCGACGGTCAGCTCCAGCACCTCGGTGTTAGCGCTGATTATCGCAAGGGGAGTTTTAAGCTCGTGGCCGGCATCGGTGATGAACTGTTTTTGTTTTTCCATATTCTCGATAACCGGCTTGATAGCCTTTTTCGAGAGGATGACTATCAGCAGCAGTGCAATTGCGAAGCCTGACACACCGATGAGAATGGAGATGAGCAGGAAGGTCCTGTTGGTTTCGAGCTCGCTTCTGCGGTCGAGGAAGATAACGAGCTTTTCATCGCCCTTATCCACCACTCTGAACTTATAGACCCCGGAATAGCCCTCCTCCTCGTCGGCGACCTCTTTGGCGAGCTGCCCTGCGCCCTCGCTGGTAACGGCGGCTATATGGCCGGTATCGACCTTAGTCACGTTGTTATTGCTGTCGAGGGTAACTGAGAAGTAGCGGGTCTTATAGCGGGTCTCCTCGTTGATGCTTTTCTTACCGAAGAAGGAGCCGTTATCGTCGGGTCTTTCCTGGGGCATATCGCCGGGCTGTTTATCGAAGCCGGGTTCATCCTCGGGTTTACGGTCGGGAAAGGCGCCGTTATTATCGGTGAGCATCTGCATGACCTCATCGTTTTGTTTTTCGACCTCGACGTAATTGATGATATTGATAGCGCTGATGATTATCAGCTCGACGAGGAGGATACTCACAGCGGCAATGAGGACAAATTTCCTACGAAGTTTCCGGATCAAAACGCTCACCACACAATCTGAAAAATTTAAACAAAGCAAAAAAGTACGCCAGAGGATCAAAAAGCGCACGGTCCAGCCTTGCGCTAGAGGCTGGTGGGGTGTTGGGGCAAAGCCCCGACCAGAGCACGAGACAGAGTCTCGTTCGGAGCGGAGCTCCGACTAAAAACACCGGAGGCGCTCGAAAAGGGTGAATTCAAAAACAGTCCGGTGGACTGTTTTTGAAGAGGGGAAGCCCTGCAAGAGGGGCTTCCCCTTTGAGAAGCACG
>CADCFQ010000030.1 GCA_902800795.1 uncultured Ruminococcus sp. | reverse complement strand
TTTTTTGAAAATCTTGCCCAAACAATTGTATCTTTTAGTTCTAAGTCGTCAGTTTTCGCAAGAATAACGGAGAGACTTTTAGCACCCGCTTACATGGCGGTGCTGTACGGGAAGCCGGATGGAAGATAATTCCTGAAACGCTTGATTTCACAAATCATATGTGGTATAATGAAAACAGCCGACTTTATAGGCTTAAAAACGAAAAACAAGTTCTGCATGACTGTCGAGCAAAGTATTTTTGTTGCCGGTCTTGAATGAAGTAGCGTGCGTAATGTCATTAAGCCGACAATGATCAAGAAGAATTCAGGAGTATCCTTAAAGGAGTAGAAAATGGAATATAAATACAAAGCTTTTATCAGCTATCGCCATATTGAACCTGATATGCATGCCGCCGAAAGGCTGCAAAAGATCCTCGAAACTTACAAGCCGCCAAAATCTCTGGGTATAAAAAAGGAGAACTGGCGTATCTTTCGTGATGTATCTGAATTACAGTCCAGCAGTGATCTCAGCGAGATAATTAAAAATGCGATCGAATCATCAGAGTATCTTATCGTGATCTGTTCACCGCAATACACCGAGTCTAAGTGGTGTATGCAGGAAATCACACGTTTCCGAGAGCTTCACGATAACAAAAACACCAACATTATCACGCTGCTGGTAAACGGTGACCCGGAGAATTCATTTCCTGATGTGCTCACCTATACCGAAGTGACCACCACAAATGAAAATGGCGAGGAAGTCACTGTCAGAGAAGAGGTCGAGCCTCTTGCCGCAAATATCGTTGCGGACAGTCTCAATGAATCAATGAAAAAGCTAAAGACTGAGTCTCTTCGTATTGCCGCACCTTTGCTGGGATGTGATTACAACGATCTCTTCCAGCGTGAAAAGCGGCGGGAAGCTGCAAGAAGGTATATGATATTAGGCGGAGTGTCGGGTGTTCTCTCTCTTATTTCTATTATCAGCATTGCGGCTGCCGTGACCATTAACGGCAAGAACAAGCAAATCCAGAAGCAGAATGATCAGATCAAGGTACAGAATGCCGAGATCGAGAACAAGAACAGTGCGCTTCTCGTTGAGAATTCCGGGCATCTTGCCGTAGAATCCGAAAACCTCTTCTTAGAGAACGATCTGATCCCTGCAATTGAAAAGGCAGTTGCTGCTTTGCCCTCGACAGACGAGTACAAGCCGGTCCTTCCGGAAGCTGAATATGCACTTTCCCGTGAGCTTGGTATGTTCGATCATACGCACCTTGCTCCACGGACGTGTTTAAAACACGAATGTGCTGTAGAACAGCTTTCTTTCATGGGCGGCGGCAAGTCGATAGTTTCCACAGATGCTACGGGCGTCTACTTCTGGAATGCCGAAACAGGCGAGCTGATAAGGAAAATATCTGCCGATGAGGATGAATTTGCATCGGAAGACGGAAGTTCAGGCAAGCTGACAGCAATTTTCGATATCAACACCGACAAGACAGGTACATCATTTACAAATACGAGTACTCCGGGCAGTATCAGATATGAGACCAGCCCTGTTTACAACCGTATCTATAAATGCTTCGTACACTCTGTCGGCAAAGATGAACCAGGCACAGGCGGTGATGTATACATATATAATTCCGACAGGGACTTATGGCGCATAGACGGTGCAACGGGTGAGGTAAAATGGAGCGTTCCGAAATCGGAGAAAGCATTTTCTTACTACGATGTCATGGTGTATGAGAATTATATTCTGCGTATCTATCTTGATAAAAAAGAATTGATCGACAAAACGTCAGTCATGGGCGATGATTACTATCTTGAGATGATCAACTGCGAAACAGGCAAGGTAGAAGATACCGTGAAAATGGAATTCGACAGTAACGTATCCGGTCTGTCACGTGATTTTAAAATCAAAGCGATACATGACGGCGTGATCTATATTTATTATAAAGATGACAATATGCTCAAAGCTTATAAGATAGATAAACACGCTATGAAAGCCGTTTGTGAAACCGAGGTGAATTATGCCACTGCGTCAGGAACGAACGATTGCTATCTGCGTTTTTGCAATAACGATCCGCTGCTCGCTGCGTGCAGCGTTTCTTTCGATACGGCCACTGAACTAAGTCGCTTTGATCAGGATTTAACGGAAAAGAAATGGAGTGTTTCCCTTCCGATCAACTACACCAACAACGGGCAGACATTCCTCATGCCCGCCGATCAGATCGAGTCTAAGCATGATATTCTTGTTGTGACGACTAACTGCACCATCTCATTTGTGGATTATGAAACAGGCAGTCTGATAAACAATCTACCCATCGACGGAGAGATAACAGATGTATCATTCAGCACAAAAGGCTTCGTGATGTTCACGCTGAAAAACGGCGAGGAATATTTGCTCATTGTCAAAAACTATATAACAAAAGACGTTTCAGACAACTGCGCATACAGATTACAGACTTTCAATACGAATTTTTCGCTTTGCAGTTACAGCCGTGGAAAATATGTAACTGCCGAGGATTTCTCTAATACTGCCTATATCCAGTATCCGAAGCAGAATGAAAGATTCACAGAGATCGACCCGGGCGAATTCATGTATGACCGTGATGTCATCGCAGTAACAAATGACGGCACAAAAGCCGCTGTCGTATCCGCATACTATCCGGACGGCACCTACAATGCCGATGCAGAAGTTACATATCATCTGTTCCTGTATGACTCGACATCGGGAGAATGCAAAGAGATAACTTCACTTGAAAGCTACAAGATAAACAGCGCTGTGTTTACTGACAGCGATCAGCTTATAGTAAATGCAACCGCTCCTGATAGCTCTACGGATAAAACCATGTGCATAAGTCTCGGTGACGGAAAGGCTGAAGAAATAAAGGGAGCATCCGAGTCTATGTCCTTGTCTGTGGGGCTGATCCCATCGGGCGGCGGTGCATTCTATCTGGATAAAGCCGAAAAGAACATTGTGTACGTGTCCTCTGACGGAAACGCAAAGACATGGGCATCCAAAAAGGAAGGCTCAGTCAGTGCAGACAAAGAATTGTCAGACAATATGTATGCCTTTTCGGGATGCAAGGCCGCAATGTATGCGCAATTCAATGACGGGAATACAAGAACAGCGCTGATCGTTCACGATTTTTCCGAAGATAAGGATATAACACTTGATTGTGATACATCAATTACCGTAAAGCGTAAGATCCAGCGGATATTCTGGCAGAACAGCTCCACTGTCGGCGTATTTTTCAACGACCGTACCGTTTCTCTCTTTGATGCAGATACAGGCAGTCTGAAAAGCACCGTTTCCCTTGTCGGAACAAGTCAGGAACCGGTTTCGGTCGCAGCACTCAGCGAGGATACATTTGCTGTTCTTTGCCGTGACTCTAACCTTTATGAGATGAATAACGAAGGCTTTACGGGCAGAAGCTGCCGCCTTGAATTTTCGAGCGACATGAATAATAATATCTCTGCGTGCGACAGTTCCTCTGCATCTCTGTTTGAAACCATCGCCTCATCCGACAAGAGCCGTATCTGCGCCGTATGGGAAAGATCCCGGGCATGGGTACTGGATACATCAGCTTTTTCTGTTCGCTATCTGATCGACAGCTTTGCTGCCGCTCCGCCCGAAGGCGATATGGTATATATCAGAGACTTCAACAGTAATAAGATCGGTCTGTTCCCGATATACACTACGCATCAGCTGTTGGAAGATGCAAAGGCTTATCTTTCGGAATTGGGCAAAGAATGAGGTTAAGGGTCAGAAGGATATAAACTGTGATCGACGATCTGACTATATTTGAAAAGGAGTATAGAATCTTATGAAATCCAAACCGCTGCTGAAAGCTCTGCTCAGCTATGATGATATAGTCATTCAGGCGCATAACAATCCTGATGCCGATGCGATCGCTTCGGGATTTGCTCTTTGCCGCTACCTCGAAAATAATGGAAAAAAGCCCCGCTTTATTTATGCCGGAGAACGTGAGATCAGCAAGCCCAATATGCTTATCATGCTCAACAAGTTAGGCATTCAGGTCAGCCATGTGAAAAGTATAAATGAAAACGGGGCTTTGCCTCAGCTTCTGATCACGGTCGACTGCTTTCACGGAGAAGGAAATGTAGGCTGTTTTGCAGCGGAAAACGTAATTGTCATCGACCACCACAGGATCCCGAAGGGAAAGGCTGTTCCTAAGCATTCTGTCATCAAGGAGAATTACGGAAGCTGTGCGACTGTTATCTATGAGCTGTTCAAGGAAATAGGCTATGACATCAACGAGGATCAGGACGTCGCAACAGCACTCTATTACGGATTATATATGGACACGGTCGGACTTTCAGAGATCAGTTCGCCGATAGACCGTGAGCTTCGTGATACCGCAGACTATAATCAGGCGCTTATCCGGCTGCTTGTGAATACCAACCTGACAGAGGAGGAACTCAGCATCATCGGCAAGGCACTAAGCGATTGCAGATACGCCCCTCATCCCGATAGATCTGCAATATCGGATGACCCCTCTCTCCCGAAGCAGCAGAGCGCTTATACCATTGCAGACAGCTGCGACCCGAATCTTCTCGGCATCATCTCCGATACGCTTATCCAGGTCGATATGGTTTCAGAGTGCGTTGTCTGCTGCCCGTATCATACCGGATACAAGATCTCTGTACGCACCTGTACCAATTCTGTCAAAGCGCCTGATCTTGCTGCATTCATAACCCACGGATACGGCGGAGGCGGCGGACATGACAACAAAGCAGGCGGCTGTATTGACTATCAAAGTTCGCTGCCAAAGGAGATCATGGATTTTATTGCAGACCGCATACGGGATTTCTTTACAAAACCCGATGTCATTTTTGCAGGCAGGGATCATCCCGATTTTTCCGGTGCAAAACACTTTCGGAAAAAAGATATTATTCTGGGTTATATCCCAACAGCATTACTCTCTCCGGACGGAGAAGATATACATATCCGAATGCTGGAGGGCGATATCACTTTGTCGCCCGATCCGGACATCTATCTGATGGTCGGTCTGATCGGAGAGGTCTACCCTATCAAGCGTGAGAAATTCGAGAAAAAATATGTCACGTGTGAGGGCTCACCTGATGTGTCCGCTTATTATTATCCCCCAACAGCAAGGGTCGGTCAAAATCGGACAGGGAAACAGCTTGTGGACTATCTGCACGGGTGCAAGGCATCTGCAAACGGCGAGATCCTTGCTGTGAAACTGGATAATTTCACAAAGCTCTATTCTCTCTGGGATCAGGAGAATTATATGTACGGAACTATCGGGGATTATTTGGCACATCCTGCACATGATGCAAACGATCTCTATATCATACGTGGAGATATCTTTACACTGACATATGAAGACTGTTGAGTGCGCAGAATCAACGGCATAATCAATTTTGAAAGTGCGCTGCGGTATCAGCGGAGCGAATATATGAATCAGCCATCACTTCGTTGAGCAGCCTGACCTGTTCGTGATCTTCAATGTACACATCATAATTCATGCTTAAGCGGACTTGACAGTTTCTCATTTTTGTGGTACAATCCTTTCGTTAGTTTTAATGTTTTTGCAATTATATTATACCACAAAAAGAAGAGCTTTGCACTACCTTTTTGGTGTGCGAAGCTCTCTTTTTTTATCCGGTGCTGCAACAGCCCCGTTTTTTATTTAGCTTCTCTTTTTCTTTTTAAGTCCGTATGCCGCACCGCCTAAGCACAAAGCTGCTGCTCCGCCGATACCTGCAAACAATGCAAGCTTGCTTACTTTGGATTTCTCTTCTTCAGCCTTTGAAATGCTGCTATCATTAGCCGCAGATTTGGTCAGGGCGTCTTTATCCTTAGCGATAACCAGCAGCGAAACTGTTCTCGGTTCCATTTCTAGGGATATCTTGTCCCCTGAAATAGTTACGGCAGAGTTTGAATCCGTCATATCAAATATGTCGGCAGCCATGCTGTTTATCCCATAAAGGTGAGCATATTTGTATTCGCTGCCAAGGTCGATATTTGCGGTGGTCTTATCGCTGAATGCCTTGTTTGTTACTACAAGAGTGATGACGTCTTCATTATCTCCGTTTATTGCGGCATAAGCTGTCGATGTTTCTATATCGTCACTGACACAGGATACGAGAGTATCTCCGAAGGCAGAGCCATTCCCGTCATAGTTGCGGTAAAGGTTTATTGCTGCCAGCTGATACTGTGCGTCCATTGTGAAGAGGTTTGCACAGTATACTTCATTCTGTGCAAAGATCCCAAGAGCGTCAGCCTCGGCGATCGCTCCGCAGACATCGTAAGGCCCTCCGAAATCATACTCTGTGATAGCTATCTTTGTTCCGGGATAATAGGTATCTATTGATTCTTTCAGCGCCGGAAGGATAGGCAGAAACTCTGCACCGGTGTCGGTTATCCAGCTGTCCTCTGTATAGGTGTCGTCCCAGAGGCTTCGGGTAGCGTTCAGCTTGTTATAAACGCAGTCAGGATCGTTAAAGTGATTGCAGTAACGCTCGCCGCAGGCGCCCTTTGCCTCGGTGTAGAAGTGAACATCAAGCACATCGAGAAGCCTCGTCCCGCAATCATCCTCAGCCTTTTTCATCTCATCGAGATAATAGTCGATGAACCATTTATAATCGGGGTTGTCCTGACTGATGGCGTTCCAGTCACCTGCTCCTGCAAAGTTTGTAAATGCTCCATAGCCGAAAAGCGCAGGCCCGAAAACATCAGCACCGGGATCTATTTCCTTGACGGCTTTCGCCATTGTCACAGACTTATCAACTATCTCCTCACAGCTTGTCTGCTTCGGATGGATAAGAGAATGTGTGTGTGTCCAGAGACCGGGCTCGTTATCGAGCGAATAGCCGTTTATGCCGCCGCTCTTCGAGTTTCCGAGAGTCTTGACCAGATAGTTGACAAACTCATCCATATAAACAGTGTCATCATTAACATCGGGCTGCGTTGTGAAGTCACTGCCCTTTACGAGCTCTGCCTTTTTCCAGCGATCAGAGGGTGCTGCCTGATCCTTTGAGACCTCGCCGTCCATATCAGCAGAAACATAACCTGCGAGCTGAAGAGTCATCAATGAGTAGGCATCCTTTTGCTTGCATACCTCATTGAGCTTTATAGCCGCACATCCGGGAGTGTCCTTTATGCTCTGATCTACCGACTGCTGAAAATAATTATCGCTCATATTCTTCCAGTCTGAACCAGCATTTGAAGCGTTGTTTTCCCAGTTGTAAGCAGTGTAGCGGTTGCCGCCTGCACGGACGGATCCGGGCTTAACATTACGCTCCATTATCTCTGCATTTACACCATAGATATAGGGCGAGATAGCCTTTCTGTCCTTAGCGGTATCGATCGTTATATTTACGGTTTTAGCGCTTCCCGCTTCGCCGCTGGCCGAAACGCCACAGCCAAGCATAAGGCAAACAGCCGAAGTAAACGCCATTATCTTTTTGCTCTTCATAACGTAACCTCCTTAAAGGCCGATACATTTTTCCTTTATAAAAGATTAGCAGATATTTGCAGATTTGTCAATTTGAAATAGAGAAACGCTTTGTTTCAAATCTTTAATGTGATATCTAAAACTATCGTATTTGCGTGCGGTGTAACGTTTACATGATTTCAATATTTAAAATTAGTTGTTGACAAATTGAAACTGATAGGGTATAATAAACCCGAGGTGATATAGATGTCTGCACCTGTCGAGACAAATATTTATCCGTATTCTGAAAAAACTGAACGACTTCCCGTCTGTCTGCGTGGAATCGGCGGAACTGAATACCAGGGCTATACTAAAAAAGGACTTGATGCCTGCTGGTATCAGGTGCTGTGCTGTATTAAAGGCACGGGGTGTCTGAAATTTGAAGATCAGAGGTTTCTTATAGAGCCCGGGGACGTATACCTGATGCCTCGAAATTTCGTATATGAGTACTTTCCTTATGAGAAAAAGTGGGAAGTAAGGTGGGTGGTCTTTGACGGCAACGGGATAGAAGCACTTCTTGAAGAGCTGGAGCTTAACAAACCGATCGTTCTGAAAGATCCAGGTATAAAGGAGCTTAACAGGATATTTGAGAAGATGCTCATATCTATAAGGGCTGACAGGATAAACGGTATTTTCCGATGCTCCGGTCTTTGCTATGATATGCTGCTTGAGATCCACAGAATGATAATAGATGAGAAGATGCCGGGCAACGAGATAAAAAATGAGATACTCACTCCTGTACTAGCTCATATCGAATCGAACTTTTCAAGGGATCTGCCTGTGTCTGAACTGGTGGAGCTAAGCGGTGTTTCCCACCAGTATCTCGGCCGGATATTCAAGCAAACAATGGGGACGTCTATTGAGAAATACATCCGCAAAAGAAGAATCTGGGAAGCAAGACAGCTGCTTCTTGAAACAGACACGCCTATAATGGATATAGCAGTTGCCTGTGGTTTTTCAGAGGCAGGGTATTTCAGCACTGTATTCAAAAACGATCAGGGGCTCTCCCCTGCACAGTTTAGGCGAATAAGCAGACATCAGCTGATCAAATAAATGAAAGCGAGGAAATAATATGAACAAACCACTGGCACCTGTTCCGCCTATGGGCTGGAACTCCTGGAACAGCTTCGGCTGGAACATAAGCGATGAGCTGATAAGGACGACCGCAGACTTTTTTGTTGAAAGCGGCCTGAAGGATGCGGGCTACGAGTATATTATTATAGATGACTGCTGGAGCGAGAAACAGCGTGATAATAATGGCAGGCTCGTTCCTGATAAGAACAAGTTCCCGAACGGAATGAAGGCTCTTGCAGACTACATCCATTCAAAGGGACTCAAATTCGGAATGTATTCCTGTGCCGGGACCCATACCTGTGCAGGCCATCCCGGAAGCTTCGAGCATGAGTTTGTTGACGCAGAGACCTTTGCTGGTTGGGGCGTTGACTATCTTAAATATGACTACTGCTATAAGCCTGATGCTGCGAGCGGCGCAAACCTTTACAGGCGTATGGCTATGGCACTTCGCAGCTGCGGCAGGGATATTCTTTTTTCGGCCTGCAACTGGGGTGCTGATAATGTGTTTGACTGGATACGTTCATCCGGAGCACAGATGTTCCGTTCGACAGGAGACATTCAAGACAACTGGTTCAACGTTAAGGGGATAATCGATTCTCAACTTGATAAGATGCCTTACGGCGCAAATTACTGCCATAATGATATGGATATGCTAGTGGTCGGTATGCACGGAAACTCCGATAATTCAGAGGTGCTCGGCAACGTTGTCGGCGGCTGTACTGATACCGAGTATAAAACCCATTTTGCTCTGTGGGCTATTATGAACTCACCGCTTATTATAGGCTGTGATGTAAGAAAAATGACTGACATAACAAGAGACATCCTGATGAACAAGGATATTATTTCTATCAACCAGGATATCGAATGCAGAGGACCGTTTTGTATAAGACAGTGGAATAACCCCGAGAATGTGTTTGCTCTTGTAAGGCCTCTTAGCACAGGAGATTATGCCATTGGAATGTTCAACCTAAGCGACAAGAAAGCCGAGATGTCACTTCAGTTTTACGATATAGGACTTCCCGTCTCTTCCGGCAGAGGCCTTGAACTTTATGACTGTTATGAGCATAAGGTGACAGGCACATTCACCGAGAGATATGTGAGCCAGCTGGAGTCCCATGACTGTGTTATGTTCAAGGCAAAGGTGGTCAAGCTCTGATGAGTGCTTATGATTCATGCAAGGAATGCGGAGCTAAGCTTTTTGCAGATGATATCGCTATCCACCGCAAGCTTGTGAACAGAAACGCTAAGGATTTTTTCTGTATCGACTGTCTGGCGGCAAAACTTGGCTGCACAAGAGAGGATATTGAAAAACTGATAGCACATTACCGCAAAACCGGAGAGTGTACGCTGTTTGTATCGTAAAACATGAAAAAGGCCAGGTGATAATTTGAAGCAGATAATGACCGTAAAAGTCAGAACCTTTGAGCCGCTTGAAGTTTCGGGACAGAAAGAAAAGGCTGTGATGATACCTTTCTCGGCTAAAGCAGCCGGCAGTTATTTCAGCGGTGAAACAGTTGTCAACGGTTATGATACCCAGCTATCTAAAGCTGACGGAACATTTTCGCTGTCTGCAAGATATATTCTTGAAGGAAAAGACTTCAAGGGAAATGAGTGCCGGGTATTTATCGAAAACAACGGCATTGACCTTAACGACTGCCGGCCGCATATCATAAGTGATTCGCCCGAGCTTTGTTTTCTGGAGAGCGCAGAGCTTCGTTCAGAGGTCAGATGTGTGGAAGACGGAGTTATAGTAAATATCTTTATGCAGGAAGAAATAAGTGATGTGTGAGATGTTTGAAATGTGTGAAAGGATTAGATCTTATGATAAAGAAAACACTTGCAGTTATCTGTGCGGCTGTTATGACCATGTCTGTTATGACCGCTTGCGCAAACAGCGACAGCTCCTCCAAAGCCGAAAGCAGTACGAGTACGACCGAAAGCAAGAATGATGCTCCAAAGGAAAACTTTGCTCATCCTACATAATGAAAAACGATATCGAAAACCTTAATAAGCTTTATAACAGCGACAAGGTGATAACCCTTGACGAGCTCCCAGAGCTGTAAAAAACATGATATTAAAAAACAGCCTGAGAATTATATAATAAAAAAATCGCTTACCGGTATAGGGATCAGATAAGGAAAAAACAAACAGGGTGCTGCGTTTGCAACACCCTGTTTTCTCATATCAAAAGATCAATTACTTATTTCTCTTCTTTGTTACAACAACTGCTGCTGCGAGAGCTGCTGTAAGGCCGAAGGCTGCGGTAGCGGCACCGGTACCGGGGTTGGTGGTAGTTGTGGTGCTTGCTGTC
>CADCFQ010000029.1 GCA_902800795.1 uncultured Ruminococcus sp. | reverse complement strand
CTACGGACGAATCATATCTGTACTGGCCTGCTATATCGTTGTCAGTAGCAACAACGAGGTCATGTACCTTGCCGTCCTCAACGAGCAGAGCTGCCTGATTGATAGCAACATCGAATACCGAGCCGTTGGAAATATATGACTCAGTTCCCTTTGTATTGCTTCCTCCTCTGACATTGCTGACCTTGGTTCCGGCAATACAGAATGTTTTCTGACCCATACCGTCACAGCGGAAATATTCGGTCCATTCATCACCGAGTTTGCCGCCTACAGCGCCAAGAGCTGCTTTAATTAATCCCATAGTGATTCTTCCTTTCGTGTTTAGTTATATAGTCGGCCTTTATGACCGTTACTATCTTGATTTTCTGATCTTGTTTACCTTCCATGTCCTTTCGATGGAGATCTCTCTGTTTGCAAGCTCGCCGCCGCAGTATTCGCAGATCTTGTTTGCGCCTATTGCGGTCATTGGAGCGCCGCAGTAAGGGCATCTGAGACTTGCCAGTTCTCTGTCGCCGTCATCGGTAAGGTGGTAAACATACTTTGCTTCATAAACGTGCTGCTGGAGCATCTTGTTCTTCGGCTGGTATTCAAGAGCCGCCTGATAGGTTATGACCGCCTCGGAGTCCAGCTTTCTGTAGTCGCTCATTGCGACCTTATGTACCTTCACCCTGTCATAGGTCTCGCTGTTGATATCTATCATAGCCTTAACTTCGAGCACAAATGCTTCTGTGCAGTATTCTCTGAGCCGGTCGGCTCCGGTACGCTCATTGAGCACGGCGAAATATGTGATTATAGCCGAAGTAACGATCTCGCTTGCGTAATCAGCATCAAAGCCGGGAAAGTCTCGCTTGACCTTCTGCCTCATGAGTCCTTCTGCTCCCGAGATGGTCATAGGAACAGTAGCTGCGTTATCGGTAGCTTTTTTTATCGTGTCCACAAGCTCGCCGGCTTTTTTTACACCCACGGAGATCTTGTACACAGTAAATGCAGCTGTAACCGCAACTATCGTCCAGATAGTGATCTTGATAATAAGTGCTGATGTCATCTGAAAAACAACACTCCGTTTCTTACATCATTCCTGCGATCAGAAAGCCCAGGATCCCTCCGCCTACAGCGCCGATAAGCGAATAAATAGTAAGCTTCAGCTTGTCGATAGGGAGGTTGCCTATAAACTTTCCTGTCTGACCGTTCATAGCAAAGAAGTATTTCTTCTCTTCAAATGTAGTATAGAACAGCCAGGTGGGGAGCATAGCGTAATCCACATTGTTTATCTTGGTGTTCTTGTTATACATCTTGACATTTACGTTATCATACTTACAGGTCTTAACGAGCTCATCTCTGGTGGTGTTCTCGATCCTCTCCTGTGCTCTGGGATAACAGGTCTTTTTATCCTCGTCATAACGCTCGGCAAGATAACCGGAGAGATAGCCGGGGTTAAAAGGCTTCATTTCCTTGAAATCGAACGGCTCGATAGAATCCATAGCATCGTTTTCGGTCTTTGATGAAGCGTCAACAGGCACATTCTCAAAGTCGAGCTGGCCGTCTCTTAGAACATCATAGTATTTTTTCTCGGTATACTCATAGTTGCCGTCACGCCAGGATCTTTCATTGTAGCATTCGCATTTTATGTTTCCGTGGCAGGTGCCGGAATAGAGCCAGAAAGGGATGTAAACACCCTGGAGCTTATCTACAACAGAGTTTACATCAAAATTCTTAGGAGTAAGAGGCTTCTTTGCAAACTTAGCAAAGGCGCTCATACAGTTGTTCTTAGGGACCTTGAACGGGATGATATACTTAGGAGCAAAGTCGTTGATTATCTGCTCGCCCATAACAACAGAGTTTCCGCAGTAAACGCAGACTGTCGCAGCTGTGGAGCGGTCGGTGATGATCTCCGAGCCGCAGTGTGAGCAGGTATATTTTACAAGGTTGTTTCCAACAGTTCCGTCATTGGACTGTGTATACTCACCCTCTTCAAGCTCTTCGTGCTTCTGAACGGTCTCCTCGCTGAGAGTGTCAGCCTTCTGGTTCTCTACAGCGGCTGTAAGCTCCTCAAGAGAGAATTTGTCATCGCAGTATTCACAGTGGAAGCAGTTCTCGGCTGCTGTCCAGAATATCTCGGCGCCGCAGGTAGGGCACTTGTAAGAAATGTTAGCCATAATAAATGCCCTCCTTAGTCGTTGCTTATCTTTCTCTTATCGGTGGTCGTCCTGAGATAGTTGTCATACTGTCTCATCATATCAAGGTCAGAATTTATATACTTGTCAGCCTTGGTTGCGTGGTGCTTTGTTCTGCTCATGCTCACAAGAACAGCACCGGTGATTATGCCGGCTATAGGTGCACCTATGCAGGCACCTACAACAGAGTCAGAGCTGTCAGCAAAAGCAACTGTCGGTCCCAAAACTGTATTCATACTAATAAGAGCGAATCCGGCAGTTCTCAAAACCTTTCTAAACATAATAAATCCTCCGTAATATCAGATTCGGATACAGCTTTAACGCATATATCACAAAAAATCCTCCGCATACACTGTAAGGATACCACAGTTTTCACTATATGTCAAGATTTTTTATCAAATTGTAACACAAAAGTCATATCTTTTACTGCTGATCTCACTAAGTACCTGAGAGCAAAGATAAAGCGATCCGCAGATAAGCGTAAGAGCCTCAGGATCAGTTTCCATAAGTTCACAAGCCGTATCAAGAGCGCTCATCCTGCAGACCTGAGCTCTTGCTCCCAGGTTCTTTATTATCTGAGCCAGTTCTCCGGCTTCTTGCGCTCTGTCCGTGAAGCCGTCGCAGGTGTAAAACTCATCCACACAGCCTGTGATTTCCATAAGCGCCGCAGTCATGTTTTTGTCCCTGCACATACCAATGACCGCTCTGCATCTTTTCTTACCAGATGCTCTGACGGTTTGCGCCAGAGCTTTCATCCCGTCAGGATTATGAGCGCCGTCAAGGATGAGAAGCGGTTCACGGTTGATCACCTGTACCCTTGCAGGCACCTGGGTTCTTGCTATTGCGTTTTTTAAATTTTCCGAGGTGACACCCAGCTTTTCACCGATACGGGACATACACTCGATAACAGCCGTGGCGTTTCTTACCATGTGCTCACCCTGCATGGCAGTGTGATAATTTACGCCTCTGTATAGAAATTCGCTCCCTGTTACATCACAGCTTATGATCTCATAGCCGCTGTCAGGGATAATAAGCTCGGATCCCATTTTCTCACAGCGCTCTCTGAAAACAATATTAACTTCTTCTGTATTGCCGCTGCTGAGTATGCAGGGGCAGCCTTTTTTTATTATCCCTGCTTTCTGTGTGGCTATCTCACTGAGCGTTTCACCGAGTATCTGCGTGTGATCGTAAGATACTGACCCGATAACACAAGCAAGAGGCTCTTTTATAATATTGGTGCAGTCAAGCAGACCGCCGAGCCCTGCTTCGAGGATAACGATATCGCAGCTTTCCTCTGCAAAGTACAGAAGTCCTATCGCCATAGTTATCTCAAATTGCGAGAAGCTGCTTTTATATTCCGACTTTTCTACAGCCTCCCTTATGGTCAGCGCAAGTCTGTCAAGCTTGTCGCCGGGGATGTCTGCGTTGTTAATCCTTATGCGGTCATTGTATCTGAAAACAAAAGGGGAAGTAAACAGCCCTGTTTTAAGTCCGGCATCGATGCAGACTTCATTAAGCATCTGAGCTATCGAGCCTTTGCCGTTGGTCCCGGCTATATGGATAAACCTAAGATCGTCCTGGGGATCACCAAGCTCCGACAGCAGGGAAGCTATCCTTGAAAGATCTTTCACAGGGCTCCCCGAATGTGAAAAGCTGTTTACATAATCTATTCCCGAAAAATCGCTCATATCATCTGTCCTTATAACTGTTTTATCATCTGTTCAAGCTCTTTGGCGGTCTCAAGGCTTACTCCGGCACATTTTGCAAGATCATCGGCGGATGCCTGTTTGAGAGCTTCTTTCGTCTTATATTCTGTAATAAGCTTCTGGGCTTTTTTCTCGCCTATGCCTTTTATCTTCGTGAGCTGCAAGCCGAAGGAGCTTTTGATATGCTTCTTTGCCTGATAGGTTATAGCCACCCTGTGGACCTCATCCTGTATTGAAGTCACCAGATTGAAAGCTGCCCTGGCCTTTGTCAGGGATATTTCTCCGCCGCCTGTTGCGACTGCTCTTGTCCTGTGCTTTGAGTCCTTGACAAGCCCGAACAGCGGACAGCTGACCCCCATTCTTTCAAGAACTGGTGCTACGGCATTCACATGGCCGTTGCCGCCGTCAAGGAGGATGAGATCAGGCATCTGTGAAAAGCCCTCATCTGTTTTCTCAAAGTAATTCTTGAACCGTCTCTCCAGGACCTCTGCCATACAGGCGTAGTCGTCCTGCTCCGCAACTGTTTTGATAGAGAAGCGCTTATACTTTTTCTTTGAAGGACGCCCGTTCTCAAAAACGACCATACCTGCGACCATATCGGTGGATGCCAGGTTAGATATATCGTAGCACTCGATATACTGGGGCGTCTTTGAAAGTCCTAAAGCTTTTGCCAGCTCTTCCAGAGCGATTATCTCCTTGCTGGTCCTGCCTACCTTTATGGACAGGTATTCCGCAGCGTTGCTTTTAGCAAGGGCGGTAAGCTTCATCAGCTGACCTCTCTGCGGAACATTTATCCTTACAGCGTGACCGTATCTCTCGCTCAAAAAGCGAGATACCAGTTCTCTTTCCGTAAAATCTGATTCCAGCAGTATGTCGTGGACTATGCTGTCTTTATTTGAATAGTACTGTATAAGAAAATCCGAATACATCCTGTCTGTATCATAGGTGTCACCGAGGAAAAATGAAGCCTTGTCAAAAAGCCTGCCGCCACGGTACATTATAATGCTGGCGCAGGCGTTTATCCCGTTCTGTGCCAGAGCGGCAATGTCACAGTTTTTGATGCTTTCATCGATTATCTTCTGGCTCTCCGAAGCTTTGGATATGGCAGCGATCCTGTCACGAAGCCTTGCGGCAAGCTCAAAGTTCATTTCTTCGGAAGCTTTATACATCTCCTCGGTCATTCTCTCAACTGACTGCTCGGATCCGTTTTTGATATAATCTATAGCCTGTTTCAGAGTATCGTTATACTCTTTCTGACCTATCTTTCCCTTACAAACACCCATACACTGTTTTATATGGTAGTTAAGACAAGGTCTCTGCTTTCTGAAATCTTCGGGGAAGCGCCTGCTGCAGGTTGGCAGCATGAATACCTTGTTAGCTTCTTCCACAGCCTGTTTTACTGCAAACGAGCTGGTGTAGGGCCCGATGTATTCAGAATCGTCATCTTCCTTCTGGAGAACAGCCTGGAGCCTTGGATAGGGGCCTTGTGTCACTCTGATATAGCTGTAGCCCTTATCGTCCTTGAGCAGTATATTATACTTCGGGCTGTACTGTTTTATCAGTGAACATTCCAGGACCAGCGCTTCAAATTCAGAATCGGTGACGATAAAGTCATAGTCAAACACCTGTGACACCATTTTCCACACCTTGGGAAGATGATCCTGCCAAGGCCTGAAATAGGACGAGACTCTGTTTTTAAGGTTCTTTGCCTTGCCGATGTATATTATTTTAAGCTCCTTGTTCTTCATGATGTAGCATCCAGGCTTGGTCGTCAGCTTGGATGTCTTATCACGCAGGAAGGGAAGTCTTTCATTTTCTTTTTCGGTAATGATCATTGCGTTCTCCTCGGAATTTGAAACAGTCTATTGACAGGAGGGTTTAAAAGTGTTATACTTTATTACATAAAAGTATAAAAGTAACAGAAAGGATCTGATCTTTTGAAGATAGGTATAGTCGGACTTGGCCTTATCGGCGGATCAATGGCCAAGAGCATCAGAAAAAACACATCGCACACCTGTCTCGGATATGATATAGACAGGGCAGCTGTTTCAGGGGCTCTTGCCCAGGAAGCGATAGATGCTGAACTGACGAGCAGTAATATCGGTCTGTGCGATGTTGTGATTGTTTGTCTTCATCCCCAGCAAACTATCGATTACATTCTTGAAAATGTCGGCCGCTTCGGAAAGAACACGATAGTTATCGACACCTGCGGAGTCAAGGGCGCTATCGTTGATGCTGTTGACAAGGTCTGTGCCGACAATTCTATAAGCTTTGTTGGCTGTCACCCAATGGCGGGCAGAGAGTTTTCGGGCTTTGCTTATTCTATAGATAATCTTTTTGAAAAAGCAAGCTTCATAATCACCAGGACCCCTCTTACAAAGGACGAAGCAGTCGAGAAGATATCGGCTCTTGCTATCGAGACCGGGTTTGCAAAAGTGGTCATCTCCGATCCCGAGGAGCATGACCGTGTTATAGCCTTTACATCACAGCTTGCTCATGTTGTTTCCAGCGCCTATGTCAAGAGCCCTAGCCTTTTAAAGCAAAGCGGCTTCTCGGCAGGGTCCTTCAAGGACCTTACCCGAGTTGCTAAGCTGAACGAGGATATGTGGACGACCTTGTTCTTGATGAACGCAGAGCCGCTGACCGATGAGCTTGACCACATAATTGCCCGCCTTACGGAGTACCGTGATGCTATATCAGCCGGCGATGCGAAGACTCTGAAGGCTCTTCTTAAAGACGGCCGTGAGCTCAAGGAGCTTTCAAACAATTCACTATAAGCAGACAGACAACAGGGTGGGCTATCCCACCCTGTTTTTTATTTTGTCAATTCGATAATTGCGCAGGCATAGAGCATAAGGTTTTTTTTGAAGGTCTCCATAGTAATGTGCTCATCAGGACCGTGCATATGATTGTCTTCATCCGGAAACTCTGCGCCGAAGGCAACTCCGCCCTTAGTGTGGTGGACATAGGTTATGCCGCCCTCGCTTATGCAGTAGCCTTTTTCTCCGGTAACGTCTTCATAAACTTTGAGAAGTGTCTGGATGAACTCCGAATCCTCGTCAACATAATGGCTCTCCATACTGAAGCATTTTCCGGGGCGCATACCTGCTTCTTTGATAGAATGTGTTATTATATCAAGTATCTCAGATGTTTTCCTGTCGATAGGGAAGCGTATGTCAAGCCCACCGCTTAACTTACCGTCATTGATATTCAGTATGGTCAATGCCATTGTCATTTCACCGGATATCTTGTCAGAAAAGCCAAGTCCAGCGCTTTTGCCGTTATATTCTCCGTGAGGGAACACCCTGCAAAGACCCTCAAAGCCTGGATAGCCGCAGTCATTCAGTGCCTTTATGACAGCCGTCGCCGTGTTTATCCCTCGCTCCGGCCTGGAGCCGTGAGAAGAGTTTCCTCTGACAACTATGCTCCCGTCCTCTTCACAGATATCGAGCCTGTTATCTGTTCTTTTGAGCGCATTGATGAGCTCTTCATTATCACCGCTGATCTTTAAAACAGCTTTTCCTGGAACGGCGTTGATAACAGTGCCGCATTCAAGAGAGATTACTCTCTTGCTGCTTTCTGCAAGCTCGCTTTCAAATTTCAGGTGTACCATTCCTTTTTCACAGTTGAGAACAGGGAAAGAACCGTCGGGCGTGAACAGCTTTTCGGGAAAGCCCACCTTTTTTTCATAGTATTCCATATCCTTGCAGCCTTTTTCTTCATCGCCGCCAAAGATGACCCTGAAATTTCTGCTTATAGGTATTCCCAGTTCTCTTATCGCTTTGACAGCCCACAGAACAGCAACACTGGGACCTTTGTCATCGATAGTTCCTCTGCCATAAAGCGCATCGTCTCTTATATCAAGCTTGAAAGGGTCGCTGTGCCAGCCCTCTCCGGCAGGAACAACATCAAGATGAGAGAGTATCCCTAGCTCCGGCTCCATTCCCGGGATGTGATCGCCGTGAACAGCATAGCCGTCTATGTTTTTGGTGCTCATCCCAAGCTCATCCAGCTTTTTGATCCCCCATTCAAGTGCTTTCTTCGAGCCCTCTCCGAAGGGCTTTATCTCGCTCTGCTCGTCAGCGACGCTCTCAATGGATATTATCTCTGCAAGATCGTCAAGTATCTCGCTCATGTGTTTATCAAAATATTCACGCAGTTTTTCCTGATACATATTTATCACCTTTTCACTAGAGTTATAAGCATTATCTCTGCCGGATTGTTGAGCCTGAATTTTCCAAGCCCAACAGTCAGCGCCATTGAGGATGCTCCGTTTTTGCTCTCGGTCTCATATATTCCCTTTGTGTATCTCGGGAAGAACCTTCTCTCGGGGGAAAGCAGTCCGCCTATCAGCGGGAGCCTGATTATCCCGCCGTGACAGTGACCCGAGAAAACTGCGTCTGCGCCCCATTCGGCATAAGCTTCAAAGGGGAACGGATTGTGTGAGATAAGGAAATTGCAGACGTTCTTATCAGTTTTGCCCATAAGCTTATCAAGCATATCAGCATCAAGCTTTGGTAGATTCTTGTGTGAAAAATCCTTGTTGCGGTAATACCTCTGGGGCAGCTGTGCGCCGTAAACAGCGACAGCTTTTCCGTCACAAAGCAGATAACTCATATCGTTTCTTAGCACTTTGACCCCTGTCTGCTTCATCCTGAAGCAAAGAGCTTCGCAGTTATCCATATTATCTGTTTCGTGGTTGCCGAGGACATAATATGTCGGCGCTATGGAAACGAGTCTTTTCATAAGCGTGATCTTCGGGAGCATATCCCCTTCGTCACGGCTGTAAAGATCGCCGGCAAAGAATATATAGTCCGGTTCACAGGCAGCACAGGAGTTTATCAGGTTGTCGAACCTGTCTCCGTAGCGCTTTTTATGCAGATCGGCTATAAGCAGTATCTTCTTGCCGTCAAAGCTCTTGGGGAGTTTGCTCACAGGCATATTGTATTCAGTCACTCTCAGCTGTCTGTTTGAGATCAAAGCATAGCCTGCCGCTATGATCGCAGCAACAGAGACAAGAAACTTGATTGATTTTTTCAAAAAGATCACGCTTTCTAAATATCAAGATAGTTTTTAAGGCTGTCCATAGCCCATTTTGCATGATTATGACCGTAATCAAAGAGACGCTGGAGCTTTTGCTTGTCGTTTTCAAGCCTTCCCACTCCGAAGGTGGTCTTTGGTCTGAAAACAAAGGCCCTTCCGCTCCGTTTTAGCTCCTCTATCTCTTCTATACATTTGTTATATCTTTCCGCTCTTGCGAGGATAGCCTCAGCCATCTTGGGATATTTCTTTAATCGTTCAGCTGAAAGCTTTGTTATGGTATCCGTCTCCTTGATATAGCCCTTCGGCCTTGTAAGGACTATTATCATCTTGTCACAGCCGTCCTTTAACGCCTGCTTATATGGAATAGAGTCCGAGATACCGCCGTCAAGATAATCCTCACCGTTTATCCTTATCAGAGGGAACAGCATAGGCAGAGCACAGGTGGCTCTCAGCAGCACCCACTTTTTGTCATCTCTTGGTACATCCATATATTCCGCCTTGCCTGTCCTTACATTGGTAACGACAGCCTTGAACGTTCCCTTATAATCCTTATATGCTTCATAATCAAAGGGCAGAACAGAATTAGGAACTTCATCAAAGGCATATTCAAGATTATAATAGCTTTTGTTTGAGGGTCTGAAAAGATGATGCATACCCATATACTTTTTTGTAGGCATTATCTCTGATGCCAGTTTATAGTTTCTTCCTATCTGTCCGGAAACATAGGAAGCGCCGAATGCTGCTCCCGCAGATACGCCGATAACATAATCGGCTCTGATGTTTTCTTCAAGCAGTGCGTCAAGAATGCCGCATGAATAAACTGTCCTGCTTGCTCCGCCTTCCAATATCAGTCCTGTCATATAAAAATCATACCCCCATTTTTCACGGGGGTATGCACTCCTTTCGGTCAAGCTTTTTCAGAATCGGCGTCAGTGTCAGAAGCGCCCTCTTCTGTCTTTATCTCTTCTGTGATGTATTTTCTGCCCTCGTCTTCAAGCTTCGACTTCAGATCATCGATAGCATTAGCGGTAGCATTGTCATTTGTGATCCTTACGATATAATTATCCTTCAGACCCTTAACACTATCAACAATAGTATCAAGATCAACAACGGAATTATCGTTGATTATATAGCTGCTTCCGGATACCTTTACATCAAAGTATTCAGGATCCTCCACTGACTCAACGGCAGCTGCGCTTGAGGAAGGTGTTGCTTCATCGTTTCCGCTTCCGTCTCCGCCGGCGCCCTTACCGCCGCCGAGACCAAGACCCAGCCAGTTAAGGATAGCAAGCAGAGCAGCGAGCAGAAGAAGTATTATCAAAAGAAACAGAAGTCTCTTTTTCTTTTTCTTCTTCTCTTTCTTTTCCTTGTTTTCAAGATCGTCTCTCATTTTTCTTTCAACATCGTTCTGGATGCTCATAAAAGATCATTCCTTTCTACTTTGAGGTATTGATATAGGTGAAATATACATTGTTGTGAGCCTGGGAGATCTTTGAAACGGCGTCCCTGACAAGTGAGATATCATCATACAAAACAGTATCTCCGTCATATACCACAGCCGCAAGTGCTGTTTTGCCATCGTTTATCCCCAGCGTTTCAAGCGCCGGCCCGAGTGAATCATACAGATCATCAGAGATGCTGTAATCAGCCAGGGTCTCATTTCCCTGAGAGACCGTCACAGCTGCATTGCCATCGTTATTCTTAACGGTCAGCGTTATCAGCAGACCGTCCTTATAGTCATTGATCGCCTGCTGGTTCATAGCAGCGTTTTCGTTTATCTTTGCCTGCTGCTCCAGCGCCTGAGCCTTCAGCTCCTCGATCTTCTTATCGTATTCCTTAGCCTGGTCTTCAAGCTTTTTCTCGCTTTGCTCTATTTTAGTCTGAGCCGCCTTTACCTTTTTGTCCGCCTTGTCCTGCGCATCAGCGGCGCTGGCAGAGGAGTTCGTCATGACCCAGAAAAGCATTATCATAATGACATCCAGCAGGGAAGTCAGCTCCAGAGCAAGGCCTTTGCTTTTTCTGTAGCCGCTCATCTTCAATCCTCCGGATATGTATCCTGTTCTTCCTTCTTGCTTATGTTCCTTTCAAGAAACAGCGCAACGTTCTTTTCATTATCCTCGATCTTTGCCGAAACGATACCGTCAAGGAACTTGAAAATGATACCGAACACCAGCCCCCAGAAGGTGGAAGTCAGTGCTCCGTAAAAATTGCCCTGAACGTTATCCATATCCTTGACCATCCCCAGCAGGGAAATAACTGTTCCGAGTATTCCGAGCAGCGGGAATATACCGGTGAGGTTTACAAATATCGAGTAGAGCCTGCCGGTGTGGTTCCTCATAGCCACGACCCTTGTCTCTGTAAGTCTTTTTGCGTCCTTTTCGGCTTCGCTCCGTGAAGCGTCCTTATCCGGAACAAAGACTGTCAGGTGCAGCTTTTTATAAAGCTTGTCGGCTGAGTACTTGGTCATATAGTAAACATAAGCTGTAAAAGCAGCGCAGATAAAAATCAACAGGTCAAAGCCGAAGAAATTACGGAAAATAACGGACATTGAAGCATCGATCCTTTCATTTGTGTTCATATTGACCATACAATAGTATAATATCATACTTTTTTACAAAAATCAAGAGAATTTGACAAAAAACATTCACACAAAGCCCTGTGTTTTTGGCAGAACAAAAAGCGCCTGCAAACCACTGCAGGCGCCGGGTATTATTTTTTGCTTTGTGTGTCATAGCCGCCCTTATTATAGAACAGCTCTCTTATTGCCAGAGCACAGCCGGAAAGGAACCTGTGTCTGCTGTCAATGATAGAAGTGTCTACCTTGCTTGCAACAATAGGTCCAGCTACCTGTGAGATCACTTCTTTAAGGAAGTTGAAGTCCTCTTCAGACCTGAACGGGAACCTGTGAAGTACGATCTTCTGCGGATTGGTCGAGAAATAAAGGTTGTTGATAAGCACAGCCACCAGTGTGATGACGTTGTCTATTATCTTCTTGACGGGCTTTTCGTCCTTCTCATAAGCCGCAATGAGCATATCCTTTGTCACAGCCATAAAATTGCCCTTGGATGCTTCATAAAGGAACGGTGTGTTCTCCTGGGAGTATATCTCCTTGATCTTTTTTCTGATAGCAGAGGGAGTTATCTCGCTTTCAACGCAGCCCTTTCTTCCACAGGTGCAGACACGGCCGTTAGTGGGGTTGATGATCATCTTGTCCACAAAGCTTGTACGGTTATCATAGGATATGATAGGCTCGTTCAGATTCGTGACTACGAAATTCATCGTATTGCCGTACTGCAAAAAGGCAATATTAAGACGGTTGATATCCTTTGTCTTCAAAAAGTCGATATTAGCCATAGCTGTTCCCTTGATAGAATTATCAAATACAAGGGGAACATCAAAGATCTCTTTTATCTCAGCTCTTATCTTTGAATAGTCCGGGACCTCGTTCTTGACATCGATCCTCAGCCTTGAATACATAGTAGGGAAGATGCCAAAACCTATACCGAGTATCTGGCTCGCATCAAGACAGTTATCCGAAAGTATCTCTCTGATAGACTGCTCACAGAAGCTCTTGATCTTGGTATACTCTGTGTTCTTGTCGATCTGCATATTGCGCTTATCGAGAACGTCACCGGAAAGTGTGGAAAGCCCCACGCTTACGATATCCTCTTCAATAACGATACCGATAGGGAACTTATAGTGGTTGTTGATATCTATAAGGATCTTTTTTCTTCCTCTGGGTGCCTTCTCGGTCATGTGCTTATACTCACCGATCTCAGCTATGATGCCCTGTTCGATCATTTCATTGGTAATGATCGTAACAGCTGCTCTTGTCAGTTCCAGAGTTCCTGCGATATCTATTCTTGAAGTAGGGCCACGCTGCTTTAAGATCTTCAAGACCTGCATACGGTTGCGCCTTTTAAGGTCAAGTTTGCTGATTCCATGCTGCTCCATTTATGCTTATCCTCCGTTATAGTTTTTATTCGTCACAGTTCAAGTCACGGTTTTTATATATAATCAATAGAAAAATTCAAAAACCAAATCCTTTATGATAAAAATTATAACAAGCAAATGTAAACAAAACATTAACAATCAGTGATTATTTGCCCAATACACAAAGTTTTACATACTAGACATAACTAATTCATAAACTGGTCGTCAGAGAATTGCATCCTCATCTATGTCGTCCTCGAGCTCTTCTCCGTTAAGGATGGCTCTTAACACATTGACCTCTTCTTCTGTGAGCGTAAGGCCCTTGCCCATTCTGGTGTGGTCAGGGTTCCATTCTCTAAGATCGTATTTAGGCTCTCTCTCGTTCCAGGAAACAAGGTTTAGCTCCTTTGTCCAGCCCTTTGCGTTTTCAGACAAAACACCGAGGTGCTCTGTGATCTCAAATTTTAATTCAGCCATTTTATTACCTCCATTATTATTATCTATCGCTGTCCGATTTTACCGGATCAGTTGACCTTAATTCTTTTTTACCGCCTTTGATATATGCTTTGGCAGCCTTGATTATCTGTGCTCTGAACAAGAAAGCACCTACTATCAGAGCTATACAGCTTACAAAGATAGTTATCCAGGGGATAACAGACAGTATTATCAGATAAGCCGATACGCCGCAGGCGATATACGCCCCTTTTGTTCTAAGCGTATAAGCCGTGATAAGGCACATGATCAGCAGCATGATAAGCGACACCGTGACGCCCTGACGTATCACCATACACATCGGGAGAACGGCAGAAAGAATGAGCATGAGCTTGTGGTTCTTTGTGTTTGCAAAGTAGCAGAATGCTGCAAACAGAGTGCCATATACCAGATAACCCTTTGTAACGATATCAAGGGCAACAAATATCAGAACGCCCAGCAGTGTAACTGCGATCATAGGCTTTGTTACTCTTGAAAGTCTGTCTGCCACCTTTTTCGGCAGAAGCTTGTAGAATACCGAGGAGATAGATCTCATGTTCAGTATGATGACTACCGAGAAAAGCACAAACAGCAGCAGATAGAGTATCGGGTTGTGCAAAAGGTCTGTTTCAAACAGGCACACAAACATCATAAGAACGATAATTATATTGTTGACGATCATTTTCACAAAGTCGATCCTGAAAGGAACGAGCTTTCTGGAATCAAAGGTCCTGATTATGAAAACCGTCATATAAGCCGCAACTGTAGAGATCGGCGGGCCGTAGAGCTTTATAGTCGGTATCAGGACAATATTGAGCCCGACATTTACAAGACCCGAGATAAGGCTTGTAAACAGGGATTTTTTGGTTTCCTTTGTCGCCAGATATATAGACCCCATAAAGGTAGTGAAGCAGGAAAAGATCGTTGAGTAGATCATGATAGGGGAGTATTTGATACAGCTCTGGAAGTCTTCGCCTATCATTATCCTTGTCAGCGGCTGGATTATAAGCAGACAGCTGGCACAGAGGATATATAGCAGGCTCTGGTTGAAATCAAATACATTCTCATAGAACTTGTCACGGTCCTTCGACTCATTTTCGGTTATCGCAGACATATTCCATGCCTGCCCGAACATCATATAAACAGTGGCAACGATATTCGGTATCTTATATGTTGCCGAAAGGATACCATTGTAGTGAGAGCCCAGATAATGGGTCGTCATAAAGGCGTCCGAGCTGTTGGTAATGAGCCACAGCAGCTGTGCCGGGATGAGCGGAACAGAATACTGGAGCATAACGTGAAGAAGATCACGGTCAAAGTGTCTTGTATCAAAATATTTCCAGAGTTTAGCTTTTGTAGTAAGGAATACAATGGAAATGAAATCTGAAAGGATTATAGCCAGCAGGTATTTAAGTATCCCCGAGTTCTCGCCCAGGAACCCTTTTGGCAGCACCATATAGAACAGCGCCGTGAAAAACAGCGTGAAAAACGTTGTCAGAATGCCGTTAAAGGCAAAAAGCTTGACTTTCTCCATTGCCCTGACAAAGGTGGCATAGAGAGTTTTCAGACTCGAGGTAAATATAAATACATATAGTATTACCGAGTAGCCTCCTATATAGGTGTCCGCTATCCCAGTCAGGGAAACGATCGCAAGAATGACGGCGAATGTCGACAAGCCTCCGAAACAAACGATATTTCCGATTGTAAAGACTTTTCGCTTGTCATAGGCTTTGTCAAGACCGAACCTTATAATAGCTTCGGCGATCGTAAGCGAGACCACCGGCATGAGCCAGTTGGCGATCTGCTGGAGTATATCTGTCCTTCCAAGTTCGGAAGTGGTGAGATAGTTTGTATAAATAGGTATAAGAAGCAAAACGAGCACCTTTGAACTGAAGGACCCGATCGCAAACACTATTGTGTTGGAAAGCAGCTTTCCGTAGCTGCTCTGTTCAGCTTTTATAGCCATACTTCTGACCTCTGATTGGTGGATTGTTTTATATTGCGGCGGCTCTGTAAAGCATCGGCCGCTTCATTGAAATCTTTCACAGCGCCAAAAAACAAGTGTATTTTTCTGTGAAAAACCTTTTATCAAATATCAACTAGCAGATATTATAGCACATAGTTTGAAAAAATGCAAATTTTTTTAATAAAAATCTTGATTAGCTCTTGAAATCTCTTTATAAATGTAGTATAATAAATGTATCAACAAGCAACGGAGGTCGAAATTCAACATGAAGGTTTTGAAGGTTGTTTTGATAGTATTCTTGAGTATATGTGCAGCGGCTCTTGCGGCTAATCTGCTTTCCGGTGTTTTCAGCACTAAGTTTACAAAGTATTACGAAGTGTGAAGGTCTGTAAAGTAAATTAGGGAACGGCTCGGGCTGAGTCGTTCCCTTTTTCTGTTTTTGTCTTAGGTGCAGAATCTGTGGTCACCTATTACGGTGACTATGGGTCTTGAGTAGATGAACTTGTTGGATGTTTTCTTGGGGTTGTAATAATAGATGCAGCCGTTCGTGGGATCCCATCCGTTAAGTGCGTCTCTTGCGGCGCTGTATGCTGAATCGCTGACGGGCTGTTCAAACTGGCCGTCTGTCACGGCTGTGAAGGCTCCTTTCTGGAAGATGACTCCCGAGAGGGTGTCAGGGAAGGACGGATGTTCTATCCTGTTCAGGATAACTGCGCCGACAGCCACCTGCCCGATATAGGGCTCGCCTCGTGCTTCCGCCGAGATTATCCTTGCCAGAAGATCGATGTTTTTAGTGGTAGAAGCGGGGATGCTCCCGATGCTTATTCCCAGTGCTTTAAGCGTCTGCGGCCCGGCAATGCCTGTCTGGCTGATGCCTTGCTGCTTTTGGAACCTTTTTACGGCTGCTTGAGTCACAGGTCCGTAGTATCCCGTGACATCATCGTTGAAAAGGCCACGTTCTTTTAGCTTTTCCTGAATGGCGATAACTTCATTGCCTCTGGAACCGTACTGCGAAACAGTCGGAGCGACGCTGTTTTCATAAGATCTTGACACTGCCCAAAGCGTAAATATAATTCCCATAGCAACTCCTACAGCCTTTAAGAATTTTTCCAGTGATCTGCTGTTCATTTTTGCCTCCGTGTTTTTTCTTTATTATGTGAAAATACTCTTCTTTTATACATTTATATCTTTGTTCATTTATCTTATGTGCAATTTTGTCCCGGCAGAGTACTTTTCAACTGCTTTTTAGTGTATTGTGCCGAAAACCCCTTAACCCCCTTGACAACGGAAAAAAAGTGTGATAAACTAAACAAGTCGCCTGTCGAGAGGCAGTGAGACGCCACAGCAACTTGAAAACCGAACAATAACGAAAGAAAACCCTTTAGTTAAGACCTTTGGGTGAGAAACTCGAAGGAGAGAGTCCTGAGTGTCCGGGACGATAAAGAAGGAGACACGCACGACAGTGATTCGTTGGAAAACGAGTATAACTGAGATCATGAACAT
>CADCFQ010000028.1 GCA_902800795.1 uncultured Ruminococcus sp. | reverse complement strand
CCCTGATGGTCCACTCGTTTCTTAGGGGTATAGCTCAGCTGGTAGAGCAGCGGTCTCCAAAACCGCGTGCCGAGGGTTCGAAACCTTCTGCCCCTGCCATGAAAGTCCGTAAACATCCTGTTTGCGGACTTTTTATATATTGGGTTAATGCTTTTTTCTTGCTTTTATTAACAACAGGTAAAATGATTTAGTTGTTCTTGAATTTTTGATTTACCTGTGATATAATATGTATAACACATTTTTTAAGGAGTGAAACCAATGAGTGAGCAATGCTCTCATGACTGTTCAAACTGTTCTTCTGCGTGTGCAGATCGTGACCCTAAGAGTTTGATCGAGAAAATGAACCCCAAGAGTTCTGTAAAAAAGGTTTATGCCGTAATGAGCGGAAAGGGCGGAGTAGGAAAGTCCATCGTGACCAGTATGCTGGCTGTTCTTGCTAACAGAAAGGGACTTAAGACCGCAATTCTGGATGCTGACATAACCGGCCCGTCTATCCCGACGTCTTTCAATATCCATTCAAAGGCTGTAGGTACCGAGGACGGTATTGAGCCTGTTGTTACCGCTAAGGGGATCAAGGTCATGTCGCTTAATCTGCTGCTTGAGAATGAGACAGACCCTGTTGTTTGGCGTGGTCCCGTTATCGCAGGTGCTGTAAAACAGTTCTGGACCGACGTTATCTGGGGCGACCTTGACGTTATGTTTATTGATATGCCTCCCGGGACCGGCGATGTTCCTCTTACTGTTTTCCAGTCTCTTCCTGTTGACGGGATCATCGTTGTAACATCTCCTCAGGAGTTGGTTTCGATGATCGTAGAAAAGGCTGTTAATATGGCTGATCTTATGAATATCCCTGTTATGGGACTGGTGGAGAATATGTCATATTATGTGTGCCCGGACTGCGGCAAGAAACACAGCATTTTCGGTGAGAGCCATATAGATCAGACAGCAAAAGCTTTCGGCATTTCCGATACAGCTAAGCTGCCGATTGACCCCCAGCTTGCTTCCTGGTGTGACCAGGGGCTTATCGAGCTTTTCGAGGGAGAATGGCTCGATGCTCTTGCTGATACCTTAACTAAAACCCTGTAAAACGAAACATCCCGAAGGCTTGTGCTTTCGGGATGTTTTTTATAATGTGAAAAACCTGAACTTTCCGTTTTCAAGTATGATATAGCTGTGCTCTGAACCGTTCTTAGGGATAGACACAGAGCCCGGATTTACATAGGTGAACCTTTCGTGTTTTTCAAAGGCCGGTATATGTGTGTGACCGTGGAGCAGGATGTCCCCATTAGAAAGCGGCGGCAGAGCATCGCAGTTGAACTTATGTCCGTGGGTGGCAAAGATGTTAAGTCCGTCCACACAGATATAGGCATACTCCGCCATAACGGGGAAGTCAAGAACCATCTGATCTACTTCGGTGTCACAGTTGCCTCTGACACAAAGGAGCTTTTCTTTCAGAGGGTTCAAAAGGCTTGTTACTTCCTTTGGCGCATATCCTTCCGGGAGGTCGTTTCTGGGGCCGTGGTAGAGGATATCTCCAAGCAGGATCATTTTTTCAGCTTTGCTTTTTTCAAACGCCCTGACCAGCTTTTCACACCAGTATGCCGAGCCGTGGATATCCGACGCTATCAGCAGTTTCAATTTTCACACTCCCTTGCGGCTTCCAGGATCTCATCACAGTTGTTCTTCAAACCTTTATATATCTTGCAGCCGGTGGTCTTTCCGAATTCCTTGACCATACGGATATAAAACTGCTGCTTTGTCTGTGCTGCAAGCACACATTTTCTTATCCTTTCAGCTTCGCTTTCAAACTCCTTGTCAACATTTTCAAGGATGAGGCTTGTCAGCTTATCACCAACAGGTGCGCTTGCCTCCGGCTCGGGAATGGCATCCGACTCGGCTTCGGTGATGTTCTTTGGCTGCTCGGGGTTTTCTTTAAGATAAAGCTGTTTGAGCCGCAGATATCTCGGCCTTATCAGCTTATAGAAATCTGTTGCCTGCTGCTTATAGATCTTTGCAAGTGAGTTGTGGAGCTCTTCCTTTGTTTCGGACTCGCTCAGAAGCTCACTTATCTGCTGTATCTGTTCAGCCGAGCAGACTTCCTGGAGGATGTGAGTAAGATTAGGCATATATCCTCTCGGGCGGGGAGTCCTTGCCTTTGGCTTTATGACAGCTTCTGTCTCGGCTTCGGGCTTTTGCTCATTTTGCTCTTCAATTTCCTCGATAAGAGACTCAGCCGGTTCAAAAACATCCTCTTCGATAACAGGTGCCGATGCTTCAACTGTTTCTTCCTCGGGCTCTTCTGTTTTTACCGGTGCCGCTGACCCCTGAGCGTAGCTGAGCGCCTGGGAGATCGTTCTTGTTCTGTAAACAACAGTGCTGATACCCTCAACAAAGTTTCCGTGCCAGAAATCGTGCAGGAAATCAAAACCTCTGTCATTGCTTATAATGAAAGCATGAGAGTGTTCACCTCTTGCAACGATGTAGCCGAGAAGAGTAGACAGCTGGAAATCAAGAGCGTTCTTGCCGCCGACGTGGACCTTGAAATATTCGATGTCAGCTCTGCACTTCATAACCTTCTGATGCATCTCAAAACTTATGGTATCCGAGTTTTCACTGTAAAGAATGATAACAGTGTCATCGCTCTCCAGCATATCGATACCGGTGAGACCTTTTGATTTTACGTTTTCAAAATCGATCAGAAATATCTTCATTTTTTCTTCTCCTTAGTCATAATGAGGACCGCTAATGCCGCAGCGCCCAGAACGCAGGCGCTCACTGCGATAATTGTCCTGACTGTGTCTTCGTGTCCTTCGATCATCTTTTTGGCTGCCGTGACAGTCTCCGATGACTCGCTGTCAGCATCATCCGCTTCTGTGGCTGACGAGCTTTCGGGCTCTGTCTGTGCCGGTTCGGCAGGGACGGCCGAAGGATCGTATGTATAGGTCAGCTCTCTAATCTTTTCATCAAGCTTTTCCGCTATCAGCTTGTGTCCCTCGGCGTTGGGGTGAATGTCGTTTTTCGACATATTGGTAAGCTCAAGCCCCTTGTTCTTGAACGTGTCATATATATCACATACATAATATCGTTGTTCACCGTTCTCATCGACAGCATTGTCCTTGATGATCTCATCGAGCTTTTCTATTTTATCTTTTGAAAGCCCCTGGAACATAAAGGCCGCAGGCACCTTAGCAAACGGATCGTACAGAGTCTGTATGATGATAACTGCATCACACTTTGAGTTTATCTGCTCGATAATGCTCAGTATCACTTGTGAATACTTATCCAGCGCAGTATCGATACCGGTGCTCAGTTCTTCGATAGAGTCCATTACTCCCTCAAGGTCGGTCACATTGTCTGCTATCTCTTTTAGCTTTGGCTGTTTGCTTATATTCATCTTGTTCCTGAAAAAGTCCAGAAACTGTCCGAGAATATCATTTCCGCCGATAGAGATCAGAACAAGGTCACAGTCTTTGAGATCCTCATCGAACTCGCTTTTTTTAAGATGCTTCAGCAGCTGCTGGGATGTATCGCCCGAAACGGCATCATTTATAAGTGTAAAGGGACAGGTACCATCGAGCTCCTGCGTATACTCCTCAGCCAGCAAATTGGCATAGGAGTCACAGTGATAAGGGTCAGCCTTTTTGAAGCCCTTGAGTCCGTAGCCGGCAGCGATGGAGTCTCCCAGAACAACTATCTTCTGCGGGACCGGGATAGCTTCTTGCGTGACTTGTACCTCATCAGCCAGACAGGTCAGCGGTTCAAGAAAGATAGCCGCTATTACTAAAAAGATCATAAATAAGTGTTTTTTCATATCCATTCCCTCTTTTCAATGATTATAACATATTTTTTCGTGATTGTAAAGCTTTTGCGACATAACATAAACTAGCCTGTTTTGCTCTTGACAATTCAAAGAGTATGTGTTAATATAATTATATAAGTATATGACTATATGA
Organism: uncultured Ruminococcus sp.; assembly: GCA_902800795.1. Taxonomy (GTDB): domain Bacteria; phylum Bacillota; class Clostridia; order Oscillospirales; family Ruminococcaceae; genus Hominimerdicola. The sequence continues at coordinate 13,222 of CADCFQ010000028.1, read as the reverse complement.
AATTATATGTAGATATAAAACATTTTAAAGCTGTGGTGATTTTTTATGACAGATTATTGCTATCCTGTATTGGGCGATGAGGTCGCTCTGCCTTTGTTCGTTACCGGCATAGGCGCCAGAGACCAGGAGTTTCATTTTATCAGAGAATCGGGCTATCCCAACTATCAGATCATCTACTGCACAAGAGGCAGCGGAAAGCTTATCATTGATTCTGTGACTTATGATATCAATGCCGGCGATGCTTTTTATCTCCCGCCGAAGTTTCCTCATGAGTATTATCCCACTCAGGATATATGGGAAACTCACTGGATCGCATTTGACGGCAGAGATGTTGAAGCTCTTATGGGTCATTTAAAAATGGAGACAGCCAGGGTATTTCACATCAGTGATCTTACCTCTCTTGAGGCTGTTTTCAAGAAGACTCTTTATCAGATGAAAACAAATTATTATTACAGCGGTCACCAGTCCTCGGCTAACCTTTATCAGTTCCTTATCGAGCTGCACAGGGTGGTGAACCTCAGAAACGGCAGCCAGGACAGCCAGAAGCTCAATCAGGTCAAGCCTGTTATCGACTATATCGATAAGAACTTCCGCAACGAGCTGACCCTCGATGAGCTGGCAAATCTTATCGATCTGTCGCCTCAGTATCTTTGCAGGCTGTTCAAAGAGTGTTACAATCTAAGACCCTTTGAGTACCTTGCACGCAAGAGGATCCAGCAGGCAAAGCTTATGCTTATGGAGAATGACCGCAACATCAATGAGATAGCTACCGCTGTCGGTTATAACGATTGCAGCTATTTCTGCTCGGTCTTCAAAAAGCATGAGATGCTCTCGCCGGCGGAATTCCGCTCGCTCCACAAGAAAGCAGGCAGCTGATATTATATAGTATTCCTGCTTTACAAAGTTTATTATTGTTATTTCTAAAACGGTATGTCACCCGACTAGGCGGCATACCGTTTTTTTGTTCTGTCTTATCGACATTTTATTTCTGTAACCAGTGATATTATTAGTCTTAGCAAATAAATGAAAGGAAGTATAATATGGATACCGAGATAAGGATATACACAGGCGGCATCATTTATGCCGTTATCTGCGGCGATATCGACCACCACACCGCTAAAGGCATAAGGTCTGATATCGACAAGGCGATCATTGAGCGTGACCCGAAGCTTCTGATCCTTGACTTTTCTAGAGTGACTTTTATGGACAGCTCCGGGATAGGCCTTGTTATGGGAAGATACCGCCAAATGGCAGACCGTGGCGGAGAGGTGATACTGACCGAGGTGGTCGGCTATATAAGAAAGGTGTTCCAGCTTTCGGGGATAGACAGGCTCACAAAGATTGTCGGTGATGTCAGCCGGTATATAGGCTGTGAACAGAGACTGGATGAAGAAGACATCAAGGAGGAAAAGACAGATGAAGCAAAGGCTTATTAACAGGATGAAGCTCTCTTTCCCCAGCTGTTCCGAGAATGAGAGGTTTTCAAGAACAGCAGTGAGCGGGTTCATATCTCACCTGGACCCGCTGATAGATGAGATATCCGACATCAAGACAGCAGTATCGGAGGGCGTTACCAACGCTATCGTTCACGCTTATCCTGACAGGATAGGCGAGGTGTTTATGGAAGTAAAGATATTTGAGGACAGGACCGTCCGTATAAAGATCCGAGACAAAGGCTGCGGCATTGAGAACATCGAGAAAGCTATGGAGCCGATGTTTACGACCTCTCACGATGAGGAAAGGGCAGGGCTTGGTTTTGCTGTTATGCAGAGTTTTATGGACAAGGTAAGCGTTAGGAGCGCTCCCGGAAAGGGAACAACGCTGACGCTTACTAAAAAGCTTAAGGAAAAAGAGCGGTATGAGTAAATCTGAGAAGGATCCTCTTGTTACGCAAAATCTTGGGCTTGTACATCTTTGTGCCAACAGGTTCAGAAACCGTGGCATCGAATATGAGGAGCTTTACAGCGCAGGCTGTATGGGACTTGTAAAGGCTGCAAAGAGCTTTGATACAGAGCGTGGAGTCAGATTCTCGACCTATGCTGTTCCTGTCATCCTCGGAGAGATAAAGCGTCTTTTCCGTGACGGAGGAACAGTCAAGGTGTCAAGAAGCCTTAAAGAGCTGTCTCTGAAAGTCACATCCGCAAGGGAGCAATATATCCGTGAAACGGGAAGAGAACCAAGGCTGGGCGAGCTTTGCCGGCTCCTTGACGCTGACGAAGCTGATGTTACCCAGGCGCTCAACTGTGCTATGCCTGTGCTTAGCCTGTCTCCTTCCTATGATAACGACGATGAACGCAGGATAGATGTTCCTGTCGAAGCCCACGACCTGGAGATAGCTGACAAGCTTGCTCTGAGGCAGGCGCTTGCTTCTCTTGATGCACAGGACAGAAAGCTCATCTTTTTGCGCTATTTTGAAAACAAGACCCAGTGTGAGACAGCAAAGATCCTGGGGCTTACACAGGTAAAGGTCTCCAGACAGGAGAAAAAGCTCCTTCAGAAAATGAGAGAGCAGCTGATAGTATGAAAAAACACGGTATGTCCAAGTGACATACCGTGTTTTGATCTTACAGCCATTTTACCTCAGTAACATAGATAAGCTCGCAGGCGCCGTCTCCTGTGTCGTCCCTTGAAGTGCTTGAATCCCAGTAGAACGTATTGCCATCCTCGTCAAGCCCGTCAATGCTGACAAGATAACCCTTGATCTTGATATGATCGCCTGTCCTTATCTTCTTGATCTTTGACCTTATCTTTGAATCCGACGGCACAAGGTGATTGTTTGAAGACGAGCGGTTTATATCGGAAACACTGCCAACCAGTCGCATATCCTTCGACGATACATTGAAATGGTAATAGCGTCCTGTCTGTCCCCAGTGGAAGTCCACCTTGTTATTGAGCTCCGCCGCTTTTCCCCAGGCGATAGCAACATCTATAGGAGACAGGTCGTTTCCGACTCCGAACCAGAAGTGTCTGTTGGTGCTTACAACAAGACCCTCTATCTCATATTCATATAGATAATAAACATCAATATTATAACCGTCAAGGGTGAAGTTCACAGAGCCTTCTGTCTCCGTCTGAATAGGATCAGGGATCCCGGGGATCGAGCGGTGAGTTGCAGCCGCAGGGAAAAAGTTCGTAACTGCGAAAGTAAACACCACAATGATAACAGTATAGAGTATTATCTTTTTAAGCTCATGATATTTTTTCATATGATCACTCCCGGGAGATAAAAGCAAACCTTAAAGTGTTCTTATCGTCCACAGTTTCATTCCACATATATGCAGGCCTTACCCAGACACCATGGTCGCCGTAAAGCGCCCTGTAGACCACCATAGGCTCCAGTGTTTCGGAGTGCCTTGATACAGCGATGACTTCATATTCGTTTCCTTTATAATGGCGGTATCTGCCAAGGGGTATTTCTTTTAGTGCCTGCTCATATGTCATATACTCAGCTCCTTTTCTTTGGGGCATTGAATAAGCTTATTATTTCAGCTATGCTGATATTATAACACATTAGCGAAGCGTTGTAAAGTACTGATCGAAAAAGGGGAGAGATTTACCTTTTGCGCACATCTCTTTACAAATTGTCAAAAATATGGTATAATTGGCTAAAAAAATAATAACTGGCAAAGGGAGTGAGTCTTTGAGCAGGGAAGAAAGCGGCACCAATAGCAAGAAATATGTTATGATCCCTCTTATTGTTTCTGTGATCATCATCGCAGCTTTTGCGTTTTTCATTTATAACACCGATACCGATAAGATACTTAACTACAAACCCGACAATGTTGTGCTGGCAGCGTTTGTGTTCCTTGGCTTTTACGGGCTCAAATCCATTTCGGTCATTGTTCCCCTCACAGCTCTATACGTTTCCGTCGGTGCGATCTATCCTTATTATATAGCTGTCCCTTTGAACATTGTGGGACTGGTCATAACTTTCACCATCCCCTATCTTATAGGCCGGGTTTCCGGAAGCGAGCTTATGGAGCATATCGAGGAGAAGTATCCAAAGGTCCAGAAGCTTGTCAGTTACGGCCATGACAATAACCTTTTTGCTTCATATATGTCAAGAGCGCTTGTTGTGGTCCCCGGCGATATCGTGTCCCTTGCCCACGGGGCGCTAAGGATGCCTTACAGGCCATATCTTTTGGGGTCGCTCCTTGGAGTCATGCCCGAGATGCTCGTCCAGACCTATGTGGGCGGTTCGCTGAAGGATCTTAGCATACGTTCCGTCATTGTTATGATCCTGCTGATAGCGGTAACTATGATATTCTCGTTCCTTATAAATAAGCGTGTCAGCAAAGCCGGCAAGCAGGCAGACATTGAAGATTTCTCATAATGATAAACGGTATGACCCGAAGATCGAGTCATACCGTTTTTTACAGCTTATTTGTCAAAGCTTGGGTTGAAGGCGTAGAAGTTCTTGGAATCGAGCATATCCTGAGTCAGCCTCAAGGCCTCGCCGAAACGCTGATAATGAACTATCTCACGTTCACGCAGGAACTTTATCGGGTCTCTCACATCCGGATCGTCTGCAAGCCTTAGGATGTTGTCATAGGTCGTTCTGGCTTTCTGTTCGGCAGCAAGATCCTCGTGAAGATCTGTCAGCGGATCTCCCTTCGACTGGAAATAGTCAGCACTGAAGGGGACACCCGAAGCTGCGATCGGATATACAGCAGTCGTATGATCTACAAAATAGGTGTCAAATCCGCTCTCCTTTATCTCCTTGATCGAGAGATTCCTTGTCAGCTGATAAAGGATAGTGCCTATCATTTCCATGTGAGAAAGCTCTTCGGTACCTATATCATTGAGGATAGCCTGGACCTCACGGGTAGGAGCACTGTATCTCTGGTCAAGATACCGGAGCGCCGCTCCGAGTTCGCCATCCGGACCTCCGAGCTGTGAAATTATTATCCTTGCCAGTGCAGGGTTAGGAGTTTTGATCTTAACTGGATATTGAAGCTTCTTTTCATATTGCCACATCAGTCAACGCTCCTTTCCCAGGGAAACGGGCTGGTGACCCAGCTCCATTTCTTGTCACTTGTCTGCTGATCCATAGTGATCGGCCCGTACTTTTCTGCGTATTCAGCTTTGAGCTTATCACAGAGTTCTTTGTGTTTCTTATAATACTCTATGCCCTCACGGCAAGTAGGGTGGGTGTCAAGAAACAGCTCTGCTTCCTTCATCGCAAAGCTTGAACTCTGCAGTTTCATCATCAGTTTTTCTTTATCGCTAAGCATTGCCATTCTTAACAGCCTCCTCTCCGATAAAAGGCTTATCAAGGCAGGCAAACACAGTTCCCCTTGTCAGGCCGACCTCATCCTCATAGGGTTCAGACCAGGGCTGATAAGGAACATAGGCCATAGCCACTGCCATTTCTTCCGGCAGTATGCCCGAAGCTGTGCATTTTTCATCCTCCCCGAGTATCAACCCGAGGAGAGAGCCATCGCTGCTTTTCAAGCGCTTCACTCCTTATTTGTTATTGCGGATCCGTGCTTCATATTATGCAAAAAGAGTGATTACTGTTACTGCATATAAAGGTGCAACTATAAAGATTTTCACATAAGTGATTGTGATATTTTAAATATAGATAAACTGTTAACGAAGCAGTAACTTGTATTTTTCTGGGAACAAAAAACACCCTAAAATGTGGTAATATATGACAATTATAATTATTAATTTTTAGTGAAATATGTTGACAATAGATATTATGTTTGTTATAATGTAGGGGCAGAGTTTAGGTATCTGCGTGTGAGACTTTTTTCCAGAAGGGATTGTTACTATGAAATCGACAGGGATTGTAAGAAAGGTAGATGGACTTGGCAGGATTGTACTTCCTATAGAGCTCAGAAGAACATACGAGCTTAAAATAGGCGATGCAGTAGAGATCTATACCGATGACGACAAGATCATACTCAAGAAGTTCCAGAGGACCTGCATTTTCTGCGGAAGCTCCGAACAGGTCGTAGAGTACAAAGACAGATCAATATGTGCTGACTGCCTGAATGATATAAAAGGAAAATAATTTTTTATATGTACTTACCAGGTCTCTGCCGGGCGGCGGAGACCTTTTTTTGACAGTACGAGAGCAAAATGTTTATATACTTTTAAGAGGGCAGTTCAGCGCCGTCTTCGACGGCGCTGCTGCGATCTATATCAAGCACTGCTTTTTGGGCGGTGCTTTTTATATTATGCACAAGGTGATCGGTACGTTCATCGGCCTGATTCGTTTGTGTGAAAATGCTGTGATAGATGTTAAAAGATTTGGATAGGAATGTAAAATGAAAAAATGATTTGTTGACTTTTTAGTTTTTTGTGATATAATTGTATATAGAAAAATATGAGAAAAATTGGGGGAAATCAGATGATAAAACAGCTCTCCCGAAGTATTCGGGAATTCAAACAATCAACGATACTGACCCCTGTCTTCGTTGTCGGAGAAGTGCTGCTGGAGGCCATCATTCCTTTTGTTATAGCGCTTCTTGTCAATGATATAAGAGAGGGTTGTTCGACTTCTGTTATTCTTGGCTATGCCTGGAAGCTTATTGCGCTGTCCTTGTTTTCGCTTCTTTTCGGCTACCTTGCAGGTATCCACTGTGCCAGAGCCAGCACCGGTTTTGCGAGAAACCTCAGAGCGGATGTTTACAAGAATATCCAGAAGTATTCATTTTCAAATATTGATAAGTTTTCAAACGCATCCCTTGTAACAAGGCTCACAACGGATATCCAGAATATCCAGATGGCGTTTATGATGCTTATAAGAACAGCAATAAGAGCGCCGCTCAATCTCATCTTTTCCTTTACCATGGCTTTCATCATGGGCGGAAAGATGGCAATAATTTTTGTGTTCGTTATCCCTGTTTTGGGCTTTGGCCTTATCTTTATCGGAAGACTTGCTCTCCCGATATTCAGAAAAGGTTTCCCGATGTATGACAAGCTCAACAACAGTGTCGAGGAGAACATCAAGGGTATCAGAGTCGTTAAGTCTTTTGTAAGGGAAGACTATGAGAACGAGAAGTTCAAAAAGGCTTCCGGAAACATCAGGGTCATCTTCACAAAAGCCGAGCGTATACTTGCGCTCAACGGCCCTCTGATGCAGTTTTGTATCTATGCGGTAATGCTGTTTGTGCTTGCTTTCGGTTCAAAGGTCATCGTGTCTTCTGGCGGAGCAGATCTTGATATCGGTCAGTTCTCAACTCTTCTGACCTACGGTTTCCAGATCATGACCTCTCTTATGATGGTGTCCTTCCTGTTTGTAATGATAACCTTCTCTGAAGAGTCCTGCCAGCGTGTCTGCGAGGCCCTCAATGAGAAGAGCAGTATTGTCTCACCCGAAAACGGCCTTACTGAGGTCGCTGACGGTTCCATCGACTTTAACGACATAGTTTTCAGATATTCCGATACAGCGGAAGAGAATGTGCTCGACCATATCGATCTGCACATCAGGTCAGGCGAGACTATCGGTATTATCGGTGCTACCGGTTCCGCCAAGTCTTCACTTGTCCAGCTTATTCCAAGACTTTACGATGTTACAGAAGGCTCGGTCCTGGTTGGCGGCAAGGATGTAAGAAAATATGACCTTACGACACTTCGTGACAGTGTGGCAATGGTGCTTCAGAAGAATGTTCTGTTTTCGGGAACTATCGCCGAGAATATCCGCTGGGGTGATAAGGATGCAACACTCGACGAGATCAAAGAGGTCTGTCATCTTGCTTGTGCGGATGAGTTTATAGATCTTATGCCTGATGGATATGATACCTATATCGAACAGGGCGGTTCCAATGTTTCGGGCGGTCAGAAGCAGAGACTTTGTATTGCAAGAGCACTGCTCAAAAGGCCGAAGATACTTATCCTGGACGACAGCACGGCTGCCGTTGATACAAAGACAGATTCCGTTATCAGAAAGGCTATGCGTGAATACATCCCCGAGACCACTAAGATCATCATAGCACAGCGAACGGCCTCGGTGGAGGATGCTGACAGGATAATCGTAATGGATTCGGGCAGGATAGACGCTATCGGCACCAGTGAGGAACTGCTGAAGACAAATGCGATCTATCAGGAGGTCTACTATACGCAGAACCGACAGGACAGCGATCCGGACGGGGAGGTGGAGCCATGAGACCTGATATGAAAGTTAAACAGAAGGGCACAGTTTCCAGGCTCATGAAGATGCTGTTCGGCTTCTTCCCGAAACTTCTTCCTGTAATAATCGTACTGATAATCATGAACGCTATTCTCGGCGCTCTTCCTTCAATATTTCAGCAGAATGTTATAGCAGTTATCGAAAAAGCCAGAGCAAAGGGCTGGAGCTGGTCTTATACGGCTCCGAAGGCTCTGAAGTTCGTTTATATCCTTGGTGCTATTTATATTGCGGCGCTGATAATGACTTTTGTTTACAATCAGCTGCTTGCGGTGTTTACCCAGGGAGCCCTTGACAAGATAAGAAAAGAAATGTTCGGGCATATGCAGAAGCTGCCGATCAGATACTTTGACTCTAACCAGCGTGGAGACATCATGAGCCATTATACCAATGATGTCGATGCTATGAGACAGATGATCTCCCAGAGCTTTCCGCAGCTGCTTGTCTCCCTTATCACTGTCATCACCATTCTCTGTATAATGATGTATTACTCGATCCTTATGGGTCTTGTAATAATCCTCGGTTCCGCTGTCACTATAATCATAACAAAGAAGATAGGCGGAAAGTCTGCCAAGTATTTTATGCAACAGCAGAAGGCTATCGGAAAGACAGAAGGCGTTATCGAGGAAATGATAAACGGCCAGAAGGTCATTAAGGTGTTCAACCACGAGGAAGAATCCCAGAAGACCTTTGACGAGGCTAACGATGAGCTTTATGAGGCTGCTTATAAAGCTAATTACTACTCGAATACACTGATGCCTATAGTCAATAACGTTAACTATCTCGTATATGTTTTCGTTGCTGTGGCAGGAGGGCTCTTCCTTGAACTGGGTGTCGGAAATATATCGATCTCGGGGCTCCCGTTCTCTATAGCGGTTGTTGTTCCGTTCCTTGGAATGTGCCGCCAGTTCGCCGGTTCCATCATGCAGATCTCACCGCAGATAAACTCCGTTGTTATGGGTATAGCCGGCGCAAGACGAGTATTTGCGCTTATCGACGAGCAGCCAGAGGTCGACGACGGCTATGTTGAGCTTGTAAACGCTAAGGAAGAAAACGGCCAGCTTACCGAGTCTTCCGAGAAGACAGGTCTCTGGGCCTGGAAGCATTTCCATAAGGATAGCGGCACAACAACTTATACCCCTCTCAAGGGCGATGTTCGTTTCTATGACGTTGATTTTGCTTACAAGCCGGATAAGATCATCCTTCACAATATAACCCTATACGGAAAGCCCGGCCAGAAGATAGCTTTCGTTGGAGCTACGGGTGCTGGCAAGACTACGATCACAAACCTTATCAACCGTTTCTACGATATCGCAGACGGAAAGATTCGCTATGACGATATAAACATCAATAAGATCAAAAAGTCGTCGCTGCGAAAGTCGCTGGGTATAGTTTTACAGGAGACGGTCCTCTTTACCGGAACGGTTATGGAGAATATCCGCTACGGTAACCTTGAGGCTACCGATGAGGAGTGTATCCAGGCAGCTAAGCTTTCTGGAGCACACAGTTTTATAAAAAAGCTTCCTGACGGTTACAACACTATGCTTTCCGGTGACGGTGCTAATCTGTCTCAGGGTCAGTGCCAGCTGCTGGCGATCGCAAGAGCGGCTGTTGCGGATCCTCCGGTAATGATCCTTGACGAAGCTACCAGCTCCATCGATACAAGAACAGAGCAGATCGTTTCCAAGGGTATGGACAGACTGATGCACGGCAGAACGGTATTCGTTATCGCTCACAGACTGTCTACTGTCAAGAACTCGGATGTTATCATCGTTCTTGACCATGGAGCCATAATCGAGCGGGGAACCCACGATGAGCTTATAGCAGCTAAGGGGCAGTATTATCAGCTTTATACAGGCGCATTTGAGCTTGAATAAAAACTAAACGGTATGTCATCCTGATAGATGACATACCGTATTTAGCTTTATAAGAGATGTTTTTTCTTTCTCTCGTATTTGTTTCTGTACATATTGGCATCTGCCTGCTTTAATAGCTTCTTGAAGGTATCTTCGCCGTTGTAGTCGCAGATAGCACTTCCTATGCTTGCTGTTGCCTCATATTCCTTGCCGGATGACCGGTTTATCTCATCAAGCTTTTTATAGAACTGTCTCTCACGCTCTGCAAGGGTCTCCTCGTCATAATCACCGAGACCTACAAGATAGAACTCATCGCCGCCGGCACGCACACATAGTTCATTAAAGCGTGTGATGCTTTTTATTGCCTCGGCGATACAGTTAATACCGTAGTCGCCTTCAAGATGTCCGTAGTTGTCGTTGATCGTCTTAAGACCGTCCATATCAGCCACCATGAACAGAGCGTGTCTGTTCTCGCCGGGCTTTATCTCCTCGAGCCAGTTGTCAAGTGCTCGTCTGTTGAGAAGCCCCGTCATCGGGTCTCTTTCGGAGAAGTCACGGAGCCTGTTCTGAGCCCTTGCCATTTCAAGAGCATTGTCCAGGTTCCTTATCCAGTTGTGGAAAACGACATCCAGCTTACGCATCTTCTGCAAAGCGCACTGCAAAACAGCATATCCAAAGGTGTTGTCCTCAAAATGCACAGGAGAGAAGTAGAAAACACAAGGCTCGCTTCGCTCATCCTTCAGAGAAGGTATCATAAGTCTGGTGTCAAATTCCCGCTCGGGCGAGTCCTCACAAAACTGGCCGCTGTCTTCGGAAAACTCGCCGGGGACAGCGTGCATGACCATCCGCATTTTTGGCGGATAACGCTCCACAAGCTTTTTGTCGTGCTCTGTCCAGTCATCACGCAGACACAGATAGAAGTGGTCAAACGGTCTTACAAGATAAATGTTTGCGAATATCCTTTTCAGACAATCTTCAGGCGATTCTGCACTAGTAAGGTTTTCAAACATATAGCTGTCAAGAAGCAAGCCGATATTGATCTTATCAGCTATCCCGTCATCACCGTAATTGATCTGGCTCCTGTAAAGAGCTTTTCCGAGTCTTCTTCTTACATATTTCATATTGGTTCTGCAGCCGCAGCTGTCGCAGCATAGCAGTCCGCCGTAGCCGGCATCAGCAGAATCAATGATAGTTTTATCCGGGTCAATGAGACCTCTAAGATAATTGACAGCCTCTGCCGCAGCAGCACCCGATTCGGGAGTGTAGGTCGTTATCGCAAGGTCATTTATCGCTCCCTCGGCAATAGCATCAAATCCTGTTACTATGATCTCATCCGGAACACTTATCCCACGTTTCAGAAGGCTGTTGGCAAGCCCTATAGCCATATAGTCGCTTGCACAGATGACAGCATCCGGTCTCTTTTCAGTGTCATAGATCATCTGCGCCAGCTTCTCGCCGCCGGTATACCAGAAATCACCGTAAATAACATTACGAATATTGAATCTCTTGCCGTGAGCTTCAAAGGAACGCTTAACGCCTTCAAGCCTTTTCTGTGAAATAGCCATTTCTTCCGGTCCGGACAAGTACCACACATTCTGACAATGATGAACATCCAGGACATGATCCGTTAGAGTCCTGAAAGCTTTTACATCGTCTGTCTCGACCATGTGTATGCCGTCGATAGGGACGTCTATGGTCACGACATTGGTGTAGCCGACTTTTTTTAGCTGTTTTCCGATAGCTTCGAGCACCCAGCTGGTGTTATCTTCTGACAAGCTGACAGAATCAATTATAAGACCGTCGAACAGATCGAGATTTATAAGATTGTAGATATTCAGCTCGCCTTTTAAATAGTCCTTGAAGTAATGAGATATCTGCACAAGGGGAGATACTACCGCGACATCGTAGCCGTAGTATTTGCATTGTGAGAACAGACCCTCTATAAGTCTGTTCTGGACTTCGTTTTCGGGGTTTGCTGTTAAAAATCCGATAAGCTTTCTTTTCATATCTCTACCTCCGGACATAATAATACATAATCATTATAACTTATAATTATGAACCTGGTATGAACGATGCGGACTTTAGTTCAGATAAAAATCACTTATAATGATTTCTGTAAAACCTCTTGCATTTTTTGCGGGGAAGTGTTATAATAATCAAGTAATGTTGCTCCATTCCGACGTATCAGATCTTTGATCTGCGCTTATTCCTTTTGTTCGGAGGAACAATAAGATCGGCTGTTTACAGCACGAATAAATGGAGGTTTAAAACTATGGCAATGTTTGACAAGCTGCTTGCAAATCTAAGAGCAAGCGAAAAAACGATCGTTTTCACCGAGGGAACAGACGAGAGGATCTTATCTGCTGCTGACAGGCTTCTCAAGGAAGACCTTATGGGCGTTATCCTCTGCGGTAATGTTGATGAGGTAAAGGCTGCTGCTGAAAAGGGCGGCTTTGATGTTTCAAAGGCAACTGTTCTCGATCCGCTCACATATCCCGAGATGGACGCACTTGTGGCACAGATGTTCGAGCTCAGAAAGGGCAAGATGACAGAGGATGAGTGCCGTGAGCTCCTGAAGAAGTCCAATTACTTCGGAACTATGCTCGTTAAGGCCGGCAAGGCTGACGCTCTTCTCGGAGGCGCTACATATTCCACAGCAGACACAGTAAGACCTGCTCTTCAGATCATCAAGACAAAGAAGGGCTCCAACCTTGTAAGCTCCTCGTTCATCCTTTTCAGAGAGAAGGACGGCAAGGAGGAGACTATCTCTATGGGCGACTGCGCTATCAACCTCGGCTATACTGACAGGCTCGACAAGGAGGGCAATGTTGTTCTCACAGCAGCTCAGCAGCTGGCAGAGGTAGCAGTTGAGACAGCAAGAACAGCTGCTTTCTTCGGTATCGATCCTAAGGTCGCAGTTCTCAGCTTCTCCACCTATGGCTCCGGCAAGGGCGGCACAGTTGCACTCAGCCATGATGCAGTTGTTGAAGCTAAGAAGATCGATCCCGAGCTCGTTATCGACGGTGAGTTCCAGTTCGACGCTGCTGTTTCAGCAGAGGTCGCTAAGACCAAGTGCCCTGATTCTCCTGTTGCAGGCAAGGCAAACACCTTTATCTTCCCGCTGATCGAGGCAGGAAACATCGGTTACAAGATCGCTCAGAGACTCGGCGGCTTCGAGGCTTACGGCCCGATACTCCAGGGACTTAATGCTCCTATCAATGACCTTTCA
>CADCFQ010000027.1 GCA_902800795.1 uncultured Ruminococcus sp. | reverse complement strand
GCTCGCAGGTGACCAGAAATATCAGGACTACTACATTTTCCGCGACGGCGGCAAGGACGCGCCAATCACGAACTGGCAGTCGAAATTCGGCGGCCCGGCTTGGCAGTATGTGCCGGAGCTCGGCAAATCATATCTCCATCTTTTCGATGTCACGCAGGCTGACCTGAACTGGGAGAACCCCGCCGTGCGCGAGGAGCTCAAGAACGTGCTGCGCTTCTGGAAAGCGCGCGGCGTCGAAGGCTTCCGCTTCGATGTCGTGAACCTCATCAGCAAGGGCGCGTTCGAGGATGACGTGACGGGCGATGGCCGCAAATATTATACGGACGGCCCGCATGTGCACGAATATCTCAAGGAGCTCGTGCATGACGCCGGCATCGACGGCATGGTGACGGTCGGCGAGATGAGCTCGACGTCGATTGCAAACTGCATCCGCTACTCGAATCCCGCCGAGCACGAGCTCGCGATGACGTTCAGCTTCCATCACCTCAAAGTCGATTACAAAAACGGCGACAAGTGGTCGCTGATGGCGCCGGACTTTGGAAGGCTCAAGCAGCTCTTCGCCGACTGGCAGGAGCAGATGACGGCGGGCGGCGGCTGGAATGCGCTGTTCTGGTGCAATCACGACCAGCCGCGCATCGTCTCGCGCTTTGGTGACGACAAAAAGTATTGGGAGGCATCGGCGAAGATGCTCGCGGCGGCCATCCATTTCATGCGCGGCACGCCCTACATCTACCAGGGCGAGGAGCTCGGCATGACAAATGCGGGCTTTGCAAGCATTGACGAATATCGCGACGTCGAAAGCATCAATTATTACAAGATTCTGCGCGACGCTGGCCATAGCGAGGCCGAGACGCTCAAAATCATCGGCGAGCGCTCCCGCGACAACGGCCGCATGCCGATGCAGTGGACGGCAGGTGAAAACGCCGGTTTCACGACGGGCACGCCGTGGATTGCGGTGAACAAGAATCACACGGCCATCAACGCTGAACGCGAGGCCGCCGACCCCGGTTCCATCCGCGCGTTCTACAAGCAGCTCGTGCGCCTGCGCAAGGAACTGCCAATCATCGCCGAGGGCGATGTCAGGTTCCTCGAACCAGAAAACAATGACGTCCTCGCCTACGAGCGCACGCTCGGAGACAAGAAGCTCCGCGTCCTCTGCAACCTGCGCGGCACAGAGACGAAAGCGCCGCTTGCTGACTATCGCAGTTCAACGCCGCATATGCTCCTGAGCAATTATCCAGGAGAGAATCGTGACGCTCTGTGTCCATACGAAGTTGTTGTACTCACCAATTAAATTCGATACCATCTGTTGCCAAACGTGCCTTTTTCTGCAAGGCTCCCTCTCAGAGGGAGCTGTCAGCGAAGCTGACTGAAGGAGTGTCGGAGGTAGGGCGTATCAAAGTTTATGAAGAAGCCTGCGAAGGAAGAATCCATCAATCCTTTGCAGGCTTCTTGACGTTCCATCGATTTCGCGCCATACTGAAGGAAAGATGTGGAGGGAAGATTGCATGGGAACGTTGAAGATGAAACGCATTTATGAAGAAGTCGAGCCGAGCGACGGCCGCCGCATCCTCGTCGACCGCCTCTGGCCGCGCGGCATGAAGAAAGAACGCGCAAAGCTTGACGTCTGGGCGAAAGAAATCACGCCGTCGCCGGAACTTCGCAAACTCTACCATACGGGCGGCATCCCGTTTGAGGGATTCGCGGCGGACTATCTCGATGAGCTCGAAGCGAGCGACGAAGCGAAGGCTTTCGTCGAAAAACTCCGTGGCAATCTCGCGGAAGGCGACGTCACGCTCGTCTACGCGACGAAGAACACGGAGCAGAACCACGTGCAGGTGCTCATGCGGTGGCTGAAGCATCATTTGAAATGAGACGGAGAAAGCAGGAAACAGGCGGATGGATGTAGAAGCATCATAAAGCGTATTTTGATAGAACAGGAGCAGATACAATGAAAGAAAAAATCGATGTGCTGGAACATGCGACGGAAATCCTTCAGGCTTTGCAGTCGGGCGTGCTGCTGGTGACGAAGGACGGCGCGAAGGTCAATGCGATGACGATTTCTTGGGGGGCGCTCGGCATTGACTGGCGTCATCCGGTGTTCAAGACGTTCGTGCGCGAGAGCCGGTTCACGCGCGGCCTGCTCGACAAGACCGGTGTGTTCAACATCGCGGTCGGCACGGGCGAGCAGGCAAAACAGGTGCTTGAGAAGAATATAGCTTGGATAAAGAATACTCAAGCGAAAATGCTTGACAGGACTGGTTTGCCGAAAACCTACTCGGACGGCGAGAAAATAATGCTTCTTGGCGAGCCGCTGACCATACGATATATCAGCGGCAATGAGTTTTTCAAGCCGTTTATAGAAGACAGGGAGCTCAGGGTCAGTGTCAGCTCTTTTACAACCCCTGAAAGCGTAAGAAAACAGATAGATGCGTTTATCGCAGACCTTGCTTTTACAGAGATCCAGAGCTGTATGAAAAAGGCCGTGGAGCTTACAGGGCTTTCCCCCGACAAGGTAACAGTAAAGCCCATGACCTCCAGCTGGGGCAGGTGTATCTCGAACCGGCATATTTCAATAAACTCCAAGGTCGTAGTCTTCGACAGGGATTGTATCACTTATGTGTGTATACACGAGCTTTGCCACCTTAAAGAAATGAACCACAGCCCTCAGTTCTGGGCGCTTGTAGAGAAAAGCTGTCCCGATTATAAAGCCATAAAGCAGAGAATGAAATAGCAGTGCCGTTATTTACAGCACTGCTATTGTTGTGTTATTTTCGTCTGATAGAAATCTCTCCCGAGGCGATATATTCCTCGGTGCCGTCCTCATATCTTACATGGAGCTTGCAGTCCTTATCAACGCCAAGCATCGTAGCCGTGCGTGTTAGTTTAGGTGTGATAACGTTTATCTGCTCGCCTGTCCAGATAAGACGCTTGGTATAGTCCTCATAGAATGCAGCCGGGTCTCCGCTGTTGTAAAGGCGCAGAAAATGGCTTATCAACGAAGCTGAAAGTTGGTTTCTTGCGCCCCCGGCCTTTTCATTGAGTACAGCACCGGCTATATCCTTTATCTCATCGGGAAAGCCTCCCTCGGGCTCATAAACATTTATCCCTATACCGCACACTGCGTAGTCAAGCCCGCCGCTTTCAAGGTCAAAAGCCGCTTCGGTAAGTATCCCGCAGATCTTTCTGCCGTTTATATAAACATCGTTTACCCATTTGATATCTGTCTTAACTGCGAAGCTGTCCTCTATAGCCTGTGCTACGGCTACTGCCGCCATAGTTGTAATCTTTGCAGCCTCTGCCGCCGCAAGTGAAGGCCGAAGAAGAAAACTGATATACAGACCCGATCCGGCAGGGGAGTAGAACTTTCTTCCAAGCCTGCCTTTGCCGCCTGTCTGCTGTTCCGAGATAGCTATAGCCCCCTCGCTTTCACCCTTTGAAGCCAGTTCTTTGAGATAGTTGTTAGTCGAATCGATCGTATCGAACACTCTTATATCCAGGCCTTCTGCACTCTCACCAAGGAGCTTTACTATCGTGTTCTTTGAAAGCCTGTCTGTCTTTTCGTCAAGACAGTAGCCCTTATTTGTCACAGCGCTTATAGGGTAGCCCTCATTCTGAAGCTGTTTTACAGCCTTCCAGACAGCACCCCTCGAGCAGCCCAAAGCAAGCGCAATCTCTTCGCCGGAGATATAGCTCCCCATATTCTGTTCCAGAAGCTCTTTAGCCTGCTGTTTTATAGTCAACTCTCTCACCCCTATGTTATTGATACTTTTATGATTATATCATACTTTTTCATATTTTGCAAACTCAGCCGCATCAGGTCTGTGGGAAAATCTGGCATTTCAATAATTTTGAAAAAAGTTTGTGCAAAATGCCAAGAGTTTAGATTTGCATTTTTTGTTATTATGATGTATAATATAATAGTATATTTGTGAATGGAAAAGGAAGATGCAGATGCTGTATAATATACTTATGGATGTCAGCGGCAGCTTTGCTCATTTTATGACCGCTGCCTGCACATTTTTGATATCTTTTATCTCGATACTGTTTTTCAGAAACATCCTGCCAAAGGATCAGGGACGTGAGTTCGCTGTAAACGGAGCGCTTTCTCAGGGAAAGCCCAGAGGAGCCGGCATAGTTTTTGTCACCACATTTACTCTTTGCGTGGCTTTGTTCGTTCCTCTCAGCCTTGAATTCGTTCTTTATCTTGTGTTTATCTATGGCGCAATGATGAGCGGCTATCTTGATGATGCCGCAGAAGTTCCCTGGGGAAATCTTAAAAAGGGCCTTATCGA
Organism: uncultured Ruminococcus sp.; assembly: GCA_902800795.1. Lineage (GTDB taxonomy): Bacteria > Bacillota > Clostridia > Oscillospirales > Ruminococcaceae > Hominimerdicola. The sequence continues at coordinate 17,524 of CADCFQ010000027.1, read as the reverse complement.
CCTTGTTATAGCTCTCGGCTCTTCGATAACCTACTATGCTTACAACGGTTCGAGGATAAAGCTCTTCCTCTTTGATACTAAGATCCATATTCCTATGGTCATCTTCATTATTCTCGGCGCTGTTCTTGTGTGGACAGCAATAAACGTAACAAACTGCACTGACGGAGTTGACGGCCTGTGTGCTACTCTCGTTATGATAGTTATAGCATTTCTTATGTTCTCAGGTCTTTTCAGGCTCTCTGACAGAAATGTTCTGCTTATTATGCTTATAACACTGGGAGCATACCTCTGGTTCAATTGCTCGCCCAGTATGCTTCTTATGGGAGATGCCGGCTCGAGAGCGCTTGGCGTGTTCCTTGCTATAGCGTTCATGCGTTCGCAGGCGCCTTTCCTGTTCATCCCATTTACTCTTGTTATCATCCTTGACGGAGGACTCGGGCTTCTCAAGGTCTCTTTCATAAGATTTTTAAAAATGAATGGATTTATGAAAAACATCCGCACACCTCTCCATGACCACGCCAGAAAGAACAAAGGCTGGTCAGATACTCAGGTAGTTATGCGATTCTCGCTTGTGCAGATCCTATGTTCAACACTTTATCTTTCATTCATAAGGTAATACTTTAGAATCATTGATTACGGGGTTGATCTAAATCAAAAAAAGAATAAACTATGTTTTAAATATACTGCTCATCCTGGTCATCGGCTTTCTTACCTACAGGCTGCTTTTCAAGGATGAGGAGCTTTCTGAGATCATGGATCTTGTATCCAAAGCGGACAAGGTCTGGCTGATCATCGGAGTGTTCTGTGTGTTCTTCTTTGTTGCGGGAGAATCCGTGATAATCAAGTATATGCTGAAGATCTTCAAGCAGAAGATACCTATGAGAAGATGTCTGAAGTATTCGTTTATAGGGTTCTTTTTCAGCTGCATAACGCCTTCGGCATCCGGCGGTCAGCCGGCTCAGATGTATTATATGAAAAAAGACGGCATCAAGCTCGGACATTCCACACTTATCATGATGGTGATAACTGTGGCTTACAAGGCTGTTCTGGTCATATTGGGTCTTTTCTTCATTGCTTTCAGATATAACTATATAATGTCTCATGTGGGAAGCCTTTGGTGGCTGATGATAATAGGCTTTATACTTAATGTTGCATATATACTGGGACTTATGTTCATCCTTGCAAGGCCGCTTTGGGCAAGAGATTTTGCAAGAAGCGTTGTCAAGCTCCTTATAAGGATGCACATCCTGAAAAAGAAGAACTATGAACGCTATGCCAAGAAGATAAACCGCATCTGTGATACCTATATGGTGGGTGCGGAGTATATAAAGCACCACATGAAAACGGTGCTCAATATCTTTGTTATAACTTTTATCCAGAGAGGATTTCTGCTGGCAGTAACATGGATAGTTTATAAGTCCTACGGTCTGTCCGGAACGAGTTTTTTCAACATCGTAGCGATACAGACTATTATAGGCATAACTGTCGAGATGCTTCCGCTGCCGGGTGCAGCAGGAATAACCGAAGCTTGCTTCTCGATGATGTTTATGGGCGTGTTCCCTGAAAAGCTTCTGAAGCCTGCGTTGCTCCTGAGCCGAGGGCTCAGCTTCTATGCGCTGCTTGTTATGAGTGCTCTTGTGACACTCGGAGCACATATCATCCTGATAGGAAAGGATAAAAAACAGTCTGCTGCCGGTCAGGCGGCAATACGGAAAGGATAGTATAAAATGATAGGATTTTACAACTATACTGTTATCTTGACATATTTGAGCCTTTGCTCGTCTGTCTTCGGAATTACACAGGTCTTTGAAGGCAGAGATGCCATAGCTATTCTTTGTCTGCTGATCTCCGGAATATGCGACCTTTTTGACGGCAAGGTAGCAAGACACAAGAAAGACCGCACAGACCAGGAAAAGGTGTTCGGTATACAGATAGATTCTCTTGCTGACCTTGTGTGCTTTGGTGTGCTTCCTGCCTGCATAGGCTATAATTACGGGTTCAACTACGGCCTGGGACTTGTTTCGGCGCTTCTTATCGTCCTCTGCGGACTTATAAGGCTCGGCTATTTCAACGTTATGGAGCAGGAGCGCCAGCAGAGCACAGCCGAAAACAGAAAGGAATATCAGGGTCTTCCTATAACGACCTCGTCTATCATCCTTCCTTTGCTGTTTCTTGGCAGACACAATATACCCAGGACTGCTTATCCTTATGTTTTCCAGGGCTTTATGATCCTTCTTGCTATCCTGTTCGTTGTTGATATCAGGGTCAAGAAGCTTTCTGCAAAAAGCATTTTCGTAATGTTTACTCTTGCAGCACTTATAATACTCGGGCTCTGGAAGTTCGCACCTCATCACTGATCTGACAGAAAGGATTGTTTGATATGAAATACCGTGACAGAACAGGAAGAGAATATGTTAATACTACTGCTCAGGACAGCTTCCTTGAATGTGCCTACGGCACCGCTGTGGGAAGAGCGCTCATGAAGTTTCTTTCCCTCTCCGTGTTTTCAAAGTGTGCACATTTCGTGCTCGATTCCAAGCTTTCCGTTCCTTTCATTTTTGATTTTGCAGAAAAGCATCATATCGATATGTTCGACTATGAGGACAAGATGTATACCTCATTCAATGATTTCTTTATAAGAAAAATAAAGCCGGGCAGACGTTTTGTCACAAAGGACCCAAAGAAGCTTATCTGTCCTTCGGACGGAAAGGTCTCGGCTTATAAGATAGCTGATTCTGATACCTTTGTTATTAAGAACTCGGTATATACCGTTGAGTCTCTTCTTCGAGACAAGAAGCTTGCAAAACGTTTCTGCGGCGGATATGCTGTTATCATCAGGCTCACGCCCGATAACTATCACAGATATGTTTATCCCGCAAACGGCGTAAAGAGCCACGACAGAGAGATCAAGGGCTCTCTGCATACGGTGAATACAGTTATAAATAACTATCTACCTGTATACAAGGAAAACACAAGAAACTACTGCCTTATCCGCACCGATAATTTCGGCGATATCATCCAAATGGAGGTCGGCGCAATGATGGTCGGCAGGATAACCAATGCTCACCCTTACGGAAGACGTACCGTTTACAGGGGAGAGGAAAAGGGCTATTTCGAGTTCGGCGGCTCAACGATAGTTCTGCTGCTTGAAAAGGACAAGGTCGCTCTTTGCGATGATCTTCTCAAAAACACCCGTGAAGGCTTTGAAACTGAGCTTTTGCAGGGTGCGATAATTGGAGAGAGCAAAATCTGAAAAAGCATAAGGGGTTGTTGTGTGAATGTACAGATTGAACTATGAATCATTTGATGCAGAGAATGCTTACATAGGAAATGATCTGGGTGTCACCTGCACAGAGAATAAAACAGTATTCAAAACGTGGTCTCCGCTTGCAACTGCTGTCTATCTCAATCTCTATCTCGACGGCGAGGGCGACAACAAGACCGAAAGCCTGCCTATGGAAAGAGGAGAGCGAGGCCTCTGGTATGTTGAGCTTATGCACGACTGCGAGGGAATGTTTTATACCTATTCCTTCGAGTTTAACCACATCAATCGTTTTGAGACTATAGATATTTATGCTAAAGCCTGCGGCGTAAACGGCAACAGGGGAGCTATAATTGATTTCAAAAAGACCGACCCAAAAGGCTGGGACAAGGTCAAACGCCCGAGATGCAAAAACGCTTGTGATGCTGTGATCTATGAATGTCATGTAAGGGATTTTTCGATCGATCCCAGCTCCGGAGTTGAGCCGAAACTGCGTGGCAAGTTTTTAGGCTTTACACAGGAGAAGACTAAATGCGGCGAGGTCTGTACCTGCCTTTCTCATCTGAAGGAACTTGGCATCACCCATGTTCAGCTGCTGCCGGTACAGGATTATGCGACAGTGGATGAATCAAGACCCGATAAAGCGCAGTATAACTGGGGATATGACCCTAAGAACTACAACTGTCTTGAGGGCTCATACAGCACCGATCCCTACGACCCGGCTGCCAGGATCAAAGAATTCAAGCAGCTTGTAATGGCGCTGCATAAGGCCGGCATAGGCGTTGTGATGGATGTCGTTTACAATCATACATACTACACCGAGGAATCGGCATTTGAAAGATCGTTCCCGTGCTACTATCACAGGCTGACGGCCGACGGGCGTTTTTCAAACGGCTCGGGCTGCGGGAATGAGACTGCCTCGAATCATACTATGATGAGAAAATTTATGGTGGATTCTCTCAGGTTCTGGGTCGAGGAGTATAAGGTCGACGGATTCAGATTTGACCTTATGGCTTTACACGACATCGAGACCGTGAACATAATAAGAGACGAGCTCAATAAGCTTGATCCTCAGCTGCTTATGTACGGCGAGGGCTGGACAGGCGGTGAGTCTCCGATGCCTTCTGACAGATTGGCTTACAAGTGGAACTCATATCAGTTCGGCCGTGTGGGTCTTTTCAATGACAATATCAGGGACTCGATAAAGGGCGGTACCTTTAACCCCTACGAGACCGGTTATATCAGCGGAAACAGGAACGCCGCTTCCGTTCTAAGGAGAGGGATAGTCGGCTCTGTTCCTCATTATCAGCTCAATGATGCCAATGAAGCCTGCTGGGCCTATGAGCCCACACAGGCTGTGAATTACTGTGAGGCACATGACAACAATACTCTCTGGGACAAGCTGTGTATCTCAGCAAAGAACGAGAGCGAAGAGAACAGGATCAAAATGGACAAGCTGGCAGCAGCTATCACGATACTGTCTCAGGGTATGCCTTTTATCCAGTTGGGTCAGGACTTTTTGAGGACCAAGCCCAGGATACTTGACGAGAACGAAACTCCAAACGATGTCAATGTCTTTAGCCATGACAGTTATAACGCTCCGGATTTCACTAATTCTATTAAATGGGACACAGGAAAGAAAGAGCATCTTGATGTGTTCAAGTATTATAAAGCACTTATAGCTTTGAGAAAAAACAGCCCGCTGTTCAGGCTCAGCAGTAAGGAAGAGGTAAATGCTCATCTGCGTTTTAATGACACGGGCGATTATAACTTTATCTCATTTATCCTTGAAAACGAGAACGATTGTTATGTTGTTGCTTTCAATCCTTATTATGAGGAGCGTCATTTCAGGCTCCCGGAGGGCAGGTTTTTCGTAAGGCTCGATGAGAATGGCATGAAGAACAGCTTTGAGCAAATAATGTGGGACGGCAAATGTCCGCCGCTCTCGGCTGTTGTTTATAAAAGATTCAAAAACAAGTAGTTCAGCATTCGCTGAAAGAACAGGAGGTCTATTATGGGACTATTTGACAGCAACAATACTCAGCCTGCACAGGCACCGAGCGGCAACAAGTTTGTGGATGTGGTTTTTCCGGCTCTTCCCGATAACCTGGAACAGTTCACCACCTTACCCCAGGCAGCTCTTTCCGATCCGTTTTCAACAGCGGCCCTGACAGTTCTTGCTTTCTGTTTTTATCCCAAAGACAAAGACCTGTCCCTTGCAATGCTAAATTTCCTGCGTGGTCCAAGGCCCATGAGCCCTATGGAGCAGCAGTTTATAAGAGACCGCTTTATGGATAAGGATTATGTACCGAGATCATATTTCACAGGAGCTACACCTGCGAATGATTATGCACCTTCCCAGCCTTACACAGTAAGAGTAAGCGAGAACCCTTATTCATATCAGGATCAGAACTATGCAAAGCTGTTTGTAACATCCGGCGGAGCTGACAGCCCAAGAGCTATACAGATGAGACTTGCCAAGGACGGAAAATGGTATCTGTGGGAGCAGTTTATCCTTGCTGACATAAGACAGCCCGAAAGCTCTAACCCCTGGGCATAGATCAATAAGTAGAAAAAGCAGTATACCCGCAATCGGATATACTGCTTTGTTTATTTCTTTACAAGCTCTGCTATAGCCGCATAGTGATGTACATCAAATTCATCAGGCGCTATCCTGTCAAGAAGCTCACGGTGTTCCTTCTCCCAGGCCTCAAGCTCATTTCCGGAAAGGGAAGCCCCGACGCCTCTGCAGGCTTTCATCCTGCCGTGCCAGCTTTCCTTGGAAAAACGCACGTTAAGGTCATACTCTTCGTGATAGACAAGCTCAAAGTATTTCTTGATCTCCTCCGGGATGAATATAGGATGCTTTGTTTCACCATTGCCTGTCCAGCCGGGGTTGTATTTAAGCACCAGCTTTTCGCTCTCTCCGGCTATCCTGTCCTCAAATGGCAGCCACGCCATATAGAGGATAACGAGCCTTCCGCCATCTTTCAGCAGATCTGCAAAGAGGGGAGAGGTGAGCTTGTGGTCAAAATACCAGAAGCACTGGCAGGCAGTTATTACATCGAAGCTGCCGCTCTCAAAAGAAAGCTTCTCTGTGGGACAGCATAGGAAATCTATATCCATACCGTTTTCCTTAGCCAACCTTTGCGCCTGAACTATCTGTTCTTCCGAGATATCGGTGCCTGTCCAGCGGGCACCAAACCTGTACATATTCCTTGGTATAACACCTGTGCCGGTCCCTATATCAAGAACACGCTGACCGTCTTTGCAAAGACCACGGTCAAGTATCTTCTTATAGAACTCACTAGGATAAATATCCCGAAACCTTGCATAATCCTCGGAAGTCCTGCCCCAATCAAAGGGTTTGCCCTGATCTATCCTTGAATCTCTGATATCCATAATACCACCCCGTGTCTTAGTTTTTATTTAATTATACCATCAGTTAAATGCCTTGTCAAATAAAGATTTTCTATTTGACAAAAGGCTGGATTAAGGGTATAATATAAGTTGATAGTTTTTTAGGAAAACACAAATATGTGAGAGGAGCATAAACTTTTGAAGAACAGAAAGCACAAGCTGATGTTTGAGATCCTGACACTGACTATACTGTTTAACCTCTTGGCGCTCCTTATCGGAGGCTACGCCATGTATCAGGGGAGCACTCATACATATCTGTCAGCAAAAAATGATATGATAGAGCGGGACCTTAAAAGAACGGTCGATATAATCCATGATATTATTGCTCCTGACTGGTTCTTTGATTTCTGCCACGAGCATCCCCAGGAGATACTTGATATCACTCAGGACGAAAGAAACGAGATCGCTCTTGAGTATGATGAAGTTTTCCAGATGGAAGAAAAGGAAGCGGAAGAGTTTTTGAAAAACGCTCCCTTTGAGGTCCAGGTGGCTTTCGCAAGCGAGAACTACACCTGTATAGCTCTCGCAACGAACAGCGAACAGTATTTCAACAAATACGATTCGATGTTCTGTATAGATATCAGAGAAAAAGGCAAAGCCTATGTTTATCACGAAGCCGATCACTATGACAAGGACGGTAATATCACAAAGAAGTCGGCAAAGCTCGGTGATGAATGGGATTACCCTTCACAGTACCATGAAGCTATCGAAAAGATACTTGATTCAAATTCAGCTACCATACAGTATGAGACTGTCAAGAAGGGAAAGTTCAAGGACCATAACTGTTATATAGCCTATTATCCTATGATCTATGACGGAGAGGTCATGGCTGTTCTATGCCTTGACTATAACTGGGACGATTTCAGCGCTGAGCTTATCAAACAGATAAGAACATTCGCTTTGCTTATGCTTATCGGAACCGTTATCACCAGTGCTATACTCATGTGGCTGATAAACAGGATAGCTATAAAGCCGCTTTCAAACGTCACTTCGGCAGTAAGAGGATATATGAACGATAGAGACAGCGCACAGGCTCGTGAAAGGCTTGACCAGGTCTCTTCAAAAAATGAGATAGGTGTGCTTTCCGATGATATAGGCGAGATGACTCAGAGCCTGGACAAGTATATCAAAGATCTAAAAGACGCAAAGGATGATATCCAGACCCTCTCGGTAGAAGTCATGCAGGCTCTTGCGCAAACCATAGACGCCAAGGACAAATACACCAACGGCCACTCCACAAGAGTTGCAGAGTATTCAAGGCTTATCGCTATGAAGCTGGGCCTTTCCGAGCAGGAACAGGATGAGGTCTACTATATAGGTCTTCTCCACGATATAGGAAAGATAGGTATCCCGAGCTCCATCATCAACAAGCCGACAAGGCTCACGGATGAGGAGTATGCGATGATCAAGACTCACCCGAAGAAGGGCTTTGATATCCTTTCGCAGATAAAATCTATGCCTGCATTGTCCACAGGAGCAAGGTGGCACCACGAGCGTTTTGACGGAAAGGGTTATCCCGACGGTATTGCCGGAGAAGACATACCGCTGCTTGCAAGGATAATCGCTGTTGCCGACAGCTACGACACCATGACCTCGAACCGCAGCTACAGAAAATATCTGCCGCAGGCGGTCGCAAGGGAAGAGATAGAGAAGAACATCGGCACCCAGTTCGACCCCGACTGTGCAAGAGCTATGCTGGAGCTGATAGATGAGGATAAAGACTATCAGATGCATGAAATGCAGGATCTGCACGAACAAAACTGACAAAGAGAGAAACTATGAAAAATAACACGTTGAAATGGCTCTGGGAAGCACCGGGCAGGAAAAAGCTATATATCGCAGCACTTACGCTCGTGCAGTCTTTAAACGGCGCAAGCGGTGTTCTTTATGCGCTTTTTCTAAGAAACATCGTTGACAGCGCCGTTTCCAACAACACAAACAGGTTCTGGAAAAATGTTGCCTTCATAGTTATCCTTGTTATCGCCCAGATCACCATGAGAGCTGTTATCCGCTGGCTCAACGAGCTCTCGAATGCGACATTTGAGAATATATTCAAAAAGAGACTTCTCGGAGACATCCTTTATAAAGACTTTGCCAGTGTCAACGCAGTCCATTCCGGTGAATGGCTCAACCGCCTGACAAACGACACAGTAGTCGTTGCAAACGGATATGTGGATATTCTGCCGGGTCTGGCAGGGATGATAGTCAAGCTTGTCAGCGCCCTTGTAATGATTATAGCGCTGGACAGCCGATTTGCTGTTATAATAATACCCTGCGGTATACTGCTTGTTATCATGACCTATGCCTTTCGCAAGGTGCTCAAGCGCCTGCATAAAAACGTTCAGGAAAACGACGGAAAGCTACGGATCTTTCTGCAGGAACGCATAAGCAGCCTAATGATGATACGCTCCTTTGCGGCTCAGGAACAGACAGCCGAAGACGCAGACCAGAAGATGAACGCCCACAAAGCCGCAAGGATGAGGCGAACCAGGTTTTCCAACGTATGCAATATCGGTTTTGCCTTTGCTATGAACGGAATGTATCTTTTCGGAGCGATATACTGCGGATACGGCATTTTGCACGGGCTTATCACCTTCGGTACGCTCACAGCGATCACCCAGCTTATTTCACAGATACAAACTCCTTTTGCAAACATAACAGGTTATCTGCCTAAGTATTACGCAATGCTGGCAAGTGCAGAGAGACTTATGGAGATCGAGAACTTTGAAAGTGAAGACAAGGTGCCTATGTCGCACGATGAGATAAAAGATCTCTACGATAATAAGCTTGCGTCCTTCGGACTCAGGAATGCTGAATTCACCTATTATCCTAACGTTGAAAACACCGAACAGCTCAAAAAGGATGACCAACCTATCGTACTCGATAACATTAGCGTAAAGATCAGCAAGGGCGAATATGTCGCTTTTACCGGCCACAGCGGCTGTGGAAAATCGACGGTGCTAAAGCTTCTTATGAGCATTTATAAGCTTGATAAGGGAACACGGTTTATTACTGAATCAGACGGCACCGAACAGGAGCTTGACTGCCGCTGGCACAGGCTTTTTGCCTATGTTCCTCAGGGCAACCACCTTATGAGCGGAACTATCCGTGATGTCGTCAGCTTTGCCGACAAGAAAAGCTCAGCTGATAATAACAGGATAGACAGAGCTCTCGATATCGCCTGTGCGAAGGATTTTGTATCAGAGCTTGACAACGGGATCGATACTTTGCTTGGCGAGAGGGGAACGGGTCTCTCGGAAGGGCAGATGCAGCGCATAGCTATTGCCAGAGCCATTTTTAGCGACAGTCCTGTTATCCTTCTTGATGAGGCTACAAGCTCTCTTGACGAAAAGACCGAGAGCAGACTTCTTGAAAACCTTAGACAAATGACAGATAAGACGGTCATAATCGTCACACACAGGCCTGCGGCGCTGGGCATCTGTGACAGGGTCCTTGACTTTACAGAAAACGGCATAGAGGAACGCTGATGGAATGTAAAGAAATTGTAAAGGTATTGACTTTGAATCGGATTTATTGTATAATTAAATAGTTGCAAAAGCAGCTTGCTGGTATGGCTCAGTTGGTAGAGCAGCTCATTCGTAATGAGCAGGTCGTCGGTTCGAGTCCGACTACCAGCTTTGTATTATATAATTGTTATCTAATACACCGAAAGGGGAGATATCAATGAAAAAGTATTGTGTTAAAACTATCGTGTTAGCTTTGGCAGCTATTTGTCTTACAGCTTGCAGCGAGGAGACTAAGAAGGATACCGATAAGTCTTCCTCAGAGAATACAAGCGTTTCGGTACAGCAGACCGAGGTGTCTTCGTCATCAAAAGCCGAGGAAGCAGCATCCGACAGCAGCAAGCAGGAATCAAGCACTGATGACAGCTCGGATACTGACAGCAGGGAAGAGGATAATGGCAAAAAGGAGCCTGATAGCACATCAACGGAAAAAGCAGACACGAAAACGGTGAGTGAAGCAAACACTCATTACGAAGATGATATATTGACATTGGAACTTCCACAGGGAGCATTTTTGGATGAAGCTTATTTCCCCTATAATATTGCTAAGTGCAGTATCGCACCTGATGATGTATATAGAGACCTGTATATAAGCTTTTACGGTGAAGCAGATTATGATGAGAGTTTCCCGGTAAATTTTATCAATGTAAGCAGCGATTTCAGAGAAAGTCTCGAGTTTTTTTACGATGAAAGTATTGATTCTGCTGAGACAGCTGCTGAATACTGCTATAAAGATTATGTAGAAACGGATTATACTGAGTCCAACACTCCCGATTACGGCTGTGTTGGAAGGTATACCACAGACATCGACGGACAGACGGCGTATGTTGTATGGCATATGGGTTCAGCTTCTGATTTAATGGCGAACTGTGGACCGACCTATGAAATATTTGTTGACAGCTTGAAAGGAACGATAGTTGAGATAGATTATTCCGAATCTCTCGGAAAATCAATGGTTGAAAAAGCGGAAAATGTCATTTCGACAATACGCTTCAAGAAAAATTGATATCGCACCCCGTAATAATCATGCAAACAAAGATCTTTTCTATAATAGGCTGTAACAATACTTTCTGTTACAGCCTTGTTTATATTCTTTCTTCAAATTCAAAGTGTCCGAAGACGCGACATATCAGGGCAGTCAAAGATACCATTATCAGATCCCTTGCTTCGCTTCTTAGTGATAACAACTCAATTTGACCCGTCAAGCTTTGCACCGTCAACAGCAACAACGTACTTAACATTTGTTTGTCAATTATAAAAAATCTAACCAAAAGCTCTTGACAAGCGAAAGAGAACAGTGTATACTAATAATGTTGGTGTACACTGTTCATTTATATCCGGGAGGTGAGACTATGCCGAGAGACAAGACGCAGAGCCACGAAAGGATCATTGAGGCTGCCAAAAAGGAGTTTTTGGAGTACGGCTTTACCGATGCTTCTCTCCGTAGGATCGCAGCTAAGGCAGGTATTCAGGTGGGCGGTCTGTATAAACATTTCGGTAGCAAGGAGGAAATGTTTGCTTCGCTGGTCGATCCTACGATAGAAGGGCTTATGGAGTGCTTTCATGGGATAGAGACTGACTATTTTGAAGAGATAGGCAATGTTGAAACAGGATCTATATGGGAAGATAAGACGGAGACCGTCAGGTTCATGGAATACATCTATGCCCATTTTGACGAGTTCAAGCTGATCGTTTGCAGATCACAGGGAACGAAGTACGAGAACTTCACTCATGACATCGCAAAGCTTGAGGAAGAAGTTACGATCCGCTATATGAACGCTTTAAAGAAAAGCGGGATAGCTGTAAACGATGTTGACGAAAAGGAGTTTCACCTGCTTGTTACTGCAAGTGTTGAAGCGATACTCCAGACTGTCATCCATGATTTCACTAAAGATGAAGCTATCCACTACGCCCATACGCTCGAACTATTCTATCTCCCGGCGTGGAAAGCTTTGTTTGGGCTATAAATAAGTAAATAAGGGAAGCGTAAAACTTACGTTTCCCTATCAAACATCCTATAAGTTAGCTTTAGCTAACCATATTTTAACGGAGGCGAAGAATAAAATGGAGAAAAAACGAGGGCTTTTATCCTGGGTCCTTGAATTTGCAGGCAGGAAGAAAAGCTATTTCGGAGGGAGCGTCATACTGGCTACTCTGGGTGTGGCAGCATCATTTATCCCTTATCTTATCATGGCTGATATTGTTGAAAAGCTCCTTGACGGCAGCAAAGATCGGGACTATTATCTGAAGCAAACACTTCTTATTGGTGCCTTCTGGGTGATAAGGATAACTCTGCATTCGATATCAACGTCATTATCTCATGTGGCCACATTTACTGTGCTTGGCACCATAAGGAACCAGCTCTGTGAAAAGCTGTCAAGGATACCGCTGGGTTCTGTGATGGATGACAACAGCGGAAGCTACAAGAATATCATTGTTGACAGAGTGGACTCAATGGAAACGACACTGGCTCATATAGTGCCGGAGTTTACAGCGAACATCCTGCTGCCTGTCATCATGTTTGGCTATTTGCTTTTTCTTGACTGGCGGTTAGGATTAGCTAATCTTATTGGCGCGGCTATTGGTCTTGCCTGCGCAGCTGTTATGTTTGCAAGAAGCAAGGGTGGATTTGAATTATCTGTAGAGAAGACAAAAAAACTCAATGATACAGCTGTGGAATATATCAACGGCATTGAGGTCATTAAGGCCTTCGGAAAAACAGGCAGTTCTTATGAGAAATTCGTGATTGCCGCAAGAGAGGGTGCAGATGTTTTCATTAACTGGATGCGCAGATGTATATGGCCCCAGTCGGGGACTATGGCATTTCTGCCGGCAACCTTCTTAGGCGTTTTGCCAATAGGCCTGCTGCTGGTAAAGAACGGCTCGCTGACAGCTGTTGACTTCATTACCGGTATCATTCTCTCGGCAGGTCTGATAACGCCGCTTGTTGTCGCATTTTCCTACATGGACGATATACTGAAAATGAAAACTATCTTCGGTGAAGTGACAGAGATAATAGAACGTGAGGACATGGTAAGGCCACGTGATCTGACAAAGAAGCCTGTCGGTTCTGACATCAGGCTATCAGATGTGAGATTTACCTATAAGGAAAAGGAAGTGCTGCACGGCATCAATATGGAGATCAGACAAGGTGAGGTAGCAGCTATCGTCGGCCCGTCAGGTTCAGGCAAAAGCACCATAGCAAGACTGATCGACTCGCTGTGGGACACTGATTCGGGAGATATCACATACGGCGGCGTAAACATTAAGGATCTGCCGCTTGATCACTATATGGCGCAGATATCTTATGTAGCGCAGGATAACTACCTTTTTGATATGTCGGTAAAAGAAAACATAAGGTTGGGCAAATCCGGAGCCACTGACGAGGATGTTATAAATGCTGCGAAAGCATCAGGCTGTCATGATTTCATAATGGGCCTTGAAAACGGCTATGATACCGTTGTCGGCGGCGCAGGCGCACCTGTTGTCATACTGGATGAGGCGACTGCTTACACCGATCCGGAAAATGAAGCCCTGGTACAGTCAAGCGTTGCAAAATTGGTTCAGGGCAGAACACTGATAGTGATCGCTCACCGCCTTTCTACAATCGTTGATGCGGATAAGATATTTGTCGTAAACAAAGGAAATATCGAAGCTTGCGGAACACAGCAGGAACTGCTTGAAAACTGTGAGCTTTACAGAAAAATGTGGGAAGCACACAGTCTGGTAAAGGACAGTGATAACGGAAAGGAGAACGCTTATGCTTGAAATGATAAAGAAGTTCTTCGGCTTTTGCAATAACAAAAACAGGAACAAATTCTACAAGGCTATCGTGCTTGGGGTCATTGAAGCAATGTTTACTGCCATGAAGATCCCTGCCGCCTTTGTTGCAATAAAAGCAGTGCTTGATGATAATATCAACACAAAGGCGATACTGACCGTGATAGCTCTTATGCTGATAAGCACCCTCGGCAAAACAGTTATAAGCCGCTTTTCGACAATGCTCCAGACAGAGGGCGGATATGATACTGCCGCACTAAAACGAATCGAGATAGGCGAGCATCTGCGGTATCTGCCTATGGGTTACTTCAATGATACCAGCCTTGGTCACATCACCTCGGTGGCAACCAACACAATGGAGCAGATGGGCGACATCGCTACTCGTGCGATCATGCTTGTTTTGCAGGGCGGTATCACAACTGCAGTCATTGCACTTTTCATGTTTATGTTTGACTTCAGGATCGGTCTTATATCCCTTGCCGGTATAGGCGTTTTTATCCTTGTAAACCAATGGACTAACCGCAGTGTTGCCAAGGTCGCCGATGAAAAGATATCAGCCGACAAAGAAATGGTAGGTGTTATCCTGGAATACATTCAAGGTATATCGGAAATAAGAAATTATAACATCATCGGGCTCAATCAGTCAAAGGTCAAAAAGTCGATCGAGCGCAAGAAAAAAGCCGATATCTCCGCCGAGCTTGCGGCTATACCTGCCGTGGGGATCCAGAACCTTATCTGCAAACTGATAGGCGTTGCGATCGCAGGCGCATCGGTGTATTTCTATCTGAACGGAAGCATGGCGCTCGTATATACCATAACAATGCTGCTGTGCTCCTTCATGGTTTTCGAGTCGCTGGATTCGGCAGGGATCTATACAGCTCTTCTGCGTGTTATCGGAAAATGCGTCGATCTTGCGTCCGAGATTCTTAGCACAAAACAAATGGATACCTACGGCGAAGTTATAACACCCAAAAACAGGGACATTCGCCTTGAACACGTCAGCTTTGCCTATGAGAACAGAAAGATAATTGACGATGTGTCTCTTGAGATTAAAGAGAACACTACTACCGCTATCGTGGGACCTTCCGGCGGAGGAAAGACAACGATCACATCCCTTATCTCACGCTTCTGGGATGTCCAGGAGGGACGGGTCACTCTTGGCGGCAGGAATGTTAAGGACTACAGCTTTGATTCCCTTATTGAGAATTTCAGTTTTGTATTTCAGAGGGTTTACCTTTTTGAAGACACGATAGCCAACAATATCCGTTTTGGCAGACCTGAAGCATCTATTGAAGAAGTTATGGAAGCCGCAAAGAAAGCTGCCTGCCACGATTTCATTATGTCACTTCCAAACGGCTACGACACAGTGATAGGGGAGGGAGGCGCCACACTTTCCGGCGGCGAAAAGCAGCGGCTTGCCATTGCCCGTGCGATAATGAAGGATGCGCCTATCATTATTCTTGATGAGGCAACAGCAAATGTGGATCCCGAGAATGAAAAGGAACTCACCGAAGCTATTGAGAATCTTACAAAGCACAAAACTATCATTATGATCGCCCACAGGCTGAAGACTGTAAGAAACGCCGATCAGATCATTGTGGTCGACAAGGGCCGGATCGTTCAGAAGGGTCGTCATGAAGAGCTGATAGAGCAGGACGGAATATACAAGAACTTCATCAGCGGAAGAAAACAGGCTGTAAGCTGGAAACTGGCGTAAAAGCAAATATATAATAGGGAGAGTTTAATAATAAACGATAAGAAATTACAGGCAAAGGATTATATCACGATAGGAATAGAAACAGCGTGTCGCCAAAGCATCAGCAATAGCGGCCGGGGCAGAGCTTCTGCTGTTTGATGAGTCGACCTCCGGACTAGATTACACTCACATGAAAAGGACAGGCATTCTTTTGCGGCAGCTTGCAGATTCGGTAAGCACAGTACCCTTCTTATCAAAAAAGGGAAGAGTGGCTTCATTTTTATAGTCTTTAAATACAGCCTGAAAATATGAAAAAATTGTTGACAAACAAGCACAGTTATGTTATAATATCAAACGTATAGGTATAAGATTTATACCGACACGAAAACCCAAATAATGGAGGTAGATTATATGAAGACATTAAAGAAGCTTTCGGCAGCACTTGTAGCTTTAGCTCTTGCTTGCCCGACCGTTTTCAGCGTTAGCGCTGATACCGATTCGTTCTCGTTCGACGAGACAACAGGCACCCTGACTATCAGCGGCCCTATCACTGCTGATGAACTGGATTCTTACCAGTCATCCGGTGTAAAGCACGTTGTTGCTGTTGACGGCGCAAAGTTTGAAGGTGATGATTGGGATTGTGATGGTTTTTATGAGTGGGAGGATGTTGAGACCATAGACCTTTCAGCGGCTGATTTCTCGGAAGTTGAGGATATGAGCTGGTTTTTCAGCGAATGTGAGAACCTGAAAGAAATAAATATGGCAGGTGCCAACACCGGAAACTGCACTGATATGGAGGATCTGTTCTCAGAGTGCGGACAGCTCGAGAAACTGAATGTTGAGGGTATGGATGTTTCCAAGAACACGACCTGCGATGATATGTTCGAGTGCTGCTACGCTATCAAAGAGATAGACCTTTCTTCATGGGATCTGTCAAACTGTTATGATTATGAATATATGTTCTATGAATGCTATGCTCTGGAGAAGGTCATCTTTCCCGCAAGTGTTGAGATCAACAGCGAACGCACTTCTATTTATTTTTACGAGATGTTCCAATATACAACATCCCTGAAAGAGATCGATCTCAGCGGCTTCAGCTGGAACGAAGAGGCTTATGTTGATAACGGTTCTACTTTCTATGAATCCGAAGTACGTGTACTTACTCTGCCGGAAAACTTCCCTGTCCTCAGCAGAATGAGTCTTAATAACAAAAGCGACAATTATATCGGCTGGATAAAGGCAGGCTCCGAGGAGGACGGCATCATCAGCGGCGACGGCGACTACGCTGAGTTTGATCTTGGCGCAGGCACCTACTACCACGCAAGAGAGACCGTAAAGACCGAGGGCACACCTGCTACCTGCGAGGAGGACGGTGTTCAGGATTACTACAAGCTTGCAAATCCCCTGCCTGTTAACCCGGGTCAGTTCCCCGACGGCGTAGTTCCCGAGGACTATGTTCCGGAAGCTGCCAAGATCTTCTATGACCAGTACGCAGTTTACGAGGTCGAGGACGTGAACGAGGACGGCGTTGTTGACGAAAAGGACCTCGTTATCCCTGCGACCGACCATGACTGGGGCGAGTGGGAGGTAGTCACCGAAGCTACCACCGAGGCAGACGGTCTGAGAAGAAGAGTGTGCAAGAACGACCCGAGCCACGTTGAGGAAGAAGTTATCCCGAAGCTTGACCCCGAGGAGAGCGCATCCGAGAGCGAGACCGAGTCCGAGACCGAGAGCGAGACAGAGTCCGCAGCAGACAGCTCCAAGGCAGACAGCTCCTCCAAGGCATCATCCTCCGAAGCTGCAAAGACAGCAAGCACCACAACTACCACCAACCCCGGTACC
>CADCFQ010000026.1 GCA_902800795.1 uncultured Ruminococcus sp. | reverse complement strand
AGGGTGAATTCAAAAACAGTCCGGTGGACTGTTTTTGAAGAGGGGAAGCCCTGCAAGAGGGGCTTCCCCTTTGAGAAGCAAGAACCGGCTTTCCTCAAGTCGCTTGCGGCTTGACGGACGACCTAGTTAGGGGTTCTGTTTTAACCGAGTGAGAGAGGATTGCTTTGCTTCGTATAAAAGGTGTCGGCTTCGCCGACGATTTTAAATGAGGGCTTTCCCAGCGTAAGCGGAGCTTATGCGTGCTCTCAAACACCTTCGGTCAAATCTCCTTTGGGTAAAATAATAACTTCGCAAAAAAAGAGCACTCCTTGTGGGGTGCTCTTAGTGTTTTCTGTTATGCTACAGACTATTTTCCGATGAACTCCTTGTAAGCTTCGTTGAAGGTCTTGAGCTCGGACTCGATAGTGGGCTGATACTGCTCCTTGAGCTGTGCCCATGTGTACTGGGTGCCGTTCTCGTCGGTCTTCATAACGGATGTGTACATATAAGGGATAACCGCTTCCTTGGTGTCGTTGGTAGCTGCGTCGTCGTCCGAAAGAACGGTGGAGATACCGTAGCCGGGGTCAAACATCTTTGTGAACTTATCGCTGAGCGGCTCAACATAAGCTACATCATACATCTGGTCTGTCCAGGAAGGATTGTTTACAAAGAATTTCTCCCTCTCGGTCTGGATGTACTCGTCCTGAGTGTAAACTATCTTTGCACACTCCAGCCAGCACTTCATAGCGTCGTTCTTTGTGGAGCCCTTTACCCACATATATGCGTTCATATCAACTGTGGTGTAAAGCGTGTCGGAGTTAGGATCCTTCGGGATGGGTACCATTGCCCAGTTGTCGCCCTCCTTGGGAGAGTGGCTTCCGAACGATGCCCACGGACCCATAGCGTAGAACAGGATGTTCTTCTTGAATGCGTCGCTGGTCTGGCCTACCCAGTCAGCATAATAGTAGCCGTTCTTCTGGATGTCATAAAGAAGGTCTGTCGCTCTTACAAAGTCGGGGTCGTCAAGATTGGAAACATACTCGTCCTTGTCAGCGTCATACTTGATAAGGGTCTTTCCTGTGGATTGGAAAATGAACGGAGCGAACCATCCGTTTACACCGTATCTTTCCTCGTCGCCCTCAGCGCCCTGAACATACTCTTCCATCATCTCATACCAGGTGTTCCAATCCCACTTGCCTTCCTGATAAAGCTCATAAGGATCGTCAAGACCTGCTGCCTCGATCATCTCGGTATCATAAGTGATAACAGAGTTGGGCAGGAACGTGATAGGTGCAACATAATGCTTGCCGTTTAATGTGAAGTTCTCTGCAACATCCTTCACATCGCTCCACATAGCGCTGTCGAAATCAACGATATCGTCAACAGGCTGGAACATATCCTTGATGCAGTTTGCAGGGAAGGTCATCTTCATCTCATACCAGAACATATCAGGCGGATCGTTGGCAAGAAGTCTTGCTGCCAGCTTGTCATACTTCTCCAGTGAGCCTGCTCTGGAATACTTGATAGAACCGCCGTTCTGCTCGAACAGGGTAAGGTCAGTTCTCTTCTCGGGGTCAGCTCTGGTGGGGTTGATGTCGAAGTAAGAGAGCCACTCGAGCTCCTTGTCTGCGCCGTCGGGGATAGGTGTTATATCAGCCGACTCCTTTACCTCTACCTTATCTACATAAGATGACGAGCTGCTGCTGTCCTTCGTTCCGCAGGATGCCACAGAGAATGCTGCGATAACAGCCATTGCGCCTGCTGCCAGGCGTTTGTAATTCTTCATAAAATAAAACCTCCGTTTCAAGAGTTAATTTTCTCGGATAACTCCACACAACATTATATCACCTTATGTAAACGTTGTCAACAAACACACCATATCTTTAACCATCTTGTATATCTTTTTAGTCACCTTGTACAACCTGCAAAGAATGTATTTGTTGATTATTTCGATGACAGTTTTTGCCGGCAGTTTAATATATTTTTATATCTTAATATTGTTTGAAACATAAAAGCCGCAGCTTTTTTTGCTGCGGCTTTTTGCGTGTATTCAGTTTCCTGTTGACTCTCTCATTATTACATTGTGCCTTACCGTGTAGTAACGGTTGTCCTTGATGTCCGCCCTGATGTTCGAGATAAGCTTCGATATCACCAGCTCGCCCATCTTCTCACAAGGCTGCTCAACGGTGGATACCGTCGGGTACATCATATCACACATGGTGATGTTGTCAAAGCCCATTATCGCTATGTCTTTTCCGGCTTCGAGCCCTAAGTCCCTCGCCTTGTTTATCGCCGAGATAGCCAAAAGGTCTGAGATAGCGAACACTGCGCTGGGGCGCTCTTTCAGGGATGCGAAATACTCCATAGCCCGTCCGCCGCAGTCGTACTCGTAGTTCTCACGGTAGTAAAGCTCGGGGTCGTCGGTTATGCCGTGCTCTTTGAGGGCTCTGCGATAGCCGTTTTCTCTGGCGATAGCCGAGATAGCGGTCTTGCTGTCTATGCCTACAAAACCGATGCGCCTGTGACCCTTGCGGATAAGGGCTGTCACAGCGTCAAAGGCCGCCTGCTCGTCGTCAACGGCAACGGTCAGGACATTTGCCCCCTCAACGCCCTCACAGCAAAGCGCAATATCATAATTCTGCGCAAGCCTGTTCAGAGCCTCGGCATCGTAAAGGGTACCCAGCAGGACAACGCCGTCAACTGTGCGGTTGAAGAGCATGGTCATCTGTCTTGCCTCAACGGTGCTTGCGGAGCCTGTGACAGCGGAAATGATGTCATAGCCCAGCTTTTCGGCCTGCTTCTGCATACCCATGATTATTTTTGAATAGAGAGAATGCTCGGAAGTGGGCATGATAACGAGGATAACGTTAGTCTCACGTTTTCTAAGGTTGCGCCCGAGGAAGTTGGGCGAATACTTCAGCTTTTCAACAGCCTCGCAGACCTTCTGCGAAGACTCCTCGGAAACATTGCAGCTGCCGTTGAGCACTCTTGAAACAGTGGCAACGGACACGCCTGCCTCCCTTGCGACATCTTTTATGGTAACGCTCATAAGAACCTCCGTGACTCTGAAAAAATACATCAGATGATAAATGTAACGCACTTATTATACCACATATTTTCCCCTTTTTCAATACACATATCGCTAAAATTCTCGTTATTTTTTTAGTTACTTTGCAAACGTTTACACGAGGGCTCGTCCTCGGCTTGTTTTCTTTCCGCTGTAAGGAAATGTTTTCCCCGAAGGGCCCCGGGGGCACGCATAAGCTTCGCTTGCGCTGGGAAAGCCCCGGGTCTGCGCCGCTTGAAAACAGTTTGAAACAATACTTTTAGGAAAACAGCTGATGAGAGATCTTTGCCGGGGGCAAAGCCGTGCGCCTTTTATGTCTCTGGCGGATGCTTTTTCTTTGCTGCTTTTTTGAATAAGAAAAAACTTGACATTATCAGGTTTACCGATTATAATTATTACAGTAAACGGTTAAACTAAACTAACTGAGAACGGAAACAAACCGGGAAAGGAGCTGCCCCTTATGCAGAAACAGCGCTTCGACGTAACAGGAATGTCCTGCGCCGCTTGTCAGGCTCACGTCGAAAAGGCCGTCAGCAAGGTGGACGGCGTTAAAAACGTGAGCGTCAGCCTGCTCACAAACAGTATGAACGTCGAGTTCGATGATGCTGTGTGCTCGGGCGAGAATATCATCTCGGCGGTGAGCAGCGCAGGCTATGGCGCAGCAATGTCTCAGGGCAAGGGCTCAGCCCCAGATATAACAAAGAAGGCCGCCGATAACGCCGGTGATAAAAAGCGCCGCCTGTGGCTCTCCGTGGCGTTTATGCTGCCGCTTTTCTATCTCTGTATGGGGCCGATGGCAGGCCTGCCCATTCCGGGCATCTTCACGGGCAGGGAGAACATAATGATCTTTGCGCTGACCCAGCTCATCCTTGCAGGGGTGGTCTGCGGGATAAATTTTGAGTATTTCAAAAACGGCTTCAAGTCCCTCTTTCATCTCGCTCCCAATATGGACAGTCTGATAGCGCTGGGGGCTTCGGCTTCGTTTGTTTACAGCCTTGCGCAGACCTTCCTGGCTGCCTATCACATGGGCAGGGGAGACCTGTCTTCGGCAGAGGTGTTTATGAAGCATCTATACTATGACTCCGCCGCTATGATACTCACCCTCATTGATGTGGGCAAGTTCTTAGAGGCACGGTCAAAGGGGAAGACGGCGGACGCTGTGAAAAAGCTGATAAGCTTAGCCCCCAAGACAGCCGTTGTCATCCGTGACGGTCAGGAGACCGAGGTGCCTGCCGGGGAGGTAAGGGTAGGAGATGTGTTCGTTCTGCGCTCGGGAGACAGTGTCCCCTGTGACGGCGAGGTGATCCTTGGCAGCTGTACTGCGGACGAATCCGCACTGACAGGGGAGAGCCTGCCTGTTGAAAAGGACACAGGCGCAAAGCTTATGAGCGCCTCGGTGATAACGGGTGGCTATGTTCAGTGCCGCTGTGAGCGCACGGCAGAGGACTCGACCCTTTCGGAGATAATAAAGCTGGTGGAGGAGACCCAGACCACAAAGGCGCCCGTGGCAAGGCTTGCCGACAGGATAAGCGGCGTGTTCGTGCCGGTGGTGATAGGTATATCTCTTGTGACGCTGATATTCTGGCTGGCTGTCGGAAAGGAGCTTTCCTTTGCGATCGGTATGGCTGTGTCGGTGCTGGTCATATCCTGTCCGTGCTCGCTGGGGCTGGCAACGCCCACGGCTATAATGGTGGCTACGGGCAAGGCGGCGAGCCTCGGCATACTCATAAGGTCGGCACAGGCGCTGGAGCAGGCGCAGAAGACCGACACTGCGGTGCTTGACAAGACAGGCACCTGCACCGAGGGAAGACCCCAGCTTGAAAAGCTGGTGGTGTTTGGTGGAGATGAGAAGCGCCTTGTGAGCCTTATCTCGGCGGCGGAGAGCCTTTCCTCACATCCGCTGGCAGGGGCGGTCTGCGAGTATGGTAAAAATATGGGTGTCCCCGAGCTTTTGGCAGGGGACTTTGAGGAGCACAGCGGCGGCGGGATAACGGCCGCCGTGGACGGTGAGAGAGTCGTTATCGGCAATGCGGCGCTTATGGAAAAAGAGGGCATAGACATAACAAAAGCCGAGCCGCAGGCGCAGGAGTATGCCGGGCGTGGAGCGATAGTGCTCTATGCGGCTGTCTCGGGAAAGCTGTCGGCGCTTCTGGTCATAGCCGACAAGGTAAAGCCCACATCTGCGCAGGCGATAGCGGAGCTTAAAGAGCTCGGCATAAAGACGGTGATGCTCACAGGCGACAACGAGAAAACAGCCAGGGCTGTGGGTGAAAGCCTTGGCATTGACGAGATAAAGGCGGGGCTTCTGCCCTCTGACAAGGCGAAGATGATCTCAGCACTTGGCGGCTCCACAGTCATGATAGGCGACGGGATAAACGATGCGCCGGCTCTTACGGCGGCGGACGTTGGAATAGCTCTTGGCGCAGGGCGTGATATAGCCGTGGAAGCGGCGGACATAGTTCTTATGAAAAATGATCTGCGTGACGCCGTAACGGCGATAAAGCTGTCGAAAGCCACTATGAGAAACATAAGGCAGAACCTTTTTTGGGCGCTGTTTTATAACTCCCTCGGCATACCCATAGCGGCTGGTGTGCTCTATCCGCTGTTCGGGCTCAGGCTCGATCCGATGATAGGGGCGGCGGCAATGAGCCTGAGCTCCGTGTGCGTGGTGACAAATGCCCTGAGGCTCAATCTTTTTGGCGCAAAGCGTGAGCCCGATCCGGATGTTGTGACACTTAAAGTCAAAGGCATGATGTGCGACCACTGCACAGCCACTGTCGAGAAAGCTCTCACGGCTGTGGACGGCGTTGTCACGGCGAAAGCGGACTATAAGAAAAACACCGCCGTCATCCGCACGAACGGCTACACCGACCCCGAACAGCTCAAACAGGCCATCCGCAAGGCGGGCTATAAAGTGAAGTGAAAATGATAACTCCCGACCTGACGGCCGGGAGTTTTTTGTGCCATATCATATTTATGTAGATGTGTACCGAAGGGGTATGGGAGCACGCATAAGCTGCGCTCACGCTGGGGTGAATGTCCACCCGAAGGTGTTTGAGAGCACGCATAAGCTGCGCTTACGCTGGGGAAGCCCTCATTTAAAATCCGTCGGCGAAGCCGACACCTTTGTCAGCACTAAAGCTATACTCTCCCGCTTACTTATAATTGAACCGCAATTTAGGCTCGTTCGTCAAGCCGCAAGCGACTTGAGGAATAATTGTTCTGGCTTCTCACAAGGGGAAGCCCCTCTTGCAGGGCTTCCCCTCTTCAAAAACAGTCCACCGGACTGTTTGGTGTTTCGCCCTCTGCGGAGGGCGACCGAGGGGCGCTGCCCCTGGACCCTGCCAGCGCCCAGGTCGGCGCTGGACCCGCCCTGGACACCCTGGCGGATCATTACAGCTTTGTCGTGTTGATAGGGGTTTTCATTCTATGTACAACCCGTAATGTATGCACGCCTTCTTGATAAAGTCCTCACTGACGGCGAAATGCTCCGAGAGCAGATATAAACTGTCAAGGTTGTTGCGCCCTATCTGCTCCTCCAGCTCCTCCCTCGGCACAAGCGTCTCTATCGCCCATTTATCCGCCCGGTATTCATGCTGCGAGATAAGGTCGAGAGCTGCGTTCCTGTTGTAAAACGCCCCCTTGATGCAGTGCCCCACCTCATGGGCGGCGTGCTCCTTGACAAGACGCTCCGGCAGCTTTGCATCAAGCACTATAAAACAGCTGCCGTCAAGCATAAATGAGAATGACTCGCAGTAGTTGAGCTCGTTTGTCTCCACCGATATCTCCTCTCTCTCGCAGAGGCGCATAAGCTGTCTTATATCTGTCATTTATCACCCTTCTCTCTTTTGTTCTCTTCCCTCAGCTTTACCATCCTGGCGTACTGCCTGACCTCCTCGAACATTTCCTCGGTCACGCCCTCGGCGCCGCCCCAAAGGGCAAATTTCAGCTCGTCGTCAATGTCCCTGCTTCCGCCCTCGGTAAGATATTTGACGCTCACCCCGAAGCGCTCGGCTATCTTCTGGGTGTTCCTGGCGGACAGCGTCTCGCTCCTGCCCTTGTTGAGCTCCGACAGGCAGCTCCTGGTTATGGAAAGCTCCCTGCAAAGCTGTGTCACCGAAATATTGTTCTCTTTGCAAAGCTGTTCGATCCTTTTGTACATCTCTGACATGGCTGATTCTCCCTTGCATTTTTATTGATCCTGCCGCCTGCGGCGGTTTGGCGTGGTTTTTTCCGAGTTTAAAAATGGCACTTGACAATTACAGATTTCCGTATTATAATATAACCACAGATTACAGAACGCTGTAAAATATCTTTGTTTTTCTGTATTATACTACATAATTCTGAAAAAGTCAAGAGGGGGACTTTCAGAAGCCGGTCGGGTTATCAGCAAAAGACGGCGGCGCTTTCCTTTGCTGATAATATTATAGCACATCAAAAGTACGAATGTCTGTACTGAAATGACAAAAAGACGAGGGAGGAGAAAAGATGAACCAGGCTGAAAGATATATGATAGAGAGGCTGATGGGGCCGGAGTTTGAGGCGCAGAGGGAGAGCGTTTTCGGGGCGGCGGAGAGCTGTCAGCGCAAAAACAACCGCAGCCGGGACGGAGCGGTCAGCAACAACAGAGCGACCCGTATCATTGCGAGCTACCGCAGGGCAAAGGCCGCAAAAAAGCGGCTGGATATAAAAATAAGAGAGCGGCTGGCCTTCTTTGAAAGGGCAAGGGCGGAGTGCTCGGCGGCGCCGGGGTGGTTTCGGCTCCACAGGGAGAAAAACGCCCTGCTCGAGATGATAGCCGAGTCGGCAAGGCTTGGAAAGCGCATAGAGCTTTGTGAAAAGCTGGCCGAGATGACCGAAGGCATTGTGAGGGAAGCGATAGAGGAGAGGTATTTAAAAGACGGCGTGAAAACTATCCCGGACTGGCCGCAAACGGCGCAGACAGTGGGCTTTGAGGGCTCCGGGGACGAGCTTTGCAGGAGGGTGAACGAACAGCTCCTTGAAGCGGCGAAGAGGCTGGAAGAAGAGATGTGAAGAGATTGTAAAGATATTGTTTAGAAGATACATATTCAAAGAGATTTTTTGCCATTGTGTTCATAAAAGTTGCTAGAAATTTATTATCTTATATGATAAAATTACTATGGTATATGTAGGGCCGCAGCGTGGATAGTCTGCGGATAGCAATATTTTAAACTAATTTTTAAAAAAGGAGATCTTTTTGCGAAATGGCTAAAAATCCAAATCTCAATCCCAGCGATGCTTTCATTCTGAGTATGCAGAAAGCAAAAAGAAAAAAGAAGATAATACTTATCTCGCTGCTGGCAGCACTGGTTGTGCTGATAGTTGTCTGTATCATCATCGGCCTGAAGATCAGGCACGACAACAAGGTGGCTATGGCAAAATCCGTTATATCAAAGCTGGATATAAGCACCACGTTCAAGAAGTCGGAGTTTTTTGATGCCGAGGACTGGGACGGTGACGGCCTGGCCAATGCCGAGGAGGTAAGGCAGGAGCTCAACGTCCAGGGCGAAGACAGCGACGGCGACGGTATGATCGACGGTGACGAGATGAAGCTGGGCACAGACCCTTCGGAGCCTGACACCGACCACGACGGACTCTATGACGGCTATGAGCTTATGGCAGGGCTTGATCCGAGAAACGGCGTGACCGACGGCAAGACCCCCGACGGCGAGAGGATAATGAGCGTCAGCAGGACAGTTGGCGATTGCACACTGACTGTTGAGGGAGACGCAAATGCCGCAAGTGTCACAATGAGCGAGCTGGACCTTTTCGGTATCTCCTCAAACGCCAGTATCGTTACAAAGGCTTATGACTCCTACAGCGATCATAAGTTCACAAAGGCGACTATAACCTTCAAGATCGACAAGGAGAAGCTCGACCGCATGGGCTATACCATGGACGGGCTGACAGTTTTGAGATTTGACTCCGAAAAGACCATCTATACTGATGTTGAGTCCACTGTGGACAAGGCAAACGGCACTGTCTCGGCAGAGATCCCGATACTGGGCACTTATGTTGTAGGCGTTGAGGCTACCGCTAACGACAAGCCCACAACAAGAGTAAACTTCCTTATCGACAACTCTGGTTCGATGTATCCTGTGGAGCTTTGCCCCACATCTCCCGAGAATGACCTGGAGTTCAAGCGGATAGACTTTACCAAGAACCTGATAAACAAGTTCGACGAGGATTACCTTATCGGTATCGACAAGTTCACCGGAAGCTATGAGAGAATGGTAGAGTTCTCCACAGACCGCAAGCTTATATCCGATACCCTTGAGGGAATAAGAGACCTGGACGAGTTCTTTGACGGGACCCACAGCCAGACCGCTCTTATGAACTGTATCGACGAGTTTGATAATTCCGACGGCGGAAAGTACAGAAACGTTATCGTTATGCTCACAGACGGCCAGTCAGATGAATCGAACCCTGTTTCGGTGGAGACTATCATAGAAGCTGCAAAGGAAAAGAACATCATCGTCCTGACTGTCGGTCTGGGACGTGATATAGACAGAGCATGGCTCCAGGAGCTGGCTTCCGAGACAGGCGGAAAGTATTATTCCGCTTCCGATGCGAATGCTCTTAACGATGTTTACAAGCAGATAGTCACCACGCTCAACTACGATATAGTAGAGTTCAAGAACAACGACGACTCCGTAAGGGGTTACTCCCTTTACAACACAGGCTTTGACCCCAAGGTCAACGGCTTTGATTTCAAAAACTTCAGGACCACCACCACCGCAAGCGTTGACTTCGGTATGGCTATGCTGGCAAGAGACTGGTATATCGGCAATGTGAAGATGAGCCTTGGCGATATCGAGCCGGGCGACAAGAGCGATATCAAGGTAAACGCCGAGGGCTATGACCTTGGCGGAACAGAGATAGAGAAGGCCTATAACGACAGGACACCGCTCCACTCTCTGCCTTGCGAGCTTTTCTCGGACAAGTATGCTGACGTTTCACAGTACCTTGACTTCGATTCCGACGGAGATGTTCTCAAGATAATCGACGACTACCAGTTCGACTGCAAGAACAAGGGCTGGGTACCTGTTAAAACACCTATCAAGGGCGGAAACCTTTCCTGGAAGACAGTTGAGCTCCTTAGCCTTGATATAGCAGGGGCTTCCTCGAAGATAGCTTCCGGCTATTCAAAGAGCGATGCTGAGTTTGCAAAGTGCCTCTACAGGCTCAACGCTATCCAGTGGGACGATTCCTCCTACGAGTTCAACCTCAACGAGGGCGATGAGAAGTTTGACCTTATCGTCGAGCAGCTCAGCCTGGGCATACCTGTTGTTTCAACTATCGACGATACACACACTGTCAACATCATCGGCCTGGTACAGGATTCCGAGTGTCACAGAAAGTATATACTCCAGGTCTATGACAACAACTATCCCGGCGAGACAAAGGAGCTCTACATCGAGAAGCTGCCCAAGTGTGTTCTGGACATTTCCGATGACGGACAGGTAACTCTCAAGGGAACAGAGAATGAGTACATCGCTTCCTATGAGGGCAAGAACGTGGGCGTATCCTTCACACTGACAGACGAGCACTGACTGGCTCTGTGACAGAATTTTGATATGCGATATAACGGCTCCGTGCCATGGGTGCGGGGTCGTTTTTTTGCATCTGAATGGGCTCGGACAGGTTAAAAAATTGATAATGGTAACGTTTTCTGTGAAAAATATACAAAAAGAGCGTCGGAAGATTGGGGGATTTTCCAATTATTTTTTTTGAAAAAAGGGTGACAAACACTTGATTTTTTGTGACAATTCTGTTATAATTACACTTAGAATTGAATACCAATTCAAGAAACCAACAGGTAAATTTTAATTTGGAGGTAGAAAAAATATGAAACTTTCTAAGGTTTTTGCCGGAATGTCCGCACTCGCAATCGCTGGTATGATGACAATCACAGCAAGCGCTAACAGCCTTACAATTGCAACTCCTTCCGATAAGGAGTGGGACGGCTTCGCAAAGTACACAAATGCTGAGGGCAAGGAAGATAACGACTTCTTCTGGGGCGGTTCTCTTACCAAGGGCTCCGATGTTACCGTTAAGGTAAACTTCGAGTGGACTGATAAGGCTAAAGAGGCTAACTACACCGCTTTTGGTCCTGCTTTTGCTAACGGCTGGGCTAAGATCTTCGGACCTGACGGTGCAGCAGCAGCTCCTGCCGGCTGGGCTAACAAGGCGGATCTTACCGAGGCTGAGGACGGCGGCTATGTAGACGCTGACGGAAACAAGGTTGACTATGCTTGGCAGGATGACGGATTCCTTCAGTGCTACAACACTGAGCTGACATCTATCGAGTTCACTATCCCTTCTTCTGTTGTTGATACTATGTATGACAACGCTACCGCTGAGGATGGCTTCGACGGTCTTATCTTCCAGATCGGTAACAACGGTCAGAAGATCACATCCGTAGAGTTCTCTACTGACGGTGTTCAGTGGGCATCCGAGGTATTCGCAGCACAGGGCGGCGATGAGACTTCTTCCGCAGCAGGCGGAGATACAACATCTTCCAAGACTGATGATGCTTCCTCTAAGGCAGCAGACAGCTCCAAGGCTGACGCTTCTTCCAAGGCAGCTGATTCTTCTTCCAAGGCAGGCAGCACAACAGGCGGCTCGACCAACAATGCAGGCGGCAACACAACAACTACTCCCGCAGCAGGCGGCTCTGATGCAACCGATACTTCCGCAGCTACCGGTGCAACAGCTGGCCTCGTATTCGCAGGCATCGCTCTTGCAGGCGCAGCAGTAGTAGCTTCTAAGAGAAAGTAATTTAAAACATTACGAATTTAAAGAGACCTCTTTGTGAGGTCTCTTTTTTTGTGTGTGGTATGGTTCATCTTCCCCGCCTGGCGGCGGGGGAGATACAAAGAGACAGATCGAGGTCTCTTTTTTGTGTATGGATGCATTGGTTCTTACCTTGTCAGGTGGCTTTCACAGCGTAAGCGAAGATTATCCGTGCTCCCTGACGATCCTTTCGGGTGACGGCGCTCAGGCCGGCAGGGAGGAAATGACTTTCAGAATTTGAAACACAAATGCAATTTTTTTGTAGGAAATGTTGTAAAAAGTAATCGTTTTCTGTGTAAAGTATACTAAAAGAGGGGTGCGAATTGTACAAAAATGATATTGCAAATATGTGCGGTGTTATGGTATAATACAAAGGTAAAATTGTATCGGTCAAGGGTTGACCGACGTTCAAATTGGAGGTTATTAAAATGAAAAAGGTTTTTGCAAGCATCCTTGCTCTCACAATGACAGCTGCTATGCTCACTTCCTGCGGAGACAGCGACAGCTCTTCCAAGAGCGAGTCCTCTTCCAAGAAGGAGGAGACCACAACAACTACCACTGCTGAGACAACTACTACAACGGCTGAGACAGAGGCTCCTGCTGAGTCGTCTGAGGCTCCTGCTGAAAGCGGAACTGAGGAAGGCGAGGCTCCCAAGGATATTTCCGAGATGCCCGAGACTCTTGCAAGCTATGAGAACGCTTCCGTTTACTGGAAGGCTGACACCGATATCACTTCGATCATCGAGCCTTTCGCTGAGGACACAGGAAGCGGAGCTTATGTTCCTAACACCGACGAGTCCGAGGTTGCTGTTTCTATCGAAGAGGTAGCTGGTATACCTATGGCTAAGATCGAGGTCCTTTCCAAGACTGAGGACGGCGAGAACTGGGCTATCCCGAAGATCAAGATCCACATGGAGAAGCTGTTTGAGGGTCACGAGGAAGACCTCGAGAAGATCTTCACCGTTAAGGCTGACGTTGTTACCAAGGCAGTCGGCAACTTTGTAAGTGACGACGGCACAGAGATGCTGGTTCCCGGAAACTTCATGGGCGCATTCGTTACACAGCCTACTGACGGCAACGGCGGAAACAGCTGGAACGATCTTTATGACTTCGGCGAGAGCGAGTGGGTCTCCGAGTGGGGCAGCTATGAGCTGACTATGAGACCCGGAATCAAGGCTGGCAAGGCTACCTTCGTAAACAGCACTGATCCCCAGTTCGTATCTATCATGAGATGGAGCATCCCGAACCAGGCTGACTTCTACATTGCAGACCTCACCTTCGAGGACGAGGACGGCAACGTTATCGAGTGCCCTGCATTCGCTAAGTAATTTATTTGAAGCTTACGGAAAGCTCTTCACCTATATCAAGGGTGAGGAGCTTTTCTTTTTTTATAACAGCCTTAAAGTCCTCCCCGTCAAGGCTGCCGGTTATCTCGGTCCGGCCTTTTTTGTTTACCTCGCTCTTGGTGCCCTTGTTAGCGATTATGCGGTCTGCGGCTTGCCAGATAAGGCTCACGGGAGAGGTCTCGGGAAGCTGTGAAGGGTCGGCGATGTAGTTTAGGCCCCCACGGGAGAGGGTGATAACGCCCTCGGTCTTTTCAAAGCAAAGCCCTTCAACGGTCTCCGGCTCAGTGAAAAGGCACTGCCAGGAGCCGTCCTTTTCTCTTTTAAGTTCGGCGCCGAAGGTCTGGCCGCCGGCATCAAAGGTCATTTCACAGTTCAGGGTGGGGCTTAGCTTTTCGGGCTTTGCTCCGCTTTTTGCGCAGGAGCAGAGGGCGGCTGTCAGCAGGGCGAGGACGATGGTCAGTGTCTTTTTCATAGTTACCTCCAAAAAAATAACGGCTCTCTTCATTGTGAAGAAAGCCGTGGATCTACTTGGTCTCCATGTCTTTGAGGGTCAGGGGTATCCGGGATAGGATGTCCCGGGCGATGATGCCCCGGGGGGACATTTCTGTCTCCAGAGCCTTAGCACTCTCGCCGATGATAAAGCAGCCCAGCACAGCGTTTTCAAAGAGAGAGTCGTTTCTCTGGGCTGTGAGGGATGCCACCGCTCCTGCCAGCATATCGCCGGAGCCGCCCTTTGAGAGGGCTGTGCTGCCTGTGCGGATGACCTCGGTGCGTTTGCCGTCGGTGATGATAGTCTCGGCGGCCTTGGAAACGACGATAACGCCGTAACGCTTGGCAAACTCTGCTGCAAAGCGCCAGCGGTCAGCGAGCACCTCGGCTGTGCTTGCCCCGCAAAGCCTTGCCAGCTCCGCCGGGTGGGGAGTGAGGATGACCTGAGTTTTTTTCTTCAACAGTATATCTATATTCTCACTCAGCAGATTTATTCCGTCGGCATCGATGATAAGGGGCTTTTCGCTCTCGCTAACGGCGGTGATAAGGAGCTCCCGGGCAAGGTGACCTGTTCCCAGACCGCAGCCTATAAGCACAGCGTCGGCAAGGTCAATACGCTTTCTCAAAAGGTCACAGGTGCCGCTCTCCGGCAGAGCCGTGTAGATAAGCTCGGGCGAGCGCACACTTACGGATGCGATGCACTTTTCTGTGGACAAAAGCTCGGTCAGCCCAACGCCGCTTCGCATAGCGGCCTCGCAGGCCATAGCGGCGGCGCCGATGTAGCTGTCACTTCCGCAGACGCACAAGAGCCGCCCGAAGGTGCCCTTGTGGCCCCAGGGGGGACGGTCAGGGAGCAGGGCTTTAAGGTCTCTGTCATCGTCAAGGGTTATCTCGTGGTCAAACTCTTCACAGCTCTCATAAACGCCCTCTGGAATGCCGATATCGGCGGTCTTTATCTTGCCGCAGTGGTATCTTGCAGGCGAGAGGGTCATCCCAAGCTTAACTGCGTGCATGGTGAGGGTGGTGTCGGCTTTCACAGCAAGCGTAGAGACCTGGCCGCTACGGGCGTTTGCCCCGGAGGGGATGTCGCAGGCGATAACGAAAGCGCTCGAGCGTGCGATGCACTCGAACAGGGGCTTTATACTGTCCCGAAGCTCGCCTTTGAAGCCTGTGCCGAAGATGCAGTCGCAGATAAGGGCAGCCGAAAGCACGGTGTTCTCCTCATCATCAGACCAGTTTATGACCTTGATGCGCTTATCCAGCGCCGCCATACGAGCCCTTGAAAGGTCGGTGGCCGGCTCGCCGCAGCAGAGCATTATAACAGGCGTGAGCCCCCTTTGAGCCAGGATATTTGCCGCCACAAGGCCGTCGCCGCCGTTGTTGCCTTTGCCGGCAAGGATGAGGGGCGATGTGCACTCAAGGCGCTTACAGTGTGCGGCTATCTCCTGCGCCAGCGCTTCGCCTGCGTTGTCCATGAGCTGCGAGAGCGAGACACCCAGCCTGTCGCTTTGCTGCTCGGCTTTTATCATCTGTGAAACTGTAAGTATCCTCATAGCTGCCCCCTGTAAGGTCGTATATGGTTATGCCCCCGCCTATGGCGGGGGGGGATGTTCTGTTTTTCCCGCAGGTGCGGGGGATGTGTGTTTGTGCTGTCCCCACCAAAGCGGGGAATACACTTATAATTTGTATGCAATAACAATGGCGGACGCTAATTCTGCCGTGTGGGTGAGGGAGACGCTGAAAGCCAGCCCCTCGGCGGCCTGTCTGGCCTTTCCCGTCAGAACGAGGTAGGGCGCTCCCAGTTCATCACGCAGACAGGAGACCTCATTTAGCTCGAAGCCTCTTACCCCAGTGCCGAGAGCCTTTGAGAAGGCTTCCTTGGCCGCCCAGTTAGCGGCGGCGGAGGGGTAGGGGTCACGCTTTTGGCTGAGGTGTTCCTGCTCCTCAGCGGAAAAAACGTGCTCCATAAACCGGCCGTTGGCACAGCTTTTTCTTATGCGATCTATCTCGACCGTGTCAATGCCCACACTGTAGGGCGGTCTACTCTTCATCCTCGTCATCCGTTTCTATCTCGTCGAGCAGGGCGATCGCTTCACGCCTTATCTGCGCCGGCAGGGACTTGACCACAAGCGAGAGGATGCTTGCATCCGGGGTGAAGACCACGGTGGTCTTGCCGAGGGATTTGTGGTTGAACTCGGCGTAGTAGTCGATGAGGTCTTCCTCGTTGGCGGTGGCGTAAACGAGGGTGGTGTCGCTGTCTATCTCGTGACCTTCGGCCTTGCCAAAGGCGGTGACGGAAGAGCACTTGAAAGTTACAAGGCGCTTTCTCGAGCGCTGTGCGATGATCTTGTCCACGTCCACCTCGCCGTTAGTGAAGATATACTCATACTCCACGTCCATACGGGTAGTGAGGTGATAGCCCCCGAAGAGCGCAAGGCCTGCGGCGAGGACGCCTATCATCATAAACGGCGAACCCAGCAGCAGCAAAAAGCAGGCTGCTGCAAGAGCCACGCTTGCGACCATGAGCATATACTTAGTCATTTTATCTTTCTGCGAGAGATTTTTTCTTACGATCTGTTCCTTAAAGCTGTCCATAAACTGCCTCCAATTTTGATATCAGTTTTTATTATAGCACAGATCGGAGAAAAAGTAAAGTGCTGCTAACGCAGTAAAGCTGAGATCATCCGTCAGGGGGTGCTTGCCGCACGGCTTGGCCCCTGGTCGCCCTTCAAAGCCGTTGCCGGCTTTTCGGCGTTGGGTCACAGTGCCGTACCTCTGTGGATCTTGTCGGGTCTTTTCTTTGTTGGGGTCTTATCCCTTTTTCCTCTTCGCCGCCACAACGATAACGACCGCCGCTATGACAAGGCCTGTGCCGCCGATAATCGCCAACCACAGCACCTTATTGCTCTTGTCCTCTGTCTTCTCCGCCGACTTTTTGTCGTTCTTTTCCACGGTGGCAGGCGCTTCGCTTATAAGAAAACAGCTGCCCTCGCCGACGTATTCAAACCGGGCGGTCACACCGCTCTCGCCCTCGGTCTCAAACTCGCCGCCAAGCTCCTCGGCCTTCGTCCCGTTTACACAAACTATCCTGAGCTTTCCGGCGTCAGCCCCCTCAAGGTCAAACTGCGCCGTCACAGCCCTCTTCTTGTCAAGCTTCACTGTCTCCGGCTCGTCAAAACCTCGGGTGCGCTCAAAGCTTGGGGTAAACATCAGTATGTCCGCCGCTTCAAGCCCCTCTTTTTCAAGGTAGGGCTCTATCATCGCCTTGCTTGTCTCATCAAGCTCATCAAAAGCCTTGCACTCGCCCATGATAAAGTCGTAGCTCACATCGTAGCCGCCAAGGATGTACTCGATATCCTCGTCCGTGAAGCCCTGCTGTGAGTAGTAATCGTGCTCCGTGAGCCCTGCCGGGGCTTCGGAGAGGTCAAACTCCTGTCCGGCCAGGGTCGCTTTTCCGGGGGCAACTTCGACGCCCTCTGTGAAGTAGGGATCCAGTGCTCTCACCTGCGGGAAAAGTATCTGGGACATATGTTGGTCGCCGATGTCCCCGGCGCAGTAGATAAGCGTTGCGAGATAAGAAAGGGTTATCTCTCCGTTATAGTCGTTGATTATCACCGGTATCGCAAAATCCAGCAGGGGAGTGACCGCAGCGGTGATGGTCTCCATCTGCTCGTCGGTGAAGATGCCCTCATAGTCCGACTCTTCCAGCTGTTCCACAACAGCGTTTGAAAGCGCCTTGACGTCCCTGTTGTAGTCGCTTGAATCTATGTCCTCGCTCATCATCCCCAGAAGCCTTGCCCCTGTTTTCACCATGAACCAGGTGGAGAAAGTCTCTTTTATATAGGACCTTAGCTCCTTCATACCGACGCCGCCGTTTATAACGTCCTGCATAACAGCGATAAGGCCGCCCAGGTGTTCGCCCAGGACGGAAAACTCCTCACGGTCGGTGGATGATGCCACGAACTCGATAAAGTCGTCCTCAAACTTATCCAACGCCACAGGGTCGGTGTCGGCGTCGGTGCCGCCCTTGGCTATGCTTTTAAGGTCTATGGTCTTCACGCTCTCCATGGGTATCTCCGGCTCGAGAAGCTCCTCGACACCGCAGTCATAGAACCCCCACACCGCCGGATAGAACTTCGGCACTATATCTATTGGGGAGATGACATTGTGGATGTTTTCAAAATTCGTGTCCTCGGCGCTCACCTTGGGCGCTTCAAAGGTGTAGACATAAAGGTCGTCCTCGCTTATGCCGAACTCGTCAAGGTGGGTGTTTATATATCTGCCTGTAAGGTCACAGACGCCGCCGCTTCGGCTGAAGCCCACGAGCCACAGCTTTGCGCCTTTAAGGTCATACTGCTCCTCGTAGTCCTTGATGCGCTCTATCAGCATATCCGATGCGACAGTGAAGCCGTGGATATCCCCCTCGGAGCCGCAGTCAAAGTTTCCTATCCATTCCTTGCTGTAACGGGCGCCGCGGGTGCAGACAGCTATCACCTCGCCGTGGGAGGTCTTCTTGTGGGAGATAACAGAACCCAGGGTGTTCGCCTGGGGCTCCTCTTCCATATCGTTTATAACTATGTCCTCGGTGGAAAAACCGATCTTGCGTAAGAAATCAATGGCGTTTGAGGACTTTGTCTCCCTGTCAGACGAGCAGAAGCCCGTGGTCACAAGGTCGAAGGATGCTGTGCGGAGGTGATCGTTTTTCTCCTTGCCGGAGGAGGCGAAAAAGGCATCGGAGTAATAATACTCCTCGGGGGTGCTCTCCTTTGTGAAAGAGGGCAGATAGAGATAGGTCCCGTGATAGAGCCTGTCTTGCTCTTCTTCCTCGGCAAAGGCGCAGAGGGGCATAGCAAAAACGGCCGCCGCAGCCGCCGTGACAAAGCTAAGTATCCTGGTGCGCAGTTTCATAGTCACCCCTCCTTAGTCCATTGCATCCTCACATGGGGCAGCCCGTCCACGGTGATTATCTCATCCGACAGGACTCTGAGCCCCTCTTTTTCATAATAGCCCACAGCATAGGTCTGGGCTTCAAGATAAACGCTTTTTGCTCCCATAACGTTTCTGGCATACTCCATGCCCTCATGGAGAAGTCTGCCCCCAAGCCCCGTCCCGTGGACAAGGGTGAGCACTCTGCCCATCTGAACGGCTTTGGCGGACTCGTCACGGTAGAAAAGCCTAAGATACGCAGATACCCTGCCGTCATCGTCCTCATAGAACACATGGATGCTCCTTCTGTCCTTGCCGTCAAGGTCCTGATAGGGGCAGTCCTGCTCCACCACAAAGATATCGGCTCTCGAGCGCAGTATCTCATAGAGCTCGTCCTTGGTGAGCTCTTCATAGCTTTTTATTTTAAGCGTCATTTCATTCTCCTGATATAAGCGAAGGTGGCTTCCTCACCTTTTTCCGAAAGCATAACCAGAAGCTTTTCTATTATCGCCGCTGTCTCCGGGTGCATACGGGATGCCGCATTTCCTTTTCTGAAATAGCCAAGGGGCGATGCGTCGGTGTAGGAGTCTTTCATATAGATCTTGCTGGCGGCCATACGGTCACAGAACATTTCCTTGACATATTTGATCGGCATCTTGGTGGGGGTCATCTTGCGGGTCACCTTGTTGTAGTCCGTCCAGTATTCAAAGTGGTGCTTGTTGCGGCCCTTGTGGTGCATCCAGGCAAGGGAATAGCCGTAGTCGTCACGCTCTCCCTCGTGGGGCGAACGGCTGCCCTGAAAATAGCGGCACCCGTTTATAAATTCCTCGGGGGAGTATTTTGAAAGGTCATGGAGAAGCCCCTGGAGCGGTATGCCTGCACGAAAGCAGTTTTTCATAACTTCCTTGCGGTGGCGGTGGACGGTCCTCAGGTGTCCCCATGCGTTATGCAGTTTTATCGGTTGTTTTTTCATATTGTTTACCTCTCGGGTGTCAGCCTTTCTTACCCTTGTATCTGCAAAGCTCGTTGAGGGGGCAGCCCTCACATTTCGGGTTTGGCGCCTTGCAGAACTCTCGTCCGAACATCACGAGCCTGTGACAGAAGTCCGAGCTTTTCTCAGGCGGGATAAGCTCACGAAGCTGCATCTCCACCTTTTTGGGGTCGGTGCCTTCTGTCAGCCCAAGTCTTCCGCAGATGCGGATACAGTGGGTGTCGGTCACATAGGCTTCCTTGCCGTGGACGTCGCCCATAACAAGGTTTGCGGTCTTTCGGCCGATGCCGGGCAGGGTGGTCAGCTCCTCTATGGTGTCGGGGATGATGCCGCCGTAAACGTCACGCAGGCGGATGCACATCTCCTTGATGCTTTTGGCCTTTGTTTTAAAAAGACCGCAGGGTTTGATTATGCTCTCAAGCTCTGAAAGCTCGGCGTCTGCGAAGTCGTCAACGCTGCGGTAGCGCTCGAAGAGCTCCTTTGTGACGATATTGACTCTGGCGTCGGTACACTGGGCAGACAGCCGGCCGGCTATCATCAGCTCATGGGGCCGGGAATATTCCAGCGAGCATCGAGCGTCCGGGTACTGTTTTTCGAGTCCTTCTATTATGCTGTTCACATATTTTTTTGTCGGCTTTTTCATAGCGCTCACCCTGATAGTTTATTCACATATATTATACCTTATTCTGAGTTATAAGTCAATATGGCAGGGGCGAGCCCCTGCACCGCCGCCCCCACCCATCGGGGCTTTGTACAAACTAGTAGTTTCTCCTACCCTCCCCGGAGGGGAGGGGGATAGCTTCAACGATGCTTTTCAATTGCTCACTGCGTGAACCTTGGAAAAGAGTTGAAATGTCCGTTAATAAAGCTAAGTTGACAGCTTCAAAAAAGTAAAAAGTATAACAAAATTCAGCCCCGAGCCAGACAAATCTTTGGCTTCGCACAAGGTACGGGGCGAGGGACATGGGTCCAGGCGTACACGCCTGGCTGCGTGAACCTTGGGAAATAGCTGAAATGTCCGTTTTACAACAAACCCTAGCCCCGAGCCAAACAAAGCTTTGATTTTTCACAAGGCTGTGGGCGAGGGATTTGGGTCCAGGCGTACACGCCTGGCGGCGAGCACCACTGCGTGAACATTGGGAAATAGCTGAAATGTCCGTTCTACAACAAACCTTAGCCCCGAGCCAAACAAAGCTTTGGTCTCGCACAAAGCTTTGGGCGAGGGATTTGGGTCCAGGCGTACACGCCTGGCGGATTCTTTTATTCACATAAAAACGCTCCCTGCAAAAAGCAAGGAGCGTTTTCTGTTACTTGGTGAGTCCCCAGATATCCTTAGCGTACTCCTCAACAGAGCGGTCAGCAGAGAAGATGCCGGCGCCTGCGATGTTCGCAAGGCTCATCTTCTGCCACTTCATCTTGTCACTGTAGCACTCGGATGCGTATCTCTGGGCTGCCTGATAGGAGTCGAAGTCCTTCAGTGCCATATAGGTGTCGGTGTTCTTCAGCGTGTCTGCTATCTCGGGGAACTGTACTCCGTTCACACCGTAGTTGATAGTGTCGATAGCTGTTCTCACTACCTCGTTGGAGTTGTAGATCTCGATAGGCTTGTAGGATGCCTTGCAGGCATTGACTTCATCAACGTTCATACCGAAGATGATGATGTTCTCATCGCCTACCTGCTCGTGGATCTCAACGTTTGCACCGTCAAGTGTTCCCAGCGTTACAGCACCGTTTATCATAAGCTTCATATTTCCGGTACCGCTTGCCTCTGTTCCTGCCAGCGAGATCTGCTCGGAGATATCAGCCGCAGGCATAAGTATCTCGGAGAGGGAAACGTTGTAGTCCTCAAGGAAGATAACATTGAGCTTCTCGCCCAGCTTCTTGTTCTTCTTCAGCTCCTCGGAGATGTTCCAGATAAGCTTGATTATCTGCTTTGCCATATAGTATCCCGGAGCTGCCTTTGCCGCAAAGATATAGGTCTTGGGCACGAAGTCTGCGTTGGGGTTGTTCTTGAGGTAGTTGTACTGTGCGATGATATTGAGAGCATTGAGCTGCTGTCTCTTATACTCGTGGAGTCTCTTTACCTGAACGTCGAAGATAGAGTCGGTGTTGAGCACAACGCCGTACTGGTTCTTCACATACTTAGCGAAGTTCTCCTTGTTGGCGTGCTTGATATCATAAAGCTTGTTGAGCACGTTCTTGTCGTCCTTGAAGACGGAGAGCTTGGAAAGCTCGGCTGCGTTCTTTAAGAAGCCGCTTCCTATCTTTGTCTTGAGCAGCTCTGTGAGCCCCTCGTTCGACTGATAGAGCCATCTTCTGTATGCGATACCGTTGGTAACGTTCTTGAACTTTGTGGGAGTATCAAGGAACTCGTCCTTGAAGGTCTCCTTCTTGATTATCTCGGAGTGTATCTTTGCAACGCCGTTTACGCTGTGAGAAGCGTGAACGCAGAGTGTTGCCATCTTCACCTTGTTGTTCTCGATGATGGACATATGTGTTACCTTGGCCTCATCGCCGTATCTCTCCCACAGGTCACGGCAGTATCTCTCGTTTATCTCAACGATGATAGAGAAGATACGGGGACAAACGCTCTTCAAGAGGTTTACGTCCCACTTCTCCAGAGCCTCGGGCATAACAGTGTGGTTCGTATAAGCAAAGGTGTTCTGAACGATGTGCCATGCCTTATCCCAGCTGTAGCCGCACTCATCGAGAAGCACTCTCATAAGCTCGGGGATAGCAAGGGTGGGGTGGGTGTCGTTGATATGGATAGCCACCTTCTCGTGAAGGTTGTCAAGGGTGCCGTAAACGCTCATGTGCTGGTTTACGATATCGCCCACGGAAGCCGCACAAAGGAAATACTGCTGTCTGAGTCTCAGGCTCTTGCCCTCGGCGTGGTTGTCGTTGGGGTAGAGCACCTTTGTGATAGCCTGGGAGATGATGTTCTTTGAAAGTGCCTTCTGATAGTCGCCCTTGTTGAACATGGACATATCAAAGGAAGCCATCTCTGCCTTCCAGAGTCTCAGCTTTGATACAGCCTTGCTGTCATAGCCCGAAACGAACAGGTCATAAGGCACAGCCATAACAGAGGTATAGTTCTCGTGAGTAACGCAGTGATACTGATTGTCCCAGTATTCCTTGAGCTCGCCGTCAAATCTTACCTCGACAGCCTTTGTGGGAACGGGAACCAGCCACACTGAACCGCCGGGAAGCCAGTTGTCGGGCAACTCTGTCTGCCAGCCCTCCTCCAGCTTCTGCTTGAAGATACCGTACTCATAGCAGATAGAATAGCCTGTTGCGTGATAGCCGTCAGCTGCCAGAGCGTCAAGATAGCAGGCAGCAAGTCTTCCAAGACCGCCGTTTCCAAGTCCTGCGTCGGGCTCACAGCCATAGATGCTGTTTATCGAGATCCCCAGGTCCTTGAGCACAGCAGCAGCCTGCTTGTTCATCTCAAGGTTGTAGAGAGAGGTCTTGAGGGAGCGTCCCATAAGGAACTCCATAGAAAGATAGTAAACCTTCTTCTTTCCTGCGGACTGTGTAGCCACAGTGAACTTGCGTCTCTTGGCTTTGAGTATCCCTACAACTATCTTGCTGAGCGCCTCATAGACCTGCTGGTCTGTGGCGTCGTCGGGAGTTGTTTGATAGTCGTTATGCAGGATGTCAAGGAGCTTTTCTTTAAGCTCCGCCTTTGTGATAGTCTTTTCGGTTGATTTAGCCATTAAATCTCCTCCATAGATTTTATTCTCATAAAGATACACAAATAGTATACCACAAAACGCTCCGCTTTTCAAGGCGTTGCGATTTAGCCCCTGTGAAAGTTTACACTTTGTTAAAAAGCAGGCAAACACGCCCTTTTAAGGGAATTTTTGACGGACTTTTGAACAGTTTATGTCAAAACGCACAAACATTTTTGTGAGATTAAGCATTAAAAGTTTTAACTTTAACGTCAGAATATACAAAAATAGATGTTGAAATTTGTGCATACAAATGTTTTATTTTTTAATTTGGTAATATTCAATAAATTGTTGCATTTTTACTGCAACAAAAACCCCCGAAAATGCCTGTAAGTGAAGGGAGGTTTTGCAAGCTCCGGTGACAGCAAAGCACCGGCGGAATTTTTTCCGCACTGATCCTCTCCATCGCAGGCGGCGAGGGCTTAGAAAAAAGGAACAACAGCATAGCAGGAGGTATTGAAACGAACACAAGAGAAGACATAAGCGGATAATACTCTCTCCGCCTCAGGCGGAGGGGATATGCAAGGACATCAGATAAGCATAGCAGGAGGAAGAAAGATGAACACAAAAGAAGATATGGAAAGAATGGTGAGAGAGGGGCTGATGAGGCTGGCCTTCGGGAAGATAAACGACGCCGTCAGGCTCGCCTATGAGAAGGAGCTGTCCCAGAGACAGCTGAAAAGACTCGACCTTTTCAGTGTGGCTGGGGTGAAGCTATCGAAGGACGGAGCCGTGGAGATAAGGTTCGCCGACAGGCTGGCAGCGCTGGAGAAGCTCTCGGAGCTGGCCGAGAAGCAGGACAGCGAGGACGAGGCCGGCAGGATGATAGAGCTTATCTACGGCGATAAGGGCACCGGGGAGGCAAAGAGCGATGACTGAACAGCTTTCAGAAAAACAGCGTGAGGTGTTTCTATGGTGGACGGACAAAAAGACCAGGAGCTATGACGGGATAATCTGTGAGGGGGCTGTGCGCTCCGGCAAGACCTATGCGCTGTCGCTGTCCTTTATGCTGTGGGCTATGACCGGGTTTGACGGCAAGCGCTTTGCGGTGTGCTCGAAGACCGTGACCGCTCTCGGCCGGAACATCCTGCCGGATCTGTTCTGCTTCCTGCGACGGATGAAGATGCCCTACCGCTACTATCCATCGAAGTCAAAGATAGAGGTCAGCTTCGGAAAACACCGCAATACATTTTACCTCTTCGGCGGAAAGGACGAGAGCTCGGCTTCGCTTATCCAGGGGATAACCCTGGCAGGGGCTTTGTTCGACGAAGCTGTGCTTATGCCAAGAAGCTTCTTTGAGCAGGCTGTTGCCAGGTGCTCCGAGAGGGGCTCGAAGATATTTATCTGCTGTAACCCCGAGGGGCCGTTTCACTGGTTCAAGCGGGAATGGATAGACAAGGCGGATGAGAAGAACCTGCTGGTGAGACACTTTGAGATGAGCGACAACCCGGCGCTGTCCGATGAGGTGAGAGCACGCTATGAGAGGCTTTATCAGGGGGTGTTCTATCAGCGGTTCGTCCTCGGGCGCTGGACAGCGGCAGAGGGTCAGGTCTACCCTATGTTCGGCGAGAGCTGTATAACCGAGACAGACAAGCTGCCGGCTTGCACAAGGTTTGCGGTGAGCTGTGACTACGGCACTGTGAACCCTGCAAGCTTCGGGCTGTGGGGACAGAGCGGCGAAGTGTGGTACAGGCTGGACGAATACTACTACGACTCACGCAGAGAGGGCAGCAGGCGCACCGACGAGGAGCACTACAAAGGGCTGACCGAGCTTATCGGAGAGAGAAAGATAGAAAGTGTTGTGTGCGACCCGTCGGCGGCATCCTTTATCGAGTGTATCAGGCGGCATGGGAAATACAGGGTGGTGCCTGCGAAAAACGATGTTGTGAGGGGGATAAGTGTTGTGTCTCAGGGGCTGAAGGACGGCAGGATAAAGATAGCCAGGCGCTGCGGCGACATTATCAGGGAGTTTTCGCTTTACCGCTGGGACGAGAGGGCAGGCAGGGACGTTCCGATAAAGGAATTTGACCATGCGATGGACGATCTGAGGTATTTTGCGTGCGAGTTTCTGGAGAAGAAGAGCGAGGGGTTCTTTGCGCTGAGTGTGGCAAGGTGAAAATACGCAACAAAGCTGAAAAGCACAACAGAGCTGAAATACGCAACAAAGCGATAAAAATCCGCCAGGGTGTCCAGGGCGGGTCCAGCGCCGACCTGGGCGCTGGCAGGGTCCAGGGGCAGCGCCCCTCGGTCGCCCTCCGCAGAGGGCGAA
>CADCFQ010000025.1 GCA_902800795.1 uncultured Ruminococcus sp. | reverse complement strand
GGACGCACCCTCGATGTGCATATCCGTACTCTCAGGGCAAAGCTTGGTGAATGCGGCCGATATATCGTGACAGTGCGCAATGTTGGCTATAAGCTGGATAAGGACGAGTGATATGGAAAGAAAAATACAATTCAGCTTGTTCTATATGGGGATAATCACAGCTATTATAGGTATCGTGATAACTACTTTTGTTTGCTACGGCTTCTTTCATAGAGAGGTCAAAGAAAATCTGACACATGAATGCAATATCGTGGCTCAGTGCTATGATAAGATAAGCTCTCCCGATGAGCTTGAACGCTTCGCTCAGGAGGACTTCCGCATCACGCTTATTAAAAAAGACGGTACAGTCTTGTACGAAAGTGATGCCGATGCGGAAAATATGAGCAATCATCTTGATCGTCCTGAGATAGTTCAAGCGATAGAAAACGGAACGGGCAGTGATACACGCTATTCGGACACGATCGGTACAGAGGATTATTACTATGCTGAAAAGCTTGATGACGGCAATATCTTGCGTGTATCTATTCGTTCCGGTTCGATATTCAGGCTGTTTGAACGCTCTATACTTATCATACTCATTGTAACGGTCTGCATCATAGCTGTTTCTATGTTCGTTTCCGTAAAGCTGACGGACAAGCTGATCGCACCGCTCAAACGCATACCCGAAATGCTTGAAAAGAATAAGTCGCCCGAAGAAATGGGGATCTACAGCGAGATCATTCCTCTTGCAGAGGAGATAAAAACCGTGCGAAGTTCACAGGAGCTTATGCGGCAGGAATTCACGGCAAATGTATCTCATGAGTTAAAAACACCGCTGACCTCAATTTCGGGCTATGCAGAACTAATCGAAACAGGTTTGGCTCAGGGAGAGGATTGCAAGAAGTTTGCAGGAAATATCAGAACAGAAACTGCAAGACTGCAAACACTGATCGGTGATATACTGCGCTTGTCAGAGCTCGATATGATTACTTCGGCTTC
Organism: uncultured Ruminococcus sp.; assembly: GCA_902800795.1. Classification (GTDB taxonomy): domain Bacteria; phylum Bacillota; class Clostridia; order Oscillospirales; family Ruminococcaceae; genus Hominimerdicola. The sequence goes on along the minus strand of CADCFQ010000025.1, from coordinate 19,473 downwards.
CCTTGATGATGTTGTGGATATAGCCGCTGTTGCAAAGGAATGCAAAGAAAGGCTCACAGGGCAGGCTGAAAAGAAAGACGTTCGTATCGCTATACACGGGACTTCCAAACCAATAAAGGGCAATCACACAGAGCTGACCGAGCTGATATACAATCTCATTGACAATGCGATCAAGTACAATCGTGAAAACGGCAATATCGACATTACGATAGAAGACAATAGGTTTATCATAGCCGATACGGGAATCGGTATGCCGAAAGAAAGTATTCCCCGTATTTTCGAGCGTTTCTACCGTGTTGACAAGAGCCGCAGCCGAGCAAAAGGCGGCACGGGGCTTGGATTGTCGATCGTAAAGCACATTGCAGACCGCCACGGAGCACAGATAGATGTGGAAAGCACGATGGGTGTCGGAACAACAATAAGTGTATATTTCAGGTAGGAGATCATTATGGATATTTTTTCAATATGTACTCTATGCGGAGGATTGGCGTTCTTCCTTTTTGGAATGCACGTTATGTCGGAAAGTCTTGAAAAAGTAGCGGGAGGCAAGCTTGAAAGCACGCTGAAAAAGATGACCTCAAATCCTGTTAAGAGTCTGGCGCTCGGTGCAGGTATCACCATCGCCGTGCAGTCATCATCTGCTCTGACGGTCATGCTTGTGGGACTTGTCAACTCAGGTATTATGCAGCTTGAACAGACTGTCGGTGTTATTATGGGTTCAAATATCGGCACAACACTGACAGCATGGCTGCTCAGTACCGCAGGCATTAAAAGTGACAACATAGCCGTTTCAATGCTGAAGCCCGAAAACTTTGCGCCTATCGTTGCTTTGATCGGTATCGCAATGCTGATGATGAGCAAGAAAAAGAAACGACAGGACATAGGCACGATCATGGTCGGCTTTGCAGTGCTGATGTATGGAATGCAGCTTATGAAAGAGGCAGTTTCTCCGCTTGCAGAGACCGAAGGCTTCTCCGATATGCTGATCGCATTCAAAAACCCGATACTCAGCGTCCTGTTCGGAGCATTGTTCACCGGTATAATACAGTCATCTGCGGCATCAGTCGGTATACTACAGGCGCTCGCTATGACGGGAGCGATATCCTACCGTATGGCTATCCCGATCATTATGGGACAGAATATCGGTACCTGTGTGACCGCACTGCTTTCCTCAATCGGAGTAAATAAGAACGCAAAAAGAGTGACCGCAGTACATATGTCCTTCAATATTATAGGCACCGTCGTTTGCCTGACATTGTTCTATGGAGCGAATGGACTATTGCATTTCAGCTTTGTGGATAAGCCCATAGGCGCTGTGGAGATCGCAGCGGTACACTCCATATTCAATATACTGACAACAGTGATGCTCCTGCCGTTCTCAAATCAGCTTGTAAAGCTCGCCCAAAAGCTGATACCCGACTCAAAAGAAAAAGAAGCAGAAGTACTTCTCGACAAACGTCTGCTTGCAAACCCGCCTCTTGCAGTTTCGCAGTGCAGAGAACGAACCAAAGAAATGGCAGTTATCGCAAAGGAAGCACTGCATGAAGCATTGTCAGCGATGTTTACATATACGCAGAAGGGTGTTCTGAGCGTAGAGGAGAAAGAGCAGAAACTCGATGTCATGGAAGATCAGCTTTCTGACTTTCTGCTGGAACTTTCTTCGCACAGCCTGACTGATGAAGACAGCCGAACTGTTACCGAACTGCTTCATAGCATCAGCGATTTTGAGCGTATCAGCGACCACGCTATCAATATGATAGAGATCGGTGCTGAGATGAATCAGAACAATCAAAGCTTCTCCGACAGCGCGAGAGCCGATTTCGCTACACTGTTTGCTGCTCTGACCGAAATATCCGAGATCACCGTCAAGGCTTTTTCCGAGCAGGATACCGGTATCGCTATGACCGTTGAACCGTTGGAGGAAGTCATCGACGACCTGACAGCCACGATACGTGACAAGCATATCACAAGACTTCGTACAGGCAAATGCAGTCCGGAGCTTGGTGTATATCTCTCAGATCTGCTCATCAACTGCGAGAGAGTATCTGACCATTGTTCCAATATTGCTGTGTCCATTATCGAGATCGGACAGGCAAAGCTCCTCAGCCATGAATATATGACTGCTCTGAAAGCTGAAAGAACACCACAGTTTATTGAAAGCTATACGGCTTATGGGCAGAAGTACAGGCTGGCAGCTGACTGATCATAATAATATCAGCAAAAAAGACAGATACCTCATGTGAAATGCTCCCCTTTTGTTAGACAATGTGGTATAATAGAAATATACCTATTTGAAATCTAACGAAAGCCCTTTTCTACCGTTGCTGAAGGTGCGTCGATATATGCCGGTTCAGCGCCACGGATAAGCTCTCTGACCCAAAGTCCCGAGACTGTCAGATCCTCATCTTCAATGCTGCCTTTCTTAGGATCAAATCCCGGTTTGAAAAAAGCAGAGGTCTCGTCCTTATCAGATATGTTTTCTGATGACAGGGATAAACTTGTTTGAATATTTGAGAACATCGCCCCAGTTGGTTGTGCCGTTTGGCTCATTGCATATCTCAAACAAGAGATTCGGGCTGTCCTTATATTCTTCAGCGATCATATCAAAGAATTCGATGACCTCATCAACGTTTATATTCGGGTCATCGTCAGCAAGGATATGCCAATCCACAAGGACATACATATCAGCCTTTATAGCTGCATCGATGCCCTTTTTCATAAGTTTCAGATTCTCTTTCTTTTCGCCGTCACAGTAAAGTTCCGAATACATGGCAAGACGGATAAGATTACAGTTCCAATCGGCGGAGACTTCTTTAAACAGGCTGTTGTTTATGTAGTCCGGATACCAGGCAAGACCGTGAGTGCTGACACCACGCAGCTGGACAGCGTTTCCCTCGCTGTCCACAAGATCTGTGCCGGAAGCCGTAAGCCGGCCGTTTTCGGACGGTCTGGCGGTCAAAGAAGTATACATCGTCTTTCCATATTCGCCCTGTGCTCCTGCACTGACTCTGGGAAAACAGCAGAACAAAAGACATATCAGCATACCAAGCAGCATAACAGACAGCGTGCATCTTCGTATTATAATTCTTTTATTGCTAGCTATGCTTTTCATAATGATTATCCTCTTTTAACCATTATATATAGGTAGGTTTACTATTTCTTTCTTCGTCTCGAAGGCTTCTGCGCTATCAGAAGCATCAGGCTTCTTGGCATAAGCTCTGCTCTGTCAGTTACAGTGTTTCCATCCAGAGAGCCGTCTCCGGTATATGCGACTATCGACCACTTCATACCCTCCGGGACTATCGGAAGACCTAAAGAATGTGGTTCCCAGTGAGCATTAACCGCACAGTATATAAAGCTGTCCTTATCCACGCCAAAATCCGCCGCCGGTTCTGCATACATCATACCAAAGGTCAGGAAAGGCTCACAAACATTGATATTCCAGGGCTCTTCACCATGGAAGGAAAGCTCAGGATAGCCTGAAGAGTTTACACCTGTAAAAAAGTCGCTCCTGCGAAGAACAGGGTGCTGTTTTCTGAAAGAAATCAGGGTTTTAAAAAAGTCAAAAACATCACGGTTGTTTTCAAGCCCTGTCCAGTCCAGCCAGGATATGGGGCTGTCATGACAGTAAGCGTTATTGTTGCCCTGCTGTGTGTTCAGAATCTCATCGCCTGAAAGCAGCATCGGTATACCACGGCTCAAAAGCAGCAGCGCAGCAGCGTTTTTTATCTGGCGCCGCCTAAGAGAATTTACCTCAAAGTCATCGGTCTCTCCCTCAGAACCGCAGTTCCAGCTGTCGTTGCAGTCACAGCCGTCACGATTGTCCTCACCGTTGGCGAGATTGTGCTTTTCATTATATGACACAAGGTCATACAGCGTAAAGCCGTCGTGACAAGTGATGAAGTTTATGGACGCCTCTGCGGAACGGTCTCCGTAAAGGTCACAGGAACCTTGCAGCCTGTAGATGAGTTCAGGGCTGCAGCCAGCATCGCTTTTAACAAACTTCCTGATACAATCACGATACTTCCCGTTCCATTCTGCCCAGCGCCCCCAGGCAGGAAAGCTTCCCACCTGATAAAGCCCGCCTGCATCCCAGGCTTCAGCTATCAGCTTGGTCTTTCCAAGCACAGGATCGTTTGCAAGGGTCTCGAGCAGCGGAGGACTGGCCATAGGCGCACCACTGCTGTCACGGGAGAGGATAGACGCAAGATCGAATCTAAACCCATCTATATGATAATCCGACACCCAGTAGCGAAGACAATCTAAGATAAAGCTTCTGACAACAGCGTTGTTGCAGTTCATAGTGTTTCCGCAGCCACTGAAATCATAGTATTCACCTTCTGGAGTAAGAAGATAATAGGTCTTGTTATCTATTCCCCTGAAAGAAATGCTTGGCCCCTTCTCGTTTCCCTCTGCAGTGTGGTTGAACACCACATCAAGTATGACTTCAATGCCTGATCTATGAAGGTGTTTTATCATGTTTTTCAGTTCTTCTGCCGTAAGACCGAAGGCTGAAGCTGTAGCATAGCCTGCCTTTGGGGAGAAGAAATTAACAGTCGAGTATCCCCAGTAATTATATAGCCGCTCACCGTTTACAACACGGCTGTTTTCAAGCTCATCAAACTCAAAAATAGGCAAAAGCTCAATGCAATTTATACCAAGCTCTTTAAGATAAGGTATCTTTTCGATGATCCCTGCAAAAGTTCCCTTATGCTTTACCCCCGATGAGCTGTCTGCGGTAAAGCTGCGAACGTGCATCTCATAGATAACAAGATCCTGCATCGGCAGCTCCAGAGGTTTATCTCCCTCCCAGTCATAGTCTACGGGGATGACTTTACCACGGTGAACAAACCCGGAACCATCCCCAGGAGCAACGCCCCATTTTTCCCTGCCGCCCACAAGCTTTGCATAGGGATCAAGAAGTACATTGTCTCTGTTGAACCTGTGCCCTTCTTTAGGTGCATATATCCCGTCAAAGCGATAGCCATATTCAAGTGTCTCATAATCAAGGCCGTAGACTATCATAGAAAACACATTGCCTATGCGAAATTCATTAGGGAACGGTATGACAGCAAAAGGTTCAGGCTCGCCACAATTATAAAGAAGAAGTTCACAGGATTCAGCGTGCTTTGAAAAAACAGAAAAATTCACTATCCCGTCGCCCACAAGGCTGGCACCAAATGGCCTGACTCTTCCGCAGCGATAACTTATCCCGTTAAGTTCATGCGTTGGATAGTCATCAAGTCTTACCATCACTGTCACCTCCATAACTAAAAGCATCTAAATAACAGCTGTTTTATAAATTATACCAAACTATGGACGAATTGTCATCAATTTAAATGATGCTTATTAAAATTTTGTATACTATGATAAAAAGAGTCGGTCATTTTTTACGATTTTTACAGATGAAAAGATTTTGACACAAAAAAGACCGCAAACTAAATGTTTGCGGTATTGAAGAGCTCCCCCAGTTGGACTCGAATCGAATTCTATGCTTTCAGCAATTTTCATTAACCGCTGAAAAAGCACGAAATACCGAACTTTTAGAGCAACATAGAGCAATAGTTTTCAACTAAGTTGATGTGGGTTTTAAAGACCGATAAGTACCAAATAAAGACCAAAACGATGGTGTGTTCCGTTCCATTCTATTGCTTGAAATAATACAAATAATTAACTTTAACCACACTCCTCTAAGGTCTTATTTCCTTAATAGGGGAATTTTTTTATTGTATTTTATCAACAGATCGTATCATTCTTAACTGCCCCACAGCACCCCGAAAAAAAAGCCTTTATCTGCTTATCATCAAGCCCTGCCTGTGAAAGAACTTCGGATATCTCCTTGTCGGTAATGCTCGTATTCGTCACTTTCATTTTATCAACCCACAAAAAAAGAGTACAGGTTTTATGTCCTGTACTCATTATAGCATAGTTTGCTCAATATGTAAAACACTTATATCTTATACTTAGGTATGCCTGAAATGTATAGTTTTTCTTTTTCACTTAGCCTTGCAAGACATTTTATCAACATCAAGTCTGAATACCGCAACACCGTTCAGCATTTCATCTTTGTATTCCCAAACAGGTTTATTTGTAGTTTGTTTCATAAGGCAGTTAAGAGCAAGTATCTTTTCAGTTTTATCCTCAACAAGAGAAATCGTACCTGTTCCTATCACGCTCTGGAATTTCGCCGAAAAATCGCAGGCTGTTTCTGCTTCAAGAAGCTCATACTTGCCGTCAATCTCAAATCCGACTTTGGGCGATGCTTTTGCAAGCTCAAATTTTCTGCCTGCTCTTGAACCATGAAAACAGAATAAGTATTTTCCATTTTCTCGGATGTACCCATAATTGACCGGAACGATATAAATATCTCCATCATCATAGAAAGCGATCCTGATGATCTGTTCCTTTGCGATGAATGATTCGATTGCACTGCTATCGGTGATTTCTCTGTCACTGCGTCTCATATTGATTTCTCCTGCACATTTTTTCAGTTTGAACACTTTTGATATATTCAAGGAATTTTCCTGCCGCACCCGAATAGGGACTCAGCTTCTTCCACGCAAGCACCGAGGCAAACGATAACTCCGGAGTCAGCGGACGGAATGCGAATCGGGCGGGATCGAACATCGTCGCTGCGCCCTCAATCGTCAGCACGCAGGCGATACCGTGTTCCGCAAGAGGTGCGGCGTTGTTTATAAGGTTCATCGTCGCCACAATATCCAGCTCCGACACGGGACACCTCAGCCATTCCTCTATCTCGCTTTTCAAGGCGGTGCGGCTTGCATATTGTTCTGAGAATGCTCTATGTAGACATAGTTTTCCTCATTTTTCATGATCCGACAACACCTTTGCCAAAGTGACGAGCAGCTTGTCCACGTCGATCGGCTTTGCAATATGCGCCTGCATCCCGGCTTCCTTCGCTTTTTCCTCGTCCTCTTTGAAAGCATTTGCCGTGATCGCAAGAATGGGAATATTGGCGTGCACTGGATTTTCAAGCGATCGGATGCTTCTTGCGGCGGTAAGTCCGTCCATCACAGGCATCTGAATGTCCATCAGTATCGCATCATAGTATCCGTCGGGAGAAGCCTTGACCATATCAAGCCCGATCTGTCCGTTTTCAGCAGCTTCCACCGTGAAGCCGGCCTGCGTCAGTATCATCCTGGCTATCTCCATATTTACCGGGTTGTCCTCAACGACCAGCAGGCGCTTTGTAGAAAAGTCCACTGTCTTTTCCGCCGCTTCAGGCGTTGGCTCGTTCTGCGGCAGCTCGCTTTCATCTGCAAGCCGGAATTTAAGCATCAGCACGATCTCTGTGCCGTTACCGGGAGCAGTATACACATCAATTGTACCGCCCATGAGGTCGATTATGCTCTTTGAGATCGGCAGACCCAGCCCTGTTCCCTCGACGCCGCTGGCGGTCGATGTTCGTTCACGCTCGAACGGGGTGAACATTTTGTCGGCAAACTCCCTTGACATACCTATACCGTTGTCACGGACTCTGATCTCATAGGTGCCGTAGCTGTCCTCGCTGCTTGTTTCCAGGACCGAAGCTGAAACACTGCCGCCCTCGGGGGTGAATTTATGTGCGTTGCTGAGCAGACTTACGATCACACGGGTGAGGTTTTTCTCGTCACACCAGACAAAACGGTTTTTGATCTGTGAGAAATGCACCGCAAACTCAAGCTTCTTTTGCTTCATCTGCTCGGAGAAAAGCTCGTCTATCCCCTTGAAGATACTCGTCAGATCGCAGGGAGCGTACTCCAGCTCGATGTTGCCGCTCTCTATCCGGCTCATTTCAAGGATATCGTTTATCAGTGTCAAAAGCTGCTGATTGGAGCGTTCTATCTTGACAAGATAACTATGCATCTCATCGGATGCGGGCAGCTTCATTGCAAGCTCTGTATAGCCGACGATAGCATTCATCGGTGTTCGTATGTCATGAGACATATTAAACAGGAACTGACTCCTTGCAAGGTCGCTCTCCATTGCCCTTATCTTCTCACGCTCGGAAGCCTCGTGCTTTTTGCGGACAAGATTCTGCACATAGAGCATGACCACAAGTCCGATGAAAATAATGGTCAATAGAACTATACCTCCATATACGAGCGCAGAGCGCACCTCATCTATGCTCTCCTTTACGGCTATCAGTTTTGCGAGCCACATAAAAGCCGAGTACACGATCAGCGCGAACAGCACCACGCCCGAAGCGGACATACCGCTGTATTCGGTCAGACTGCCCTTCGTAACGGTGCGCCAGTAGAACACGAAGCCCACCAGACACCAGAAGGACAGCAGCAGAAATGCCTGCCCGCCCATAGCTTCCATAGCAGTAAGTCTCGGTACGAGCTGAACGATAACGAACAGCACAGAGATCGCCGTGCCGACTGCGCCTGTCATTTCAATGTGCCTGTTGTTCTCGGTTTTTGCCAGCTTAAAGGCTGCCGCAGAGGTATAGCCGAAGCCGACGATAGCACCGAAGGAGGTCAGGTCAACGAACCAGTTGAGCGTATTCCTGCCGAACAGTGCCAGCGAAACGGAAATCAGCATAATAAACATAATGCTGTTGCTTATCTTGGAAAAGCGCTCGGAAAGTATCTTGTCTTCCGCCATTGTAGTGAGGATACGGATAGATGCACGGTATCCTCCGATGATACCCGTCAGAACGCCTGCAAGGGCAGTTATCCCGATGATGATAAGTCCGGCCTGTCCCATTATCGCTTTAGCAGCATAAAATGTTGGGACAGCCTCCGCCCCGGAAAGCGTGTCGAGCGCTTTGATGTATTCGCCCCAGCTTTCATAGCCGTCGGGAACAGCGCTTATGCCGACAAGAGTCAGGGCGATATACGAAAGACCGCCGATGATCACAGCGGTAAAGATAATGCCCTTTGTCTTTTTTATCTTAAACTTAAAGCCCGATGTGTCAAAGGTAACGACTTCAAAGCCGACGAATGCCCACGGCGCAAGAAAGGCGATACTGAATATCCCGTAGGCGGTATTGCTGTTCTCAGAGCCGAAGGTGCAGAAAGCATCAAGAGACAGATGCGGAAGGCAGACAGTCGTGAGCACAATGATGCCGGCGATAAGTATCAGCGACAGAAAGGTATGGACCTTATGCAGTATCCTTCTTGCAAAGATGAAAAGCAGCCCGACACCAGAAAGCGCCGTCACAGACAGAAGTATCTCGCCGATATATACAGTGTTCCCCGAAACGGTGTAGTGAAAACCCTTTTGTGACAGATCGCCGAACAGCGTCCTGATGACAACGAACAGTGCAGTGCCGTTCAGGAACACAATCGTCAGGTATGAAAGGCAGAGGAACCATGAGCTTAAAAAAGCGTGGTCACGCCCGAATGCTTCCTTTGTATAGGAATAGACACCGCCTGCCCTCGTGCTTCGATTCATGAAAAAGACAAGGTTGCAGCCGATCACAAGCATGATACATATCCCGATCACCATAGCGATGACCGTCCCCGCCGGACCTGCTACAGGGAGAAAGGTCGTTCCGGGCATAACGAATGTTCCCCAGCCGACCATACAGCCGAACGCCATTGCCCATACATCCAGCACGGAGAGATAGCGGGGAGGCTGCGATGTGTTTTGTTGAGTTTCCATATCTGCGCCTCCGTTATTTGCGCTGGTCAGCTTCCCAGATCAGCTCCTCCAATGTCTGATACAGGCGCTCCGGATCAACAGGCTTGGAAAGATGTGCGTTCATACCGACCTGCAAGGAACGCTGTACGTCCTCATCAAAGGCGTTGGCGGTCATAGCAATGATCGGGACGGTCTTTGCATCCGCTCTGTCCAGCGCACGGATTGTCTCCGTAGCTTCAAGCCCGTCCATTTCGGGCATACGCACGTCCATAAGTACCGCATCGTAATAGCCCTTTTCACTTTTTGCGAATATTCACTGCGATTCGTCCGTTTTCTGCATGGTCGATCTTTGCTTCTTTGATCTCAAGAAGCTTTTTCATGATTTCGGCATTGATGAAAACATCTTCGGCAAGCAGGATGCGCCTGCCCGCGAGCTCGGCACGCTGCTTTTTGCGGAACAGCGCCATATTGTTCTTTCGGGAGATACGCTCGAATTCTCCGATCACATTTGAAGCGAACAGCGGCTTCGCAAGGAAGCTGTCCACGCCGATATGCAGAGCCTCGTCCATGATCTCGTCCCAGTTGAACGAGGTGAGAATGATGATCGTTGTTTCGCTGCTGTACAGCTTGCGTATCTCCTTTGCACACTCTATGCCGTCCATGTTGGGCATTTTCCAGTCGAGCAAAACAAGATTGTACGGCTGCTGCTTGAGATGCTGTATCTCCAGCATATGCAGCGCTTCCGTTCCGCTCAGGCAGGTATCTGCCATGATGCCCGCTTCATCCAGTACGATACGGGCGTGCTCTGCGGCAACCTCCTCATCATCTACAACAAGGACACGCATATCCTTTATATCAATGAAGAAGTCCTCGGAGTTGTTATGCTCACTGTTTTTCAGCGTAACGACCACGGTAAACTCCGTACCCACGCCCTTTTCGGAGGTCACGGAGATCGTGCCGTTCATTATATCAACGATGTTCTTTGTGATCGCCATACCTAACCCGGTGCTGCCGTATTTGTTGTTGCGGCTGGAATCCTCCTGCGTAAAGGTGTCAAACACCTTGGGAATGAATGATGCGTCCATACCTATACCTGTGTCCTTGATAACGAAGCGCAGCGTAGACTGATCCTCAAAGACCGCCGTTCGTTCCACTGTCAGATATACTTCACCCGGAGGATTTGTGAACTTGATCGCATTGGAAAGGATATTGATAAGCACCTGCTTGAGCTTCATATCGTCGCCGATATAGAAATCCGAAACGCCGCCGATCACCCTGCACTCGTATTTCAGTCCCTTTTCACTGCACTGCGTCATGACCATTGTATTGATCTGTTCGAGCATGGAACGGAAGGAGAACTCCTCCTTGCGCAGCACCATTCTGCCGGATTCGATGCGGCTCATGTCGAGGATATCGTTGATGAGCCCCAGCAGATGCCGTGCGCTGCCGCCGATCTTTTCTAAATACTCCCTTGTTTCGGGGTCAAGACTCTCGTTTCTCAGCGCAAGGCTGTCAAGCCCTATGATAGCGTTCATAGGGGTCCTTATCTCGTGGCTCATATTTGAAAGGAAAGCTGTCTTTGCCTTGTTTGCTTCCTCTGCGGCGGTGAGAGCTTCGCTGAGCGCCTGGTTTTTTGACATTGTCTCACGCATCTCGGCGTCTATATTCGTTAGTCCCAGCCCGATCGCATGGACGATATGATCATCTCTGTCGGCTGCGTGCCGCACGCCCGCCATACGGATCATCTCATAGTAATCCTCGCCGTTTCTGTGAACAAGATAACGGTATGCGATGATGACCTTTTCCGACAGTGCCTTGCGGACATTGTCTGGCTCGATGAAGCGCAGAAAGCCTTCGCGGTAGCTCTCGTCCACCGCGTCTCTAGCATATTGTTTGAAGCAATCGAAATAACGGAAAGGCTCGCCCTCACGGGGCTGCTCCTTGTCTGTCGGGTCGGCACGGTAGCAGACGGCGATATCTTTGTCCAGATCGACATGAAATACGCTCCGGTAATCGGAAGCAAGCGCAGTGATCATTTTATCACTCTGATCGCGCTGTGCCTGTTCCGCAATGATCTTATCGGTAATATCCGAAATAAAGACGTAATAAATACCGCCGTAGGCTTCGGTGTCGGTATAATGTCCGTAATCGTCCACCCAGCGGACAGCGCCGTCCTTCCGGATAATGCGGTATTCAACATAATCAAAATTCTCATCGCTTGAAGAAATCTGTTCATTGATAGATTGTGCGGTCTTTTCATAATCGTTGGGGTGAAGCATTCCCTTGAATGTAAAGCCGGTCAGTGCCTTGAATTCATCAAGGCTCCCGCAGCCAAAGATTCTCAGGACTGCTGCATTGGCATAGAGCAGTTCCTCGTTCCCGCTGCTTTTGTATATGAAGAAGCCGCCGGGCATATGCCGTCCGATCTCCTGCACGATATGCATGGTCTGTTCATTCAGTTCAAAATGCTTGCCGAACACACGGCATCAATCCTCCTTTCGAGTTATAAACTGCAAAGTGCCTCAAACTGCGCCTTTGCCTCTGCCAAAAGTGCGGAATAATCCGTATCCGTCCTGCTGCGCAGCAGTTCTGTAATTTCGCTGACAGGCTTTGTCAGCGGGGTGAGTGACAGATTTGCGTACATACCTTTCAGTGCGTGAGCAGTTTCAAACGCTGCATCAAGTTTTTTTTCACTGATTTGCTGCTCAAGCAGAGGAAGTCTGTTATCTTCAAGCACCTTTCCAACAAGGGTGATATAGAAATCCTCCATATTCATGCAGCGTGCAAGCCCTTCGTCAACGTCCGCACCGTAGCCCTTAAGTTTATCAATTGTAAGCATAGTCATTCTCCTTTATCTCTTTTTCGATAAGCGCGCCGAATTCCTCGGGCGGCAGGGGCTTTGAGAAATAATAGCCCTGAATGATGTCGCAGCCGAGCTTTTTCAGCATCTCCATCTGCTCCTTGGTCTCAACGCCCTCTGCGATGACGGGAACTTCAAGAAGTCTTGCAATGTCGATCATGATGCCGACAAGCCGCGCTTTTTTCTGATTTTCGCATATCCCCCTGATAAATTTCATATCCAGTTTAAGGGCATCTATCGGCAGAGAGGTCAGCATATTCAGTGATGAATAACCGCTGCCGAAATCGTCCATCTCTATCCTGAATCCGCGCCTGCGAAGTTTTTTCACTGTTTCGATGATCTGTTCGGAATCGTCGGTATAGGCGGATTCCGTGATCTCTAAAAGGAGCCTTGAATTATCAAGCCCGTTCAGCTCTGTTATATTTTCAAGAATGCTTACAAGGTGCGAATTGAAAACATCAACTCTTGACACATTGACAGACACGGGAATATTGATCCCGTATTTATCCTTCCATTGTCTTATCTGCTCCGCCGCTTCATTCCAGACAAAGCGGTCAAGCTTTTGTATCAGTCCGTTCTCCTCAAAAAGCGAGATGAACTGTCCGGGGCTGACTATACCGAATTCGGGGTGAAACCACCTTATGAGGGCTTCTGCGCTCGAAAGCCGCGGCTTATCGCCCGTTATCGAATACTTCGGCTGATAATAGACCTTAAACTGCTTTTCAGACAGTGCCTTGTCCATATCGTTTATGAGTCGCTCGGCGTAAAGCTCTTTGCTGTGCTGTTCATCGTTATAGAATTCAAAGCAGGATACATAGCTGTTTCTGAGCTTGCGGCAGGCAAGCCAAGCACAGTCGAAGCGGTGCTCCATACCCTTTTCGCTGCCGTCGTCGGAATATACACCGAACCGCAGGCTTATATTGCTGTCGTTTATACGCTCGTCTATCATTTTGATGTACAGCGGCAGCTTGTCCCGAATATCATCGCTGTGAGGAAGGTAAATGCAAAACTGATCGTTGTCGCGGCGGCAGGCTAGTCCGCCTGTCCTGCTGACAAGCTCATGGAGACTTTCACCAATCGTTTTCAGTACCGAGTTACCGTAGCCTCTGCCGTAAAGCTCATTCACCACATGGAAACGGTTTATATCCACTATGATTGCGTCCATCGGCATATTATTATTCAGCTCGTCAAGCCTTTTGCCGTATTGAAAGAAAAACTCCTTATGGAAAAGTCCCGTCAGCTCGTCTCGCTCTGTTTCATGGATAATAACGCTGTCCTCTGCAAGTTCTATGGAATGACCGACTCTCGCACAGATGACCTCGGGCATATCAAAGGGTTTAGCAATGAAATCTGCGGCTCCGATCTTCAGGCTTTCGACCTCTGCGCCCTTTTCCGAGGTCAGCACTATCACAGGGATACGTCTGAGCTCATTGTCGGCACGGAGCAGCTTCAAAAGACTGTACCCATCCATTTCAGGCATGTGCAGATCAAGTATCACGAGCGAGAGCTTCAGCTTGTCCCTTCTTATGATGTCGAGAGCCACCGCACCGTTTTCGGCATAGCATACCTCGTACATATCTTTAAGCATAGTACCAAGTATCTCTCTTGCGATGTAATCGTCGTCAACGATAAGTATGCTTCTGCGAAGTCCTTTCTTGCGTTCCAACAGTTCCTTCATATGAGCTCACTCCTTAAACATTATTCCAATAAAGTACAAACTGCATTCATGTTCGTTCGGCAACACATCTGCAATGTTATCAGAGTATATAACTACTCATTATAATAATACCACAAAAGTCGAAAAAGTCAATAAGTTAGGAAAATTACTAAACACACAAACCACCCGGTCTTTAAGATTTGCAAAAAAATCTTCCAAATTGGCAGCCTCATCTGTGATAATTCTAAACATTCTGTAAAACATCGCTGTTTCCTCGAAAACCGGTTCCGAAAAATGCCGCTTTCTGTACTACCTTATGAGGATAGTTGTTGCTGTGCAATATGTTGATCAATATAACTCCAGTTGACATTTACATTTATGCAATTCAGAGATTTTACTTCATGGCGTCTCGTTTTCGCTTAAAAGTTTGCCGCATTATGTTTTGTCTTATGGAAAATGTGTGACTTGCACAGCGTTTTTAATAAAGAGAGTGCCGGCGAGTTTATCAAAGAATATTTTTCGTCGAAAACAATATCATGCTTTTCGCAATCTGATTGAAATCATCTCCCAGAATCTTTTTCGCCATACTATCAGCAAAAATGTGTGTGTTGTTGTTTTCAAAGTGATATGCCCTCGCAAAGCAGCTCACTTTAGCGGTTGTATTATCCATAACCGACTGCCTCCTAAACCGACTGCCTCATATCCAAACAACATATTTGCTGCCTTTTCCAGGTTCTTACATTCCTGCTAATCATCATATCCGCTTTTCCTGTCATCAATACCCTTTTCCGGTTCAATCGAAAGTCTATACACAGCATTCTCGTCACTACTTACAACATTCATTTTTGCAGGATCTCTTTGCGTTCTGGCGATATTCTTTTGTTTCAGCATTTCATATTGCAATTACGCTCATTTTTTCATCTCCGCTAAATCAACATTTCCCGCTAAGTCGTTTTTCCTGCTTGAATCAGATATCCTTCATATATTGCCGCTGCTGTTGCGATAAAACAAACAAATACTGCACTGTACCTCAGGTCAATAAATGTCAGTGTCAGCGGAAAGATGAACAGCAGCCCTCCGGTCACTTTGTTTATCATGGAATGAACAGCAACAAACGCTTTCTGTCTGATGTATCCAACCGCGATATTCGCCGCCTTAATGAATGCTATGACTAATATCCATATATAAAGCCAGACCGGAATATCCAGTACCGGAAGCAGCTTGATCAGGCATACTATCACAAACAGAATATCTGCGATCGTATCAAGCTGCGAGCCGAACTTGCTGACGGTATCTGTTTTCCTTGCAACCGCACCGTCGATCATATCCGAGAATCCGGCAGCGATATACAGCGCATAAAAAGTTGTCGATAATGTCGGAAAGAACAGCATAGCAATGCTAAAAATAATTCTGAACAAAGTTATGATATTTGCCATTTTACATCGGTGTTCCTACTTCAATTAAGTTTCCGTCCGGGTCGTAAAAGCGTATGACCTTCTGTTCCCAGCTATGCGTCATAAGTCTGTTGACATATTTCACTTCCGGATAATACCTTTCAAGCCTTTCGATAAAGCCTTCAATGTCGGCTTCTTCAAAATATAGCTCGCAGGAATTGTTCTCCGGAATTATAGCTCTCCCGATGAACTCTTTCCAGTATTTTTCTTCCTGCAGCACGAGCCCTTCCGTCAGTATCATATTGCCGTCATTGTCAAGGATCATTTCAAGACCGAACAGATCATGGTAGAACTGTTTGGCTCTCTCTATGTCTTTAACAACTATCAGAATATTTTTTAGTCTCATGTATGTTCCTTTCTATATAAACAGCTTGGAAAACTCCGATTTGTCAGTAACGGTCTCAATATTCCTTCCGTGCTTCCGCCGTCCGCTTTGTGATGAAATCTGTCTTTGCATCTGTATAACCATTTCGGTCATACTCATACTGTTTCCAGAGCCGCAGCTTCAATGCTTCATATTCTTTTGCAACATCCGAGTGCTCATTCAGATAATCGCGGAAATACAGTTCATCATCGCCCTCTGTGCTTTTCTCTTTTCTTTTGCTGTTTTATTTCAAATATCCGTCTCTTGTCTGCAAGCTTCTGTTCACGGCTCTTGACCTTGCGCTCCTGTTTATTCTGTTCAAGCTGCATTTGCAAAGCCCTCTGCGATCTTGTGCCGATGCCCGTTTGCTCCATCTGTTTTCTTGCGTTTTTTTGTCTGCGCTTGGGATTATCTGCCGCTTTGCGCTTGTCTATATTTACTTCCCGACTGAAACGCAGTTCGGTGTAATGTCTGAGTAAGAACGCATATATTTCCTGTTCCTTCGGCTCTGCACCAAATGTGATCTTACACACAGACAGCTTACCGTTATCACAGCGTTCAAATACTCCTACCCAGAACGGCTCGTCAAAATATACTGTCAGCTTTCCTTCCATAACTACATCTCTTTATTGATAGTTCCGGTCATATATGACATTGCGCAAGCCTCTGCCTTTTCGGGATATGCGAGACCTCTATTGTCGGCAACAGTTCTCGCCAACCTTGCAAACAACTTGTGCGTTGCCAATAAAGCACACCTGCAATCATCGTTGTCGTAGTGTGCAAAACAGTCTTTAAGTTCATCAAGTATGGAACTGTCTGCCCAACGGTCAAGAAATCTTCCGTCATGCCATATATCCGTATCTCCAAAACAAAGCTGATACTGCCCGATCATTTTAAGCAGGCGCTCTTTAAGATAGCCGTCAATACACATCTTCGCCGACCACAGCTCGCCGCGTCTGAGCTTTTTGAAAGCCCATATATTGTGAAAGAAAAAGTCATTGACCGTATTTTCATATTCTTCTTTTGTCATTACAGCATGATGTACTTCAAGTTGTACAAACTGCGGTATCATTTCCGCATAACCGCCGCCGTCATAAAGAAGTATCCACCCTCTGTTCATCACCCATTCGGCAACGCCCTCTTTGAGCGCATTTTCAAACTGCAAGGGGGTGAATATTATCATATCCACGTCCCTGTCTTCGTCATAAATACATCTGCGCTCTTTGCCTCCGCCGAGGGTAGGCTCTATAAATGAAATGCTCACATTCCCCAAAAGCGCAGGGTATTCCCCCGAATACCACCTGTCGGGGGTACTTGTCACGATAATAAGGTCAAGGTCGGAAAATTCATCGGCAGGCACTTCCGAACGTGTCGATGAGCCTATGGCTATCACCGCTTTCATATCCTTGTCCTGCTCGGCATATTTACATAGCTTTTGCTTTATGTCACGATAACGGTCGGTCATGGTTTTATCTCCTTTTCGTCAGCCATTCTGTCAGAAACCGCATCTGCTCCTCGGTGTGAAACCAATGCTCACCATCCGGCATTACTATGAGTCCTGCGCCTGTCCTTTCGGCAAATGCCGTCACCGTTTCAAGGCTCGTCAAGCTGTCATTTTCACCATAGAGTATCTCAGTGGGGATATGCCATTCTATCGAGTGTTCTCTGACATAGCAGAGGTATTCCCATGAAAGAGTTTCCCCGAAATCGGTCTTTATCTCACCACGCTGTGCAAGCTCCTTTTCGCCGACACCTGCCCATTTCATCATATCAAGTATAAGCCGCTCCATATCAACAATGGGTGATATAAAATATGCTTTGTTTATCTTCTTTTCTGCCAGCGAAAGCATCGCAAAATAAGCACCTATGCTGTTTGCTATCAGTATTACATTATCGCTTCCTTCACATATCTTATCAAACAGCTTCGGAAACTCTGCCTTTGCCTGCCACGGTGTTTCGGCTTTGTACGGGATACCTATAACATCATATCCCGGGAACAACGGCTTATAGAACTCAGCTTCATCGGCGCTGCCGTTCTTGCCGTGAATATATATTACCTTTTTCATAGTTGTTCACCGCCGTTACGAATACCGAAGGTCAATACAAAATGCTCGCTGAATGCTTTTATCTGCGATATTGCTGCATCTGTTTTTTCCGGTTCACGGTCACAAAGATGTATCAGTGCCGAAATTGGCGCTGTATAAGCAAAGGCAAGCATTTCCGGGTCATCTCGCCGCAACAGCCCCTTATTCATCATGCCCTCAAAAATATGCGTGAACATATCTGTCAGACCCGTCAGAAAATGCTTTGTCGCAAGCTCCCTTGCCCGTTCATCACGAAACTGTTCAATGGTAAGCAGCTTTCTTGTCATTATTATCATTTCATCATGTATCGTAACATACGCCATTTTCATCGTCATTGCAACAAGCCCTTCAAGCGAATCGGGTACAGGCGGCAGATTTTCCGCCGAACCGAAATGCTCCGCATAATATGCGATCATCTTGTCGAGCAAAGAGTTCCAGATATCCTCCTTGCTCTTAAAGTGCTTGTACATCGACGACTTAACAAGCCCCAGCGAAGCGGTAAGCTCACGGATATTCGTGCCGTCATAACCCTTCTGCGAAAACTGCCGCAGTGCTTCATCAAGTATTCTTTCCTTTGTATCCCTTGCCATAATTACCTCCTGCAACAAATAGTGACCTGTCGTTCACCTGCTATAATTATTATAGCGAACGATAGGTCACTTGTCAATAGCTGTTTATATATTTGTTTATAACCAACAACAAACCCCGCACAATCATCGTAATATTTGTAAGAAACATTTTTTTACCGCTTTTCCTGCAACTGACGAAAACGCCGTGAGATCTCCATAGCCTACGAAGTATCCACCCGTACGATCCAACGATATGTGGATGCCTACAACGAATTTGGAATGGACGGTCTGGAACCGAAAGGCAGAGTGCCGGAGCATAACGTCATCGTTTCAAAGGAGATCCTCGCTGAAGCGATCCGTCTGCGCCGTGAAGTACCGTCCCGCAGCGTGCCGACCATTATCCAGATTGCTCTTATTGTTTATACCGTTCTCTTTAGCAAGTCTTGCAGTTTTGCTTTGACCTCATACTGCATTACTGTTTCATATATTGTATTTGATATAATTATGCGGTCTGCTTTTTACTGAAAGATTTTTACGATATGTTCCACTGTCTTAGTCTGTCTTGGACAACTTTTGGTCAACAAAATTATATGAAGTTGCCTAAAGTTGAACAAATATGTTTTTGGCTATTTTTTCATAAACACCTATTTTGCGACGTTTGAGCGAAATTACTAAACGTTTGTTTAGGATGCGAAATGTGGGTGTTTTATGATCAAACAAAGACCGCCCGCCGATAGCAGTAAAAAAAACGGGCGAAAACAACGCATTTACGTCATTTTCGTCCGAAAAACTTGACTCCCCCAGTTGGACTCGAACCAACGACCCTTCGGTTAACAGCCGAATGCTCTACCGACTGAGCTATAGAGGAATATAAGGGTATCCGAAAAAGGATAC
>CADCFQ010000024.1 GCA_902800795.1 uncultured Ruminococcus sp. | reverse complement strand
TATGGCTCTCTTGCACCGTTCCAGTCAAAGGTGGTGTTGAGCAGCGCTTCGGGGAAGTCACAGTTTGGATAGAAGTCGGTCCACTGTCTCTGTCCCTGGAAGCCTGCGGCGATAGCGTTGTGGCCCACGGCTTCTTCCTCTCTTCCCTCGGGCAGGCTGTCGCAGCCGTTCATAAGGTCCTTGATGATGCACATCATCTTTACAACGAACTCCCAGTCCTTTTCCTTTTGCTCGGGGGTCTTCTGTAAAAACTCAGGGTTCTTGTCAAATCCCTCCCTGCAGTTCTTCTTTGTCCATGCCAGAGCCTTTTCATACTCGGCCTTGTCATATATCTCCTCGGTCATTCGCCTGATTATCTCCACCTCGTCAACGGACTCCACTCTCATTCCGAGGTAGTCCTCGATAAATCCCGGATCGATGATCGAGCCGCCGATACCCATACAGATAGAGCCTATCTGGAGATAGGACTTGCCCCTCATGGTCGCAGCTGCCACAGCGGCTCTGCCGAAGCGCAGGAGCTTTTCTTTAACGTCTTCGGGGATCCCGGTGTCGTCAGCCTCACATACATCGTGGCCGTAGATGCCGAAGGCGGGCAGCCCCTTCTGTGCGTGGGTGGCAAGGACGGAAGCAAGATATACAGCTCCGGGTCTTTCTGTTCCGTTGAAGCCCCATACAGCCTTGATAGTGTTCCTGTCCATATCCATAGTCTCGGCGCCGTAGCACCAGCAGGGAGTCACCGTGAGAGTGATATCGACCCCTGCCTTTTTGAACTTTGCCTCACAGGCAGCCGCCTCAGCCACACGGCCGATAGTGGTATCTGCGATGACTACCTTGACGGGCTCGCCGTTTGAATACCTCAGGTTTTCCTCAAAGAGCTTAGCGGCGCTCTTAGCCATGTTCATTGTCTGGTCTTCCAGCGACTCACGCACGCCCAGTGCGCCTCTTCTTCCGTCGATAGTGGGTCTGATGCCTATAACGGGATAATCGCCGATCAGTCTGCTTTTTGCCATAATAATAACCTCCGTTCGGTTTTTCGGTCCATATTTAACCATAGTAAGATTATAACACAATTTTCTCATTTTGTCTTGTAAAATTTTAATATGGATTTTTGTGCAGATTTCATATAAAAATTCCTGCAAAGTGTAGCTATATGAAACATAGAAACAAAACGGAAACTGAAAAAGCCAGTCACCGGCCGCCGCTATATCAAAAATTTAACATAAAACGGACACCGCTGCTGCGATGTCCGCCGGATCGTGATACTATTCATATATATGCTGTGATATTCGTTTCCCAGGCAGGGTAGTAAACGTCCTGCGTCAGTCGGAAGCTGTAGTCCGGCCGGATGCCGCCGATAAGGTTTATCAGCTCGAAATAATCATAGGGCCTGTGATATACAGCTGTACATATTTTCGGACACCAGCGCCTGATAGTATCCTTACTTCCGAGGATAGCTTCCTTGTCAGCTCCCTCGACATCATACTTTATAAGGTCGCATCTGCCGCTGCCGAGAAGCCCGTCAACGCTCACAGCCCGGACGGTCTTGCCGCCGTCGCCCACAGCCGCCATGCGCCCCGCCGAGGAGCAGAACGAAAGCTCGCACTCATGGCTCCAGGCCGCCGCATTGATGTACTCGATGCTGTCGAGAGCAGCAGTGTTTCGGATAAGCTTCTGGAAATTCTTCTTTTCCGGCTCAACAGCGATAAGCCTTGAATAGCCCTTGCAGGCACTCGCAAGCTCCAGCGCCGTGTCGCCGTTATAGGCGCCAAGGTCAAGGATAACAGCGCTTTCGGCGCCGCACTCAAAGCGATCTTTGTCGGCCGGGCTTATAGTGAACGCCTGTCTGAGCCATTCGAGATCGCCTGTTATCTTGAACTTTGTCAGCAGCTCAAAGCAGGCTCTGGAAGCTTCACCGTCAAGCCTGTCATAAGCCGCCTGTGCTTCTTCAAAGCGGTCAAGGAAGACCTCTTTTTCAAAGGCGCCGTCACCGATAACGCTGACCTCGGGAGCGATGAGCTCGTGTCTGTCGGCTATGCTGTCGATGTGAGCCATGACGTCGGGCAGGGAAGAGCCGAACCCCAGCAGTATCATCATGTCGCCTGACTGCTTTTCTGCCTCTGCGAGAGTGGTCACGGTCATCCCGTGAAAGGTGTTGTGCCTTGCAAAGGCATCGCTTGCAAACACACCGCTGCAGCGCACGCCCAGCCTGTCGAGCTGTCTGAGTATCTTATCTGCGCCGTTGCCCATGCCGTAGATATACACGGGCTTGCCGGTGCTTTTTATGCGCTCCTGCCATGAGGTGAGCGCCGAGAATTCATTCTTTGTCATAATACCTATTTTTCGGATACCCCTGTATTTCATTAACGGCCTCATTCACTCTGCTGTGTAACGGACATTTCACTCTTTTCCAAGGTTCGCACAGCGGTGCTCGCCGCACGGCTTTGCCTCTGGCGTGTTTAACGACCAAGCTGTATCAACGGACACATTCGCTTTTTTCAAGGTTCACGCAGTGGTGCAAATGAAAAGTCCGGACAAAGTGAACCCCCTCCCCTCCGGGGAGGGCAGGGGGTCGGTTGTGGTTTTAAATAAATCTGTGTGGGGTGGGGGAATTGGGTGCAGGTGTACACACCTGCCGGGGTGGGGGAATCGGGTGCAGGTGTACACACCTGCCGGAGCCGCCCGTTATCAAATCAGTCTGATTAATAGATATCCATATCTCCGTCGATATCTCCGTCCATGTGGCTGTAGTCTGCTCCGACCATATCTCTGCCCCTTACACGGTACTTGTCACGGTTAGCATTGATATACTTATCCAACTGTGCCAGGACGTCACGGGGCTTCTTGACGCTCTTTATCTCCTTGACAGGGGTGTCAACGTCCTTGACGTTCATAACGATAGAGCCGCACTTGAACATTCTCTGACCCAGGGGGAGAACGAGTTTCTTGTCGATGACACGGTAAAGCTCGAGCTCATCCTCTTCCACTCTCAGCAGTCCCTTGCGGGTGATGAACTTATCCTTTGTGAGGAAGTATCTCGTAAACGAGAGGGGCAGCCCGAAGAGCGTTCTTTTCTTATCGGTCCAGATGTAGTCGATGCCGTCATTTTTCATATCAATGACTCCTTTCGGTCTTAGTATCTGAAATATCAAGGCTATTTTAACACGATTTTAACAATTTGTCAAGGGCTTTGGAGAGAAAGCCACGGCATTTGCACGACCGGGGGATACAATTTTCAACGAAACTTTCAGCCAAGTGGGTGCTCGCCGGCAGGGGCGAGCACCCCCCTCCCTTCCGGGGAGATCAAAGTGAACTATTTGTATATGTTGTATATGTGAGCCTTGCTCAAACTATAAAAAATGTTCCCTCGCTTGCCTTAAAAACTAAGGAAAAGCAGCGGGAACAAAATTCGTAGTACACACACGGTACGGCGTGGGTCAGCCGTGCGGCGAGCACATAAAAACTGCCTTGCCGTCGCACAGATGATAAACCCGCTGTGAAGCAGGGTGGGTAAGACGTCCCAATGGTTTCTCGCTCCCAGCGTCGCTGATAGAAGCCTGAGCCATAACACTCATCGAATGCTCTGGTTCAGACCTCTAACAGCGGAGGTCTGCAATCCTGCATCGGAGAACGAATCCCTTTTAATAAGTGTTGGATTTAAAATAACCGTGCTTGATCGTACAAGGCAGTCCATATTCTGTTTTCTTGCTCACATTATACCACATTCCGGCCCGAAAATCAATAGTGATTTTAGGCAAATCCACGTACAAAAAATTGTACATTTGAACAAAACAATATTAAATCATTTTACGAAAAAGCGGTACCGTCAGCGACCTCATCCTCATCGTCCTCGAAGTCGAACATCTCATCGATACGCTTGAGGAAAATCTCGCCGATCTTCTCGAACTCGTCGTCGTCCTCGATGGAGGAAAGTATCTCCTCATTGTTCTCGTCAAAGTCCGACCTGAGGATAACAAGATCTCCGGCAGCCTCCAGCGCCTCGTTGGGATCCTCGAAATAGGGAGTCAGCGCATAGTACTTTTCGCCCTCATATTCCATAGCATCCAGCAGCTCAAAGACGTGCTTCTCGCCGCTCTCGTCCTCCAGCTCATAAAGATCGGGGGTGTATTCGTTCATATCGTCCATAGTGTTGTTGATATCGCTCATGATAATGACCTCCTTGAAACGTCGGTATAGCCGCAAAAAGCGGGTATAAAAAAGCGGCACACAAAACGCTTCATATACGTTTTATGACCGTGACAACATATTCATTATACTACATATAATTATAAAAGTCAAGCACTTTTGGTAAAAGTTATATTAAATAAAAAAGTTGGGAAAAAGTTGAGAAAAACTATTGACAAAGCACAAAAAATGTGGTATAGTGTTATCAAGGAAAAACAAAGACCCAAAGACAGGCGATAGGCTTCACAAGAGCGGGGCTGGTAACGGTCGGGAGACGCAGTACAGCTTCAGCGGTGAGACGGAGGCTTGGGCGAGCGGTCGGAGGTTTTCCGGAACATCACAGTTTAGCCGTGAGGATGTCAATGGACGGGAGACAGTGCAGAGCAGCTTACCAACCCGGATCAAACACACGGCAGGCTCAATCAGATAAGAAGGGAGCGAGTCCAATGGATGCACAGGAGATCTTCAGGGTATCCGCAGGCTCGGCAGATCATCTTACTTGACGAGGGATCAGGACCCGTACATAAGAGACGGCAGATCCGAACTTATGAGAGTTTTCAAATTATGAGAGATCTGTCAGGCCCCGGGCGGTCGTAGAATTCAGTTAATGCAAATTGGATACCCAGCTTACAATTGAATATTTCGTATCTTCTATAAAGGAGCGATTCTTATGATTTGTTTCGGAAGGTTTACGATCATTTAAGCACCAGGAGTGATTCCAATGCACAGTTTTACTTTTTCACCTAAAAAAGAAATTTTTTGAGAGAGTGAGTCCGATGAGAACTTAACTTGATGTATATATTAACATAGATTTTGGAATTGCGTTCGGCGAGATCGCAGCTTTCGGAAGGAATGGTGAGTCCGCCAAAAAACGGTAAGAGCCGATGGCTCGTTTTAAGATCAGAATGTTAGTAACGAACAATAGAACATAGACTAAACAAGGAGTGGTGCGTTATGAAAATGCACAACAGGTATCTGAACATTTGATAGATGGGAGTGAGTCCGCCTAAGAGTTTAGTCAGGCCGGTAAATGCGCCGGCATAGGATGAGCAAATTTTCTGAAGGGAATTTTACCAATGGCTTAGTTAAGTTTATTTCGCAAGACTTATTATTTTGAAAGGAAATAGATCCAATGGGATAGTTTAGTTTTTCCGGATGTTTGTCCCCTGGTTTTCAGCGGGATCGAAAATCTAAGCCCGCAGTTATCAGAGCGGGCACCCGAAAGGAAATAGATCCAATGGAATAGCTTAATGTTTGCGGACATAATAAACGTAAGAAAGGCGTGAGTCCGAAGTTCTACTAAGTTTTAATTACGGATATTAGAGAGCCAACCGGCGTTCGGTTGGCTCTTTTTGCATGGGCGTGCGTCTGGCACCGATGCCGCCACTGGGTTTATGTGTTAATAAATTATTTATTTTCTTCAAAAGGTATTGCAAAAGAGGAATAAATGGTGTATAATAGATTCATAAAAATATTAGGAGGTACACTACAATGGCAAATGTAAAAGTTGCAATTAACGGTTTTGGACGTATCGGACGTCTTGCGTTCAGACAGATGTTCGGCGCAGAGGGCTATGATGTTGTTGCTATCAACGACCTGACAAAGCCTTCCATGCTCGCTAATCTGCTCAAGTATGACACCGCTCAGGGCGGCTACTGCGGAACTATCGGTGAGGGTCTCCACACCGTATCTGCTGACGACGAGGCAAACACCATCACTGTTGACGGCAAGACACTTACTATCTACAAAGAGGCTGATGCTTCCAAGCTTCCTTGGGGCGAGATCGGCGTTGACGTTGTTCTCGAGTGCACAGGTTTCTACTGCTCGAAGGAGAAGAGCCAGGCTCATATCGATGCCGGCGCTAAGAAGGTCGTTATTTCTGCACCTGCAGGCAAGGATCTTCCTACCATCGTTTTCTCTGTAAACGAGAAGACACTTACAGCTGATGACAAGATCATCTCTGCTGCATCCTGCACAACTAACTGCCTCGCACCTATGGCTAAGGCTCTTAACGACTTCGCTCCTATCCAGAGCGGTATCATGAGCACTATCCATGCTTACACAGGCGATCAGATGATCCTCGACGGTCCTCACAGAAAGGGTGACCTTAGAAGAGCAAGAGCAGGTGCTGCTAACATCGTTCCTAACAGCACAGGTGCTGCAAAGGCTATCGGCCTTGTTATCCCTGAGCTCAACGGCAAGCTCATCGGTTCTGCACAGAGAGTTCCTGTTCCCACAGGTTCCACAACTATCCTCACAGCAGTTGTAAAGAGCGACAAGGAGGTTACTCCTGAGGCTATCAACGCTGCTATGAAGGCTGCTGCTTCCGAGAGCTTCGGCTACAACGAGGATCCTATCGTATCTTCCGACGTTATCGGAATGAGATACGGTTCTCTCTTCGATGCTACCCAGACAATGGTTTGCAAGATCAGCGACAGCTGCTACGAGGTTCAGGTAGTTTCCTGGTACGACAACGAGAATTCTTACACATCCCAGATGGTAAGAACTATCAAGTACTTCGCTGAGCTTGGCTAAGTGCTTGCCGCACGGCTATATCACGCCGTAAATGGTGCTGACGGACAGCTTTGCTCCCGCTGTTTTTCAATAGCGGACAAGGCAAGTGAGACGTTGATTGCAACATAATTACAATGACCGCCGTCCCATGTGGGGCGGCGGTTTTCTTGTAATCCGAACCCCCCCAGTAAAACTGGGGGTTTTTGGATTACAAGAAAAAGCTGCAAAGGATCTCTTTGCAGCTTTTGTTCGTATACTTATCAGTTATCGCTTCCCAGAAGCATATTTATGTACTTATTAACGCTTGCTTTGAATTTTTCGATCTGTTCATCGCTGAACATCCCGGCAACGTAGTAGAACATAAAATACATATCCTCTCCGATATCTATTATCTGCATACTGGTCCTTCTTATGACCGTATGTGTCGGATCGGCAATGACCTCGGTGGACGCACCGAACTGTTTCATAGCCGGCATATCCAGTATCGAAGACTCATAGACCATAAACAGTGCATCGTTTTCAAACACTTCTTCGTTTTCAAGGCACCAGTCATAGGAGCTGTTTGCAATACCCTGCGTTATCTGCCGTGATATATCCTTCAGGGTATCTGAAAGGTCCGAGCTGTTATTAACGGTAACACCGATAGGCAGAAGCTTTATCATAAGTCCTGAAGAGCCTTCTCTTGCAGTGTTGGTGCGGTTGTGGAAGACCCAGTTTATCATGACGTTATCTTTTTGCTCGCTTTCATGAAGCGCAAGCAGAGCAACAGCAGCGCATATACCGCTTTTTGTGAGATGATATCTCTCCTCCATTTCTTTAAGCTTTGACACATCGGGCTTAAAGACGATGTTGAAGCCCTCCGAAAGGTTATCTCTCAGCTTTACGGCAGGCGTAAGATTGTTGCACCACTCCTTGTTATTATAGCTTTGCTCAAAATACTGTTTTGAATCAAGGTAATGCTTACTGTTTTTCTGACGCTTTTCATCATCCAGATAGGAGTAGAACATATCCATAGGCGGTTCTTTGCCGTTATAATAGTCAGCTATACTGTTCAGGACCGAGTTGATGCCCATTCCGTCGATCATTATATGGTGTGACATAAAGAACAGATACAGTTTGCTTTCGGTCTCATATATCTCAATATAGGAAAGCGGCCTGCCGATAAGGCGGAAGGGCTTGTTCAGCTCTGCCTTTATCTTAACGAACTCATCTTCGGTGCATTCAGTGATCTTTACAAGATCGGTCTCACAATCGTCGATGTACTGCACGATATATCCGTCGCCGTTAAATCCGAGCACTGTGCGGAATATCGTGTGGTGATCGGCAGTCTTTCTTACCGAGGCCTTGAACAGCTCTGCATCCACCGCACTTTTATCCATCGCAAAGAGCATCGGCAGGTTCCATGTGCAGGATCTCGGATTATATAGCTGATAGTCAAACATATTCAGCTGGAATGCCGTAAGAGGATATTTCCCCTTTCGTGCCGAAAGCTCTCTTTCCTCAGAGCTGATATCGTCTTTCAGGCTGTTTTGCTCACAGATAAGCGCTATTGCTGCCGGAGTCCTTTCACGGAAGATATCCATAGCTGTAATGCCGTATTCATCAAGAGCGGCGGTGAGCTTCATAGCAGAAAGAGAATCTCCGCCTAGGTCAAAGAAATCGTCACTGATACCTATACGGGGCTGCGAAAGGATCTGCTCAAACAGCTTACACAGCTTTTGTTCAAACTCGTTTGTCGGCGCTTCATATTCTCTGATATAATCCGAAACATCCGGAGCAGGTAAAAGCTTTCTCGAAAACTTGCCGTTTGCGTTTGTCGGGATAGAATCAAGCTTTATGAAATATGATGGTATCATATAATAGGGAAGACGCTTCTCAAGTTTTCTTCTGAGAGTCTCGGTATCCATGCTCAGCTGTTCGGTGTAGTACAGACACAGATATGAACGCTTATCATCAGTAAATCCCTTTACACCGCACCAATTAACATTCAGTATATTCTTTGCAGCAGCTTCTATCTCAGCCGGCTCAACACGGTTGCCGTTTATCTTTATCATATCATCGCATCTTCCTTTGACGATATAATTACCGTCAGGAAGCTTTACCGCCAGATCGCCGGTATGGAAAAGACCGTCTCTTAAAGCTTCTTTTGTCTTCTCGGGAAGGTTTGCATAACCCCTGAAAAACGGGCTGCGGAAACAGATCTCTCCGGTCTCACCGTCGGGGACCTCATTACCTGCTTCGTCCAGCAGTAAAAACTTAAAATCAAAGGTCGGCCTTCCGGTTGGACAAATGTCATACATTTTGTCTAAAACAAACGCCATCAGCGGGAAAAGAGACTCACTCATAGCGTAAAGGTTATACAGCGGTATATTATCGAGGAATATGCCGTTTCCCGGCTCGCCGCCTATAAGGATAAGCTTCATATCAAAATCGAATCTGTCTCCGACAACTCTTAAAAGTGATGGTGACATAAAAGAAACATCTATCTTTTTATCACGGCAGTAACCGAGAAGAAGATCCGGATTCTTTACTGTCGAATATGGCAGGATATGTGTTTCATCGCACCAATAACAGCACTGTGTCACATTGATAAGTGATGCAGCGAAATTTAGCGGAGAAACGATCGTGTATGAATAGTAAGGCTTACCGACTAACCGCCTTAATTCCTGATGAGAAAGATAGTTGAGCTTTATTGTGCCATACTCGTGAAGAGCGCCCTTGGGATTTCCGGTCGTGCCGGAGGTATACACTGCGATACAAAGGTCATGGTCGTCAGCTCTGTCAAATCCATCCAGAGGTTCTTCATTCATTGCTTCGTTGAATCTGTCAAGATCCAGAAACAGCTTACAGCCAAAATCCTTTCGGAT
Source organism: uncultured Ruminococcus sp. (assembly GCA_902800795.1). Taxonomy (GTDB): domain Bacteria; phylum Bacillota; class Clostridia; order Oscillospirales; family Ruminococcaceae; genus Hominimerdicola. The sequence continues at coordinate 11,151 of CADCFQ010000024.1, read as the reverse complement.
AAACTCTATACGTTCCTCAACATAAGTGTCCTCGACCATAGTGAATGCTGCGCCTGCCTTAAAAACACCGATAGCGGCAATATAGCAAAGCTCACCTCTTGGCAGGCAGATCATTACCTTTTCATTTTTTCCTATACCGTTCTTTTTAAGATATGCATACAGTCTGCCCGACATAGTATCGGCAAGCTTTCTTGTGATAACAGCCTTGGTCGCAGGATTTACGAGGAAGACCGTATCCGGTGCTTCATCGACCCTTTTTCTGAATTCATCCAGGAAATAGGGAGTATTAGCGGTCAATTCGATATCAGATACTGACATATATAGTTCCTCCTTATTATGACTGATCAATGTTATTATCTGCTCTTATATTATCGCATCTTTCCCATTATTTTAACATAGAACAGAGCGTTAAGTAAATAGTAAAATCAAAAACCTGTGTTTTTTTGTTGATATCAATAATTGAAATCGAGTTGATTTGGATATTGTGACGATTTTTATAATGTTTTAAGCTCAATAACTGACATCCAACTAAAGATGTGCTATAATTATAAAAATAGTAATATATGAACGAAAGGAGAATATATAAATATGCCAAAAGAAAATCGCTTTACAAAAGCAACGTGGCAGATAATGGAGCAGCTTCTTGGAACTGAAAGCATTGAGGATGCGCTCTCTCAGTGTCTTGAAACTGTTGTTGAAACGCTGGACAGTGAAGCAGGTGCGATCTGGCTGCTCGATAAAAAAACACAGCAGCTGACCCCTATGTTTCATATCGGTCCTGCGGATATCTCTAATATCAGCATAGAAAACGGAAGCGGTATCGAGAGCGATGTAACTAAAAGCGGAAAGTCAGTCATCATCACGGATTTCGCCGGCGATAGCCGCTATGACAGCTCGGTGTTTGAGGAAAACGGCCTGCCTGTAAAGGGTATGCTATGTGTTCCGCTCAATAATCTCCATGAGGTCATAGGCTGTGTTCAGATAGTCAATAAGAAAGACGGCAGCTTTTATGACAAGGAGGAGCTGCAGCTTTGTGAGCATATGGCTTCTCTTGCGGCAATAACCATTGACGAAAAAGGGCTTTCAACGGACACCTCCGAGCAGAAGGAGATACTTGCAAGTCTGCGTAATGTTACGAAGGAGTTCCCCTCGGGCAACGGTGTTATACAGGTGCTGAAGGGGATAAACATTGATATCTACAAAAGCGAATTTGTCGTTATCCTCGGCGAATCAGGCTGCGGGAAATCAACTATGATGAACATAATCGGCGGAATGGATTTTCTTACCGAGGGAAAGCTCACTATCGAGGGCAAGGACTTTTCTCATCCATCCGATGCCGAGCTTACCATGTATCGCAGAAATTACATAGGCTTTATATTCCAATCATATAATCTTATGCCAAATCTTACGGCTCTTGAAAATGTTGAGTTTATAGCTGAGCGTGTCAAGGACCCAATGGACCCGAAGGAGGCTATCGAAAGAGTCAATATGACCGAACGTGCGAACAATTACCCGGGTCAGATGTCGGGAGGACAGCAGCAGCGTGTATCTATCGCAAGGGCAATAGTGAAAAAGCCCAAGCTTATCCTGGCAGACGAGCCGACAGCAGCTCTTGATTACACCACAAGTATAGAGGTCCTTGCAACGATCGAAGAGATCGTCAAAAAGTATGGCACCACAGTTCTTATGGTAACGCATAACCCCGAGATCGCCAAGATGGCTGACCGTGTTATGAAGATCAGGGACGGAAAGATCGCCTCTGTCAAGAAAAACAACCATCCTCTGCACGCTGAAGAGCTGGTATGGTAAAGCAGGGCGGTGAGTAAGTAAATATGAAAAAAACAGACTTAAAGGACGCCCTGCGCAATATCAGGAAGAATCTGCTTTCTTGGATATCCATTATTTTTATCGCAGGGATAGCCGTTGCTGCCTATCTTGGGATCAGGTTTTCCGCTTCGGGAATGAGAAGCAGCGGCAATGAGTTTTATCAAAAAACTTCCTTTCGTGATTATGAGATAACCTCAACTATGCTCCTGACCGAGGAAGACATCGAGCTGATAAAAAACACTAAGGGTGTAGCTGATGTTGAGGGGGTATATTTTTCCGGCGGCACGGTGACGATAGGAGATAAGAACGAGAACGTAAATGCTGTTTCGCTCACCGAGCGTATAAATACACCTCTGGTAATATCGGGAAAACTGCCTGAAAAGGCGGACGAGTGTGCTGTCGAGGACATTATTGCAGAAAACCTTGGGCTTGGTGTTGGCGATAGCATTTCGATAAAGGACACCGACGGGAACACTCCGAAGTATCTTAAAGATTCGGAATACAGGATAGCCGGCATAGTTCAGCACCCCGACCACCTTGCAAAGCCGGCACAGACCCCGGGCAGCAGGTATGTTCTTCTTATAGACGATGCCTTTGATACTGAAAGCCTTAAAGGCTGCTATATGAGGGCTGAAATAAGGCTTGACAATACTTCGGGGCTCAGCTATTACAGTGATGAGTATCTTGACATCGTCAAGGACACTGAGGACAGGCTGAAAACTCTTGCGCAGAAGCGTGAAAAGCTGAGATATCAGGAGCTGTACGGAGATCTTGAAAAGGAGATCGAGGATAAACAGAAACAGCTTGACGATGCAAAAGCAGAGCTTGACGATGCCAGAAAACAGCTTGATGACGGCTGGAATGAACTGGAAGACGGAGAGGAAAAGCTGAAAACTGCCGAGGATACGATACTTCAGAGCGATGATAAGCTTGCAGAAGCTAAGAAAGCGCTGGATGATGCTCAGAAGCAGATAGATGAAAAGTCCGAAGAGCTTGAAGCCGGCAAGGAAGAGTTTAAAAAAGGCTCGGAAGCTTATGCGAGTGCAGATGCAGAGCTGAAAGCTAATAGAAAGACTCTTGATGACAGCCGCAGTCAGCTTGTTGCAGGCGAAAAGGAATATTCCGATAATTTTGGAAAATACAGCGAAGCATCAGGCAAGCTCGATGATGCAAAAAAGGTTTTCTCTCTGATCGGGCAGTACAGGCAAAAGCTTATCGACGAGGGAAAAGATGTAGGCTCGGTCAGCCTTGATGCTGTAAAGGAATATGTCAGCCAGAATGGACAGTCGATACCGGATGAGTTCAGTGATTATTCCGATCTGGAAGAGCTTTATAATGGCATTGAGGATAAGATCAGCGATTTGGAGAGTGAGCTCAGCGACAGCAAGGCAGCACTTGATTTTGCAAGGGCACAGCTTGATGACGGCTGGGCAAAGCTTGATGACGGAGAGACTGCCTATGCAGAGGCTGACGAGCTCCTGAAGGAGAAGAAGGAGCAGCTCGACAAGGCCGAAGTGACCCTTGAAAACGGCCAGACACAGCTTGATCAGGCCAAGAAACAGCTGGCAGAAAAGCAAAAGGAATATGATAAAGGGCTCGATGAATATGATAACGGTCAGACTTCGATAGGGGAGTCGAGGACACAGCTAAAGGAGAGCCGTGAAAAGCTCGAGCAGGGCGAAGAGGACTATTCGAGCGGACTTGATGATTATAACGAGGGAGTAAAGGCTATTGAGGAAGCAAGAAGCAATCTTGCCGGTATGAAGGACTGTCGCTGGCTCCTGTTTGGAGTAAGAGGCAACCCCGGCTATGCTCACCTTTCCTCGACCTCGGACAATATTTCGAGAATGAGTATCACATTCTCACTGTTTTTCGTGGTGATAGCAGCGCTCGTTATCTACACGAGCGTCGGCAGGATAATCGAAGAACAGCGCAGACTTGTCGGAGCTTCCAAGGCGCTTGGCCTTTTTAACCGTGAGATACTGTTCAAGTATATGATGTTCGGCGTGGGCGCAACTGTTATCGGCATCATTCTCGGTATCATCAGCGGATACTATGTTATCCAGGGCGTAGTGCTCTCAGCCTATAAAAAGATCTATGTGATAGGACGTCCCGCATCGGTCATCCAGATACCGATGTCTGTGATAATACTTGCGGCAGGAACAGCGCTTTCAGCTATCGCTGTGCTGCTGTCATGTTCAAAGCTTATGCGCTCTACAGCGATACAGCTTATGCAGGAAAAGCAGCCAAGGACAGGCAAACGCAAGGCAAGCAAGGCAGGAAGCCTTTATTCAAGACTGATAATGAGAAATATCCGCTCGGATATCCCTCGTGTCATTGTGACGGCTGTCAGTGTTGCGGGCTGCTGTTCGCTTCTGGTGACGGGCTTTACGATGCGAAACAACGTTTCAGGAGTTATCGGCCTGGAATACGGTGGCGTTATCAGGTATGATGAGAAGGTCAGATTTGACCCTGAAAGATCGCAAACGGCAAAGGGCGAGATCGAAAAGATCCTCAGCGATGTCGGCGTTGAAAAGACAGCGATCTATGACAATATACACACCTATCTTGGAAATGATGAATTACAGACGGCCGAGATATTCTGCGGAGATCTGAAGCAGTTTACTAAGTTCTATACATTGAAGGATCAGAAGAGCGGCAAGTCCCTTTCGACAGATCCGGACGGAGTATATATCCAGAGCAGGACAGCTGAGGTGTTCGGCTTTGAAAAGGGCGATAGCATCACGGTATATGATAAGCAGATGGAACCCTACACAATGGAGGTAGCCGGGGTGTTTAATAACTATCTCGGATACACGATGGTCATGACCGATGAATATTATGAGCAGGTATTTGAAAAACCGGCTCAGATGAACACCTTCCTTGTGAAGGCAGATGATGCTGATCAAAAGCAGATCGAGCAAAAGGTCAAAGAGGTCGATGGCTATGAGTCTGTATCCTATTGTAAGGATGAAATAAACACGATGGGAACTCTGGTCACCATTTTCACAGGTCTTTCAGGCATGATGATCATCATTGCCGGTCTGCTTGCATATTTCATTCTGCTCAATATCAATAAGATGTATATCAGTCAGAAGACAAAAGAGCTTACTATTATGCGTATAAACGGCTTTACTGTGGGCGAGGTCAAGCGGTATCTGCTTATGGAGACCGTTGTCACATCCTTGGCGGGTATAGTTCTTGGTATTGTAATAGGTTCCGTTATGGGTTACAGCGTTATCAGAAACCTTGAAGCGCCGTATCTTATGTTTATAAGACGTGTCAATCTGATAGCCTGGCTTCTTGCGGCAGTCATAACTGTGCTGTTCACACTTGGGATAAATGTTATCGCACTCAGAAAGATCAAGCGTCTGAAGCTTACTGATGTTGAATAGGGAAGGTATAGGATCATGAAAAAAATTGTTCTGTTTTCAAGCAATACAAAAAAGAGAGACTCGTCATCTACCTGCGAGGTTTTCCCGAAATGGTATGAGCAGTGGGATGCATCTTCTTTAAACAACCCCGATATGGAGATAACCCTTGTGGTGCAGCTCAACGGTCGCTACTTTTTGGATATTTTAAACGGTGCGATCACAAAGGCTCCCGAGAAGATCAAGGTAGTCACCCTTGAAATGGATGCGACTATCGATGATTTTATTGCAGCGATCAAAGCCTGCGAGCCTGATATAGCTGTGGCTATGCCGGGCCCTGTAAGCGGCTATGACTGGAACGGTATCCGTGATGCTGTGATAGCAGACGGTCTGAGAAACGAGGGTATCGAGTGTATATGTTACAGCCTTCAGACCGCTGTTGATTGCTTTGATAAATGCAAGACTCACAGATTTCTCAAAGACCACGGCTTCAATGTGTCGGAGGCGGTCTATGTAAACCACGAGCTCTTTAAGACCACTAAGCATGAAAGGAGCTCTACGATCAACGGTTATCAGGAGAGCATTCTTTGGAAGATAAGAGAGCTTAATGCACCGGTCGTTATAAAAAGCTCGACAGGCTCGTCATCAATGGGTATACATATCTCTGAGGATTTTGAGGATGCAAAGGCTTATCTGCTTTCCGATGCCTTCTGCGAGGATGTTATCGTTGAGAAGAAATTCGTTGGCGAGGAGTATGGCATAGAGATACACGGCAGCAGTGGCAATTATGTCGTTACGCCGCCCTACCGCATTTTTAGATACGACAAGGGAGAGCTCAATGACCCTCTCGGGCTGACAACGCTTAAATACGGCCCGATGACCGGAGAGAAGTATCACGCTGATGAGCTCAGAAGCGAGCTTTTTCGTCTGGCGGAGCTCCTGGGGCTTTCGGGCATTATCGAGATAGACCTATTCTTTGTTGAAGGCAAGTGGTATATTCTCGAAATAAACGGCCGCTGGTCGGGCATCACAACGCTTACCTGTGCATCACAGGGAAGATACCCCTATGAGGTGTATCTCGATCAGGTGTCGGGATCAAAGAGCGATTATAACGATATTGCCAACCTTAAATACTGCTGTCAGTTCAAGATGCCCAAGGTCGAGAGCTCATTGCTTGATAAAATGGTAAGAAATGGTGATGTTATCAATATTATTTCTTATGAAGTCATTTTCCCTGACGGTGAAAAAAGATGGTTCAATGATGCTGTTTCTGTCGGATATGATACGCTTGCTCAGCTGGGCGAAAGCTTCAGGGAACTGAGCGAAAAGTATCCCGATGTCATTTCCAAAGAGTGCGCAGATGCGCTGATAGAAGATATAAATAAGACTATTTCAGAATAACAGGACATGGAGGACCACATAATGCAAAATCCAATGCTTTATCTGATTTACAGTGTAATGAGAAAAAGGGGGAAAAAAGCATTAAAGAAGTTTGAAGATGCCTGCGAGATCGCAGACACTTATACGGAAGAGCTTCTTATGCGCCTTATAAACGATGCGAAGGATTCTGAGTATGGTAAAAAGTATCATTTTGACCAGATACACAGTATCGAGGATTATAAACGCCTTGTTCCGATATCACAGTATGATGACTATGAGCCGTACATCATGAAAATGTATAAAGAGAACGTTGACGATCAGCTGACCGGCCGCCATTGCATTCAGTTCGCCCTGACATCGGGAAGCACAGGACTGCCAAAGCTCATTCCCGTCGTTCAGGATGTTATCGACCTTTACAGTGATATGGGATGCTCAAGGACCTTTGCTCTTGGAAGCAGGTACCTTAAAGAGCATAATAAGAAATTTCCCTATTACAAGTGTCTGAATCTGATAGAGGTAACAGATTATTCCTCGGATAAGGGCAAGAAGATGGGAGCTATATCCGAAACAGCGCTTGAACGTATCAAGCCGTTCTTTAAATATGTTTCCACTTCTCCCGATGAGATAATATTCCCGAAGGAGAAGATAGACCTTAAATACCTAAAGCTGCTGTTTGCTCTCAGAGAGGAAAACATTTGCTTTATCGCCAGTGCATTTACGACGGTGGTTGCTGATCTGTTCGTTTATCTGTCCGAGCATTGGGAGAGCCTTGTGGAGGATATAAAAAACGGCACGATAAGCAAGAATATCGAGATGTCGGCTGAACTGAGAAAAACACTGACTGCCAAGCTCAGACCCGACCCGAAGCGTGCAAATGAGCTGAAAAAAGAATTTGAAAAAGGCTTTGATACTCCTATCCTTCCGAGGATATGGCCTCGCTGCTCGTGGATAGGTGCGATAGGTACAGGCACCTTTGAGCCGTATACCGAGATAATGCGAAGGTATGTCGGAAATGATATCGCACACGACAATCTGCTTTATGCAGCTTCCGAGTCGATATTTGCGGCCTGCCCCGAAATGAACTCTTCTGAGTTTGCTATGATCCCGCAGAGCGGATTCTATGAATTCGTTCCTGCCGAAGACGATGATCTTAGCCATACGCTCAATATGAATGAGCTTGAGATCGGCAAGGAGTATGAGCTGATCGTTACAAATCTTTCGGGCTTCTATCGTTACAGGATGTACGATGTTGTCAAGGTTTTGGGCTTTAAGGGAAAATCGCCGCTTATCAGATTTGTTTACCGTAAGAACCAGGTCGTTAATCTTGTAGGCGAGAAAACAAATGCTGTTGCTCTTGCTGCGGCTGTTGAAGCGTTTGGAAAAGAGATCGGCTGCAATATCGTTGAATACAGTGTTTATCCTGATGTTTCCAATGATTCTGCAAGGTATTGTTTTGTTATAGAACCCGAACACGAGCTTGATGTGAGCAAGTGTGATGAGTATGCCGAGATAATGGAGAGGAAGCTTGGCGAGTGCAATATGCCTTTCCAGTATGCTGTTGAGACCGGAGAACTGAAAAAAAGCACGCTCGTTATAGTTCAGAGCCAGACCTATCAGCTGTGGCGTGAACTTCAGATAGCAAAGGGTATCCTGCCTAATCAGATCAAGCCTGTAAGGCTTATAGATACTCCGGAGAAGGAAAAATTCTTTATGGGATTGAAGGAAAGGAATATGTGATCATGACTGTAAAAATGACTGAATCTACAAATGATAAGCTCGTAATCGCCGTATCCGGAAAGATCGATGGCAAGAATTCGGATGAGTTCAAGGAGCAGGTAAAGAAGATAAGGGACTCTCATCCTGACGGCGATCTTGTCCTTGATATGGACGGACTTGAATACATATCAAGTGCAGGACTCAGGGTGATCCTGAAGTTTTCAAAGGAAGAAGATGACCGCCTGAAGCTCGTCAACGTTTCATGGGATGTTATGGAAATATTCTCGATGACCGGGTTTAGCGAGTTCATAAATATCACAAAGAAGATGAAAGAGATATCTGTTGATTCCTGCGAGCTTTTGGGCAAGGGCGCCAATGGCGAGGTTTACAGGATCGACGATGAGAGGATAGTCAAGCTCTTTTCCGAGACTGCTTCGATAGATGTTATCCAAAGGGAAAAAGCTCTATCTCAGAAAGCTATGATATATGGGCTTCCTACTGCGATCTCCTTTGATATCGTAAAATGCGGCAACAGATATGGTGCTGTGTTTGAGCTTCTCAATGCCAAGACACTTTCGACCACAATAAAGAACGATCCTTCTGCATTCGATACCTATGCTGACAGTTATGTGGATCTGTATAAAAAGCTTCACAGCACTGTTGTCAAGAAAGAGGATTTCCCTTCGATAAAGGAGATCTATTACGATTATATTGACGACTGCAAGGACTGGTACACTCCGGAACAGCTGGACACTTTAAGGAAGATAGTTGACTCTATACCCGACAGGGATACACTGATCCACGGTGACTATCATGCCAATAATATAATGATAGTAGACGGTCAGCTCCTGCTTATTGATATGGGTGATCTCAGCTTTGGCCACCCGATATTTGATTTTCTTGCAACTGCTGCAACACAGGTCAATCTCGTAAAGCTTAATCCTGCCTTTGCCGAGGTGCATACTAATATGCCTGTTGATAAGATAACAAAGCTTTGGTCCCACCTGATAGACAGGTATTTTGCCGACAAGAGCGAGGAGCAGCGCCAAAGGATAAATGAGCAGATCGCACTGTTCTCAAAGCTCAAAGTCGCTCTTGCGCCTGCTGTGGCAAAGGGACTTGATCCGGCGATCATGAAGGCCAGCGTAAATGATGCGATCGAGAATTTCCTTTCAAGAGCTGATGAACTCATCGGTTCGGTCGACTGGTAAAGGGCGGACGATATGTCAGATCATGCGGTTATGCTCACAGGAGTTGGAAACGCAAGGCAGCTGGGCGGTTACAGGGTCGGCGATAAAAAGATCAGAAAAGATGCTTTCCTTCGCAGCGGTATGCTCAACTCCCTGTCTCCCGAGTCGGCTGTCTTGCTAAAAGAGCAATATGCTCTTAAATATATCGTTGACTTTCGTATGAGTGAGGAGCAGGAGGCACTTCCTGACCCTTATATCGACGGAGTGAAGGAGCTGTGTCTGCCTGTTTTGGAGCGTGTGGATATGGACGACCCTGACCCTGAATTTGTGGCTGTCTATGCTGATCCGAGATCAACGCTCAGGGATAAGTTTGAGATCATCTACAAAAAGGGATTCATCAACGACAGCCTTTATCCCGATTTTCTGCTCAAAAGCAGAGGAAAGCAGGCATATGCCAGGTTTTTCAAGGCTGTCCTCTCGCTTGATGAAAACAGCGGCATTCTGTGGCACTGTACCGACGGCAAGGACCGTACCGGGGTTGCCTCGATGCTTCTGCTTTCGGCTCTTGGAGCTGAAAGAGAGACGATCATTATGGACTATATGCTTACAAACACATTTAACAGTGCCAAGCTGCAAAAGATACGTCAGCTTCCGTGGACAGCGGAGCTTTCAGAGCAAAAGCTGGAGATCCTTCTGTTTATCTCCGGCGGGGTGATAGAGCAGTTCATGACTCACACAATTGATGTGCTGGAAGAGAGATACGGCTCGGTGGAGGGGTATCTTTCCGAGGAGCTGAATGTAAAAAAGGCAGAGCTTTCGTATCTCAGAGATAAGTATTTGGAGAAATAAACAGATATAGCCGCTTTTTTATCTGAAAGCGGCTATATTTATGGAAAAAATTGCACTACTGTAAATATATGTTAATTATAATTGATTTGTTTATTTTCTATTGACAAATTGAAGAGTATGTGTTATAATCACTGTGGAAAGGTGTAAGCGTTTGCACCTGGAAAAATATGGAGGAAACTATTATGAAAATGACAAAAAAGCTTTTAGCATCCGTTCTGGCGCTTTCACTGGCTGCCTGCACAGCAATGGGCACTATCTCGGCAAGCGCTGATGAAGCGACCGAGACCGAGCTTGCTGCACCTGTAATTAAGATCGTTGAGGATCTCAGCGTTCTTGATGGTGATATAGGATCTATGCCTGAAGAGCCGTTTTTAGTATGGCTCGAGCAGAACTATGATGATCTGCGCTCCGGTATTGAGGATAGTGAAACGTATGTTGATGTAATTCTTAAAAAAAATGATGATGGTACTTTTGCTGTCGTTTATCTGCAACTTTATTCTTATGACAGTTTTGAGTCTTTTATGGAAGAAGTTGATATCGAAAATATTAATGTAAATAATGTGAGCAAGGAGGGCCTTGAGGATAACACTACTGACTATGGCGATATTATTGTTTACCTTACGGCTCCCACCGACCTTGCTGATTGCGATGTAACTGTTGATGTAGACGCTCAGAGCGTTACAGTTACTAACGGCGGCGTGGAGATACCTGCAAGCGATTACACAGTTACATACTTCGGTGTTGACAACGACTACGAGTCCTGGGAGTTCCCCGCAGAGCCCGGCGAGTACAGCGTAACAGTTGCAGCTAAGGACGGC
>CADCFQ010000023.1:15364-56356 GCA_902800795.1 uncultured Ruminococcus sp. | reverse complement strand
ATGCTGTTTATGAAGCTGCTCACAAACCGTGCGCAGATATTTGCAGACGTAAGGACCTACTGGAGCCCCGAGGCGCTCAAAAAAGCGGCAGGCTATGAGCTGACAGGCAAGGCTTTGGAAGCAGGCGGCTTTATCCACCTTATAAACTCCGGTGCGGCTTGTCTTGATGCCTGCGGCAAGGCGCTGGACGAGAACGGTCAGCCTGTTATGAAGCAGTGGTGGGATGTGACCGAGGAAGACCAGAAGGCGATAATGGAAGCCACCACCTGGAACTATGCCGACTGCGGATATTTCAGAGGCGGCGGATTTTCCTCACGCTATGTGACGGACGCCGAGATGCCTGTAACTATGATAAGGCTCAACCTTGTCAAGGGTCTGGGTCCCATGCTCCAGATAGCCGAGGGCTGGACAGTGAAGCTCCCCGAGGAAGTAAACGACATCCTCTGGAAGAGAACGGACTACACCTGGCCCTGCACCTGGTTCACACCCCGTGTCACCGGCAAGGGAGCTTTCAAGAGCGCTTATGACGTTATGAACAACTGGGGAGCAAACCACGGCGCTATCAGCTACGGCCATGTGGGCGCCGACCTGATAACCCTGGCTTCGATGCTCAGGATACCCGTGGCTATGCATAACGTTGACGAGGACAAGATATTCCGTCCTGCGGCATGGAACGCATTCGGGATGGACAAGGAAGGCGCCGATTACAGAGCCTGCGCAAACTACGGACCTATGTATAAGAAATAAAAACAGATCAATAAATTCGCCAGACGTAAGGAGGTTTAGTTTATGGGTGTACATCTTGCGATAGACCTTGGTGCTTCAAGCGGAAGAGCCGTGGCAGGCTGGGAGGAGAACGGCAGGATCGTTACCGAGGAGATCCACCGCTTTTCAAACGACCCGGTAACTGTGGGCGGCACTGTCTACTGGGATGTGCTCCGGCTTTTTCATGAGATAAAGCAGAGCATCATCAAAGCGAAGAGATTCCCCGACCTTGAAAGCATAGGCATTGACACCTGGGGAGTTGACTTCGGGCTCATAGGGGCGGACGGCAGTCTGCTCGAAAACCCGGTGCATTACCGTGACAAGCGCACAAGGGGCATGGCTAAAAAATGCTCCGAGATGATATCCGCCGAGGAGATCTATAAGCTTACGGGCATTCAGATCATGGATATCAACACAGTTTATCAGCTAAGAGCACTGGCAGAGCAGAGACCCCAGCTTCTTGACAGGACAGCAAAGATACTTATGATGCCGGATCTTCTGTCTTACTTTCTGAGCGACAGGGTGTATACAGAGCTTTCGATGGCGTCCACCACTCAGCTGCTCGATGCTGTGACGAACCAGTGGAGCGCTGACGTTATCGACAAGACGGAGCTGCCCGGAAGGGTGCTTCCAATGGTGATAATGCCGGGCACCGTTGTGGGAGAGCTCAGAGAAGAGCTCTGCGCCGAGCTTGGAGTAAAGGCGCTCAAAGTCGTGGCTGTCTGCGGACACGACACCCAGTGCGCTATGGCGGCGGCAGACCCGGGGGACGGCAGCGACTTCGCTTTCCTCAGCATGGGCACCTGGTGTCTGCTGGGGACACAGCTTGACAAGCCCGTTTTGTCCGACCAGTCGCTTCTTATGAGCTTTACCAACGAAAAAGGCTATAAGGGCAAAACATCCTATCTTAAAAACCTTACCGGCCTGTGGCTCTTACAGGAGAGCCGCAGATACTGGAACAAGAACGGCAGAGAATACTCTTTTGACGATATGGAAAAGCTGGCCCGTGAGGCAGAGCCAAGACGCTTTATAATAGATACCGACGATGCGTCGCTCCGGGCGCCCGGAGATATCCCCAACCGCATAGCTCTGCTTTGCCAGATGAGGGGCCAGGGAAAGCCCGTGGAGGACGGCGAGATAATAAGATGTATCTATGACAGCCTTGCGCTTAAATTCGCAAAGACCCTCACCGAGCTTGAGAGCTGCACCGGCAAGACCTTTGACAAGGTGATAGCTGTGGGCGGCGGAACAAAGGATCCGCTGCTGCTGGAGCTTATCTCCGAGGCAAGCGGCAGACAGGTGGTCAAAGGCGAGGCCGAGGCTTCGGCGCTCGGGAACCTGAAGATACAGATAGACACATTCAAGGAGGAAAAGAGCGATGCTTAAAAACATTCCGCCCATACTCTCGCCGGAGCTTCTGAAGACCCTCTGCGAGATGGGACATTCAGACAGGATAGTCATAGCCGACGGCAACTTCCCTGCCGAGAGCATGGGCAAAAACTGCAAGGTGATACGCTGTGACGGCCACGGTGTTCCGGAGCTTCTGGATGCGATACTGACACTGTTCCCGCTTGACACCTATGTGGACAAGCCCGTGAGCCTTATGCAGGTGATGCCCGGCGATGATGCCAAAACTCCTATCTGGGACGAATATAAGGCGATAATCGCAAGGCACGACGAGCGTGGAGCCGGCGCTGTCGGCGAGATAGAACGCTTTGCCTTTTATGAGGAGGCTAAAAAAGCCTACGCTATAATCGCCACCGGCGAGACAGCTATCTACGCAAATATAATGCTGCAAAAAGGGGTAGTAGTCCCCGGATAGCAGTAACAACCCAGAAACGAAAGGACGATCATTATGTACGAAGAGATAAAAGATCAGATAGTCGATATCTGCCACAGGATGTGGACAAAGGGCTGGGTGGCAGCCAACGACGGAAACGTGTCCGTCAAGGTCGCAGAGGACCGCTACCTTGCCACACAGACAGGTATCTCGAAGCATGAGATAACAAGAGACCACATCGGTCTTATCGACGGAAATTTCAACGTTATCGAGAAGCCAACCGAGAACTGGAAGGCTTCCTCCGAGATAAAGATGCACATGAAGTGCTATCAGGAAAGACCCGATGTGGGGGCTGTCGTTCACGCTCATCCGCCGGTGGCAACAGGCTTTGCCTGCGCACACAAGCCGCTGGATGACTACTGTATGATAGAGACAGTCATCGCTGTGGGCTCCGTGCCCCTTACCCCCTACGGCACGCCCTCGACCTATGAGGTGCCCCAGGCTATCGAGCCTTATCTTCCCTATCACGATGTTATGCTGCTGACTAACCACGGAGCTCTCACTGTCGGCGCTGACCTGACCACCGCCTATTACCGTATGGAGACCCTGGAGCTCCAGGCGCAGATATCCCTGGTCGCAAGGCTCCTCGGCGGTGTCAAGGACATAGATATGAACAATATCAACCGCCTTATAAATATGCGTGAGCAGTACAAGGTGACCGGAAAGCACCCGGGCTATAAGAAGTATTCTAAGAAATAAGCTTTAGCAAGGCAGCTTCGTTGAAAATGGTATCCCCGCCGAAGGCGGGGGGTGCTCGCCGCACGGCTTTGCCCCTGGCGGATCATTTCAGCTTTGTTGTGAAACGGACATATCAGCTATTTTCCAAGGTTCACGCAGTGTGCAACTGAAAAGCCAACACAAAGCCTTCCCCCTCCCCTCCGGGGAGGGGTGCTCGCCGCACGGCTAATCCCCTGGCGGATAATTACAGCTTTGTTGTGAAACAGACATTTCAGCTATTTCCCAAGGTTCACGCAGTGTGACTATTTAAAAGCCCACACAAAGCCTTCCCCCTCCCCTCCGGGGAGGGCGGAGAGAACTGTTAGTTTGCACGAAACTATGCGGGGAGGGGGAATTGGGTGCAGGTGCACGCACCTGCTCTAACCTCTAAATAACATCTAAATCTCTTGACTTTGGTAAAGCTCTATGTTATAATAGAAAAGGTTGAAAACCAAATATTAAAAGAGAGGTGTCATTAAAATGGCAGGTTTAAACAAAGTCACAGTTGAAGACATTGACGTTAAGGGCAAAAAGGTCCTCGTAAGAGTTGACTTCAACGTTCCGCTCAAGGACGGCGTTATCACTAACGACAACAGGATCACCGCTGCTCTTCCCACTATCAATAAGCTCGTTGAGAACGGTGCAAAGGTCGTTCTCTGCTCACATCTCGGCAAGCCCAAGAACGGCCCCGAGGATAAGTTCTCCCTCGCTCCCGCTGCAGCAAGACTTGCAGAGCTGGTAAGCGCAAAGGTGACCTTCGCTAAGGACGACACAGTTGTAGGCGACAACGCTAAGAAGGCTGTTGCTGAAATGGCTGACGGCGAGATCGTTGTTCTCGAGAACACAAGATTCAGAGGCGCTGAGGAGACAAAGAACGGCGAGGAGTTCGCTAAGGAGCTGGCTGACCTCGTTGACGGTCAGGTATTCGTTATGGACGCTTTCGGTTCTGCTCACAGAGCTCACGCTTCCACAGCCGGTGTTACAAAGTTCGTTAAGGAGACCGCTGTTGGTTACCTCATGCAGAAGGAGATCAACTATCTCGGAAACGCTGTTGAGACTCCTGTAAGACCCTTCGTTGCTATCCTCGGCGGCGCAAAGGTAGCAGACAAGCTCAACGTTATCTCCAACCTCCTCGAGAAGTGCGACACACTCATCATCGGCGGCGGTATGGCTTACACCTTCCTGAAGGCTCAGGGCTATGAGGTAGGTAAGTCTCTCGTTGATGACAGCAAGCTCGATTACTGCAAGGAGATGATCGAGAAGGCTAAGGCTAACGGCAAGAAGCTGCTCCTGCCTATCGATACTGTTGTAGTTGATAATTTTCCTGATCCTATCGACGCAGAGATCGCTGTTGAGACTGTTGACTCCGACAAGATCCCCGCTGACAAGGAAGGTCTTGATATCGGCGAGAAGACAAGAGCTCTCTTCGCTGACGAGGTAAAGAACGCTAAGACCGTTGTATGGAACGGACCTATGGGCGTTTTCGAGAACCCCACTCTTGCAGCAGGTACTATCGCTGTAGCTAAGGCTCTCGGCGACACAGACGCTACCACTATCATCGGCGGCGGCGACTCCGCAGCAGCTGTTATCCAGCTGGGCTTCGCTGACAAGATGAGCCACATCTCCACCGGCGGCGGCGCTTCCCTTGAGTATCTTGAGGGCAAGGTGCTTCCCGGCATCGATGTTATCGCTGACAAGTAATTGACCTGACAAATAAAGGACGGCACAGGCTGCCGTCCTTTTTCATAAGGAGAGAAAAAATGGATATCATAAGCATATTTGCAAAAAGCTCGGGCGGCCTGAGCGCACAGCAGATATTCGGGATAGTGCTTGCCATTACGGGGCTTGGGCTCATCTACTTCGGCGTAAAGATAATGCAGGGGTATGAGCTTTTCCCCCAGGCCAACAGACAGAACGTTCCCAAAGAGGACAACTATGTTGCTGTCAAGGCAAAGGTGCTGCAGAAGAAAAAGCAGAAGCTTCCTGCCCTTGAAAAAGGCGGAGAACCCAGGATATTCGTCCAGTGGAAGATAGGCTATGAGGTGGACGGCGAGAAGTATGACCAGATAGTCGATGACGAGGGCTATGAGAAGGGCGACTTTATCGACATTAAGTATGACCCGGAGGACCCTTCCAGATTCTATGTTGACACCAGGGCCGGCGCCGCCGACGATGACGAGGAGGAGACCCCCGAAAAGGAGAGCCACCCCTTCGGCTATGCGGCGCTTGCGCTGGGCGTTATCATCATAGCGCTGGGCGTTATACTGATACTGTAATAGTGAATAATGAATAATGAATAATGAATATTGAATAGTGAATAATGAATAATTTAGGTATCGCCTTCGGCGATGATTTAAAAATATCATCGTCCGCAGGACGATACCTTTATTCTTATTTCTTCATTCTTCATTCTTCATTATTCATTGAGCAGGCGCTTCACTAAGGAATGAAAAAGGCACTCCTGTCAGCTCCCTGACAAAAGTGCCTTAAAAAAGCTATTTTTACTGCGCCTGCGCTTCCGCCTGCGCTTCCGCCTGCGTTTCTATTCGTCCTTGTTTTTCTTGCTGATAACAACGGAGGTAACAACTATACCTGCTACCATGATAACGCAGAAGCCGCCGCAAACATATACGCCTGTGCCGAATGCGTCCTTAATGGTCTCCATAGACTCGGTGTACTTCTTCTCGGTGTACTCCTTCTTCTTGCCGTTCTCCTCAAGATAGAAGTAAGGCTCGCCGTCCTTGAACTTGACCTCGGTGCCGATCTTTGTCTTGGTGTCGCTCTCCTTCAGATCCTTGATGGAATCAAGCTCCATGCCGATGCCGGCCTTGATAGCTGCCACAAGACCTGTTGCCAGAAGGCTAAGGATCAGGAACACGATACACAATACTCTCAATACTTTCATTTTTAAAATCCTCCATATACTGTTTTATAGACACGGCTTTCGCCTGTGTTTACCAAATTATAAACGATTAAATTTAACATAATGTGACTAGAGCGTTAAGTTTTTATATAAAGATAATTATTTGGTCACATCTTCCGTGAAGTCTCGTTTTTGCCTCTCTGTTTCTTTATACGAACAGAAAAATGAAAATGGCAATAGAAAGATAAAAAATGGCTATCCCTTTAACACACCATCGTCAATGCCGCAAAGTCCTCGTTCGGCTGTGTACATTCGTACACAGCGAACTCGGAGGGGAGGGGGGGAGGGCTTCGCCCTCGTTACCGACCCACTGGGGCTTCGCCCCAGACCCCATATTCAAGCACTTTTAAATGGTGTGTCAAGTATATAACCATAAAATAAAAAAAATACATTTAGTTTTTTTGCGCTGTCAAATATAAGATTGACAGGAGACGGAAAATGTTGTATAATATGATAGACAAGTTATGGTCAAATTTTATTATAAGGAGTTTTTATAATGAACAAATCTTTGAGAAAAGCTATCATCGCAGGAAACTGGAAGATGAACAAGACAAGACCCGAGGCTAAGGAGCTTCTCGAGGCTATCAAGCCGCTGGTCGCTAACGCCGACGGAAAGATCGAGGTCATTGCCTGCGTTCCCTTCACAAACCTTGAAACAGCTGTTGCTGCTACCGAGGGCTCAAATGTCAAGGTAGGCGCCGAGAACGTTCACTTTGAGAAGAGCGGCGCTTTCACAGGCGAGATCAGCGCTGATATGCTCGTCGAGGTAGGCGTAGAGTACGTTGTTATCGGTCACTCCGAGAGGAGACAGTATTTCGGCGAGACTGACGAGACAGTAAACAAGAGAACAAAGGCTGCTCTGGCTGCCGGCCTCAAGCCCATCGTTTGCGTAGGCGAGCTCAAGTGGGAGCGTGAGTGCAACATCACTGAGGAAGTCATCGCCCGTCAGATCAAGCTCAATCTGTGGGATGTAACTGCTGAGGATGTTAAGAAGACAGTTATCGCTTATGAGCCTGTATGGGCTATCGGCACAGGTCTTACCGCTACTCCCGAGCAGGCACAGGAGGTTTGCGCTTTCATCAGAGCTACTCTTGCAAAGCTCTACGATCAGGCAACTGCTGACGCTGTTACCATCCAGTACGGCGGCTCTATGAATGCCAAGAACGCAGCTGAGCTTCTTGCAAAGCCCGACATCGACGGCGGTCTTATCGGCGGCGCTTCTCTCAAGGCAGAGAACTTCAATACTATCGTTCAGGCTGCTGTTGAGGGCTGATATATTCTAAGCTTAGTTAAGAGGTAAGAAGCAAGGACCCCTATCCCTTATGCAAAGAGTGTGATCGCTGTGGCTACTGACAACACCAACGCTGCGGCTGTTTCCGAGAAGGAGAGCGCAGTCAGAAAAGCAAACGAGATAAGGATAGTCACCTCGGATATAGAGGAAAGGCCCGTGCGTCCGCTGAGACGCACCGCCGACCTTTTTATCGGGGCGGCACTTATAGCTATGCCTGTTCTGGGGCTGGGAGCTTACATTTATTTTATGCTCCCTGTCAGCGGCTTCGGTGTGCTGTTTCTGACAGGTCAGTGGCTTTTGAACCGCAAGGACCCGCAGAAAGGCAGGCTCATCGCCTCATGGGTCGTGCGGATCACGGGGCTTATAGTTTTCGTGCTGTGTCTGTGCGTTTTGCTTGGCGCCGGCAGCGAGAGAGCCTCACAGTATAAGACTCTCACAAAGCTTTACACCCTCGGAAATTACGGCAAGGGCGAAATGGACGAGCTTGACTTTATGCCGGATGAGCTGCCCGACACCTGCAAGGGCTATAAGGCGGAGTACATATCAAAAAAGCTCATCGGCTCCGGATACGGAAGCATAAGGATAAGGTTCATCACCGACAAACAGGGCCGTGAGGAGCTTGAAAAGCTTGCTGTAAAACAGGGTGCCGGGGAATGTTCGGACGGCGACTTCGTTTATACAAAGCTTGCTGCCTACTGCGACAGCATAGGCAAGAAGATGAACGGAGCCAAGGTCTACTCTTTTGGCGAGCAGAAGAACCACTCCCCTGCTTACCTCATAAATTCACGGACAGGTCTGTGCGTGATATACTGGTGACGTAAAACGTCAATATGCTGTTATAACACAGCCAAATAGAAAGGATTTTTTAGTTATGGCTAAAAAGAAAACTGTTGTACTTGTAGTTATGGACGGAGTAGGATTCTCTGTTACCGGTCTCGGCGACGCTGTTACCGAGGCTAACACCCCCACTCTGGATATGCTGCTCAAAACCTATCCCAACACCTCCCTCAAGGCTCACGGCGACGCTGTAGGCCTGCCCACAGATGACGACATGGGCAACTCCGAGGTAGGACACAATGCTCTGGGCTGCGGCCAGATATACTCCCAGGGCGCAAAGCTCGTAAACGAGTCTATCGAGAGCGGCAAGATGTTTGCTTCCGACACATGGAAGCTGCTCATCGACAATGTAAAGAGCAAGGGCTCCACCCTCCACTTCCTGGGTCTTCTCTCTGACGGTAACGTTCACTCGAACATCCACCACCTGGAGAAGATGCTGGCCAAGGCCAAGGAAGAGGGCGTAAAGAAGGTAAGATGCCACATCCTGCTTGACGGACGTGATGTTCCGGCTACCTCGGCTCCCATTTATATCAAGGAGCTGGAGGACTGCATGGCTTCTCTCAATGACGGCACCTTCGATGCACAGATAGCTTCCGGCGGCGGAAGAATGAAGATAACCATGGACAGATACCAGGCTGACTGGGGCATGGTAGAGCGTGGCTGGAACACCCATGTTCACGGCGACGCAAGACAGTTCGCTGACGCTATGAGCGCTGTTGAGACTCTCAGGAGCGAGACCTCAGCTATCGACCAGGATCTTCCCGAGTTCGTTATCGCCAAGGACGGACAGCCTGTCGGAAAGATGCAGGACGGCGACAGCGTTATCCTGTTCAATTTCAGAGGCGACAGAGCTATCGAGATATCTATGGCATTTGACGGCGGCGACGAGTTCGGCTTCTTCGACAGAGGAACTGTTCCCGATGTTATCTATGCAGGTATGCTCGAGTATGACGGCGACCTCAAGATACCGAAGAAGTATCTTGTGAACCCGCCCGAGATAAAGAACACCCTCTCCGAGCTGCTGGCTAAGAACGGCCTTTATTCCTATGCCGTTTCCGAGACCCAGAAATACGGCCACGTTACTTATTTCTGGAACGGCAACCGCTCCGAGAGATTTGACGAGGAGCTGGAGACCTGGAAGGAGATCCCCTCTGACAGAGTTTCCTTCGACGAGAGACCGTGGATGAAGTCCGCTGAGATAACCGACGATATGATCGAGGCTATCAGAAGCGGCAAGTATGACTTTATCCGCTGCAACTATCCCAACGGCGATATGGTAGGCCACACAGGTAATATGGACGCTACCATCACAGGCGTTGAGGCTGTTGACCTTGGTCTTGCAAGACTTATCAAGGTCTGCGACGAGTGCAACTGCACACTGCTGGTAACAGCTGACCACGGAAACGCTGACGAGATGCTTGAAAAGAACAAGAAGGGCGATATCCAGGTAAGAACGGCTCACTCCCTCAACAGAGTTCCTTTCATCATCTGGGACAAGGAGACACGCCACGAGATAATCGACGCTGACAGCACTAAGTACGGCCTTGCAAACGTGGCTCCCACAGTTGCAAAGCTTCTGGGCCTTGAGGCTCCCGACTGCTGGGAGGACTCGATGATCTGAAACGCTGCTTCGCTGCTCAGTGAATAATGAATAGTGAATAATGAATAATGAATAGTTAAGGTATCGCCTTCGGCGATGATCTAAAATATCATCGTCCGCAGGTGATACCTTTTTTCATTTTTATGATCGCCCACATTTTTTCAAGTGGGTGATTTTTTGTACAGTTGTATTTTGCATATGATACTATAATGCACAAGGAGGGTTTGGGAATTTTGTTAAAATCGTGTATTGTAAAAATTAAGAAATTATGATATAATTGTTTTATATTATGGGATTATGTGATATCATCCCGAAAAAAGAAGGAGTGAACTCATGGGATTCATAATGGAGACGCAGGCACTTACCAAGACCTACGGCAAAAAGGACGCCTGCAAGGACATAAACATCCAGATCCGTGAAGGCGAGATCTACGGTCTTATCGGCCGTAACGGAGCCGGAAAAACAACTATCATGCGTATAATCAGCGGCCTTTCAAGAGCTACCAGCGGTACATATTCGCTGTTCGGCAAAACAGGCGCTGAAATGAGAAAGGAGCTTCGCAACGTCGGCGTGCTCATCGAGCATCCCGGTCTTTATCCCAAGCTTTCCGCAAGGGAGAACCTGAAGATCAAGTGCATCGGTATGGGCGTTGATTCTTCGGATGAGTATATCAAGAGCATACTCAACACCGTCGGACTCGAGAACGTTGACAACAAGAAGGGCGCAGGCTCTTATTCGCTGGGTATGAGACAGAGACTCGGTATCGGCCTTGCTCTCGTCGGCGACCCCAAGATGATTATCCTCGACGAGCCTATAAACGGCCTTGACCCCCAGGGTATCGTTGAGATCAGACACACACTGGCTAAGCTTCGTGACGAAAAGGGCATCACTATAATGATATCCAGCCACATCCTCGATGAGCTGGGCAAGCTGGCCGATTCCTACGGCATCATCCACGAAGGCAAGCTTCTGGATCAGTTCACGGCTGAAGAGCTCCACAAGAGATGCGGACAGTTCGTTGCTATCAGAACGGGCGACAACGAGAAGGCTGTCTCTCTGCTCCAGAAGGCCGGCATCCAGAATATCGAAACTGACAACGACGGGCTGATCCGTGTCAGCGAGCACCTGGACGAAAGCGACAGGATGGCTAAGGCTATCGTCAATGCGAACATACCTCTGAAGGAGATCTATATAAACGATATCTCTCTCGAGGACTACTATCTCAGCGTTACAGGAGGTGAGCATAATGGTTAATATTATGAAGATGGACATTTACAGATTGTTCAAGTCCACCTCTTATAAGGTAATGATGATACTCATCGTTATTTTCAATTTCATTGATGCTCCCGTGGGCTGGGCTCTCATCAAGCTGACAAAGCGCATGGGCTCGAAGGACGTAACCGACTGGCCTTCTACCGTTAAGCTCTCAAGCCTTGTGGCTAACCCCGTGGGCTGGCTTACAGGTATCTTCATCCTTATGTCGGTAGTATGGTTCTCCTATGCGGACCTCGGCCACGGCTATATCAAGAACATCGCAGGACAGCTCCCCAAGAAGGGCCAGACAGTAATGTCCAAGTTCTTCGCTGTCGAGATACACAACCTTATCCTTATGATAATCGCTGTTATCGCTAACGTTCTTGGTTATCTGCCCTTCTCGAAGATAGACTTCACATCGGGCATGGCAAGAGCCGCTGAGAGCTTCTTCCTTAAATATCTGCTTTTCATGGCTATCAGCGTTATCGTTCTGTTCTTCTCGACAGGCCTCAAATCCAAGAATGCTGCTACTGTTATAGCCATCCTTATGGGTTCAAAGCTGCTTTCTCTGTCCTATATGCTCGTGAACCTCGGCCTCCAGAAGATACCCTTCAAGTTCATGAAGGACTTCGATATCAGCAAGTATATGCCTGACTCTCTTATCGGCGATACCAACCCGCCTCTTGTAAGGAGCCTGATAGTTTCAGCCTGCTTCATAGTTATACTGCTGAACCTGACTGTCAGCATCTTCAACAAGAAGGATATTACTTAAATAAAGCCTGACAAAAAAAGCGAGCACTGCTGTGATCGATAAACAGCAGTGCTCTTTTTATGCTTATTTTTCTTGTTTTTCCTTCGGCAGGATGTAATGAGACTCGATGATAGCCCTGACAGTGCGGTAAAGATAGGGCTTTAGCTGCTCCATAGTGACCGGCTCGTTATAAAGGATAGCCGAGTAGCAGGTGGAGCTTATAAGCTCGATTATCATAAACACCATTATCTCCGGCTCGTCCAGCTCGTAAGGCGCATCCGCTATCATCTCCTCGTAGATATCCTTGAAGTCGATATCGTCGCTCTTGACAGGGCTGGTCAGCGCATTCTTGAAGATGCCCCAGCTGAGGTTCTTCGCTATGAATGTAAGAAGAGCCTTGTTTTTGTCAAGCTGTCCCAGGATATCATCCACAAGAAAGATTATCCTGTCGGTAAACTCGAGCTTCTTCCCCGATGCCCTCATATCCTCAAGCGCTGTGCGAAACAGCTGGGAGCTCTTGTGAGAGACAAGCTTGTTTCGGATATCGTACTTGTCCCTGAAATAAAGATAGAACGTACCCTTTGCAACGCCTGCTTTTGAGGCTATCTCCGATATGGAGGTCTTGCTCACTCCCTGCTGGGTGAAAAGGCTGAAAGCCGTGTTTAAAAGCGAGTCCTCTTTTTTCTTCTTGTTTGAATCCAGCTTGGTCATTTTTATCACCGTTCCTGTATCATCCTCGGTGTCGTTCTGCGTTTTCCTTATTATAATATATGGTCATATACTTGACACACCATTTAAATGTGCATAATATGGGGGTCTGGGGCGAAGCCCCAGTGGGTCGGTAACGAGGGCGAAGCCCTCCCCCCCGCCCCTCCGAGTTCGGGGCTTAAACGAGGTCTTTGCGGCATTGACGGTGGTGTGTTTAAGTGATAACCATATTATAATATACATACAGCACCGTTGTCAAGTCTCAAAATGACCAACGGTCATTTTTATATTTCAGGCGTTTTTGTGCAGGCATACAAAAAAGTGACCAACGGTCATTTTTCTATTGACTTGTGGATATAAATGTAATATAATGTTAACTGTAAGAAAAAAATGCGCTTTTTGCGTAAGAGGAAAGGAAGGGGTTTTATGCACGGGTTCGGTAAAGCTGTCGTAAAGCTGCGTGTGCCTATACTGATACTGGGTATCCTGCTTATGGTGCCTTCGGCTCTGGGCTTTCTGAAGACCAAGACCAATTATGACATCCTGTCCTACCTGCCGGGCGACCTTGAGACCATGAAGGGTCAGGACATAATGCTCGATGAATTCGGCAAGGGCGGCTTTGCGCTGGTGATCCTGGAGGATATGGACAACAAACAGGTGGAGAGCCTTAAAGAACAGATATCAAAGGTGGATCACGTCTGCGATGTTCTGTGGTATGACTCGCTGGCAGACCTTTCTCTGCCGATAGAGATCCTCCCTGACAGGATACAGAAGGTGTTCAACACCGAAAACTCAACTATGATGGCGGTGTTCTTTGATGATGCCACCTCCTCCGACGGCTCGCTGAATGCTGTTGTGGAGATAAGAAAGCTTTGCGAGAAAAACTGCTATCTCAGCGGTATATCCTCGATAGTTGAGGATATAAAGGATCTGACGATAAAAGAGACCACGATGTATGTCATTATCGCTGTGGTGCTCCTCAGCATCATCCTTGCGGTGACAATGGACTCGTTCCTTATCCCGGTGTTCTTCCTGGCAAGCGTGGGTATGGCGATACTCTACAATCTGGGAACGAACTTCTTTATGGGAGAGATATCGTTTATAACAAAGGCGCTGGCGGCGGTGCTCCAGCTGGCGGTAACAACAGACTATTCTATCTTCCTGTGGCACAGCTATAAGGAAGAAAAGGAAAAGAACCCTGACAGCAAGGAAGCTATGGCTGTGGCGATAGGAAACACTATCGTGTCGGTGGTTTCAAGCTCGGTAACAACAGTGGCAGGCTTCCTGGCGCTGTGCTTTATGACCTACAAGCTGGGTATGGATATGGGTATCGTTATGGCAAAGGGCGTTATAATCGGCGTTATCTGCTGTATAACTATCCTGCCTTCGATGATACTTATCTTTGACAAGGCGCTTGAAAAGACTATGCACAGGGATATCATCCCCTCGATGGACAGGGTATCAAAATTCATTGTCAAGCACCATGTGGTGTTTTTGATACTGTTTCTTATCATCCTTGTGCCGGCTGTTTACGGCGAGACCCACACGGATGTTTACTACAACCTGACGGACACCCTGCCGAAGGACCTTAACAGCGTTGTGGCAAACACAAAGCTTGACGAGGAGTTCCACATGGCATCCACCCACCTGATAATCTGCGATGCGGATATGAAGTCCAAGGACGTAAACGCTATGGCAGAGAAGATAGAAAAGGTGGAAGGCGTAAAGTTCTGTCTGGGACTTGATACTCTGATAGGACCTATGATACCCTCCGAGGCAGTGCCAAAGAGCATAACGAAGATGCTCAAGAGCGACGAACACCAGATGATGCTCGTGGGCTCGGGCTATAAGGTCGCTTCGGACGAGGTGAACAAGCAGATAGATGAGATAGGCAAGATAATCAAGCAGTTTGACAAGAACGGTATGCTCATCGGTGAGGCGCCGGCAACAAAGGACCTTATCACTATCACCGACCGTGATTTCAAGGTGGTAAATATAGTTTCTATCGCTGCGGTGTTCATAATAATCCTCATAGCGCTGCGGTCCTTCACACTGCCTGTGATCCTAGTAAGCGTTATCGAGTTTGCGGTGTTTGTGAATATGGCTATCCCCTGCTACACGGGAACGGTCATACCCTTTATCGCAAGCGTGGTGATCGGAACCATCCAGCTTGGCGCAACTGTTGACTATGCTATCCTTATGACAACGAGATACAAGTCGGAGAGGGCTATGGGCAAGGATAAGCACGAGGCTGTGTATATCGCCCTCTCCACCTCGATAAAGTCTATCATCGTCAGTGCGCTGGGCTTCTTTGCAGCCACCTTCGGAGTGGGTGTCTACTCCAGCGTTGATATGATATCCCAGCTGTGCTCGCTGATGTCAAGGGGCGCTATAATAAGTATGTTCACTGTTATCTGCATACTCCCCTCGATGCTGATGCTGTTTGACGGCGTTGTAAGACACACGACTATGGGAATGTCGAAAAGAAAGCTTTACAAGCTTCCCGAGATAAACTGATACTTTAGAAGGAGCGATCTTTATGAAGAATTATAACAGACTTATTGCAGGTATGCTCGCATTAGTAGTGTCCGCCGCAAGCACAGGTATGATGGCTTCGGCTGACAAAAAGGACAGTGACAAGAACACGTCCTCTGCTGCCGCCTCCGACAGCAAGGACACAAAGGACAAAAAGGAAAGCCCCAAGGTAACTATGCCGACAGTTACCCTCAACAAGCAGGACGGCCTTGCAAAGGACGAGACGGTTTTCATTATGACTGACCCCAGCGGCAAAGCCACAAAGACTATCGTCAGCGACTGGCTAAAAAACCCTGACGGCCTTACCTCTATCCCGGACGTTTCCGACCTTACGGATATCGAGAACGTAAAGACCGACGAGGGCTATACCGGCTCCGGCGACAGCATGAGCTGGCAGACAAACGGCGGCGATATCTTCTACAAGGGCTATTCAGATAAGGAAACACCTATCGGGATCAAAGTGACCTACACCCTTGACGGCAAGGAGGTTGACCCCAAGGATATCCTCGGCAAGAGCGGAAAGCTGACGGTCAGATATGACTATACAAACCGCAACAAGAAAAAGGTGAAGATAGGCGGAAAGGACGAAGAGGTCTGCATACCCTATCTGTGCGCTACCGGCATTATCCTTGATATGAGCAAATTCTCAAACATCGAACTTACAAATGCCAGACTCATCTCGGACGGAAGCAGAGATATAATCCTGGGCTTCGGACTTCCGGGGATAAAGCACAGCCTGGGACTTGATGAGGAGGACGAGCTGAATATCCCCGAGTATTTCGAGTTTACCGCCGATGTCGAGGACTTCGAGATGAAGACCTCCTTCACCGTTGCCACCAGCGAGATATTCACACGCTTCGATGTTGACTATGACGCAACTCTCGAGGACGTTGACGACATCCTCCACGAGGTGGCTGACTCCGCCGATATGCTGGTGAACGGCTCCGAGGAGCTATACAAGGGAATAAAGACTCTCAATCAGTCCTCGGGAACACTGGTCAAGGGTGTTGATGACCTTTATTCGGGCGCAGGACAGCTAAATGACGGAGTGTCCAAGGTAACAAGCGGCTCACAGCAGCTGAGAGACGGCTCGAAGAAGCTCGATGACGGCATGGGACAGGTGTCAACGGGTATCGCCTCCGCAAAGGCAGGCTCCTCAGCGCTCAGCGCAGGTGTCGGCAAGGTGGCTGACGGCGTGGGACAGATAGACCTCGCTTCAAAGACCCTTTATGACAAGCTCTTTAACGGAAGCTCCAGCCTTGCAGGCGGCGTGTCCGCTCTCAACAAGGGCGCAGGACAGCTTTATTACAGCTTCTACGGCGCAAACAACCAGAACAGCCTTGAAAACGGTGTGTCCGCCCTTTCAAACGGCGCAGGCCAGCTTTACTACGGCCTTTACGGCAAGGACAACCAGAACAGCCTTTCAAACGGTGTGTCCGCCCTTAACAGCGGTGCCGGCAGCCTTTATTACGGGCTCTACGGCAAGGACAATAAGGACAGCCTTTCTAACGGCGTAGCTGCCCTTTCAAGCGGCTCACAGCAGCTTTACTACGGACTTTACGGCGCTGACAACGAGAACAGCCTTTCAAGCGGTGTTGCTGCCCTCTCAAACGGCGCTGACCAGCTCAGCCAGCAGCTTAGCCAGGGTCTTGGAGACCTTCCGGATATCTCCGGGGGCATAGCCGACTTCGATGAAGGAATGGATAAGATTTCCGGCGGTGCAACACAGCTTTCCGGCGGGATAAACACAGCCGCCCAGAACCTTTATTCGACTATCACCGCAAACGAGCAGGCCCTTGCGGCGCTCCAGGCTATTACTGACCCCTCGGAAGAGGTGCAGACAGCCATAGCAACTCTCCAGCAGACTATAAACGGTCAGAAGGCTATCTATTCGGCTATGGTCTCCGGCGGTACAGCCTATGACGCAAGCGGCAACCCGACCGCTTCCCTCTCCGACAGCGCAGCAGCGCTCTCCACAGGGGCAGCAGGCGCAAAGACCTCGATAGACGAAATGGCGGCAGGCCTTGACACCACAGCGCTTGAAACAAAGATAGGCCAGCTCCAGACAGGTGTGGGACAGATAAAGGCAGGCGCCAACAAGCTCAACGCAAGCGTAAACGGCACAGGCAGCGCCCTTAAAACCGGCATGACACAGCTAAACGGCGGTCTCGGACAGCTCAACGAGCAGATAAACGGAAGCACAAGCACCCTCAAGGCAGGAGTTTCACAGCTCTCGGGCGGACTGAACAGCCTCAACGACAGCGTAAACGGCAGCTCCAGCACCTTAAAGAGCGGTGTCAGCCAGCTCTCGGGCGGTCTGAACACCTTAAACGACAGCGTAAAGGGCGATGTCAAGAGCGGTGTCAGCCAGATCTCCGGCGGCCTTGACAAGCTTGACAAGAGCGTTCAGGGAGACTTAAAGAGCGGTGTATCACAGCTCTCGGCAGGTGCTTCACTCCTTGACAAAAATATGCCTGACCTTAAAAACGGTGCTCAGGCTCTTGACAGCGGCCTGGGTCAGCTCTCCTCCGGAACGACTGAGCTCAAAAACGGTACAGCCACCCTCTACAGCTCGCTGGCAGAGCTGGCTTCGGGAACTATCACCCTCTCTGAGGGCAGCCAGAAGCTCTTCGGCGGCGTGGGAACGCTCAAGGACGGCACAGGAAAGCTTACCGCAGGAGTCCAGAAGCTTGAAGACGGCTCGAAGAAGCTAAGCGTTGGCATGGGCGACTTCAAGGAGCAGGCAGTCGATAAGATAATGGACGCTTACAAGGACAACATCCCTGCCCTTATCGACCGCATAAAGGCCCTCAAGGAAGCAGCAAAGGAATCCACAAGCTTCTCCGGCGCTGCCAAGGGCACAGACAGCTCCGTCAAGTTCATCTACGAGGTAGAAGCGGTAGAGAATGAATAATGAATAGTGAATAGTGAATAATGAATAATTAAGGTATCGCCTGCGGCGATGGATCTTTTAGGAGCATCTTGACCGGGGGCGATACCTTTTTTGCTTGTATATATGAACATTGTTTAAACATATATGTATCTAAAGTTTAACAATTGTGATTTTAACGAAAAAGGTGTTGACAAATTGCAAGTTTGTGGTTATAATAAACATAGTAAAGCCAGCGATAGCCGGCTTATGAAACGGAGGTCAATTTATGTCTGAGAAAAAGTTTATCGCTAAGGGCGATATTTATGACATCTACAGGGACGGCGACAAGGCTGTTCGTATCTATAAGGGCGAACAGTATAAGGAGAAGTGCCTTTATGCTGCCCTCACTCACGCAAGATGCGAGACCACACTGGTCAATTCCTTCATCAAGATGCCTGTGATAAGAGAGGTGTCCGTTATCGACGGCAACTGGGCTCTTACTATGGACTTTATCGAAGGCAAGACCCTTCAGGAGCTTATGGAAGAGAACCCCGACAAGAAGGAGACCTACCTTAATCAGTTCATCGATATCCAGACCGAGATACACGCTCAGTATATGCCGCTGCTCTCGAAGCTGAAAGACAAGATGACCAGACAGATAAAAACACTGGGTCAGATAGACGAGATAAAAAAATATGAACTGCTCACCCGTCTCGACTCAATGCCCAAGCATATCAAGCTTTGCCACGGCAGCTTTGAGCCGAAGAACGTTATCATCAACGATGAGGGCACCTATGTAATCAACTGGGGCTCCGCAAGACAGGGCAACGCTTCTGCCGATGTGGCAAGGACTTACCTGCTGCTGTGTCTGGATATGCCTGACCTTGCCGAGCAGTATCTTGAAAAATACTGCATAAAGACAGGCACCTCGAAGCATTATGTCCAGGCTTGGCTGCCTATCGTTGCGGCTGCAAGGCTGGATAAGGGCATCGAAGAGGAGAGATCTCTGCTCATGAAGTGGATAGATGTGGTGGACTACGACTAAAGAGCTTGTTAAAAGTTTTTACCGTGTGTAAGACTTTTGTAACCTTGGTTGTGAAAAGCATATAAAAATATTAAGATCCCGATCGTGATGTTTCGTCATAATCGGGATTTTTTGTTTCAATTATGTTAAGTCGCTTTACAGAGGGATTTGTTTGTGCTATAATGCACAAATAGAAGAGATGATATTTATATAGGTTCAACAAAGGGGAATAAGAATGAAAGCTTCAATAGTGATCGCCCTGCTGGCTGTAACTTCAATATTTTGTACCGGATGCGCAAAGAGCGCTGACAAAAAAAGCAACGTTGTAGTTGCCGAAGCTGCCGACGCTGCACAGCTTGAGCCTGAGGAGCAGAAGGTGGTCGTGGACGAGCTCCCCGACAAGAGCGAATTCGAAAAGATACCTGCCGAGGCTGAGGACAGCTTCAACAGCGCAACGAGGAAGCTTGGCAATTATGTGCCTGTAGAAAAGAAAGCAAAGAGACTTTACGGATATGTTGGAATAGAGAACTTAGAAGGCCAGGACTGCTGTGTGTTCTGCGTTTATGACAAGAAGAAGAAAGAGACACTTTATGTAGGCAAGGCAGCCTGCGGACTTGAAGGCGAAGAGCTTTACCTTGACACCGGCGCCGGCTATGAGCTTGTGGAGATCGACGAGACACCCTCCTGGGCAGAGACCGTGACCGACACCTATGCGGACAACGCACTGGAACTTTAATTCAGATTTCATGTACAATACCTTAAATAATCAAAACACTGAGAGGGCCATCTATTTATAGATAGCCCTCTTAGTTTACCAGGCGTGTACGCCTGGACCCAATTCCCCCACCCATCGGGGCTTTGTGTAAACTAACAGCTCCCCCTGCCCTCCCCGGAGGGGAGGGGGTAAGCTTTGTTTAAGGCTTTTCAATTGCTCACTGCGTGAACCTTGGGAGCGAGATCGATCTGTCCGTTTAACAACAAAGCTGAAATTATCCGCCAGGGGATCAAAAAGCGCACGGTCCAGCCTTGCGCCAGAGGCTGGTGGGGTGTTGGGGCAAAGCCCCGACCAGAGCACGAGACAGAGTCTCGTTCGGAGCGCAGCTCCGACTAAAAACACCGGAGGCGCTCGGCAGGGGTGAATTCAAAAACAGTCCGGTGGACTGTTTTTGAAGAGGGGAAGCCCTGCAAGAGGGGCTTCCCTTTTGAGGAGCCAGGCAGAAGGCTACCTCAAGCCGCTTGCGGTTTGACGAGAAATGTGAGGCAAGGAAAAGAACGGATCTATGCTATAAACGAAGAAAAGCCGAAAAGGCTTTTCGAGGAGGCTAATGAGGGATTCTGTTTTGAGCGAGTGCGAAATTATTGCTTTCGTGCGGATGAAAGGTGTCGGCTGACGCCGACTTATTTAAAATGGGGGCTTTCCGGTCGCCCCCATACCCCTTCGGTTAAACATCTCTACATATGTGGTAAAACAAGAGTTCGTGGGGCTTTTCCAGCGTAAGCGGAGCTTATGCGTGCCCATCAAACTCCTTCGGGTACATCCCCCAACCCCTTCGGGTATATCCCCTTCCGGAAGCCTGCTTTCAGAGCTTGGAGACTGACGTTTTTAAATAATCGTTAAAGTGATGTAAAACCTGCGTTTTTTTATTGACAAACGGGCGTTTTTTCGGTATAATTAAAAATATAGACAGCCCTTTATGAATTATGCCCAAAGCGGCGTTTTTTCGGGGCTGAGATACGTTAATATGACGATTGACAAATTTTTAACGAAGTGGTATAATCTTAGTATACCAAAGGGCGGTCCTCTGCCCTGTAACAGAACGTTAAAAACCGGGACTTGTGGGGGTATTACCATGATCAAAGAAGTAAACTCTGTTGAAACTCTCGAAGCTAAGATCAAAGAAATAAGAGAAGCTCAGGCGAAGTTTGCCGAGTATTCTCAGGAGCAGGTGGACAAGATCTTCAAAGCCGCTGCTATCGCCGCTAATATGGCAAGGCTGCCGCTTGCTAAAATGGCAGCCGAAGAAACAGGCATGGGCATAGTTGAGGACAAGGTGATAAAAAACAACTATGCTGCCGAGCATATCTATAACAAATATAAGGACGAGATAACCTGCGGCGTTTTTGACAGCGACCCCGAAATGGGCATAACCAGGATCTATGAGCCTGTGGGTCTTATCGGCGCTGTTATTCCCACCACCAACCCGACTTCTACCGCTATCTTCAAGACACTGGTTTGTCTTAAAACAAGAAACGGTATCATAATCTCACCCCATCCGAGGGCTAAGAATTCCACTATCGCTGCTGCTAAGATAGTTTATGAGGCTGCGGTCAAGGCAGGTGCGCCTGAAAACATCATCGGCTGGATAGATGTTCCCTCGCTGGATATGACTAACCTCGTTATGAGAGAATCCGACCTTATCCTTGCCACCGGCGGCCCCGGAATGGTAAAGGCAGCTTACTCCTCGGGTACTCCTGCTCTGGGTGTCGGCGCCGGAAACGCTTCCGCTATAATCGACAAGTCGGCTGATATCATCAATGCCGTAAACTCCATCATCCACTCCAAGACCTTCGACAACGGTATGATATGTGCTACCGAGCAGACTGTTATCGTTGACAAGAGCATCTATGCGGCTGTGAAGAAGGAATTCAAGGCAAGAGGCGCTTATTTCCTCAATGACGAAGAGGCTGACAAGATAAGAGAGACTCTCCTTATAAACGGCTCGGTAAACGCCAAGGTAGTCGGAAAAAGACCCTTTGAGATAGCAAAGCTCGCAGGCTTTGAGGTCAGCGAGGATGTGAAGGTGCTCATCGGTGAGGCAACACGCACAGACCGTGATGAGGCTTTCGGACACGAGAAGCTGACAACTATACTTGGTATGTATAAGTCAAAGGACTTTGACAATGCGCTTGACATTGCGGACACGCTGCTCAGAAATAACGGCGGCCTCGGACACACAGCCGTGCTGTGGATAGACAATGTCAATGAGCGTGAGAAGCTTATGAAGTTTGCAGACAGGATGAAGACCTGCCGACTTATTATAAACACTCCGTCCTCTCTCGGCGGAATAGGTGACCTTTACAACTTCGGCCTGGCGCCCTCGCTTACACTGGGCTGCGGCTCCTGGGGCGGAAACTCCGTTTCGGAGAACGTTGGTATAAAGCACCTGCTCAACATCAAGACTATTGCCGAGAGGAGAGAGAATATGCTGTGGTTCAGATCCCCAGATAAGGTTTATTTCAAGAAAGGCTGTCTGCCTGTGGCTCTGGATGAGCTCAAAAACGTCCTCGGCAAGAAGAGAGCGTTCATCGTTACCGACAGCTTCCTTTACAAGAACGGATATACAAAGCCGATTACCAGAAAGCTCGATCAGCTGGGCATCGTTCACGAAACATTCTTTAACGTTGCGCCGGACCCGACGCTTTCATGTGCGCTGGAGGGAACAAAGGCTATGAAGTCCTTCGAGCCTGATGTTATCATCGCTCTTGGCGGCGGCTCGGCTATGGACGCTGCAAAGATCATGTGGGTGCTTTATGAGCATCCCGACGCTGACTTTATGGATATGGCTATGCGCTTTATCGACATAAGAAAGAGAGTATACACCTTCCCGAAAATGGGCGAAAAGGCTTATTTCGTGGCTGTGCCTACTTCTTCCGGAACAGGCTCCGAGGTAACACCTTTTGCTGTCATCACCGATGATAAGACGGGAGCTAAGTATCCTCTGGCTGACTATCAGCTCATGCCTAATATGGCGATAGTTGACACCGACCTTATGATGAGCGCACCCAAGGGTCTTACCTGTGCTTCGGGTCTCGACGCTATGGTTCACGCTCTCGAGGCCTACGCTTCCGTTATGGCTACCGACTTTACTGACGGTCTGGCTCTGAGGAGCCTGAAGCTCACCTTCGAGAACCTGCCCGAATGTGTCGAGAACGGCCAAACAGCTGTAAAGGCAAGAGAGAACATGGCTCACTCGGCAACAATGGCAGGTATGGCGTTTGCCAACGCTTTCCTGGGCATATGCCACTCAATGGCTCACAAGCTGGGCGCTTATCACCACCTGCCTCACGGAATATGCTGTGCGCTCCTTATCGAGAACGTTATGCGCTTCAACGCTGACCCTGTTCCGAGAAAGATGGGCACCTTCTCGCAGTACGATCATCCTCATACTCTGGAAAGATATGTTGAGGTCGCAAACTATCTCGGTATCTTCGGCAAGAACGACAAGGACACCTTTGAGAAGCTGCTTGAAAAGATAGCATGGCTAAAGGAGACCACCGGCTGCAAGAAAACTATCGCAGACTACGGTGTCAAGGAGGAGGACTTCCTTGCAAGCCTCGACAAGATGAGCGAGGACGCATTTGACGACCAGTGTACCGGTGCAAACCCGAGATATCCGCTGATAAGCGAGATAAAGGACCTTTACCTTGCCTGCTACTACGGAAAAGAGTATAAAGGCTGATATCCGGCGCTGCCGCAAGTGAATAATGAATAACGCAGGACGATACCTTTATTCTTATTTCTTCATTCTTCATTATTCACTATTCATTGAGCAGGCGCCAGGCAAAGCGACAAAAAAGGCACTCTTGTCAAATTCCCGACAAAAGTGCCTTTAATATTGCTATGTTCACAGCGCCTGCGTTTCCGCCTGCGCTATGTCCGCCGATATTTTTACTTTTCGATCCAGTGTGAACAGAGTTGATAGTTTCGCAGAAAATGGTATCCCCGCCGAAGGCGGGGATACCATTTTCTGCATTTGGCGGTTCGAGCGAAGCGAGGACCGCCGTCAACAACCTTATTCGTTACGAAGAGTTCATTATTGCTCAACTCGCAAAAAGACGCCGATTTTTTTGTTTTAGGTGTTGAATTTTCATTTAGTTTGTGGTATAATGAATCATATATAATGTATTATAATGCATAAGTATGATTATTTGCAGTAAACTATCGGCGGACTGCCCTGCCCGGGCTGCCGGTAAACAATAAAAGGACTGACGATCATGAAGAAAAATTATGATGTTATCATAGCCGGCTGCGGCGCCGCAGGTCTTTACGGCGCTATCAATCTTCCAAAGGAGCTGTCGGTGCTGGTGCTCTCGAAGAGAGAGCTCACACTGTGCAATTCCGCTCTGGCTCAGGGCGGCATAGCCGGTGTTTATAAAAGCCCCGAGGATTCTCCCGAAAAACACAAGCATGATACCTTTGTGGCAGGCGGCTTTGAGAATGACCCTGTCACCACCGACATCCTTGTGAACGAAGCGGCTGACGCTATCGACACGATAATAAAGCTGGGCGTGGACTTTGACAAGAAGGAGGACGGCGACTATCACCGCACCCTTGAGGGCGGCCACGGTATGAGACGTATCTTCCACCACAAGGACGCAACAGGCTTTGAGATAGAGACAAAGCTGTTAGCTTATGCTCAGACACTTGACAATGTGGATATCCTCGAGAATGCGATGATGTGCGATGTAAAAAAGACAGAGAACGCTTTCTCCTTCCTGGTGCTCAAGGACGGCGAGTATCTCACCCTTAACAGCCGCAAGGCTATCTTTGCCACAGGCGGCATAGGCAGGGTGTATGAGTTCACCACAAACTCCGCTATCGCTACCGGCGACGGCATAGCACTTGCCTATAAGCTGGGTGCGCCTATAAAACACCTCAGCTATATACAGTTCCACCCCACAGCCTTCAACGACAGAAAGACAAGAGAGTGCTTTCTTATCTCCGAGGCCGTGAGAGGCGAGGGCGCTTATCTCAGGAACTGCAAAAAAGAGCGCTTTATGGACAGGTATGACCACAGGCTGGAGCTTGCTCCCCGTGATGTGGTGTCCCACTCCATAATCTTCGAGTCGAAGAGGACGGGCTCCGATGAGTTCTGGCTGGATATCTCCCACAAGGACCCGGAATTCATAAAGAACCGCTTCCCCATGATATACAACAATCTGCTCAAATACGGCTATGACCTGACAAAGGAGCCTGTGCCCATATTCCCGTGCCAGCATTATCTCATGGGCGGCATCGACGTTGACGAGTGGGCAAGAACAGGCGTTGAGGGGCTTTATGCCTGCGGCGAATGCTCTCACACAGGCGTTCACGGAAACAACAGGCTCGCAAGCAATTCCCTGCTGGAAGCGCTGGTGTTCTCGAAGCGTGCAGCACAGGACATTGCGGCAAAGCTGAAAGACAGCCCAAAGGACGAGCTTGTAGCTTATGACTATAAGATAGACGAGGATGCGCCAAGAGTTCCGAGAGGGATAAGGACCGACATAAGAAAGGTCATGCAGAAGGCATACTTCGTTATGCCGGAGGTTGGCGAGCTCAAGGACGGCCTGAAGCTCTGTGAGGAGATAATGGATTTTCTTGACCGCTACAGCTTTAAGATAGACCGTGATTATATTGAAGCAAAGTCACTTGCAACGGTGGCTTACATAGTTCTGAGCGAGGCCTGCGATATAGCCTTCGGCAATGTGGAACTGGATATAGACTATGAGGCAGGGTTCTGAACCGCCTGCCGACCGGGAGGTTTTGATATGATGTACCCGTTTATGACTCTCGATGATGACACCGAGATCGTTCATTCCGAATTTCTATCTTCCGGGAAAGTCAAGGTGTATGTTGAAAAGCCCGATGAAAAAGACTGCTTTCACCACATGACCTGCTGGCTCCCGGGATATGATATCGAAGATGTTTTCGGTTTTGATAAAGATGAGATCGAAAAATATATGGAGATAATCAGACAGACTGCTCACCTGATAAACTGAAAGAGCATTTCGGAGAAGCAAGGTTTTTCTGCTGAGCTAAAACTGGAGGTAATCAAATGAAGCTGATGCAGTTTCAGACAGACGATATCATTAAGACGGCTCTTAATGAGGATATAAACTATATTGACGTTACCACCGATCTTCTGGTGGATGAAGACAGCGTTTCGGCGGCTAGGTATGTCTCGAAGGACGAGGGCGTGCTCTGCGGCATAGATATTGCTATGAGAGTGTTCGAGCTGCTTGACCCGGATTTTGAGTGCGAGATACTTATCCACGACGGCGAGAGAGTGAAGAAAGGCGATATCATCGCAACGCTGAAGGGAAAGACCCGTGCGCTTTTAAAGGGCGAGAGAACAGCGCTCAATATCGTTCAGCATATGTCAGGCATAGCTACCGCAACGAACAGGCTGGTCTCGCTCACAGAGGGGACGAACGCCTGCATAGCCGACACAAGAAAGACTCTGCCGGGACTGAGGGCCATTCAGAAATATGCGGTCACAGTCGGCGGCGGAAAAAACCACCGCTACAATCTCTCTGACTGCGCTATGCTCAAAGACACTCACCTTGATGCCTACGGCAGTATAACAAAGGCTGTGGGAGTATTAAGAAGCAAGCTCGGGCACACAGTCAAGATAGAAGTCGAGGTAGGCAGCCTTGAAGAGCTAAAAGAGGCTCTTGATGCCGGTGCGGATATCGTTATGCTCGACAATATGAGCTGTGAGCTTATGGCACAGGCTGTGAAGCTGGCAGAGGGAAGAGCCGTTTTAGAAGCTTCGGGCAACGTGAATGAGGATACCGTCAGGGCTATCGCCGAGACAGGAGTGGATATCATTTCCGTGGGCGCTGTCACCCACTCGGTAAAGGCCTTTGATATAAGTATGAAAACTTCAAAGATATAAGAAAGGACGATCAAAATGCCGTTTATCAACGTTAAGACAAATCAGCAGATATCAAA
The DNA here is from genome assembly GCA_902800795.1 of uncultured Ruminococcus sp. Lineage (GTDB taxonomy): Bacteria > Bacillota > Clostridia > Oscillospirales > Ruminococcaceae > Hominimerdicola. The sequence continues at coordinate 29,525 of CADCFQ010000023.1, read as the reverse complement.
CAATATCGCAGATAAGATAAAAGCTGATCTGGGACAGGCTATCTCTACTATCCCCGGAAAGTCCGAGGGCTGGCTCATGGTGGGCGTCGAGGACGAATACAGACTGTGGTTCAAGGGCTCGGATGACCCCTGCGCTATCGTTGAGGTGAGCCTTTACGGGAATGCTCCTGCTATGGTGCTGAACTCACTCACAGGAAAGATAACTGATGTTCTCACCAAGTATCTGCCGATACCCTCGGACAGGATATATGTAAGCTATTTCCCGACAGGCCACTGGGGCTGGAACGGGAACAATTTCTGACAAAGAGGGCTTTTACTATGGCTAATTCCATAATGGATACCGAAAGACAGTACCATATCCGCACGCTCCCCGAAGAGGTGGGCAGATATGTTATCCTGGCCGGCGACCCTGCCAGGATACCCGTTATCGCCGCATACCTTGACGGAGCCGTTCAGGTGGCCTGCAACAGAGAATTCAATGTCTATACCGGAACTCTTGACGGCGAGAAAGTCACCGTCTGCTCCACCGGCATAGGCGGACCCTCTGCGGCTATCGCTGTGGAGGAGCTGATAAAATGCGGAGCCGACACCTTTATCCGTGTGGGCACCAGCGGAGGTATGGACCTTGAGGTCGGCGGAGGTGACCTTTGCATTGCAAACGCTGCCATAAGGTCTGAGGGCACCAGCCATGAGTATCTGCCCATAGGCTTCCCTGCCGTTGCGGACTTTGAGGTGACCCGTGCACTTGCCGATGCCGCAGAAAAGCTATCTGACGGCACGGACGGCAACAGATATCACGTCGGGGTAGTTCACTCGAAGGACAGCTTCTACGGCGAGGTGGAGCCGGAGGATAAGCCGGTGGGCGAGAATATAAGCGAAAGATGGAAATCCTATCTCAAGGGCAGATGTCTGACCTCGGAGATGGAATGTGCTGCGATCTTTTCCGTCGGCATCGCCAAGGATGTGCGCTGCGGCGCTGTTATAACAGCGATCTGGAATGTGGAAAGGTCGAAGCAGGGCTATGCCGACAACGTGGCAGAGGATACGACAAGAGGGATACTCTGTGCGCTGGATGCGCTGAGGATCCTTATTGATAAAGACAAAAAAGGAAAGTAAAATGAACGCCCCGAAAATGGGACGTTATGGAGGTTTGTAAAATGATAAAGAAATACTTAGCGGCAGCACTTGCACTGACTATGTGTGTATGCTGTCTTGCTTCGTGCGCAAAATCCGACAGCAGCTCGTCAAAGAAGGACTCGTCCTCTTCAAAGAGCAGCTCTTCATCCGCAGCTGACAGCTCATCAAGCGAGGTGCTGACTCCGGGTGCTGACCTTGTTGATGACAGCGGCACTGAAAAGACTCCCGAGCCTGCCCTTGTTATCGACGGCAAGGACGTTGACACCAAGGATCTTGTTATGTGCTCGATAGACGGCTATGACATCGACTTTGAGATGTTCAGATACTACTATTACTACACCCTCAACAAGTATCAGTCGGCTTACGGTGCGACCCTTGATTCCATCAAGAGCACCGAGGGCGGCTTTGACCTGTTCATCGAGGACGTTGTGACTTCCCTCAAGCAGGAGATAGTTGCGAAGAAGCTGGCCGAGGAGAATGATATAACTCTCGATGACGAGGATATGAAGACCGTTGAGGATCAGATGACCCAGGCCAAGGCTAATTATGACAGCGACGAGGCGTTTGTCGAGGACCTTAAATCAAACTATCTGACCGAGGACCTTTTCAAGAAGCTCCTCGAGAGCGCTGCGCTCTATCAGAAGGTATATGACACCCTCTTTATCAACGAGGGCAAGTATGCCACTTCAAAGGAAGACTTCAAGGCTATCGTTTCCGACCCCGAGCAGTATTGCAGGGAGATACACATAATGATACCCTACTATGCTCAGGTAGAGCTCGACGACAGCACAGCAGAGAGCTATGATTCGATGTCGCTGTCCGAGAAGGTATATGCAAAGCAGATGGCTTATTATCAGCTGGACGAGGACGCTATGGCTGAGGCCAAGGAAAAGGCAAAGACCCTTGCCGAGGACCTGCTGGCACAGGCACAGGAGACTGACGACTTCTCGAAGCTGGTAGAAAAGGAAGGCTATGACGTCGGCCTTGAGGACGCTACTAACGGCTACTATATAAGCAAGAATTCATCGGGCTATCCCGACGCTCTTGTTGAGGCGGCCTTTGCGCTTGGCGAGAACGAGATATCCTCAGAGCTCGTGGCTGACGAGACCTACGGCTATTTCATCATCCAGCGTTTGCCTGTTGATATGGACTATGTTGAGAGCAATATCGAGAGCATGGTCAATGCTTATGACGCTCCCACAGTGGAGAAGGTATACAAGGAGTATATCGACGCTATGAAGGTGACCTATTTCGATCAGTGGGACAAGCTGACCGCTGACAGCATTTCTTAAACGTGGACAAACTAAGGTTTCTTGAAGCCTGTGAACAGACAGCGGGAGCGCAGAGAGAGCGTGCCGGGATAGGCACTCTCGGCGAAAAAACGCTCCACGCTGTTTTAAAGCGATACTTTGAGCCCCACGCCGACAGTCAGGAAGTGAAGGTCGACGGCTTTGTGGCGGACATCTGCGGCGAGAACGGGATAATCGAGATACAGACAAGACAGCTTTTCAGACTGGTCAAAAAGCTGGAGACTTTTCTTGAATACAGCGATGTGACCGTTGTTTATCCTGTGTTCCCGGTGAGGTATGTCAGGTGGCTGGACCCCGAGACGGGAGAGCTTGGCGAGAAGCACAAAAGCCCCCGCAAGGACAGCATCCACAGCATTTTCAGAGAGATATACAGCATAAAATATGCGCTGGATAATCCCCGGTTCAGGCTTTGTATCATGATGATAGAGGCCGAGGATATAAGGTATCTCAACGGCCGTGACAAGAGCCGCAAAAGAGGGTCATCAAGGTGTGACAGACTGCCCGTCTCGCTTATTGACGAGGTGTGGTTTGAAGGACCCGAAGATTACCGCAGGGTGATCCCGGAAGGGCTGCCGGAAAGGTTCGGCGCAAAGGACTATGCGAAAGCTTGCAGAATAAGCGCCGAGGATGCCCGAACGGAACTGAATGTGCTTTGCTATCTCGGGCTTTGCGAGGTGGCAGGCAAAAAAGGCTCCGCCAATATCTATGCGATCAGATCCGAAAGGAATGTATAAATGAACAAACTCAAAAGAACCCTGTGCTGCCTTATCTGTGCGGTGCTGATGATCCCGTGTATGGGAGCACAGGCCTTTAATTTTACGCCGAAAAGAGACGAGGACGGCGACGGAAAGCTTGAAGAAATGACTCTGTTTTCCGAGGCTGTTTATATGGAAGATATGAATACCGGTGAGCCGGTGATCGAGATAAACGCTGATGAGGAGCGCTCGCCGGCTTCACTGACAAAGATAATGACGGCTATACTGCTGCTGGATGAGTTCTCGGGGGACGCCGAGACAATGAAGAGCACCTATTACAGTGCAGGGTCGGAAGCCTTTGATGAGCTTTACGACACAGGCGCCTCCACCGCAGATATCCAGCCGGGCGAGGAGGTCAACTGCTATGACCTTCTGGCAGCGCTCATGCTCCCCTCCTCCTGTGAGGCGGCAAACATCATAGCTCTCAATCTCTCGGACTCTATAAATGACTTCTGCGAGCTTATGAACAAGAAGGCCAAGGACCTTGAAATGAATCACTCACATTTCTCAAATGCTCACGGTCTTTTTACCAGCCAGAACTATTCCAGCTGCCGTGATATCGCCAAGGCCTGCCGCTATGCGATGACAAAGTATCCAGTGTTTGCCGAGATAGTCGCTATGCCGGAATACACCATGTCCCCGACTGATTTCCACCCCGAGGGAACTGACATCTATAACACGAACCTTCTTGTGTCGCCGAATTACGACTATTACTACGACACGGTAAAGGGCATCAAGACGGGAACACTTGAAGCAGCAGGACGCTGCCTTGCAAGCTGCAGCGAGCAGGACGGGATAACCTATCTGACCGTTACTATGGGAGCGCCCATGGAGAAGCAGGCTGCCGAGATAGCCAAGGGCGAAGAAAACCCCGGCTCCCTCTATGATGAGGACGTGGTCTACTATAATCTGCTCGACCATATCCACCTTTACGACTGGGCATATTCGAGCCTTGTGATGACGGATTTCATCGACGCCAACAGCGAGCTGACCGAAGCAAAGGTGGCTTACGGCGACGGCAAGGACTATGCGAACCTGAAACCGAAGAACGGCTTTTCAAGGCTGTGGCCCTCGGATGTTAAGGTCAAGGATATAGAGAAGAAGATAACGGTATACGACAACATCATAGCCCCTGTCAAGGTGGGCGATGTGCTGGGCAAGCTTGAGCTGACCTATAAAGGACAGAAGATAGCAACTATCGACCTTGTGTCCACTACCGATGTCGAGCGCTCGGGAGTCAAGGAAAAGGCAAAGATAGCCAAGTCCTATTTCGGCTCTAATGTGTTCAAAATAACCTCGGCGATAGTTCTTGTTCTTGTGTCGGCATATATCATCATCCACGTTGTGATAGCGCAGAAAAAATATCTGAAATAATGAATAATGAAGAATGAATAGTGAATAATGAATAGTTAAGGTATCGCCTTCGGCGATGATTTTATAATATCATCGTCCGCAGGACGATACCTTTATTCTTATTTCTTCATTATTCATTATTCATTATTCATTGAGCAGGCGCTTCGCTAAGTTATAAAAAAGGCACTCCTGTCAAATCCCTGACAAAAGTGCCTTAAATAATGCTATTTTACTGCGCCTGCGCTTCCGCCTGCGTTTCTTCCTCGTCGTCCTCGTCGGCAGAAGACTCCTCGGCGGCTTCAAGGTTGACCTCGTTGACCTCGTCGCTGGGCGGGATAACTATCTTGTCAAGCTCCTCCGGGGTCAGCGGCTTTCGCTTCTCCGGTTTCTTATAAAGATGCTCGACATCCGCCATATAATAATCAGTGTCCACAGGCAGCTTCTTCTTTTTGAGCCTGTCCTCTACGAACTCTCTTGTGAAGCTGTAGATAAGAGCAAAGGTAGGAACTGCGATGACCATTCCCGGGAAGCCCCAGAGGCCTCCGAAGAACAGGATGGATACCAGCACCCAGAAGCCCGGAAGCCCCGTAGAATCGCCGAGGATCTTGGGCCCCAGGACGTTTCCGTCAAACTGCTGGAGAACAACTATGAATATCAGAAGGATAAGCGCCTTCTGGGGACTTACGATGACCATGAACAGCGTCGAAGGCACAGCTCCGATTATCGGGCCGAAGAACGGGATGATGTTCGTTACACCGATGATAACGCTTATCATAAGGTTGTAAGGCATATTCATAAGCGTCAGGCAGACAAAGCAGATGCATCCGATTATGATGGAGTCGATGATCTTGCCTACCAAAAAGCCCGAGAACACCTTGTTTATCCTCGCCGCCAGGCTCATTATCCTGTCGCAGGTCTTTTTCTTTGTTACCGAGATGACCAGCTTCTTGAGCTGTGCTAAGAATCGCTCCTTGCCGAAGAGCAGATAGATCGAAACAAAGAAGCCGATAACGAAGTCCTTTACAAAGGTGACAAAGCCCCACGCTCCGGAAAGGATGTTATCAAACATCGGCTCGAACCTGTCATAGAGCGTGTCAAAGTCTGTCGTCAGTTCATGGAACTTGTCCAGCACGACCTTCTTCGCCTGGGGGTTGCTCTTGAACAGCCTGTTTACCCAGGACTGTATCTTGTCACTTATGTCTCCCCAGTTCTTGAAGATCTCCTTTATGGAGTTTATAAGCTCCGGCACAACTATCCAGATAAGGCCTGCTACCACTCCGAGGAACACGAGCGACGCTACTATTATCGAGATCGCCCGCAGGACATTTGAGTGTTCTTCCTTCTTATAGATCCGTTTTCGCACCAGCTTTTCAAAGCCCATCATTATCGGGTTCATCAGAAAGGCGATTATAAGCCCCCAGATGACCGACGACATTGCGCCCACAAGCGTTGAAAACAGCTTCGCTATGGTGCCGATCTTCAGCATAGCAACGATCAGCAGCACATTGACAGCTATGACCGCCGCCGCATAGAATGCTATGGTCGTGTATTTTCGGTTAGCTCTTATTTTCATAGGCTTTCCCCTTTGTTCTGTACAATAAAATGTACGAGTAGATGTACTTATATTTATTATACATCATTTTATCCTCAAATGCAACGCTTTTGGAAAAATTTATTTTATATTCTTTGCAATTTAAGGTTTGTAAATTTATTGTTTACTTAATGTTCATCATTTCGGTGCTTTCTGCCCTTGACAAACAGGGGAAAACAGAATATAATGTAAAAGAATTAAATATCTTAAATCCTATGAGCAAAAGTAAGTAGCTTTGAAGGATGCTTTCAGAGAGTGCGTGGCCGGTGTGAACGCACAGCGGGTGTCAGAGTGAATGGATTTGTGAGGAGCGGTGTGAAAGAGAGATCGAGTATCACTCGCCGAGGTTCCTGCGTTAGTGGACAGGATATTGATTTCGAGGAAGAGTCTTCCGAGAATGCGTATCTGTGAGCCGGCAGACTACTGCCGGGAATTTGGGTGGCACCACGGTTCTATCGTCCCAAGCTGAAAAAGCTTTGTGACTTTAGGACTTTTTTTATTGCTGTTTTTTATACCAAGGAGGTAATTTTATGCTGTATCCGAAGATCGAAGAAGTGAAAAAACTGCTGGACAAATATGAGACAGTTCCCGTGTTCTATGAGCTGCTCATGGACGCTTTCACACCGGTCCAGCTGTTCAACTGTCTGCACGAGGTCTATGATGACTGCTTCATCCTGGAGTCTGTGGACAACAAGGACAAGTGGGGCAGATATTCTTATGTAGGCATCGACCCCACAGAGGAGTATATCCTGAAGGACCATGTGCTGACCATCAGGAGAAAGGGCCAGGCAGACGAGACAGTTGAGAACGTTGACCCTGTGGCTTATCTTACAGGTGTTGCAAGAGCTCACCGCTCGCCCAGGTTCAACAGCTATCCCAAGCTGACAGGCGGACTTATCGGTTATTTCGCTTATGATATGATAAGATACTATGAGAAGACCCTGACAAACGTCCCCAATGATGACCTGGGACTTGCTGATGCAGACCTTCACCTGTTCGAGACACTGGTAGCTTATGACCACCTTTCAAACAAGGCTGTCATAATCCAGAACGTCAACAAGAGCGACGATATCGAGGCTAAGTATCAGGAGCTTGAAAAGAGAGCGAACGAGATAACAGAGACTCTCAGGAACTACGTTCCCGCACTCAGGACAGCAAAGAAGCTTGAGGACAGCACCGAGGTGAGATCGAACATCACCAAGGAGCAGTATATGGAAAACGTAAAGAAGGCCAAGGAATATATCAGGGACGGCGAGATCTTCCAGGTAGTCCCCTCACAGAGGTTCGAGATCGACTCCCCTCCCGACAGCTTCGACGTTTACAGGATGCTTCGCTCCACAAACCCCTCTCCCTATCTTTTCTACTTCAAGCACAACGACTACGCTGTGGCAGGCTCCTCGCCGGAGATGCTCGTAAGCGTTGAGCAGGGAACGGTCATAACAAGACCTATCGCAGGAACCATTAAGAGAGGTATGACCCACGACGAGGATATCGAGAACGAGCAGAAACTCCTGGGCGACCCCAAGGAAAGAGCCGAGCACACTATGCTCGTAGACCTCGGAAGAAACGATATCGGCAAAGTATCGAAGTTCGGAACTGTTGAGGTAACGGACTTTATGCTGGTGGAGAGATACTCAAAGGTAATGCACCTGGTATCGAATGTAAAGGGTAAGCTTCGTGAGGACAAGACAGCGCTGGATGCGCTTATGGCTGTTCTTCCGGCAGGAACACTTTCGGGAGCACCCAAGGTAAGGGCTATGGAGATAATCGACGAGCTGGAGACCACAAAAAGAGGCCTCTACGGCGGAACAGTCGGTTACATCGCCTTTGACGGCTCGGTGGATATGTGCATAGCTATAAGGACGGTGCTTTTCAAGAACGGCAAGGCTTATGTCCAGGCAGGCGGCGGCGTCGTTGCCGACTCCGACCCCGAAGCAGAGTATGAGGAGTCCTGCAACAAGGCTATGGCTGTTATAAACGCAGTCAAGGAAGCTTCAAAGCTCTGACAGAAACACCAATGCAGTTTCCACGATCATTTAAAACGGTGAAAAACGGTATCTCCCACGCAGGGGGAACGCCTTTTTGAGCACAGCCCCGAATCTGCCGCAGGCGGTAAGGGCAATAAAACACGAACAAAAAAACGGCGAAAAAACGGTATCTCCCACGCAGGGAAAACACCTTTTTGAGCACAGCCCCGAACCTGCCGCAGGCGGTAAGGGAAAGAAAACACGAACAAAAAAACGGCGAAAAATGCTCTCCCCGCCGTAGGCGGGGGAGGTGCATTTTTCGCAAACCCCCGAGCCGCCGCAGGCGGTGAGGGAAAGAAAACATATAATAAGGAGAATTATAAACAATGAAAAAAGAGATAATCCTGACCGGAGACAGACCAACAGGAGCCCTTCATCTGGGACACTATGTAGGCTCGCTGAGAAAGAGAGTCGAGCTTCAGAACACAGACAAGTTTGATACCTTTGTAATGATAGCGGACCTTCAGGCGCTGACCGACAACGCCGACAACCCCGAAAAGATAAGACAGAACATCCTGGAAGTTATGCTTGACTATCTGGCTGTGGGTCTTACTCCCGAGAAGACCACCTTCCTCGTTCAGTCTCACATCCCTGCTCTCTATGAGCTGCCGATGTATTATTCAAACCTCGTCACTATGTCGAGACTGGAGCGCAACCCCACTATCAAGAACGAGATAAAGATGCGTGACTTCGAGAGAAGCATCCCAGTCGGCTTTATGACCTATCCTATCAGCCAGGCCGCAGACATAACCGCCTTCAAGGCAAAGTATGTGCCTGTGGGCGAGGACCAGCTGCCTATGCTGGAGCAGGCAAGAGAGATAGTAAACTCCTTCAACAGGATATATAAGTGTGACATCCTGGTAGAGCCCGAGGCTGTTCTTCCAGACAACGCCAGCTGCAACCGCCTTGTGGGAATAGACGGCAACACAAAGATGAGCAAATCTCTCGGCAACTGCATCTATCTCAAGGACGACGAGAAGACGCTCAAGCAGAAGATAATGTCTATGTATACAGACCCCACTCATATAAACGTCAGCGACCCCGGCCACACCGAGGGCAACCCCGTGTTCATCTATCTCGAGGCGTTCTCGACAGACGAGGACTTTGAGAAGTTCTTCCCCGACTATAAGAACCTTGACGAGATGAAGGAACACTACGAGCGTGGAGGCCTTGGCGATATGAAGTGCAAAAAGTTCCTCAACAGCGTTATGCAGGAGTTTTTGGCTCCTATCAGAGCAAGAAGAGAGGAATATGAAAAGGACAAGGGCGAGCTGCTCAACATCCTGAAGAAGGGCACAGAAAAGGCCATCGAAGTCTCCAACAAGACTGTCGAAGAGGTCAGAGACGCAATAGGGATAAATTATTTCAACGACAAGTCTTTCCTTGAAAGATTTGTAAAGTAACCGGAGAGCTTACTCCCAAGGAGGGAATCAAAATGATCTTACTGATAGACAATTACGACAGCTTCACCTATAACCTCTATCAGGCTATCGGTGTGCTGACAAACGATATTACTGTGGCAAGAAACGACGAGATCACAATTGACCAGATCGAGAAAATGGCACCCAGTGCGATAGTTATCTCACCGGGCCCAGGCTTTCCGAAAAGCGCAGGGATCTCGGTCGAGGCTGTAAAGACATTCTCGGGCAGGATCCCGATCCTTGGCGTATGCCTGGGTCACCAGGCAATAGCAGAAGCCTTTGGCGCAAGGATAATCCACGCCAAAGAGCAGCTCCACGGAAAGCAGACACCCATAACGCTGAACACCGACAATCCCCTGTTCTCGGGTCTGCCGACAACGATAAAGGGTGCTAGATACCACTCGCTCATCGTTGACCCTTCAAGTATGCCGGAGTGCCTGTCTGTGATAGCCACCGACAAGGACGCTCAGATAATGGCGATCAGACACAGAGACCACCCGACCTACGGAGTTCAGTTCCACCCCGAGTCCATACTGACTAAAGAGGCAGGCTCCGCTATTATCGAAAACTTCCTTTCCAATATCGCAGGAATAAACACCAGCGCTTCGGCAAGACCCAGCGTTCCTGTTTCTGAAAGAACAGAGCTCAAGCCCTTCCTCAAAAAGGTAACAGAGGGCATCGACCTGACGCAAGAGGAAGCTCACAAGGCTATGGACATTATCATGTCCGACAGAGCTACCGACGCACAGATAGGCGCTCTGCTGACAGCTATGAGGATGAAGGGCGAGACTATCGACGAGATAACAGGCTTTGCCAAGGTAATGCGTGAGAAGATGGCAAAGGTCGAGGTAAGCGACGTTCTCGATATCGTGGGAACAGGCGGAGACCTTGCAAACAGCTTCAATATCTCCACCACTTCTTCCTTCGTTATCGCTGCCGCCGGACAGAAGGTGGCCAAGCACGGAAACAGAAGCGTATCCTCTAAGAGCGGTGCGGCTGATGTTCTCGAAGCTCTCGGCGTAAAGATCCAGTCCACCCACGAGCAGGCAGAGGCTGCAGTGAACGATATAGGGATATCTTTCCTGTTCGCACAGTCCTATCACAGCGCTATGCGCTTTGTGGGCCCCACAAGAGCACAGACAGGAATAAGAACAGTGTTCAATATCTTAGGACCTCTTGCTAACCCCGCAAGAGCCGACTATATGATCCTCGGCACCTATGACAAGGACCTGCTGGAGCCTATGGCAAAAGTGCTTATGAACCTTGGTATCAAGAGAGCGTTCCTGGTTTACGGAAACGACAGGCTCGATGAGATATCCATTTCCGACGCTACTACTATCTGCGAGATAAACGGCGGAAAGCTCATCAAGTATGAGATAAAGCCCGAGGACTTCGGCATGAGAAGAGGAAGACTCTCCGATATCGTGGGCGGCTCGGCACTTGATAACGCACAGATAACCCTCAATATCTTAAAGGGCATCGAGAAGGGCCCCAAGAGAGATATAGTTCTGCTCAACTCCGGCTGTGCGCTCTATGTGTGCGAGAAGGCCGGCTCTATCGAGGAGGGTATCGAGATCGCAAGAGAAGCTATCGACAGCGGAAGAGCGCTGCGCAAGCTCAATGAACTTATAGAATACACCAACAGGAGCACCGGCAAATGATACTGGATGATATCTGCGAAAAGAGAAAAGAACAGCTTGAACGTGAAAAGCAAAGACTCAGCCTTGCGGACGTCAAGGCTATGTGCAGAGAGTGTTCACACACACCTGTGAGCTTTGCCAGGGCGCTCAAGCAGGACAGACTAAGCGTTATCTGCGAGGTGAAGAAAGCCTCCCCCTCAAAGGGACTGATAAGCCCTGATTTCAGGCCTGTGGAGACAGCTGTCTGCTATGAGAAAAGCGGTGCGGCAGCGGTGTCCTGCCTGACAGAAGAGCATTATTTTCAGGGAAGCTCGGAGTATCTGAAGGCTATCAGAGAAAAGATAGCTATACCGATACTCAGGAAAGATTTCATAATCGACGAGTATTCGATATACGAAGCAAGAGCCATAGGCGCAGATGCGGTGCTGCTTATCGCAGCTATCCTTGACAGGGCACAGATGCAGGAGTATATGGCGCTCGCTCACGAGCTGGGGCTCCAGACGCTGACAGAGGTCCACAACGAGAAAGAGATAGAAAAGGTGGGCGACCTGCCTACCGACTGTCTCGGTATCAACAACCGTGACCTTACAAACTTTGAGGTCTCGCTGGAGACTACCGCAAGACTTGCAGAGCTTACAAAATGCGAGGTTCTTGTCTCGGAGAGCGGGATAAAGACCAACGAGGATATGAGAACAGTCAGCGCTTACGGTGCGGACGCAGTGCTCATCGGTGAGACGCTCATGCGCTCGGGAAACATTGCTGACACACTGATGCTTCTGAGGAACGGTGTATGATGTTCGTCAAGATATGCGGACTTCGCAGGAAAGAGGACATAAGCTTTGTCAATGAAGCCAAGCCCGACTATGCAGGGTTCATCCTCTCGGGGGGCTTTAAGAGGAGCATTGACCCCGGGACGTTTTTGAAGCTCAAAGGAAGCCTTGACAATGGGATAAAAACTGTGGGCGTTTTCGTTGACGAGCCCATTAGCGAGATTGAAAAGAACTTTCCCGAAAAGCCGGATGTTATCCAGCTTCACGGGAATGAAGATAAGGACTATATAAAAAAGCTTCGCAGCTGCTTTGACGGCGAGATATGGAAGGCCGTAAGAGCAGACAGCCCGGACACTATCGAGAGAGCCGACAGGCTGGGCGCCGACAGGCTCCTTATCGACAGCTTTGTAAAGGGAGCTGTCGGGGGAACAGGAAAAACTGCCGACACGCAGATAATAAAGAGTGCGGTCTTTGAGACCCCCTTTATGCTGGCAGGCGGAGTTTCGGCGGAAAACGTAAGACAACTGACCGAAGGTCTCGGCGCTGTGGGAGTTGACGCTTCAAGCTCCTGCGAGACAGAAGGCATCAAGGACAGAGACAAGATACTGGCGCTTGTGCGAGCAGTCAGAGAGTTATAATGAAATGAGGAATCAAAATGAATGAAAAAGGACGCTTTGACGTTTTCGGCGGACAGTATGTGCCCGAGACTGTCATGACGGCTGTTCATGAGCTGGAAGAGGCTTATGACAGATATAAGGACGATCCGGTGTTCAAAGAGGAGCTTGCTAAGCTCTACCGTGATTATGCTAACCGCCCTTCTCTGCTCTACTATGCCGAGAAGATGACCAAGGATCTGGGAGGAGCTAAGATCTATATCAAAAGAGAGGATCTTAACCACACCGGAGCCCACAAGATCAACAACTGTCTCGGTCAGGTGCTGCTTGCAAAGAAAATGGGCAAGAAGCGTATCATCGCTGAAACAGGCGCCGGACAGCACGGTGTCGCTACTGCAACTGTCTGTGCGCTGCTGGGTCTGGATTGCGAGATCTATATGGGAAGCACCGATATGGAAAGACAGTCCCTCAATGTGTTCAGGATGAACCTGCTGGGCGCCAAGGTAACTGGCGTTGACAGCGGAACAGCCACCCTCAAGGACGCTATCAACGAAGCGTTCCGTGACTGGGTATCAAACATCGACACAACGTTCTACTGCATAGGCTCGGTAATGGGACCTCACCCCTATCCGACTATGGTAAGGGATTTTCAGAAGATAATCAGCGAGGAGATAAAGGCACAGCTCAGAGAAGCTGAGGGCAGGCTCCCCGACTGTGTGGTCGCCTGCGTGGGCGGCGGCTCAAACGCTATGGGCGCTTTCTATGATTTCATAGAGGACAAGGATGTAAAGCTCATCGGCGCAGAAGCAGCCGGCAGAGGTGTTGACACACCCGATACCGCCGCAACTATGGCGCTTGGGACCATGGCTATCTTCCACGGTATGAAGTCGCTTTTCCTTCAGGACAAATACGGTCAGATAGCTCCAGTTTATTCGATCTCGGCAGGTCTTGACTATCCCGGCATAGGCCCGGAGCACGCTTATCTCAAGACCATCGGCAGAGCCGACTATGTGAGCGTTACCGATGCACAGGCAGTGGAGGCTTTTGAGTATCTTTCAAGGACCGAGGGCATAATCCCTGCTATCGAGTCCTCTCATGCTGTATGGGCTGCTATGGAGCAGGCAAAGAAGATGACAAAGGATCAGATCATCGTCATCAACCTCTCCGGCAGAGGAGACAAGGACGTTTACCAGGTAGCAAGATACAAAGGAGTTGAACTTGATGAGCAATAGGATAGACAGCTGCTTTGCCGGGCTGGCAGAGGAGAACAGAAAGGCGCTCATAACATTTATAACAGCCGGCGACCCCGACCTTGAAGCAAGCGAGAAGAACGTTTTAGCTATGCTCGATAACGGCGCTGATATAGTTGAGATAGGTGTTCCCTTCTCTGACCCCATAGCAGAGGGTCCCACGATACAGAAAGCATCACTGAGAGCGCTTGAGGGCGGAGTCAACCTTGATGAGATATTCAAAATGGTGGTCTCCTTGAGAAAAAAGACCGACAAGCCTCTGCTGCTTATGATGTATCTCAACACCATCTTCA
>CADCFQ010000023.1:0-15352 GCA_902800795.1 uncultured Ruminococcus sp. | reverse complement strand
GATACGGCACCGAGAAGTTCTTTACGCTCTGCAAGGAGAATCAGATAGACGGCGTTATCGTTCCGGATATGCCTTTTGAGGAGCGTGACGAGGTAAAGGCTGAAGCTGAAAAGAACGGCATCTACAATATCTTCCTTGTGGCTCCCACCTCAAAGGAAAGAGTAAGGATGATATCGGACGAAGCAAAGGGCTTTCTCTATGTGGTGTCCTCTCTGGGTGTTACAGGAACAAGAAAAGAGATAAACACCGATTTCTCCGACCTGCTCTCCCCTATCAGGGAGCACAAGAACGTGCCTGCCTGCATAGGCTTTGGCATCTCGGACCCGGCACAGGCAAAGGCTATGTCACAGTATGCTGACGGTGTCATCATCGGAAGCGCTATCGTTTCTCTCTCCGAGAAATACGGCAAAGACGCACATAAATACATCGGCGAGTTTGTCAAGGGCGTTCGTGAAGCTCTCGACGCATAAGACGAATAATAAGAAAAGACCCGAAGGCGAAAAAACTCGCTTTCGGGTCTTGTTATATCATAATTTATCAGAGGACATCTGCAAAGCCTGTTGCTTCCATTATCATCTTGATAGTGTCGTTCTGGCCGGTCATAACAAAGGAGCCGTCACCGATGGCTTTTTTCATTTTGAGAAGCACACGAAGCCCCGAGGACGAGATATATGCAAGCTCCGACATATCCAGCAGGACATCCGTTATCTCGCTTACCTCCTGTGCCTGCGTGAAAGCATCCAGCAGAGCCGGCGAAGCGATGGTGTCTGCCTTTCCTGAAAGTATAGCTATGAACTTTGTGCCCTCCACCTTGGACTGGACATTAAAACCGTTTTTTTCTTCTTCAAATGTCAGCATCTTTTCTCCTCCTGTTTGTTTCTTCACTTGATTATAGCACTTTTGCTCCCCCCTGTCAAGGCAGGCCAGGGGCGAGCCCCTGGACCGCCGCCCCCACCCATCCGGGTTTCGCACAAACAAAAAATACCTCGCCGCCCTCCCCGGAGGGGAGGGGGGAAGCTTCGACGAGGCTTTTCAACAGTCACGCTTTGCGAACCTTGGGAAAGAGCTGAAATGTCCGTTACACAGCTTGGTTGTTAAATCCGCCAGGGGCAAAGCCGTGCGGCGAGCACCCCTCCCCGGAGGGGAGGGGGGAAGCTTCGACGAGACTTTTCATTTGCACCACTGCGTGAACTTTGGGAAAGAGCTGAAATGTCCGTTACACAGCTTGGTTGTTAGATCCGCCAGGGGTAAGAGCACGTTCAACAACAAACCTTAGCCCCGAGCCAGACAAAGCTTTGGCTTCGCACAAGGTACAAGGCGAGGGATTTGGGTGCAGGGGCACGCCCCTGCCGGCGAGCCTCTGGCGGAATACGCAACAGAGCTGAAAAACATAACAGAGCTGAAATACCCAACAAAGCTAAAAAAATCCGCCAGGGTGTCCAGGGCGGGTCCAGCGCCGACCTGGGCGCTGCTCGCCGCACGGCTTTGCCTCTGGCGGATTTAACAGCTTTTGTTTATATTAGTAAAAGCCTATAGCTATTGAAAGTTACCGAGCCACAAAGGTTGTAGCTTACCACCCGGGACAGCGATCGAGCGAATCGAGCGGAGCGGCAACGTATTGGGTGCAGGTGCACGCACCTGCCGGAAGCAGAAATCTGATCTTAGCTCTTTTTTTTACAGCCTTATGCGCTTTTTCAGCGCAAGAGAAACCGTCCACGCAAGGGCAAGCTTTACTGCGTCAGGAAGAAGAAAGGGTGTTACACACATAGAAAGCGCAGCAGAAAGACCGATCTGCTTTACGTCTCTCGAGTAGATAACGATGAACCACACAGTTCCGAAAGCATAGCACACCGCAAGACCGATAATGAGAGATGCGATCTTTACAATGGCGTTCGTTGATATAAACCTCTCAGCCGCCCGGTAGATAAGGGCTGTGAGAAGAAAGCCTAAGATGTATCCGCCGGTCATTCCGAACAGCGCCGAGACACCGCCCTTGAAGCCCGAGAACACCGGGACTCCCACGGCTCCCAGAAGGATATAGGTGAGCACCGAGAAAAAGCCACGCCTGCCCCCGAGCATAAGAAGTGTGAGAAACACAGCAAAGGTCTGCATCGTAAACGGCACTGCTGTGGGTATTGATATCCAGGAGCACACAGCTATCAGCGCTGAAAACATTGCGATATAGGCCGTATCAACTGTTGATATCCTGCGGCCGGTTTTTGTCATTTCATTCATTTTACATATCCCCTTTACCTGTCTATTATAGCACACTTAAAGCCGATTGTCAACCCGTTTTTATTTTTTGGTATACAATCAGTTTTTCCGGGGGTTTACAATCATACTAAACTGTGCTATACTAAAACTGCGGTCTGACCGCACTATGAGGATATCAGATGATCGGATAATTGAAGAGTATAAAAAGGAGGATAATCATGAATAAAAAGCTTATAACAGCAGCAGCGCTTATGTGTGTTTTGTGCTGCGGCTGCGGAAACTCTATCGGCAGCGACAGCGGCGCCACGACCGTGACTGCCGAGCAAGGCAGCGCACAGTCAGGCGAGACAACAGAGCCTGCTCCCGAGGAGACGACCACCGAGGAGACCACCACCACTACGACCGTTGAGACGACCACCCTTGTCTCCACCTCTCTGGGACTTGAAGAGGAGACCTGCGAGATAATAAACGGCTGTCTTGTTTCCGATATCGGGACTCCCCTTGTGAGGGCTATGGAGCAGTTCTATTACAGCGATGATGTGGGCGAATATTTTGCCGAGACGGTGGACAGCTTCGCAACGGCTGTGGGGACCGATGTTAACACCTGGCTTATGTGTATCCCCTCCTCCCAGGCGCTTTATACTCCCGAGGACGTCAGGGGCGACTATTCAGACCAGGCGGAGAGCGCAAAGGATCAGTATGACAAGCTTAAGGTTGCCAAGGGCGTTTATGTCAACGATGCCCTTGAAGCTCACAAGGCTGAATATCTCTATTCGAGAACTGACTATCACTGGCAGCCCCTTGCGGCGTTTTATTCCGCACAGGTGTTTGCCGAGCAGCTGGGGCTGGACTTTGCAGACTACACCACCTATGAAAAAATTGACCGTGAGGGCTATCTCGGGGCTTTCTACTCGGTGACAGGCATCGACGCACTGGCCGAGTATCCTGACACCTTCACCTACTACAAGCCTGCGAACCTGGACAACTGCACCTTCACCTATCACGACACCTACTTCAATGAGGGCTACGAGGGGTCGCTGTTCTTTGAGGATCTCGACATCGGCTCAAGCTACACTATTTTTGTTGGAAGCGACAGCCTTATCCTTGAGGTCGACACCGACGTTGACAATGACCGCACCCTTGTCATCTTCAAGGACAGCTACGGAAATGCTCTTCTGCCGTTTCTGACCTCGTCATTCGAGAAGATCTACCTCTGTGACCCGAGGTTCTTCGACATCAACTCCGTTGATTTCTGCAAGCAGGTCGGCGCAACAGACGTGCTCTTCGCACAGGGGGCGTCCTCCTCCACGACCTACAGCAAGATAGAGCTTATCGAGCAGAGCATGAACAAGTGACAGTGTATTACATAAGGCATGACAAACAAAAACGCCCTGACATTTAATCAGGGCGTTTTCTCATATCAAAAGATCAATTACTTATTTCTCTTCTTTGTTACAACAACTGCTGCTGCGAGAGCTGCTGTAAGGCCGAAGGCTGCGGTAGCTGCACCGGTACCGGGGTTGGTGGGGTACCGGGGTTGGTGGTAGTTGTGGTGCTTGCTGTCTTTGCAGCTTCGGAGGATGATGCCTTGGAGGAGCTGTCTGCCTTGGAGCTGTCTGCTGCGGAATCAGCTGCGGACTCTGTCTCGCTCTCGGTCTCGGACTCAGTCTCGCTCTCGGATGTGCTCTCCTCGGGGTCAAGCTTCGGGATAACTTCTTCCTCAACGTGGCTCGGGTCGTTCTTGCAGACTCTTCTTCTGAGACCTTCGGTCTCGGTGGTGGGCTCGGTAACTACTTCCCACTCGCCCCAGTCGTGGCCGATAGCGGGAGAAACGAGGTCGCTCTCATCGATAGTGCCGTCACCATTTATGTCCTTTACCTCATAAACAGCATTCTCGTCATAGTACTTGATATACTCATAGTCCTCGGGGATGATCCCGTCGGGGAAATATGCCGTATCCAGAACAACAGTGTAATAATCAAGGACGCCGTCCTCCTCGCAGGTAGCAGGTGTGCCCTCGTGCTTGTTGGTCGGTCTTATGCGGAGATATGTTCCTGCGCCACGATCTAACACAGCATAGTCGCCGTCACCGCTGATGATGCCGTCTTCCTCGGCAGCTGTATCTATCCAGCCGAGATAATTGCCGTAGTAGCCGTTCTCTGCGTTTTCAAGGCCCATATTCGAAACGATGGAGAAATTTTCGGGCAGATGGAGCGCACGCACAGAGCTGTCGTAAAACATATTAGAAATGTCTCTATCAACACCTTCCGGGAAGACGAAGCCGCTCAGGTTTATCTCTTCAACAGACTCTGTTTCATAAAACATATTATATGTAGTGTAATATCCATATTCTTCCTTGATAGTGACAGTTTCAGGAAGAATTATGGACCTTGCATCGTAGCAGTGATAGAACATTCCGGAGAAAACATATGCATTTGAGAGATCCCAGGACGAAATGTCAATGACCTCTATGTTGTGGCAGCACTCAAAGCACTCATCAAAGGTCTTACCGGAGGAAACATCCATACCCTCGACATTCAGGGATACAAGGGAATCATTATCGGAGAACAGATCCTCGAAATCTTCACAGTTGCCGGTGTTGGCACCGGACATATTTATCTCTTTCAGGTTTTCACAGTAGCTCAAAAAAAAGCCCATATCTGTAACTTCCGAGAAATCAGCCTTGGAAAGGTCAACGCTCTCAATATATTCCCAACCGTAAAATGCATCTTCCCAATAATCGCCTGTAAACTTTGCGCCCTCAACAGCTACGATGTGCTTAACATCCTCTCTTTCTTCGTAATTCTGCAGTTCATCATATGTGATAGGGCCGCTGATAGTCAGGGTGTTTGTTGTCTCGTCGAACGAGAACGAATCTTCCGCAGCGCTGACGCTGAAAACGGTCGGGCAAGCAAGAGCTAAAGCTACAAGCACTGCCGAAAGCTTCTTTAATGTCTTCATATAATCTACCTCCATTATTTGGTTTTTTCGTGTCGGTATAAATCTTATACCTATACATATAAAATTATAACATAACCGTGCTTGTTTGTCAACAATTTTTTCATATTTTCAGGTGCTTACGTGGGATGTAACGGGGCTTGGAAAGAACTCTGAAAGCAAACCGCAGCCGCCGCCCGACGGCCCCACCAGCGCAATATGCTCGCCGCTTCGGATAGTCATGTCAAGTCCGTGGATTGCGTCTTTTTCGGTGCCCTCGTATCGGAAGCTGACGTTTTCAAGCACCACCGAATTGTCATAGGGCTGCTGCGGGGCTGCCGTTTCATCGAGAGCAGATATAGCAAATATGCTGTCTATACGGCTCAGAGCGTCAATTGGCTGCACTGACATATCACGCACATTAAGCGCTTCATCAAGCGGGAGCTCACGGATCATCTGACGTGCTTCAATCAGGTCGGCATACTTGTTTCTTGCCATGCGCCAGTACCATGAATTAAAGCTGACAAACTGCTTGCCCATTGAGATATTCTGCATGGCGGTAAGAAGTATATCCTGCGATAAGTCCTTAGCCGCCTCGCTGTCTGATATGCGCTTTGCACTGAAAAGATATGTGCTTTCGATAAGCTCGTTTGTGATGTAGTTTTCCATGTGTGTTTCCTCTCGTTGACCGGTCTTGTTAATATAAGTCGGAAAAGCCTGTGAAAGGTTCGGTGGTTTTTCATATTATAGCACAGATCCCAATCAATCGCAAGAACGTTCGTACTGATTTGGAACGTTCATATCAAATTACAGCAATCTGTCAAAATCCACATTCACATTTTTATTTATAAGCTTGCTTTACAAGGTGCCGACGAACTTGATGCAGAGTCGATAGTATTTCCTCTGCTGGGTACGGGGAGCAGCGACTATTCCTTTGATCCCGTGGAAGCATATGACATAGTAAGCAGCTATATAAATGATCGTATGGGCCTCGATTTCTATATTACCGGCATTACTCTTGCGATAAACGACAGGACTCTTTATGACAAGCTCAGGAGGTTCGAGAAATTCCGACAAGAATTTATCCTCACACGACAGTGGGAGCTGGAATCCGTCAGGTTGTTCGACGGTGATACCGGCCCGGGGTTCTACTATCCATTACGCAGCAGTGATCTCAGCGAGATCGATAGGAGCAGAATGTACAGAGAATTTGAAAGATCGGAGCAGGAAAGAGAACAGAGCTATTTCAGGATATGTCAGGAGATAAAAGATCAGCGCATAAAGTATCTCAGGCAAAATCCTCAGAAGACAGACAAGGATTTCTCCATGCAAATGATATCTGACGTCATCATCGATTGGCTGAACACTCCAAAAGAGGATTATTCCGGCGACCATTACGAACGAAAGGACAGAAGCGCCTCGGAGCTTGCGGAAATGATCTGCGCAGTACCGTCAACGGTGACTACACTTAGCATGGGCAAGGGCAAGTTCCCTTCCCGTGATCTTCTGATAGCTCTTGCTATCGCAATGAAACTGAACCGTGAGGAACGGGTGAGATTTATCCTCTACCGCAATGAGGACGAGCGCTATCCTCACGGTACAAAGGAAGAGGTCATCGAAGGGATACTTAACGATTATAATGATTTTCCCGACTATGATACAGTCAACCAAAAGCTATATGAAATGACCGGTATGACAATACGAAAGCAGCCGGGCGGGATAACAAAGCAGAAGGACAAGGAAAAAGAGATAGAACATCTCTGAACTAATGCAAAAAGCAATACAATTTACTGAAAGATTTAGAGATGTTTTCTGCATTATCACTTGACTCAGCTCTAAAGCTATCAGACAGCGTCGCACTTGCGGCGCTTTTTTTATGCCAACATTTTGTTTCTAAAGGAAAAACAAAGTACTCAGATAATATGATATGATGTAATCACAGAAGAAACACACGACTACAAGGAGGCAGAACATGAATAACAGGATCATTCTTTCAGCACCCAGCTATATCCACAAGGGCGCAAACTCGACCTCATCTATCTCGCTGAAAGACGAGCTTTTATCAAAGCGGATAATACTTATTACCGGCGAGATAAATGACGAAACGGCTGTTAATGCGTTTATGAGCTTTGGGTATCTCACCCAGTCGCCCGAGCCTATAAAAATAGTAATAAACTCGGGCGGAGGTGAGGTCATCGCAGGACAGGCGATATACGACATCATGCAGGGCATTAAGAACGAGGTGCATACATACTGCCTCGGGAGATCTGCGAGTATGGCGGCGGTACTGCTTGCAGCAGGCACTAAGGGTCACAGATGTATTCTGCCTCATTCAGAGGTCATGATCCACGAGGTCCTTATCGGTGGAGGCGTGGGAGGCTCGGCAACAAGCATATCTAAGATCTCCGAGTCGATCAACAAGACCCGTGATGTCATGAACGGCATACTCGCCAAGCACACCGGCAAGACGATCAAGGAGATAAACGAGGCAACATCGTTTGACAACTTTATGAACGCAGAGCAGGCGGTAGAGTTTGGCATATGCGACAGGATAATAACGAACATTTTTGAGGAGGTATAACAATGGACGGAAAAGAATTAAAGAAGCTTGCAAGCAACATATTTGCACAAAGCGAGTTCAGAAACGGAGTTTTCAGAGCCGCCGAGGGCTGTGAATACAGCCTTGATGACTATGAAACGAACCTTAACAACAATGTGCTGATAGTCGGCGGCTCGGGGACGGGGAAGACAAGGAAAATAGTCACGCCGAACATAAAAGAGGCGGTGGGCTCATACTTTATCTGCGACCCTAAGGGGCAGCTGTACAAGGTGTGGGGCAAGTACCTTGTTGACAAGGGCTACAAGATAAGGTTTATAGATTTCATACACCCCGATATGTCGGACGGCTACAACCCAATGGATTACCTTAAAATATCACAGGACATAGCAAAGCTCGCATCAGGTATAACCAACAGCAAGGAATCAGAGGGCACACGCTGCGACCCCTACTGGGACAGAATGACGATACTGCTTCTATGTGCGATCATCGGCTATATGAAGGAAACGAACAGCAAGGAGATGACCTTTCGTGAGATACTGCGGCTTGTAAGGCTTGGCGAGCGAGAGGACAGCGATGACAAGAGCTCGGAGCTTAGAAAGCTGTTTGACAGCCACAAGAGAAGGCACCCTGACAGCTGGGCGTGCGAAAAGTTTGAGGCTGTGGACACCGCTCCCTACAAGACATATGATTGTATCAGGAGCACGCTTGCCGCTAAGTTTTCGCAGTTTGACACCGAGGAGCTGAGGCTGATGATGAAAAAGGGCGGCTTTGACTTCACATCGGTTGCAAGGGAAAAGACAGCGGTATTTGTTACGGTCAGCGACACGGACAGGACAATGGATCCACTTGTAAACATCTTCTTCACGCAGGCCATGAACGAGCTTTGTACCTACGCTGACGACAAATGCAGCGGCGGCAGGCTGCCGATACCTGTAAGGTTTATCCTTGATGACTTTGCCACAAACTGCCGCATAGATGAGTTCCCGAGAATGATCTCGTCGATCAGGTCAAGGGCATTATCGGTAATGCTGATGATACAGTCAGAAGCACAGCTAAGGCAGGGGTATGAGCACGATGCACAGACGATAATCTCAAACTGCGATACCTACATCTACTTGGGCGGCAATGACGTACAGACAGCAAAGGCAGTCAGCGAGCGCTGCGACAAGCCGTTGAATGAAGTGCTGTATATGCCCGTAGGACACTGCTGGGTGTTCAGGCGTGGGTCACAGCCCCGGTATGCAAGGCTTGCTGACCCGGACAGGAAAGACAGAAGCATAGACAAATAAAATAACAGGTCTGCCGGAGGCAAACCTGGCAGACCTGTTACATATCAGCGTTCGTCCTTGCTTTTCTCTTTCTCGGGCGGATAATATTTCACGATATCCGTCAGATCACATTCAAGAAAATCGCAGATGCGCGTAAGAACATCAAGATCAATACGAGACATTTTGTTATTGCAGTAGGCATTGAGCTGCGTCTGCTGTAAATTGCAGGCACGGCATATCTTGTATTTCGATAATCCCTTTGATTTTCTGAAATCATCAAGGGTTATAACTATCTTTCCCGGCATAAAAGCTCCCTCCTTGTATTATATGCAGCTTTATACATATTATACAAAGACATGGAGCATTTATAAAGATATATTTATATGCAATGTAGAAATATACATATGTTTTGGCCGGATTTATTGTTTGTTTATTTTGTTTTTGTTATAATTATTTAAGAGAGCATATGTAATATGCAGATATATACATATATAAAGATAACGGAGGAATGATCATGTTTTGTAAAAAATGCGGATTCAGGCTTGACGATGATGCTGTTTTCTGCCCTAAATGCGGCAAAAAGATGTCGGCACCGACCGAAGATAAGGAAGCGACCGCACGGTTCATTGAGAGCCTTAACGCATCTGCCTCACCGAGCGGAATGATAAGCAGCACTGATGTATTTGCAGCGCTTGATAAAGCATACAACGAAAAAGAGTCCGAACAGCTATATATTACTGCCAATACACCCACCCCACCGATAAACATCTGCTGCCAATGATAAGCATGGTTTTTCAGGACGTTTACCTGTTCCGTGACACCATTGAAGAAAACATCTGCATAGGCAAGCCCGATGCGACACATGAGGAGATAGTCCGTGCAGCAAAGAATGCTGCCTGCCACGACTTTATAATGTCGCTGCCCGAGGGATATGATACCATGATAGGCGAGGGCGGCTCGACTCTTTCGCGTGGCGAGAAACAGCGTATCTCCATAGCCCGTGCGATACTTTCAGATGCGCCCATAGTTTTTCTTGACGAAGCCACCGCAAGCCTTGACCCCGAAAACGAGGTGCTGATACAGCGTGCCATTGACGAGCTTGTGAAGAACAAGACTGTGCTGGTCATCGCCCACAGACTACAATCCGTCATGGAGCTAGATGACATCATCGTGCTGGACGGCGGAAAGATATTCGAGCAAGGCTCGCATGAACAGCTTCTGCTCAGGGGCGGCAGATACGCCGCACCTGTGCATACCAGCACGATGATTGCCGCCACCGCAACGCTTTTGTAGTTGAAGCCGCCGCTCCAATCGGGCAGACGGTAAAACTCCGAGAACATATCTAGGGGTCGTTATTCAAGCAAAGCTGTTAAAGCGACAGTGCGCTGATTGTGCATCCCTACAAAAATAGTTACAGATTCGCAAAGGACCTTATCCACGAGATGCTCAAAAACGAAAAGTACAGAGGAGTATATATCTACAACCGCCGAACTTCTAAAGACGCTATGGGAAGTTATAGTAGCACAAACAGATACAGTCGGGAGACAAAAGAAGATATGATCAACGAGCTCCACGAGCTCATGGAGGACGTTCCCGACGAGAAAACCAAGAGCGAGTTTCATAAATTTATATCAAAACTTGATAGCATAAGATAGCGGATGCTTCAGAATCGCAAAAATCTGACACCCTATTTGACACCCTATTCTGTGATATTTAGTATTATTTTGTGATACTTTGCGCTAATTGGCAAAAAAACAGAAACACCCCTTAAACCTCGCAAATGCGCTAGTTTAGGGGGTGTTTTTTGCTGGTCGAGGTGACGGGACGTTGAACGTGGGTCCAAGTCTGCGTTACGACCGAAAAAATAAAAAGACGCAATACCTCTCGCTCCGCTCAAAGTATTACGTCTTTTATTGGTCGGACAGACTATGTCCGTCAAGAACACCCTCGATTGTTTCGGTAACCTGTTTAAAATCAACTGTAATATCCTTCATATCATCGTATTTACAACATATTACAATTCTGTCAGAATAAACGAATATCTTTTCGACGAAATAATCAAACACGAAATCCCTTGTCGTAAGGTCTTTGAAGTCAGTGTTTTTATACATCTCAAAATACTTCTTGATGCTGTGATCGTTCTTCATTGCGAGCTTCTTTATGCGCTCTGTTTCAATCGCAGCAAGCAAGCCCTTTTTCTGCTGTTCAAGCTCCTGCAAGCGTGCCTGTGTGGTTTTGGAAAAGATACCCATTTCAAGTGCTTTGACAATATTGCCAAGTGCTTTTTCTGTGTCCATCAAGCTGCTTTCGAGTGCCTTTATATAGCTGTCATCGCCGTAGTGGTTTTCATAATACTTTGCAACGTCAACAGCAAGACTTGCAAGATTTTCACTGTCACTCAGAAAGGTGTCAAGAATGGATATCACAAGGCTTTCAAGCTTGTCTTTACTTACATCTTTAAGATCACAGGTTTTCTTTTTGTAGTGATTTATACAGCTGTAATAGTAGTATCTCCTGCCCCTTTTTGAAGTTCCTGCCGTGCCGTGCATAGACGCTCCGCAATGACCGCAGAAAAGCTTACCCGTCAGCCAATATCGAGGAGCAGGCTCATCAGCAGGAGTTTTAGCCTTATGAGCATTCTGTCTAAAACGCTTTTGTGCATTCTCAAACAGTTCCTCGGACACAATTGCAGGCATACCTTTTGGAATAACCACCCCTGCAAAATGATACTCTCCGATATATGAACGATTTTTCAATATCCAGCGCAGGCTGTTTAGCGTAAAATCTTTTCCTTGTGCTGTTTTGATTCCCTGTGAATTAAGCTCTCTACAAATTTCGACAAGGGGCTTGCCGTCAGCATAATCTGTGAATATCCGTCTTACAACAGGCGCTTTGCTCTCGTCAATTACATATTTCTTGTTTTCATCATGGGAATAACCAAACACCTTTACACCGCAGTAAAGCCCTTGCTTTGCGCTATATGACATACCCCTTGAAACATTTTGAGAAAGCTGCTCGGAATACCATTGCGCCTGTGCTTCGATGATAGCTTCTATAACGGAGCTTGTTGAAGGGTCTTCGGGTATGGCTTCGGCAACATAGCAAATCTGACATCCTGCCTCCTTTATCATCTTTTTGGCAAGTATTATCTCCGTCCTGTCACGTCCGAGACGGTCGGTTTTCCAAAGAATAAGCACGGCAGGCTTTATTATGCCTATCTCAGAAAGCATAAGCTGATACTGCGGACGGTCAGCAGTCGTGCCTGATATTGCTCTGTCGGCATATTCTTTGATTATCTGATAGCCGTGTGCTTCGGCGTAAAGCCTTGCCTGCTCCTGCTGCTGTTCGATAGATGCATCGTTTTGAGCGTGCGAGGAATAACGGTAATAGGCTATTGCAAAGCTGTTATCGTTCTGCACGAATTTACTTTTGGATTTTCCCACTTTTGATCACTACCATAATCATTATATCATATTGTTTCAAAAGGCGCAAGAGCATTTCTCCATATATACATCGGACCTGCCGAGCAGGCAGGTCGAAAATCACTGAAAAAAGCTACCCTTTACAGCGATTATTTGCTGTAAAGGGTAGTTTTATCGAATCTCAAACAGAGCACTATTCAGACGCTCCGCCTTTGATGTTATTTAGACTTGTCAGAAACCGAATAAACCATCGAAATCCCAGTCATCTTCATTATTTGTTTGTTCTTCAAATTCCGTCGCATTAAAATCAACAGAAACATCAAAAGTATCTTCGGAGATCACCCTTCCCTGATTATCAAAGAAGGTGATCTTTCCCGATACCTGCTTCAGATCATCAAGAGATGACACATTAAACAGATCAGGAGGACTTATTCTTTGATTACTTGTTTCACTTCTGCTGTTATTGAAGAACATAACCCTGCTACTAAAGTGACAATTAACTCCCCAACACGTCGTACCGTCTTCGATCTTATTGCCGTTGACAGAGATCTCGCTGATACAATAGTCAAACTCATCAGCTACACGGTTATCATCATATATGTCCGACACCCCATCATACAGCATATATTCAAACTCAGGATTTGACTTATGGTACCCTTCAAACCACAGGTAAGGTTTTTTATCGTAATCATCTGTATCCAGACACAGGATCATTGAAGCATAATCTGTGTCGGAGATCAAGACCTCATCACCGATAGCAGTCAAGGTGCCTGTGTGGTTCTCGCCCTGTACCGTAACAGCGGATAGCTTCTGCTCCTTATAAAATTCAGAGTCAACAGGAATATCTCCACCCAACAGCGTATCAATGGCGCTGAGCATATCTTTATCCTCTTGCGGATACTCCTCGTATCTTGACTCTTTTTTGCTTTTTTCATCGGCAAAGGCTTTAATATCAGTCGATAATCTGCTGTTAACTATACCGATCGCTGTTATTGCAGTTATAATAATTGCGGCGTTGAACAGCGTTTTTGGTCTGAATATTGCTTTGCAGCCCTTTATAGTTTTATTCATTGCTTTACCTCCTAGTAACCCAGTCCTGCTTGCCATTTATATTGCTTGGTTTTGAGATAGTACTCATCAGGGTCATTTTTTATTGCATCATAATAATTGTTTTCGGCGTTCTTTCTGTTTTCTTCTTCGATCCTGTTCTGTTCTTCTGCAAATTTTCTTGCTTCCTCTTCCTTTTGCGCAAAACTGGAAATCAGATTTTCCTGAAGATCAGCATTTTGCTGAGCAGCATTATCAGGTGACCAGTAATTTACAAAATCACTCATTGGATCCAGACTGTCGAGGACTTTTACGCCAATGTACATTGTACCGAGTATACCGATCGTTGCCGCAAAAGTTTGTGCCTGCTCCATATACCTCTCAGCCTCTTCTCTGACATTAGTATAATTATCATCCGGTATAAGAAGACCGTAGCCGCCTGTCATATTCTCATGATTCCAAGGCACACCCTGACCTACTGCAAGCAGCCCCACATCATCATATTGAGCAAAATCAACAGTCCCCTGCAGCACTCCGTCAACATAATTTCCCTCGTCAAAGTAGGTTATCCTTTCTCCCTCGGTTATGTCAGTTCTGTTGAATACATTCATAACGGTAGCATTGCCGTTGAGTGATCCGTTTTTGTAATCGCCGTAATACATCTCCTGAACATATCGGATAAAGTCACTGGGATCCTTTGCGGTAGTCATTTTGATGGTCAGTCCCGTACCATCGGGAAGACCGCCTTTCCAGTCACCCGAATAGATCATGTTTATATTGTAATTATTTGTTAGAGTATTGTCGATATAAGTGCCTAAATTCGGCTGATCTTCAAATGTACCGATCAGGATCCTTCCATTGAATGTACCCTTGCCGCAGGGTGCCGACCCCTTCCAGTCGCCTGTGTAGAAACCGATATAGTTATTGCAGACATAGGGATAGTTTTCAACCTGCTCGACTTTTGCATCACAATCGTGCTGCGCAACCTCAGCCAGTCTATTCTGAGTTTCCTTCATATATTCTCTGAGACCGTTGTAGATCTCCGTTGCTTTAGCTTTTTCTAAAACCTCGTTCTTCCACTCATCGTCAGGTGAATTATTTATCGAACCATGATGATCAGGGTGATTACTTAAAAATTCAAGCTCATCATCACTTATCTCGGTGTTTATCCAGTCGAGATTCGGCTCATCGAGCCTGTTTGCAATACCCATTATTGAAGTATAATACTCCATTGCGAGCTTGCAGTCAGGGCACATATCCTCCTCCGAGACAGTGTCAATGCTGATCTGATTCGAGTTCTTTGAACTCTTCGTTTTTTTTGAGCCGCTTTTATCATCGTCAGAATCATTGTCAGAACAAGCTGTCGCTGAAAACGCCATTACCAATGCAAGGCATAGTGCGAGCGCTCTTTTTTTCTTATTGGACTTTCCCATTTTTTAACCTCCATAATTATTATTATAAAAACTACCTATTATGCGTAGTTTTAATACACAGATTATCATAACACATAATAAAATGAATTACAATAGTTTTATGATAATTTGTGGAGGAATTTTTAATATGGAGTTGAATTATACGCTTATAGGTTCAAGAATAAAGAAGATACGCAAGTCTCAAAAGCTCACGCAGGAGCGGCTTTCGGAAATGGCAGGGATAAGCCCTCAGCATATGAGCCAGATAGAGAGCGCCAAAACAAAGCTCTCGCTGCCGACACTTGTAAATACATGCAATTCCCTGAACGTTTCGGCGGATAAGATACTTTGTGACGTGCTTTCAGCCGATAATGCGGAGCAGATAGGCGCCGATATAGCAGAAACCTTTAAGGACTGCACCGCCGATGAGGTATATTTGATGCTTGCTGTTGCGGACAGCGTGAAGCGTAGTATAAGAACAAAAAGGATCAA
>CADCFQ010000022.1:19927-49855 GCA_902800795.1 uncultured Ruminococcus sp. | reverse complement strand
GGAGCGATTACTGCTGTTAGATGCGAAAGACTACGATGAAGATATGGACGTATGGGCAAGAGTCGCTGTACGGGGTATCGTTTTTATTGGAGACAAGCTGTTGCTGCTCGATGACAACAAAGGCGAGGTTAGCCTCCCCGGCGGAGGTCAGGACGAGGGCGAATCAGATTCAGACACCCTTATCCGTGAGATCAGGGAGGAAACGGGTTACTCTGTTATTCCCGACACGATTCGTCCGTTTGGATATATCGAGGAAAAGCGAAGGGACTTCAAGAGCTATCACGAGAGCAGGATATTCCGCCAGATCAGCAGACTGTATTTCTGCGAGGTGTCCGCTGAGTGTGGAGAAACGCAGCTCAGCGAGCAGGAAAAACGATATGGTATGCGTACTGCACTGTACACCCTTGATGAAGCGATATCCAAGAATCGGGCGATGCTTGACAATGTAGGCGAGCTTGCGTGGAATCAGAGGGAGTACAGGACACTGCTGCTGATAAAAGAGCATATTGAGAATGGCGGTGTGTCATGAAATTAGCATTAAGCCTTATCCTATCTTTTGTTTTCCTGCTGTGGTTTATCGCCTCTGTTGTTGGTATGGTCTATAGATCGGTGAAAGCAGAACGCTTTATATCGACGAAAATGACCTTGGAAGCTACATCGAGCCGATCGCCGATAAGAGTGCAAGAATGATCGGATATTTTATTTCAGTACCGTTTATGATAGCAGGACGGCATGAATGAATACGGTCTTGCAATAGTCATATTCACGGCAAGCGGCACGGAGATCGAAACGGACGGTAAAAAGATACCATTATCCAATCATTCCCTGTACCGTGCGATCATCGACAGGTGCAAAACGGTCAGCGAAGCTCTTGAATTTCTTGAAAAATACACCATGTCTCCTGCGGACAATTGCTCCCATTTTCAGATCGCCGACGCAAGCGGTGACAGTGTCATTATTGAATATGTGGGCGGCGAGATGAAAGTACTTCGCAGCGACAAGCCGTGGCAGGTATGCTCGAATTTCCTTATTTACGGCAACCCCGAAATGGAGGGCTTCGGCAAGGACAGGTATCTTGACTATCAGGAGTACCTCGATGCACATGACGGCATTGTCGATGAGGACACGGCGTTCAGGCTTCTCCACGAGAACCATATCCCCGGTGATGAGAATTATTCGGTGGTGTTCAACCTGACAAAACGGACGGCGGCGGTGGAGTTTGCGCCCGAATTTGCGGTGCGGCATAGGTATCAATTGTGAGGTGACAAAAATGACAGCAAAGATCATCGTGAAATGTATCATTTACAACAGGGCGCTGAACCGATTTCTCTTAGTTCAGAGATGTGAAAATGATGACACCGGTGCGAACACATGGGAGAACGCAGGCGGCAACATCGAGGAAGGTGAAACGCCCGAAGATGCTGTGTTCAGAGAGGTCAAAGAGGAAACAGGCATCACGGATATTGAGATAAAAAAGATCGCTTATGTCAGTGTTCTGAAAGGCAAGCTGCCCGATCTGCTGATCGTTTATCTGTGCGAAACTGCGACCGAGAATGTCACGGTCAGCTTTGAGCATCAGGCTTATGTATGGGCAGATGAAGCAAAGTGCAGGGAGCTTCTCCCGAAAGCGATCATCAGCGATTTTGAAAAGAATCGGGTGTTTGATATTTTACAGAAGACATAAGGCAAGCCCTCGGAAACGCCCTGCAAACGTTTTTGAGGGCTTTTTCTTTTTCAGCGGATTATTTTCCCGCTCCGCAGGCTCGTGCTGTTACGAGTGACATACCCAGCTGTAAATGTAACCTACTATAATCAGGAGGGCGGTAGTAAGCATTAGAACTGTCTGCTTTGCAAGCAGTTGAAGATTGACACTGATCTATCACTGTGGTATAATATTCAGGGTGATCCTATGAACAAAAACCTTGATCTGTTCCTGACCTTTATGAAGATCGGAGCGTTTACCTTCGGCGGAGGGTATGCAATGATACCGCTGATACAGCGTGAGGTCTGTGACAATAAAAAATGGCTGAGCGATGAGGACATACTTGAAGTCGTTGCGATCGCAGAGTCCACGCCGGGACCGGTGGCGATCAATGCGGCTACATTTGTGGGCAGCCGCACTGCCGGAACGCTCGGTGCTGTCTGTGCAACGCTGGGTGTTGTTCTTCCGTCGTTCCTTATCATCTCGCTTATTTCTTTTGTGCTGAAAGCCTTTCAGGAGTCAAAAGCCGTGCAGTATGCCTTTATGGGTATCCGTGCAGGCGTTCTCGCACTGATACTCAAAGCGGTCTATACCATGTTCATGGCAACGAAGAAGCACGCTGTTTCCTATGTTATCATGGCAGCGGCACTGGCGCTGACGGCTTTTCTGAGAATAGATGCGGTCTTTGTGATCATCGGCTGTGGAGTGTTCGGGCTTGTGTGGTCGCTGCTGTTCAGAAAGGAGAACGAGCAATGATATTGATCGAGCTGTTCCTGACCTTTCTGAAGATCGGCGCATTTACCTTCGGCGGCGGTTATGCGATGCTGCCGCTGATACAGAGCGAAGTCGAGCGTCACGGCTGGCTCACACAGGCTGAGGTGGTGGACTTCATTGCCGTCAGCGAAAGCACACCGGGGCCGCTTGCGATCAATATGGCGACCTTCGTCGGTATCAGAACGGGCGGTGTGCTTGGCGCTGTGTGTGCAACGCTCGGAGTTGTCCTGCCGTCCTTTGTGATTATCCTGATCGTTGCAAAGTTTTATGAGAGATTCCGAAAGAGCTGTGCCGTGGACGGTGTGATGTACGGTCTGCGGCCTGCGGTGATCGGTCTGATCGGAGCGGCGTTTCTGTCTGTCGGAATGACGGTTTTCTTTCCAAACGGCTTGCAGACTGCTGCGTTTTCGGGCGTGGGCTTTTGGCTCTCACTCGGCATATTCGCCCTCGGTGCTGTGCTTGCTTTCAAAAAGCTCCACCCCATAGCGATCATAGGTATATCTGCTGTTATCGGCATTATCGCAGGATATACACTTGGTTTATAGTGAAAAAAGGTCCGTGAGTTTTTCGCTCACGGAATTCTTGTTATATGACCGTTTCTCCGCTGTGCAGAGCAATGAGCTTGTCGCCCATGATCTCTTTCATCAGCTCAAATGCAGGAATGCCCGTGCAGTGACCGCTGTAAAACACGGTATCAAGCTGTGAAAGCTCCTGCGCTGTCTGAATGATGACAGCTTTTTCTTCCTCGGTATGCTCGCCCTCACGCTTCATCATGTGGAATCCTGTGATAACATAGTCGGGATAGCTGTCAAACATTTCCTTGTATCTGTCGAGGATATTGAGTATCCCATTGTGAGCGCAGCCCGAAAGCAGCCAGCGCTTGCCGTTTTGTGTGATGACAAGGCACTGCTCGTGACGAAAATCGTCCTCGATCTTCTCATTGTTTTTTATACAGGACAGCTTTTTATTTCCCTGCGGATAGCACCGCCTGCCTGTGATACCGCTGAACAGAAACAGCTCATCATCAAGCCTAATATCACCGTCAATAAGTCGGACATTCGGCAATTTGAGGATATCAGTATCAATGCCGATATAGCGTTCACCGTTGTAATGCGGCTCTGCGGCCTTTCTCTGCATAATGATCTGTGCAGAAAGGTTCAGCATTGAAAACGGCAGGATACCGCCCGAATGGTCGTAGTGACCGTGGCTCAGTATCACGGTATCGACAGCAGTAAGGTCAATGCCCAGAACTTCGGCGTTCTTCACAACTGCGTCCGTCTGCCCTGTGTCGAGCAGGAGCTTGTGCTTTTCGGTTTCGATATAAATGCTGAGCCCATGCTCAGCAATACAGCTTTCATTACCGCAGGAATTTTCTACAAGTGTGACGATCCTCATCAGTGTTCACCGCAGGAGTGGTTTCCGCAGGAATGACCCTCGCCGTGCTCGTGACCGTGATGATCGCAGGTGGGATTCTCATTCTGCACAAGTGTCTGTGCAAGGAAAGCCTGCACCGCTTCTTCTGCACTGCCCGAATTGCCGCCGTAGAGGGTTATGCCTGCCTCCTGCATCGCCATCTGCGCACCGCCGCCGATACCTCCGCAGATAAGCACATCTGCCTGAGCATTTTTCAGAAATCCTGCAAGTGCGCCATGCCCTGCACCGTTTGTTCCGACTACCTGTTCATTGATGATCTTGCCGTCGGCAACATCGTAGAGCTTGAACTGCTCGGTCTTGCCGAAATGCTGAAAGATCTGTCCGTTTTCGTAAGTTACTGCAATTCTCATAATACCATTTCCTTTCCGTGAGATCTCCTCGGAGACCGTGTTATCAAGAGTATAATTTCCGCCCGAAATAACTATGCGTCTGCCTTCGACCAGTGCAGCAGCGAGCTTTTTTCTTGCGCTGTCATATATCGCCGTGACAGTGGTTCTTGCGACATTCATATCACGGGCGCACTGTTCCTGCGTTTTCCCCTGATAGTCGATAGAGCGTATCGTTTCAAACTCGTCAAGGGACATTGTAAGCGTATCGTTTGCCTTGTCCTGATCGGGCGCAAAGCTCCAGTAATCGGGATAACAGCAGATACGGCGTGATTTCTGTGGTCTTGGCATTTTTGCATCTCCTTTCTGACTTATGTCAATTATAGCATAGTTTTCGACTTATGTCAAGTACAAAATTGAAATTCTCGGTTTAGATTCTGTCATTAGGATAGAATACTTAATTTTACACTTGACATTGTCTACTAAGAGTGGTAAAATGTAAAAAACCATTATCAGCAAAGCTTTGCACGCATATATTTTTCCGATACGGGTGTGCAGAGTATGTTTACTGTGTTCACATCAGGCACACATAATTGCACACCTTTAACATTTATGGTTATTAGCTCAAGTGAATAATGTGAAAAAGTAGTTTCACATTCAGAATTAATGTCCTGCGAGGAGGGGTTATTATGAAAAAAGCACTGGCAATTTTACTGGCTTTATCACTGACAGCAGCTCTTGCTGCCTGCGGAAAGCAAGACGAGTCCTCGGACAAGTCCGATGCTGCAACAACAACTACTACTGCTGCTGCCGATCAGCAAGAGTCTTCCGGGGAGGAACAGACTACAACAACTACTACAACAGCTGCCACCGATTCTCCGCAGGATTCAAAGGTATCTGATGAGTCATCTGATGTCGGAGAGGTGCTCGGTCCACTTGAGCCGGGTAAGTTATTCGTATTCCCGCTTGAAGATGGCGAGGAACAGGTGCTTCGCAACGTCCGTCTGGCAGGAAACCAAGCAGGCTCGTCAGAATTTAACGAAAAAGATCCTGCCGAGCGTGTACGCTGCATTTTTATGCTTGATGAATGGGTAGAGATCTACCCGGATACCGATGCCGAAAGCGGTCTGAAATGCTGGGTGTTCAGGCATAAGGACGACCTTGCCTTTTATCTTGATAACACGCTTTCCGAGGAGACCGAGGGATTTGCTCAGATGCTTGACCTTAATAAAGATCCCGATGATGAAACGTTACCATGGGGCAGCTTTTATCTTAACCTTGATGAATATGAGGCAGGGCTTTACGACCTTGTATTCACATATAACGACAAACCCGTGGGTGCGCTCATCACAAAATTCTACAAGAATGATGAACTCATGGACAAGTCTGACGAAGAATTGGAAGAGCTTATGAAAGGCATAATGTCATAAATTAATTTGTGTTCATGATCAACAGTTATGGTCATAGAACCCTATAAATACGACATTGGTATGCTGTTTCCTTGTTATATATATGACATTCCACATGGTATAGCTTATTGGCGCACCTGTTTTTCGTTCCGCATAAGTCCTATCAGGCATTGTGGAGCATACCACAACAGGCACAAACTCTATTGAAACGAATAACCGCAAGCTCTCGGAAACGCTCTGCAAGCGTTTCTGAGGGCTTTTTCTTTTCAGGCGGCGGGCCTGATAGTCGCACATTATCTCCTGCTGACGGGCGGTTTCTTGGTGTTCCGTGGAAACACGGATACAACCTATTTTGCTCATAGCTGTTGTTTCCTTTTGGTGATTTATGATTGACTTATTTGTGGTGATGATGTATATTTACAGATAAGGGTAGGCACTTGGCTTAATCGTGAAGATCGGAATTTAGAGGTGTAATCAGATGAAACATAAATCCTTTGAAATAATTGAATACCAAAAAGAGTATGAACCTCAATTGATTTCCTTTTTAGAAAGATGTTTGCCTGAATCTCATAGACGTTTGGATATAAACGGCAGACATAGCTATTACCTGAACATTGCAGAACATTTTGTAGGATTCTGGTGTATATTTGACGGCAGCAATATCATTGGAACTGTCGCTGTTTCCGAATTGGAAAACAAAAGCTGTGAGCTGAAATCATTATATCTGTTAGAACAGTATCAAGGTATGGGATATGGAAAGGAAATGCTTATTTACGCTATAAATCAAGCTAAAAAATACGGCTATACAAAAATGTTTCTTGATTCTTTGTCTACAAGTACAAAAGCAATCGCTTTATATCGCAGAGTCGGGTTCAATGATACTGAAAAGTATAATTCAAGTGTATATTCAGATGTGTTTATGGTTTTAGACTTATAAATTCTGATTATCGGAGTAAATATCACAACCAATAAAATTGAATATTTCTCCACAAGCTGTGAAGTTCTTGGGGAGTGTGCTTTTACTTTTTATCGCTGCCCATTGGTGCAATGCACTTATTGCCCACCTCTCTCAAATAAAAAACCGTGTGTACCCAACTATCCTGAAGAACCGTGAAGGCAGGATCTTTCTTGTCGGGATCAACTTTGATGAAAAGACTAAGGTCCATACCTTTAAAATAGAAACGGTCACAAAGTAAACCTTCAAAATTTCACAGAGATGATTTCTCCCCTTGTATTATTTTTCAATGATACAAGGGGAGTTTGTTTTGTGATTTTATCAGGATCGTCATGTAGGTTCACTATGGATAAATTATGCGCCGATATTTTGTCACGATGAATAAGAAATGTGAGGTTAAAATTATTATAACACACCTATTGATATGTAAAAAATTTACATCGTTCCATAAAATTCACAAAAACTTTACAAGTCACCAAAACACACGTATTTACGCTGTTTTATCAACTTTTACAAAAATCCATCTGTCTCCAAGAAGGCTCTTTCTGCTGAATCAAATATAGTAATAGCGACGATGCACTCATAGCATCGGTTCAAACACAATAAAAAGAAAGGAATATACAATATGAAGTCAAAAGGAATTACTCTGCACCGTAAAGTATGGTGCAAAATCAGATTCTGGCAGAAGCTGAACAACGCATCTGATGAGACCCTTGCCAGGCATCTGAATCTCTCGGTCAGGTCTTTGAGAAAGTACGACAACGATGCAGGCAATCTCTCGTTGGAGAGGATCGAAAGCTTTATGTCAGCTACAGGGCTGACACTTGAGGATCTGACTCATTTTTAACTTGTAAATCGGGAGCGAATGTGGTATAATATAAACAGGATAATACCACATTCTGTTCTCCTGATTTCAGAAAGGATGGTATAATTATGAAAGCAACTAAACTTAAATCAGGGAGATACAGAACACAGCTTGCCGTTGGTCACGACAGCAGCGGCAAGAGAATAGTCAAAAGCTTCACTGCTGATACTGCCTGGGAGGCAGAGAAAATGGCGCTTGACTATAAAGCAAGCTACGGTATCGGTATGGCACAGAAAGACATTACTGTTGAGGCTGCTCTTAATCAGTATATTGAGTCGAGGACGAACACGGCATCACCCGTAACGATCAGGACTTACAGGCTGATACGGGATACCCGCCTGCAAAGCATTATGGGAATAAAGATAAGTCAGCTGCGCAGGGCTGATGTTCAGCAGGCGGTCAATATCGATGCAGCGAAACTGTCGGAGAAGTCGCTGAAAGAGGCGGTCAGCCTGCTGTCCAGCGCTCTGAGCTTCCAGGATATCGAAACTAATCTCCGCAAAAAGATCACATTCCCGAAGTCACGAAGAAAGAAAAAAATCCTCCCGCCTGCGGAGAGGATAATGGAGATCATAGTGGGAACAAAATATGAAATGGCCTGCCTGCTGGCGATATGGCTCTCCTTGCGCATCAGCGAAGTCAGAGGGTTGAAATACTCAGACATTTCCGCCGACGGCAGGTGGCTGAGCGTGCAGAGGTCGATCGTATATTCTGACGGGATAGACATTCACAACGACTTCAACAAGACCGAGGAAAGCACAAGGACGATCCCGCTGCCAAAGACTCTCTATGACAAAATAATGGCACAGCCCCACAGCTCTGATGATGAGTATATAGTCCCGCTGGGCTACAACTGTATCTACAAGGGGTTCAAGAAGCTGATGGCCCAAAACGGATACGATATGACTTTTCACAATCTGCGAGCCGAATTTGCGACCACGCTCAATTCAATGGGCATACCTGACAGGTATATCCAGTCGCTGGGTGGCTGGTCGAACCCGACCACGATGCACAAGCACTATGTTCAGACGCTGACCTCCGAGGAGCAGAAATATCAGAATAAAGTCAACGATTATTTCGATAGACTGCTGAACGATTCCGTGAGTTCCGGGCAGATCCCGGGCAAAATCCTGTGTGATTTCGTGTGATTTTGTGTGATTTTGTGTGATTTTTACCCCGATTTCTGTCACACGCGTGACAAAATGTGTGATTTTCATTGACAGAAAAATGTAAAAATCCGGCTAAAAAATGTCACTCACGGCAAAAAAAGAGTGCCCGCAAACCACGCAGATACGCAGTTTCGGAGGATAAAAAAGAAACAAACCCCGTAGATACGAGGTTTGTTCCATAAATTGGTATTTGGCGCGGATTGAGAGATTTGAACTCTCGCGCCGGTTTCCCGACCTACTCCCTTAGCAGGGGAGCCCCTTCACCACTTGGGTAAATCCGCAAATGTTGGTAATAAAAATATTTTGGCGGACAGGGTGGGATTCGAACCCACGGTACGTTGCCGTATCACCGGTTTTCAAGACCGGCTCCTTAAACCACTCGGACACCTGTCCTTCATCCGCTGCTTTCGTCCAGCCATGTGCCTTCAACGTTGGCGACTTATATATTTTAGCATAAATCACTCTGTTTGTCAAGGGTTTTTACTGTGAAATAATAAAAATTTTTAAAAACACTTGCAATTTGTGAAATTGTGTGCTATAATAGACTAAATTATGTTTATATGCTTACTCTTTATTGAAAGGAGGCGTGCTTCCCTTTAGGCGGAAGCTCAGATCATGAGTGTAATTGAAATCGTTGCAGGCTCTCTGCTCATTCTTGTCAGCCTGATAATCATTCTTGTTGTCCTGTCCCAGGAATCCAAGGATCAGGGTCTTACCTCTGCTATCGGCGGCGGTTATAACGACTCGTTCTTCGGCAAGAACACAGGCAACACCAAGGATGCCAAGCTCAACAGGATCATGAAGTTCTGTATGGTGCTGCTGTTCATCGTCACACTGGCGGTCAGCATCGTTTACCAGATCAAGCACTGATCTTTCGCCCTGCTTTTTTGAAGCGGGGCTTTTTTATTTGATTTATTTGAAATGAAGGAAAGGACTTATATGAAAAAGAACAAAAGAACAAAACACGACCCAAAAAAGATGATCCTTGACAAGCTTTCCAAAAGCGAGGGCAAGGGGCTTTCACAGAAGGAGCTTATGAAGGCTGTTCGCAAAAAGGACTTTTCAAAGTCACAGTTCTATGCAGCACTGGATGACCTTATCATAAGCGGGAGAGTGACTAAGGAGAGGGATAAGTATAAGGCTTCGCAGAAGGCGCTCAAGACCGGAGAGGTCGTAAAGCTCAACCGCACCTTCGGCTTTGTAAGGCTTGATGAGAACGGACAGGATGTCTTTATCCCGGGAAGGTTCCTGCTGGGAGCTATGCCCGGGGATATAGTCGAGATAAAACTCAAAAAGAGCAGAGGCGAATCTCCCGAGGGTATAGTTGTAAGGGTCAAGGAAGAGAAGTTCTCCCGCTTTACCGGTGAGATAGTTATGACCGAGAACGGGCTTATGGTATCACCGGACCAGGTGTCGAACACACCTATCAGATTTGAGAACCCTATGGGGATAGAGGTCTATGAGGGGGACAAGGTGCTTGCGCACATAACCCGCAGGGGCGAGAGCCACCGTGACCACGAGTGTGAGCTGGCGGCTAACTTCGGAAGCTCACAAAAGGCGGCTGTGTGTGCGCTGAGCATACTGGAGATGAACGGGCTGACTCCCCTTTTCCCGAATGAAGTCATTTATGAGGCCAGGATGGCAAACGATGAGCACTCCGTTAAAGAGGGAGCCGAGGGCAGACTCGACCTTCGGGACAAGCCTATCTTTACTATTGACGGCGCTGACACCAAGGACATTGACGATGCGGTAAGCGTTGAAAAGGACGGCGACGGCTATCTGCTGGGAGTACACATCGCTGACGTTTCTCACTATGTAAAGGCGAAGTCGGCTCTTGACAACGAGGCTTTCAGGAGAGGCACCAGCGTTTACTACGCTAACCGTGTCATACCCATGCTGCCGAAGGAGCTTTCAAACGGTATATGCTCGCTGAACCCGCAGGTGGACAGGCTGGCTTTCTCTTGCCTTTGCAGGCTGGACAAGAACGGAATGATACGCTCCTTCAGGTTTGTCAAGAGCGTGATAAAGTCAAGGGTCAAGGGCGTTTACAGCGAGATAAATGAGATGCTCGACGGCTATACCTCAAAGGCCATGGCAGAGAAATACAAGGAAGTCTATGACCAGCTGCCGCTTATGAAGGAGCTTGCGGATATACTGGCGGCAAACGTTAAAAAGCGTGGGGCACCCCAGCTTGAAACGACGGAGAGCAAGCTTATCATAAACTCCGAGGATATCTGTGTCGGAGCGCAGCCCAAGCAGAGGGGCGTGAGCGAGGAGCTTATCGAAAACTTTATGCTTATCGCTAATGAGTGTGCGGCAAGGTTTGCGGCAGAGAATTCGCTGCCCTTTGTTTACAGAGTACACGAGATACCCGGCGAGGACAAGACAACGGCTCTGAAAGAGCTGCTGACAAAGCTGGGTATCCCATTTAAATTCGGAGAGAAGCCCACCCCTGCCGATATGCAGAAGATACTTGAAAGCGCAAAGGGAACGGAGCTTTATCCCACGGTGAACAATATAGTTCTCAGGAGCATGACAAAGGCCAAGTATTCCACGGAGCCTGTTGGACACTTCGGGCTGGCTCTTGCAGACTATGCACATTTCACCTCGCCGATAAGGCGCTATCCGGACCTTGCTATCCACCGCATAATGAGCGAAAGGCTGGCAGGCACATCCGTGCCGGATTGTCAGAGCAGGTTCAACAAGTTCGTTTATGCGGCCGCAGACCAGGCCACCAAAACAGAGCTCACCGCTATCCAGACAGAGCGTGACTGCGAGGACTGCTACAAGGCGGAGTTTATGTCCCAGCACATAGGCGAGGAGTTTGACGGACGGATAGTTTCCGTTGTCACTCACGGCATCTTTGTGGCGCTGGAAAACACCTGCGAGGGGCTTGTGAGAAACGAGAGCCTGCCGGACGGTGAATACGACCTTGATATGCTCATAAGCCTTACCGACATCCGCTCGGGACGAAGCTTCCGTGTGGGCGACGCCGTAAGGGTAAAGGTCACGAATGCCAATGTAAACTCGGGAAATATAGATCTTGAACTGGTTTAAACAACAGCAAAAGCCGACCGGAGATTTATCCGGCCGGCTCATCTTTTTCCCTATTCGCCCTGCACAGCATAGCTTTCCGAGTATATCTCATAAAGCTGTGCGGCAGCTTCCTCAGGGGTGGCCTTGTCGAACAGCACAAGGTTGCAGGCATCGATGAAGGAGTTATAAAGCTTGTCATCCTCGATAATGGAATTCATAGGCGATATCTTATCGTTGTTTTCCATCACCTGTGAAGCCTCATACTGGATGCCGCTCAAGTCGCCCTTGCTTTCGAGATAGTCCCTTACAGAGTCGCTTATGGGTATTCCCTTCTCTACGCCCTGGAGCTCTGCCCACTCGGTGCTGTTGAGCATGAAGTCCATAAGAAGAGCTGCTTCCTTGGGGTGCTCAGTGTTCTTGCTTATAGCGTAAAGCGTCGCAGGCTTTTCATACCAGCCCTCTCCGCTGTTTTCCGGCGAGTCGGCGGTGTAGCTGCCTGCTATGAATTCCGAGCCCTCGTCTATGGGCTTTTGCAGATAGTTCATAGCGTCGCTGACCCAGCCCACAAGGCCGGCATAGACAAGGTTGTCTATGTTGTATCTCTGGAAGTCCTCCACCTTCGGGATAACGCCCTCGTTTACCATCCGGCAATAGAAGTCTATCAGTATCTGAAGGTCATCGGCGGTGAAGGTTATCTCGTCGGAGCCGTTGAAGAAATGCTTGCCGTTTTGCTGCTCGGCATAGGCCATGCAGTACATCCACATTGACTTTGCGGCTCCCGAAAGGGGATAGACTCCGTCTTTTCTCATCACCTCAGCGGCTTTGAAAAGGTCGTCCCAGGTCTTTGGTATCTCAAGGCCGTAGCGGTCGTATATGCTCTTATTGAAATACACTGTCTCGGCGTTCATCGCTATGGGGACAGCGTTGAGGACTCCGTTTCGCTTTCCGTATTCAAGACAGTCCTTAGGGAAATTGTCTAGGGAGATGATATCTGACACCTTTTCAAGATCGTAGTAGCCTGTGCCGTCAGGGGAATACTGTCTCAGCCAGCCCACATTTATCTGCATAACGTCAGCTTCGGTATCCGAGATCATCTGGGTGCGGCTCCTGGCCTCATAGCCCTGCCACTCGGAGTAGCTGCACTTGACCTTTATTTCAGGGTGAAGCTTCTCGAAGCGTTCCACGGCTTCAATGGTGTATTCGTTCCTCGAATCGTTTCCCCACCAGGAAAGAGTGATCGTGGTTACGGGCTTCTGGTCCGTGACTACGGGTTTATCAGCACAGGAAGCAAGCATCAGCACAGATGCCGAAAGGAGAACGGAGATGATCTTCTTTATCATGCTTCTCCCTCGCTTTCCATAGACGGGTCGTAGAACGTGTAGGTGTCCTTGCCGGATTTCTTCGAGCGGTAAAGGGCCTTGTCGCAGGCACGGTAGAGCTGCTCGAAGGTCTTTGCATCGTCAGGCGAGACAGCCACGCCGATGCTTGCGGAGATCTTGTATTCTCCATCCTTGCCGGTATAGTTGTTCCTGTAAGCTGTACAGAGCTCGCTGCACTTGGCTTCCACATACTCTCTGAACTTCTCCTCGGTATCGAACCTTGTG
Organism: uncultured Ruminococcus sp.; assembly: GCA_902800795.1. Taxonomy (GTDB): domain Bacteria; phylum Bacillota; class Clostridia; order Oscillospirales; family Ruminococcaceae; genus Hominimerdicola. Next base: position 36,581 of record CADCFQ010000022.1, on the reverse strand, counting down.
TTTACCAGAACGCAGAACTCGTCTCCGCCTATCCTGCCGAGATAATCGTCCTCGGAGAAGGTGGCTCTTAGGATATCGCCTGTCTTTTTGAGCACCTTATCGCCGAAGGCGTGGCCGAGGCTGTCGTTTACGCCCTTGAAGTTGTCAATGTCAAGGATGAGCAGCGCATGGCGCTCATCCTCCAAAGATGCCGTCAGGATGTTTGAAGCATACTCCTCGAAGGACAGCTTGTTGAGAGTTCCGGTAAGAAGATCCTCGCTGGCCTTTTCATCGAGGGAGACAACGGTCTTCTTGATAGGACTTGTGAGCTTATAGGACAGCAGGAAGCCCAGGAGCATCGCAAGAAGCGCCGCTAAGCCTGCTGTCATATAGATGAACAGCTTCATATCGTTCTTTTCGTTTAGGATTATCTCCGTGGGGATGTAGCAGACAACATACCAGTTGTCGCAGCTGTCAACAGTTACCAGCAGCTCGTCGTCCATAGCAGAGGCAGAGTTCTTGCCCTCGATAAGCTTTACGATTTTTTCCGACAGCGGCTTGCCTGTGTCCTCTCCGGATTTTGAGTAGATAGTGTTATAATTCTGGTCTACGAGCCTTATCTCCATATCGCCGAGGGTCTCAGGGTTATCAAAGACCGAGTCCAGCTCTGCGGAATAGAAGGAGATAACGAGCACAGCGTTATCGTGTACCTTCTTTACATAGTAGATACGTTTAAGATCGCCGTTATAGCCGGCCTGCCAGCCATCATTCGTCCGCTCTCTCGAGATCATGGCGCTCAGCTCTTTATAGATGTTGTCGCCGAACAGCGTCAGCGTTCCGTTTGATATCTTGCCCACCGTTCTGTTATTGCGGTAGACTATGCCGTAGTCTACAAAGTTTTCCATTATACAAAGGCTGAAAAGCCTGTCGGTTATGACCTTCTCGGTGTTTATCGCTTCGTATTCATCATTGAGGGGATCTGTGGCATCGTAGGTATAGGAGCTCTCCTCGCCGAAGGCAAGGGTGGCTATGGTCTCCATCCGGGACAGATAGCTCTCCATATTCAGCTTCATCTGGACATTTAAGGAAGATGTGAGGGATATGACCTTGTTTTTTAGCACCTCGTCTGTCTTCCTGATAGCGAGCACAGAAACAAGAGCTACCGCAACGATAACTATTATAGCATATCCTATTATCATAAGAGCCTGTATCTTTTTTATGCCGTGCAGGCTCCTTAGTTTGTTTTTTGCTCCAGGGGACATAGCGACCTCCATGATATATTTATTCACAATAATTATAGCACAGATCTGACCGCACTTTCAAGAGAAAATAGATACAATATTATTCTTCTGTGTTTGTTGCAATTACATATAAGTATCCTGTTATAATAAAAGCATATTGACATAAGACTAAAAAGCACCCTGTTTTTAACAGAGTGCTTTATTTTATTTTCTGTTCAGACCTGAAGATGCTGGGCTATGAGGTTATCTGTGTGGTCAGAAGAACCGAGATCCAGACTCCTTATGACCTTTCTAAGGAGCAGCACCTTTGAGGGCGCCACCGAGAACATATCAACATCCATAGCAAGGAAAAGCTCAGTGAGGGAAAGATCAGAAGCCATCTCGCCGCAAAGGATGACCGGGATGCCGTTTTTGTGGGCGTTGTCGCAGACTATCTTTATCATCCTTAGCACCGCCGTGCAGTTCTCCGGCTTTATGCGGTCATACTTGACGCTGTTCTTATCAAGCGCCAGTGTGAACTGTTCAAGGTCCGTGGTTCCGATGGAGAGGAAGTCCGCTTCCTTTGCAAGCAGGTCACTTGTCATAACAGCGGCCGGAGTCTCGATGATAGCTCCGATACGGACATTTTCGTCAAAGGGTATCCCCTCCTCACGAAGCTTGTCCTTGACCTCATTTATTATCGCCCTTGCCCGCCTGAACTCGCCTATGTCGATTATCATTGGCAGGACTATGGACATCTTTCCGTAAGCGGAAGCACGCAGCATCGCTCTTATCTGAGTCCTGAACACATCCTGGAGCTCCAGGCACACACGTAGTGACCTGTAGCCGAGAGCAGGGTTTCGCTCGGGCTTCAAACCCATTATCTCTGCTATCTTCTCTGCGCTCACATCATAAGTAAGGAGCATTACCTCCTTGCCCTTCATATCCTCCACAGCTCTGCGGTAGTTATAGAAAAGCGTGTCATCGGATGGGAACACCTTCTCGCCGAGATACAGCGATTCACTGCTGAAAAGACCTATTCCGCAGGCATCGTTGCGGATAACATCTTCCACCTGGCTGAGCTGGAGGATGTTTGCCATAACGCTGACTTTCCTGCCGTCGATAGTCTCGTTTTCAAGGCCCACCAGCGTATGGAGCATCTCATGCTTGCGCTTTTCGGCCTTGTTCGTCTCACGCACCCTCTCGGCTGTGATATCATCAGGCTCTATGTAAAGGATGCCGTCATAGCCGTCAACTATGGCTTCCTTTCCGTCCAGCTCATCATTAAGCTCCTCACCCATGCAGACGATACATGGAAGGTTCATACTCTTTGCAATTATTGAAGCGTGAGAGGTGACAGACCCGGATGCGGTGCAGATGCCCACTATCTTTGTGCGGTCGAACATCATCGCCTCGGAGGGCATTATCGTGTCGGCACAGATTATCGTGCCCTGGACTATTTCCGGACGTGTGGTCTTGGCGTTGAGCAGGTGTCTGATGATACGGTCGCTGATGTCACGCACATCCATAACACGCTCTCTTAAATACTCCGAACCGTTCTGGGCAAGACCCTTTATAAGGTCGGAAGCCGCCGCAGAAACAGCATACTCCGCATTGTAGCCCTTGTCCTTTATATACTTTGCAACGCCCGACCCGAACTGGTCGTCGTCGATCATGACCTGGTGGATAAAAAATATCTGTGCGTTCTCCTCGCCAAGGCGCTCCAGCGCTTCTTCATAGAGCGCATCAAGCTCCACAGAGGAAGCCGCCTTTGCCACAAGAAAACGCCTCATCTCAAGCTCGGTGTCACTGACCTTGTGTCTTCCGATGTCGAGCTCATCTCTCTGATAATAATATATTGTTCCTCTTGAAGCAGCAGCAACAACAGATGTTCCGTTGATTATCTTCATAGCTCTCCTTCTTTCTTAGTGACACAGGGTAGACCCAAACGATCTCATTTCCGTCCGCTGTCAGGCCGGTCTTATTGCTTTCCTGCTTTTTAAAAACAGCGGTATCATAAAGCCTGCCCAGAGTATTGCAAACACAACGCCTATCCCAAGATAGCCATAGCCCACAAAGCCGAACACCTTTGAAACAAGCTTCGATATCACCGTTCCCGTCAGGGAGCCGGCCTTTACAAAGCGCTTGATTATCATATCTCTGGCCACGAAAAACAGCGATCCCGAAAGCAGAAATATCACTGTGTATATCCTGAAAGTAGTGTAGACCCTAAGGCCCCGCTTGTGCCTGAGTATCCCATAGGCGATAAGCAGCACACAGAGCACAGCAGTTACTATCGTCAGCGTAGCGGTCTTTGTAAGGGTCTGGCTTATCACCAGTATCTCCTCCTGCTTTTCGTTGAATCGCTCCGCCAGACGGTTATACTTGTTCACCTTTCTGACAACGATAGACTGATATTTATAGTAGGACGCATTCAGCTTCTTTCCCGTGACGTATTCTATAAGGTCACGGTTCTGCTCGATAACGTCCGTATATTCCGAGGTATCCACGATAGGCAGATAGCCTGTCTTTGCAACGTACCTTATATACTTGTCAAGATAGGATTGCATAAAGCCGGTAACATCCAGCTGAGTCATTACCGATTCCAGCTCTTCATCCGAGAGCCTGACATTGTAGCGCTCTCTCAGCTCGTCTCCCAGCATAGCGGCTATCTTTGCGTCAACAGAGCTTCCCTCTTCTATCTCTGCGGCAGTTATACCCTTGAACTCCACAGACTCCACAAGCTCCTCGGCTATAAGGTCGCTGTTGAGAAGCTTGAGCACAACGGACAGCCCCAGCAGGACTATCACGAAATGGATCAGAAACAGGTAGAGCAGCCTTACACAGAATCTGCCTATCTTTTTTGAAAACTTCAGGGAAGAGCTTTCCGGATCGATGTATTTCGTTCGCTGGGCCAATCCTTCCATCTGTTCTTCACCAACTTCTCCATTCAATAAGTTATGTATTATTATATACCCATTTTCCGTATTTTTCAAGACCCTGTTAAAATATTTATAAAAAAGCGGCACGACCGGGCCGTACCGCTTTATCATTACAGCTGTTCGAGGGTGAACACATAGGTCTCCGGCGATGCGCCGTTCTGGACCATGACCTGTTTTTCGAGGAGCTTGGTCCTCATGTTCTTCACCCAATCCTTCTGGGTCCTCAGCTTCATTCCGCTCTGCTCTGCCCACTCTCTTATATAGGTGTTGCAGTCACGTCTTGCAAAGCCGATATTGTCAGCATCAAAGCTGCCGTCCTCGCTAAGTGTTGTAACAGGCACTGCTTCGGCAAACTCAGCGCCAACGGCTGTTCCTGTCTTTTTCTTAACTGTAAGTCTGAATCTCATATCATCCGCTCCTTAGTCATCTCAGAACAAAGGCTCCTTTTTAAGAGCATATTTATCCATTATCCTGTCGGACTTATCAACTAGTCCGCTGCCGGGCTTTTCTTTCTTAGTTATCGAATCGAAGTTCGGCTTTCTGTCAGAAAGATCGTGGGTGTCAGTTCCCAGGCAATAGGGTATGCCGCTTTTGATAAGCTTTGAAACGAAGCGTCTCGAATCAAAATGCTCAAAGGCTTCAGCATTGAACTGGAACACCGCATCAAGGCTCAGTACCTTTTCGATATCGCTCTTGCTGTACCATTCGGTGTAGCGGTTGAGGTGAGCTATTATCGGCATCAGATCATAGGTGCAGCTGAGGTTGTAGACCTCCTCGCCCATCCAATCGGCATAGGGCGCATAGGGCAGCTCCATAAGGATAAGATTTGTTCCCGAGATCGCAAGCTGCTCGATACCTTCAAGCTCACTGACGCCCTTTTCTATGGCTATCTCGGCACCTATGCGGATATCCTTTACTGCGGGGGCCTGCGCCAGCAGCGAGTAGTAAGCTTCGTTTCGTCTGTCTAAATAAGCGTTTACTCCTCCCGGCTCACGGTGCGAATAGAAATGCGGCGTTGCCGCTATCCTTTCCACTCCCTGGCGTTTGAGCTGCTTTATCATCCCGAGGGACATCTCCATATTCTTGGAGCCGTCATCCACACCCGGGATTATATGACTGTGATAGTCTGTTACCATATGCATTCACCGAACCTTCCCAATGGCAATGCAAGATCAATCTTCTGCGTCCGCTGCTTCCTTAGCCTTCTTAGCTCTTTCAGAATAGCCGTAGCCATAAGCATAAGAATACTTGTAGTTGTAGTCGTACTTATATCTATACTTGTATCTGTACTTGTAGTAGTAAGAGCCGGAATGCTTCTTGCTGATGTCGTTGAGAACGAAGCCCAGGTGGTTGCAGTTTGCAAGCTCGAGCCTCTTTGCGCACTCTTCAAGCTCATTATAGGTGGTCCTTCCGTATCTTACAATTATCAGGACACCTGCTATGCTTCCCGAAAGACCCAGAACGTCAGTTACAGGCAGTATCGGCGGAGCGTCGAGGATGACGTAGTCATACATACCCTTTACCTTGTCCAGAAGCGCCTTCATATTATCGGAAGCCAGAAGCTCGGAAGGGTTGGGCGGGATAACGCCCGAGGTGAGGATATCAAGGTTGCCCTTTGTTCCTCTGAAAACACACTCCTCAAAGGACTTCTCGCCGCTGAGGATGGTCGAAAGACCTTCCTTGTTCTTCAGCCTGAAGTTCTTATGCTGTACAGGCTTTCTCATATCGGCATCTATCAGCAGGACCTTGTTCTCGGTCTCGGCAAGGGTGGTAGCCATATTTGCCGAGGTGACCGACTTACCCTCGGAGGGGTCGGCACTGGAGACAGCGACGATCTTGTTTTTATAGGTGGAAAGAGCGAACATAAGGTTCGTTCTCATAGACTTGTAGTTCTCGACAACATTGAAGGGGATCTCGCTGTTCGTCATAATCAGCTTTCTGTTACGCTCCGCTGCGGAACCGTCCTTGTCCTTCGATTCACCGATAGTCAGGATCTCGCCTATGATAGGCTTTTCAAACTTGACGCTGAGATCATTGGACTCTTTGACTGTGTTGTCCAGCATAAACATGATGATGATTACCGCAACAGCCACAACGCCGAAAGCAACACCGCCGAGAAAGGTATATCTCGTAACATTCGGAGACACCTTACCGTAGTAGACCTTTGCCTCGCCAATCTTTTCCATGGCGCCGGCGCCGGTGATCCTGATGATGTACTCCGGAGCTATATCCGCCATGATGTTGCAGAGGTTTGCAGACAGCTTGGCGTTGGTGGTGGTGGCCGTTATCTTGAGCACCTCGGTCTCGTTTGCCGCTTCCATAAGGAAGCATCCCCTCAGAGCGGCATCCGGGATTTTGCCGTTGCTGTCAAGGCTGAAATACGATTTGATCTCGTCCTCGCCGTACAGCTCGATAAGCTTGTCACCGACAGCGTCCATAACTACATCATCGCTGAGTATCTCGATATATGTCTTTACCAGAGCCTTAGACGTTGCGATCTCGGTATAATTCACACCCTGCTGATCCTCAGGTGTTTTATCCTGATTCATAACGTACATCGAAACGTGAGACGAATACATTGGAGCAATAAAAAACTTCGACCAGACAAACGCTCCCACTGCTCCGACAAAGGCAACGCTTACTATTATCCAGAGCTTGCCGAGAAGCAGCCCGAACAAGTCTTTTAAAGAGATCTCCTGTCCTTCCATAGATTTCCTTTCACCTGCAAAAATAGTATTTTTTATCCGCTCCTGCGGACCTGACATATCAGATTTATTATAACATTCAGGACACATCAAGTCAAGCATTTTTTAACTTTTCTAACTATTTGTCAAATTGTTACTATGATATACCTCTTTATTTGACGTTTTAAAAGGTGAAAAAATAAAGAGCGCTGATGCCCCGTTAAAAACAGTGAAGGCACCTTCGCTCTTTCCCCTATATCGGCGCTGATGCGCTTTTTTTACGGCTCCTAGCCGTTTATTCTTTCTCTGAGCTCGCTTATCTGTCCTCTTAGCTCCGAAACATAGCTGTTAACATCATCCTTGTCAAAGCCGCCTAGGGCTGTGCTCTTTAGTTCTATCTCCGGAACAGGGAAAGGAATATCGAAAGACTCGCCGTTTTTCTTCTTGTCGATAACAGCCTCCAGAGCATAGATCTGCGCTGTCAGCTGGTCGATATACCGCAGAGTATCTACCTTGTCATAACCTCCGAATACTACATTACTTAGTCTGTCCATACTGTCCCGCTCCGACGAGCTCCCTCCTTTCAGGTGAAAATGTGAACAAAATCTCTTTATGTATCTTTGAATAAATTATATCACATTAAATTCAATTTGTCAATAGGATAGAAAATTTTTATTCACAAAAAGTCAATCTCTTGTATGTAAAATTATGTTTATTACAGAGAATTTTCGGAGGAAGAAATGGTAAGGATAATACTCACTCTGCTCATAAGCGCCGCTATCGGATATGCTACCAATTATCTGGCGGTGAAGATGCTTTTCAGGCCGCTTGAACCGGTATATATAAAGGGTCACAGGCTCCCCTTTACTCCGGGGATAATCCCCAAGGGAAAGCCGAGACTTGCAAAGGCGCTGTCCGCCGCTGTCAGCGACAGCCTTCTTACAAGCGAGGACATTGAAAACGCTGTGCTCAGCGACAAGTCAAAGAAGCTTTGCGCAGAAAAGCTTTGTATGGGGCTTTATATGCGTGAGCGCAACAAGCTCGGTCAGATGCTCCAGGACCTGTCCCAGGGCTGTACCTATTCAACGGCAAGGCAGAAGCTCAAAGAGCACATCGTTGAAAAAGGAACCCAGGCTGCACTTGATATGAACGCAGGAAAGATGATGATAGACGAGATAACAGCGGCCGTCAAAGAAAAGACTCAGGGCTCTATGGCGGCAATGTTCATAACGGACGAGCTTATTTCGGAGCTGACCAAGCCTGCCGCAGATAAGCTTGAGGAATATATCCGTGAGAAGGCCCCGGAAATGATAGAGCAGGCTGCCGAGAAGGAGCTTTGCGAGATAGAGGATAAGACCATTCCCCAGGTGTTCACGGAGCTGAACATCACCCAGGAAAAGCTTGGCCGCATCATCGGCATAGCTATGGAAGGGATGCTGAGAGGAAAGCTCTCGGGCTTTTTGCAGGAGCTCGATGTGGGTTCTGCGGTCGAGAAGCACATAAACGATATGGACAACAAGGAGCTCGAAGAGCTCATCCTGTCCGTTATGAAGAAGGAGCTCAATGCCGTTGTCAGACTTGGAGCCCTCATCGGCCTTATCATCGGCGTGCTCAACGTTCTGGTCAATCTTTAAGGTGCGGTATGGATAAGGATAAACGTTTTGTATGGACTGCGCTGTCTGTAATGTTCTCGTCGCCCTCAAACAGGCTTTGGGAGGTCATGAGAAACTATGAGAGCGCCGAGCTTTTATATCAGGATATAAAAAACGGTCAGTGCGCCTTTATAAGCGACCGTGAGGCCGCAAGGATGCAGGCCTTTACCGACAATCAGGTCTATGCTGTGCAGAAGCTTTGCGACCGGAGAGGGATAATGATCCTTTGCTATGATGACGAAGCTTATCCCGAGAGGCTAAGGCACATCTACTGTCCGCCTGCGGTGCTCTATTGCAGAGGGGACGTGACTTCCCTATCATCAAAGAGGAGCGTTGCCGTTATCGGCGCTAGGCACGCATCGGACTACTCCATGAAAGTGGCCTATTCCTATGCGGGTGTGCTTGCGAAAAACGGCGTGACTATAATCAGCGGCCTTGCCAACGGCATCGACGCCCAGGCTCACAAAGCGGCGGTGGATGCAGGCGGCATCACCTGCGGTGTTATCGGCTGCGGCCATGAGTATGACTATCCCAGAGGGTCGGCACAGCTGAAAGGTTCTATCTGCCGTCAGGGCTGTGTTATCTCGGAATATATGCCGAACACCCGCCCCGAGCCCGAAAACTTCAAGGTCCGCAACCGCCTGATAGCCGCCCTTTCGGATATCGTTCTGGTGGTCCAGGCCGGAGAGCGAAGCGGCACCCTCAACACCGTAGGCCACGCCCTGGAGCAGGGCAAAGAGGTCCTGGTGATCCCGCCCCATGATATCCTCTGCGATGACTACACCGGCCAGAGCAGGCTGATAGAGGACGGAGCTGTGCCTGTCTATTCGCCGGCGCAGATAATTGAAAGACTGTAAACGACAAAAACGGTACCTCACCCTTCGGGGGTGAGATACCGTTTTTTCATACTAAGTGTAATTACTTCTTGAGAAGATCTCTTATTCTTCCCATAGCCTCAACTGTTCTGTCCTTGTCGCCGAAAGCGGTGAGCCTGAACCAGCCCTCGCCGTTCTTGCCGAAGCCCTCGCCGGGTGTGCCGACAACGTTTGCCTTCTCCAGCAGGAAGTCAAAGAACTCCCAGGAGCCCATGCCGTCCGGACACTTGAGCCAGATATAGGGGCTGTTCTTGCCGCCTGTATACTTGATGCCCAGCTCATCAAAGGTGTCAGCTATCACCTTTGCGTTTCTCTGATAATACTCGATGTTCTCTCTTATCTCCTTGAGACCCTCGGGAGTGAACACAGCTGCTGCTGCGCACTGAACAGGATAAGAAACGCCATTGAACTTCGAGCCCTCACGCCTGCCCCAGAGCTGTGCCAGTGACACCTCTGTGCCGTCGGAAGCCTTGACTGTAAGCTCGTGAGGAACGACTGTGTAGCCGCATCTCATTCCTGTGAAGCCTGCTGTCTTTGAAAGGGAGCACATCTCGATAGCGCACTCCTTTGCGCCCTCAACAGCGAAGATGCTCCTTGGAACATCCTTTTCTGTGATGAATGCCTCATAAGCTGCGTCATATATGATAACAGCGCTGTTCTTCTTGGCATAGTCTATCCAGGTCTTCAGCTGCTCCTTGGTGTAGACCGAGCCTGTAGGGTTGTTTGGCGAGCAGAGATAAATGATGTCACACTTTACGTTCTCGTCGGGCATAGCAGCAAAGCCGTTTTCCTCATTGGAATCCGCATAGATGACCTTTCTGCCGTTCATAAGGTTCGTGTCAACATATACAGGATATGCAGGGTCGGTGATAAGGACGGTGTTGTCATTTCCGAATATATCAACGATGTTTCCGCAGTCGCTCTTGGCGCCGTCGTTTATCCTGATGTCAGAAGCAGGGATATCCACGCCGAAGCTCTTGTAATAGCCGGAAACAGCCTTTCTCAGGAAGTCATATCCTGCGCCGCTGTCCTCATAGCCCTTGAAGGTCTCCTTGACGCCCATCTCGTCTGCGCCCTTCTTCATGGCCTCGACAACGCACTTTGCTATCGGCTGGGTAACGTCACCGATACCCATTCTGATGATGTCAGCCTCGGGGTGGGCTGCGATATAAGCGTTCACCTTCTTGGCGATATTGATAAAAAGATAGTTCTTTTCAAGCTTCAGAAAATTTTCATTGATCGTTGGCATAATTATTTCTCCTTTACTGTTTTCGGCTGAAAGCCGGGGATCTTTTCAACTCAGGCGATGATATTTCCTGAGAATACGGTCACAGCGTTTCCTGTCATATAAACTGCGTCGTCGGTGACTCTTATCTTCAGCGTGCCGCCTCTGAGCAGGACGGTTATCTCTGTGTCCTTCTTGCAGTAGCCGTTGAGCACAGCCGCTGTTGCAGCAGCGCAGGCGCCTGTTCCGCAGGCCCAGGTCTCGCCGGAGCCACGCTCCCACACTCTCATTTTAAGGGTGTGATCGTCGATGACCTTGATGAACTCGGCATTGACCCTCTCGGGGAAGATCTTGTCGAACTCAAACTTGGGTCCTATGTTTTCAAGGTCGAAGTCATCAACGTTATTTACAAAGGTCACACAGTGGGGGTTGCCCATGGATACCATCGTAGAGTGATACTCCTTGCCGCCGATGGTTATCGCTCTGTTCACTACCCTGCCGTTCTCATCCGGCTCAAGAGCCACAGGGATGAGCTTGGGATCGAGGATAGCCGCACCCATATTTACGGTAGCGCCGTTTACCTCGCCGTAGTGGCGGCTGAGCTTTATCTTCATATTGCCGCTGAGAGTCTCTATCTCGAACTCGTCACTGTCAACAAGGCCGTTGTCTCTCATAAACTTCGCCACGCACCTGATGCCGTTTCCGCACATCATAGCCTCCGAGCCGTCAAGGTTGAAGATGCGCATCTTTCCTGCTGCCTTATCAGAGCGGCAGATAAGGATAATTCCGTCGCCGCCTATACCAAAGTGCCTGTCTGAAAGAGCCAGCGCCAGACCTTCGGGATTGTCGATCTCGTGATCGAAGCAGTTGAAGTAGATATAGTCGTTTCCGCAGCCGTGCATCTTTGTGAACTCATATACCTGCTTCTCACTTCTCATGTTGTTGATATCAACAAGCTCGGTGTTGGATTCGGTATACTTGCTCCTGATAGAGGATGCGATAGCGTTAGCGGTGTCGATAGAGGTAAGACAGGGGATGTTCCACTCGACTGTCTTTCTTCTGATCTTAACGGAATCTCTCGAAGGCATCCTGCCCTTTGAGGAGGTGGAGATAACATAGGATATCTTTCCGCTCTCGATAAGGGTAAGGGTGTTGTTGTCGGGATCCTCGTGTATCTTTGCAACGGGCTCCGCCTCGATGCCGTGCTGTTTCAGGACTTCGGCGGTGCCGTGGGTAGCGTAGAGCTTGAAGCCCAGATCCTGGAACATCTTTGCTGTCTGGGGGATCTCGGCCTTGTCGGAATCCCTGACGGTGATGAATACTCCGCCCTTCTGGTCAAGCTTGTAGCCTGCCGCAGTAAGACCTTTGTAAAGGGACTCCTCCAGGGACTTGGAAACAGCCAGCACCTCGCCGGTGGACTTCATCTCGGGTCCCAGCTGATTGTCAACGCCTATGAGCTTCTCGAAGGAGAACACCGGCACCTTGACAGCAACATAAGGAGAGTTTCTGTAAAGGCCTGTGCCGTAGCCCATATCGCTGAGCTTCTCGCCGAGCATAGCCCTTGTGGCAAGATCCACCATAGGAACGCCTGTAACCTTTGAGATATAGGGGATCGTTCTTGAAGAACGAGGATTTACTTCGATTATATATATCTCGTTGTCATAAGCTATATACTGTATGTTCACAAGACCCTTTGTTTCCAGAGCCACAGCCAGCTTCTTCGAGCAGTCAACTATGCGCTCCATAAGCTCGTCGGACACGTTCCATGCGGGGTAAACGGCTATTGAGTCTCCGGAATGGATACCTGTTCTCTCGATATGCTCCATTATTCCGGGGATCAGTATCTCCTCGCCGTCACAGATAGCGTCCACCTCAAGCTCCGTTCCCATAAGGTACTTATCTATGAGCACAGGGTTCTCGATGCCGTGGTCGAGGATTATCGCCATATACTCCCTGATGTCGTCATCGTTGAAGGCGATTATCATGTTCTGGCCGCCCAGAACATAGGACGGACGCATGAGCACGGGATAATGTATCTTGTTTGCTATCTCCAGCGCTTCCTCACAGGTCATTACCGTGAAGCCCTGGGGTCTCTTTATCTGATACTTTTCAAGCAGCTCGTCGAAGCGCTCTCTGTCCTCGGCACAGTCGATAGCATCCGGGGGTGTTCCCATGATGTTTACACCGTTGGCAGCCATGTGCTTTGTGAGCTTGATAGCGGTCTGTCCGCCGAAGGCAACAACGACGCCTACCGGCTTCTCGACCCTGATTATGTTCATAACGTCCTCATCGGTAAGAGGCTCGAAATAAAGCCTGTCGGCTGTATCAAAGTCGGTGGAAACTGTCTCGGGGTTGTTGTTGACTATTACAACATCGTAGCCCTTTTCCTTGAGCGCCCACACACAGTGAACGGAAGCATAGTCAAACTCTATTCCCTGACCGATACGGATAGGACCCGAACCGAAAACTATAACGGTCTTTCTGTTGTGGCCTTTCTCGGCGATAAAGCGTGAAGCCTCGTCGTCGTTGTCATAGGTGGAATAGAAGTAAGGTGTCTCTGCTGCAAACTCGGCAGCGCAGGTATCGACCATCTTGAACACAGCGTGGACAGGACGGTCAACAGGCCTGCCGCTTATGCGCTCTATCACCTTGTCGGTATAGCCCAGCTTCTTTGCTTCAAGATAGGTCTCGAAGCTGTCGTCTGTTTTAAGGGTGTTCTCCATATCTATAAGCTTTGTGAGCTTATAAAGGAACCACTCGTCTATCTTTGTGATATCGTGTATCTCGTCAACTGTGACACCTCTTCTGAGGGCTTCGTAAACGACAAACAATCTCTCGTCGGTGCAGTCGTGAAGCCTTGCCTTTACCGTTTCATCGTCGAGATCCTGCATCTTAGGTGAGATAAGGCAGTCATGGCCTATCTCGGCGCCTCTTACAGCCTTCATTATAGCCTGCTCGAAGGTCGTGCCTATTGCCATTACCTCGCCGGTAGCCTTCATCTGTGTACCGAGCTCACGCTTAGCGTAAACGAACTTGTCAAAAGGCCACTTAGGCAGCTTGACCACCACATAGTCCAGCGCCGGCTCGAAGCAAGCATAGGTCTTGCCGGTAACGGCATTCTTTATCTCGTCAAGAGTGTAGCCTATTGCTATCTGGGCTGCTACCTTTGCGATAGGATAGCCTGTCGCCTTTGAAGCAAGGGCGGAAGAACGGGAAACTCTGGGGTTGACTTCGATGACCGCATACTCGAAGGAGTCGGGGTTGAGCGCAAACTGACAGTTACAGCCGCCCTCTACCTTCAGGGTGTCTATTATCTTTAGAGCAGCCGAACGCAGCATCTGATACTCTTTATCCGCAAGTGTTACCGCAGGAGCGATAACTATAGAGTCGCCGGTGTGAACGCCTACGGGGTCAAAGTTCTCCATGGAGCAGACAGTGATAACGTTGCCCTTGGAGTCACGCATTACCTCGAACTCTATCTCTTTCCAGCCGGCTATGCTCTTCTCAACAAGGACCTGGGTGATAGGCGAAAGGTAAAGACCGTTTCTTGTTATCTCCCTCAGTTCTTCCTCGTTGTTGACGATACCGCCGCCTGTTCCTCCGAGAGTGAATGCAGGACGGATAATAAGCGGATAGCCTATTCCGGGCTTGTTGGCAAAATCAACTGCCTCCTCAACTGTTGTCACGACAAGAGAGGGTATGCAGGGCTGGCCTATGGACTCCATAGTGTCCTTGAACATCTGTCTGTCCTCGGCACGGTCGATGGTGTCGGGGTTTGCTCCGAGAAGCTTTACACCGTACTTATCAAGGAAGCCGGACTTTGCCAGCTGCATGGACAGAGTAAGTCCTGTCTGACCGCCAAGGGTGGAGAGCAGGCTGTCGGGGCGCTCTTTCTTGATGACACGCTTAACGGTCTCAAGAGTCAGCGGCTCGATATATATCTTATCTGCCATTGCATTGTCTGTCATTATCGTTGCAGGGTTTGAATTTATAAGTATGACCTCAAGCCCCTGCTGCTTGAGCGCACGGCAGGCCTGAGTTCCGGCATAGTCGAACTCGGCAGCCTGACCTATAACTATCGGTCCCGAACCGATGACCAGCACACGTTTTATATCCTTATTCAGCGGCACGAGATCACTCCCCTTCTGTTATTTGTGCCGACCTTGCGGCAGCGTTTTTATCCATAAGCTCAATGAACTGGTCGAACAGAAAATCCGTATCATGCGGACCTCCGCAGGCCTCCGGGTGGAACTGGACCGAGAAAGCCGGCTCGTTCTTATAGCGGATACCCTCGCAGGTACCGTCGTTGGCATTGACATAAAGCTCCTCTGCGCTCTCCGGCAGCGAATCGCTGTCCACAGCATAGCCGTGGTTCTGGGATGTGATGTATACCCTTCCGGTCTCAGTGTTCTCACAGGGCTGGTTCGCACCTCTGTGGCCGTATTTGAGCTTCGATGTCGTTGCACCGTGAGCAAGAGCCAGCAGCTGGTGTCCCAGACAGATACCGAAGGTGGGTATCTTCAACTCACTTATCTTTTTGAGCTCTGCTATGATATCCTTGTTTTCAGCCGGATCTCCGGGACCGTTTGAAAGCATGATGCCATCAGGAGCAAGCTCTCTTATCCTCTCAGCCTTTGTGCCGGCAGGAACGACTGTTACCTCACAGCCCCTCTTAACAAGCTCTCTTGCGATATTTCTCTTTGCACCGAAATCAAAAAGCGCTATCCTTCTCTTCACCTCTCCCTCGGGGCTCAGCACCTCCTCGCTTTTACAGGTCGTGTTCTTTACTGCGTCTATGATCTCATACTGCCTGAGATCGGACAGACCGAAGCTTGAACCCTCGGGAACGATCTTTCCGTTCATAACGCCGGACTCCCTGACTATCTTTGTCAGCTGTCTGGTGTCTATCCCGTAAAGACCGACAATATTATTCTGCTTTAAAAAAGTGTCAAGATCACCCTCACAACGGAAGTTGCTGGGCTCTTGACACCAATCTCTAACAATATAACCTCTGACATGGGGACGTTCGCTCTCGAAATCCTCGGGGATAACACCGTAATTTCCGATGAGAGGGAATGTCTGAACAACTATCTGTCCGTAATAGCTTGGATCAGTGAGTGTTTCAAGATAACCCGTCATTGCCGTGGTAAAAACTATCTCTCCAATAGCTTCGCCGTCAGCGCCGAAGCTCTTTCCTTCAAATATCGTTCCGTTTTCCAGGATCAGATATGACTTCTGCACTGTGATTCCTCCTTTAGCTTATTTTTTCTCAGCGTTCTAATTATAACACATTCATCCTCCTTTGTAAAGGTGTTTTACACATTTTTAATATTTCTGTACATACATATTTCCGACCTGCATTCCTGCGAAAACTGTACATATTTTTGTACACAACGCCATCCCTGACATCATCTTCTGCATTTATCTGCTTCCAGCAAGCAGCTTAACATACCGCCCGGAGCAATGCTTTCAAATTAACAAAGACCGCTTTTTAAGACAGATACCTATATAGAAGTTTTGCCCCTGAGTGTTACAAAGCACTCAGGGGCATTGTGCATATTCATGTTGCTAAGCTAAATCAGAATTTATATTATTATAGAGCACTATATCCATATTTCCATTTCTCCGGAATCATAAAATCCCAACTTTTCGTATAGTTGTTTTCCTGCTGATGAAGGCTTCACTTTTATATTATGAACGCCTTTACCTTTAAGCCATTTCAGTAATTCTTCCATTATTTTTGAAGAGTACCCATTTCTTCTTTTTTCAGGAATGGTATATACATCAATGATATATCCGTACATAGGTGTCTTAAAAAAACAAAATGGGACATCTTCCTTAATCACTGCTCCGCCACAAGCAACAACAGTATCATCTTCATACAGCAAGAAATGGCACGCCTTTTCTTCCAGATATAGTTCACGATACTTCTCATATATCAATTTTTCAGCATTTTCCTGTAATAAAACTATTGAACCTACTTCTGTAAACATATCTATTTTTAGTTTTACAACAGTAGCTAAATCATCAATTTCAGCTTTTTTAATTCTCATATTTATGATCCTCGTTATAAATTC
>CADCFQ010000022.1:0-19910 GCA_902800795.1 uncultured Ruminococcus sp. | reverse complement strand
AGCACATCATCTCTGTACTGTCAATAGAAACGCCATAGTACTTCTGACCTTACATCAGAAATACTATGGCGTAAAACTTCTTTATGCGTACCGTTCTTACCTGGCGGTCTTTGTTCTTTTTATCTCGTCTTTGAGCGCCTGCAATATGGTCTCCTTGGCCTTTATCGCCCCGGCCTTTGAGAGGGGCGGCGTGTCCCCAAGAGGATAGGGGATGCCAAGCTGCTCATACTTCACCTTGCCCATCGTGTGATAGGGCAGGACATCAAGAGCGTGGAGCGTTTTCAGGTGCGCCAGGAACGCCCCCAGCTTTTTAAGGCTCTCCTCGTCATCGGTAAGCCCCGGCACAACGACGTGCCTTATCCAGAGGTCAACTCCGCTGTCGGAGACAAACCTTGCAAACTCAAGTATATTGTCATTATAATGCCCTGTTATCTGCTTGTGTTTTTGTCTGTCTATATGCTTTATATCCAGCATCACAAGGTCGGTATATTTCATCAACTGTACATATTTTTGGACATTTTCTTTTCTGAAAGCTATACCGCTGGTGTCAAGACAGGTGTGTATCCCCTTTTGTTTTGCCTTTTCAAAAAGCTCAGTCAGAAAATCCAGCTGCATCAGCGGCTCTCCGCCTGTGCAGGTGATGCCGCCGCCTTTCATAAACTCCTTGACCTTGTCATACTCTTCAAGGAGCTCATCAGCTGTTCTCTTTTCGCCCTTGCCCTGCTCCCAGGTGTCCGGGTTGTGGCAGTAGAGGCAGCGCATAGGACAGCCCTGAAAGAAGATAACGAACCTTATCCCTGGCCCGTCCACCGTGCCGAAGCTCTCTGTAGAATGGATAAAGCCCTCCACGGCTAACTCCTCCTTAATGCTCATATATGACCGCCGACTGCGGCCGCATTATGATTATAGCACAAATGAGTTCAAAAGTAAAGGTCAGGATCTCTTACTTATCTCATCCTCTATCTCGGAAACGATCTCGCTCATACTCACTCCAAGTGCCAGCGAGATCTTGTAGAGGGTCTCAAGCGTGGGCTTGCGCTCTCCTCGCTCAATAGCGCTCAGGTGCGTCCTCCCAAGGTCAGCAAGACCGCTTAGCACTTCCTGGGATATGCGCTTTCTTTTGCGGAAGCGCCATATCACCATACCAACTATCTGAGGGTCCAGTGAAGATTGTTTCATAGTATCACCTCAGTGATATTTTACGATAATTAGCGCAAAATATAGAACACAAATGTTGACATTTTAAAGTTAATATGATATAATCAGGTAATAAAGAATACATATGTGTACAGTTCGGTTAAGCATCGACTCTTTAAAAAGGGCGTATCTGCGCCGAAAAACGATTCTGATAAACGTCCCGAAAACGAGTTCGGTCAGAAAAGTTTTTTCATAATTTTATTTTCAGACCGTTTATTGTATTCTGGCAAAAATGGTGCTATATTATATCCAAGAGACACGGAGGGGTTTTCAATGAAAAGGTTCAGTAATGCAGGAGACAAGATACAGACGTTTGCCATTATTATTGCGATAGCAGGCTCATTGCTTATAATAGCGCTCTATATGTATGTCCTGAATGAAGCTCCCGATCTTATAGGTCTGAAAGATGATCTTTATTCTCTGAACAAAGACTCTCTGATCGGACGTGTGATACAAAGCTTCAAGTCAGATGAAATAGTTCTGGCATTTTGTACGATAAAGGATATGCTAACCCTCTGGTTCTGGATGCTTCTGCTCTATGCCTTCGGCGAGCTCTGCGAGAACGTATACGAACTCAACCACAGCTCCAGAGTCACCTTCTATGATGATTATGAGCGTTACAAGAAGAACCCGAACGGCACCCCTCTTGAGAAAGCCCTGACGGGGAACCAGAAGCTCGATTCTCAGCAGGTATGGCAGTGTCCGAATTGCAGCAAGACAAATCTCAACTCCAGCGACACCTGCGTGGACTGCGGCTTCAGAAGATGATATCACAGTTGTTGTTCTGTGTTTTTTGTGTTTTCATAATTGACATCTAGTTGACCTTTTCTGTTATTCGGTTGACCCCGGACACCCCTGTCATAAACGGCAGGGGTGTCCGGCATTTAAAAGAGACTGCTGCAAGAACAGCTTCAGGCGAAGAATGGTACCTCTCCCCGAAAGGGTGAGGTACCATTCTTCGCACTTGGCTTCGCTGCAAAGCAGCGAAGCTACCATATTTTACAAGCAGAGCCGGCTGCTTGCAACAGCCCATTTGTAATGTTAGATCACAGCTTTTCGTGGAACGTTCTCGAAATAACGTCGTCCTGCTGTTCCTTTGTCAGCTTGATAAAGTTTACCGCATAGCCCGATACTCTTATAGTCAGCTGTGGATACTTCTCGGGGTGCTGCTGGGCATCCAGGAGAGTATCACGGTTGAGGACATTCACGTTGAGGTGATGACCTCCCTTTTCTGCATATCCGTCAAGCAGACCGATCAGGTTGTCTACCTGTGCTTCATTGGGTTCGTTGTTAGCCATTATAAGTCCTCCTTGTCGTCTATAGCTTTCTCTGTCGGCTGACAGCAGGCGCTCTTGCCTGTGCCGCAGTCGGAAGAGCTGAATCTCTGAACGGTTATCCCGTCCTCGTTCTCGTCAATGGAAACGTTGAGATGTCCGTCGCCGGATGCGATGAGCTTATCTATCATCTCTACAAGCTCGTTGAGCTTGCCGTCATCCTCGTCCTTTGTTACATTATATCCCATCGTCAAGCTCCTGTGAAAGTGATTCAATGTCGATGTCTCCTGCAAAGATCTCGTCATCCTTGCCCAGAGCATCGGGGATTATCGTGAATGTATTTGAGATACCGTCCTGTGCGTGTCTGAACGGAAGCTTCGATACGGATGCAAGGGATGCTGCCGCACCGTGGGTGTCTCTGCCGTGCATCGGGTTTGCGCCCGGAGCAAGAGGAACACCGATCTTTCTGCCGTCAGGAGTCGAACCGGTCTTCTTGCCGTAGACCACGTTTGACGTGATGGTGAGTATCGACATGGTGGGGATACCGTCACGGTAAGTGTGGTGCTTTCTGATCTTGTTCATAAAGCGCTTAACGATATCAACAGCGATAGCGTCCACCCTGTCGTCGTTGTTTCCGTATTTCGGGAAGTCTCCCTCGACCTCGTAATCGACCACAACATTCTTAGCGATATCCATGACCTCGCCCTTGCGGTTCTTGATCTCAATATCTTTTCTTATGGGCTTTACCTTTGCATACTTGATAGCCGAGAGGGAGTCCGCAACAACGGAAAGGCCTGCTATACCGGTAGCGAAATATCTCTTTACATCTCTGTCGTGGAGAGCCATCTGAACTCTCTCATAGCTGTATTTGTCGTGCATATAGTGGATGACATTGAGGGTGTTGACATAGAGCCCTGCCAGCCACTCCATCATATCATCATACTTTTCCATAACGTCCTCGTAATCGAGATACTCGGTATCAACAGGACGGTACTTGGGGCCGACCTGGAGACCAAGTCTCTCATCCACACCGCCGTTTATAGCATAGAGCAGGCACTTTGCAAGGTTCGCCCTTGCGCCGAAGAACTGCATCTCCTTGCCCACGACCATTGAGGATACACAGCAGGCGATAGCGTAGTCGTCGCCGTGCGTAACTCTCATAAGGTCGTCATTCTCATACTGTATAGCGGAGGTCCTTATCGACATCCTTGCACAGAACTTTTTGAAGTTCAGGGGGAGCTTTGTTGACCAGAGAACGGTCATGTTCGGCTCCGGAGCAGGACCCAGATTATTGAGGGTGTTCAGGTATCTGAAGGAAGTCTTTGTTACCATGGGCTTGCCGTCTATGGAAACACCGCCGATAGACTCCGTTACCCAGGTGGGGTCGCCGGAGAACAGCGAATTATACTCGGGAGTTCTTGCAAACTTGACGAGCCTAAGCTTCATGATGAAGTGATCCACCAGCTCCTGCGCCTCGCTCTCTGTGAGCAGGCCCCTCTCCATATCTCTTTTGATAAAGATATCTATAAAGGTCGAGGTCCTTCCCAGCGACATAGCCGCACCGTTCTGCTCCTTGACAGCAGCAAGATAGCCAAAGTACATCCACTGTATGGCTTCTCTTGCGTTTTTTGCAGGCCTTGAAATGTCGCAGCCGTAGATATTTCCCAGCTCCTTGAGCTCTCCGAGCGCTCTTATCTGCTCGGCAAGCTCTTCTCTCAAGCGGATGTTCGGCTCGGTCATCCTCACCAGAGAATTTGCCAGCTGATCCTTCTTGTCAAGGATAAGATAGTCGATACCGTAAAGGGCTATCCTACGGTAGTCGCCTATTATCCTTCCTCTGCCGTAAGCATCAGGCAGACCTGTGAGAATAGCTGCGTGGCGAGCCATCCTCATCTCGGGAGTATAGGCATCGAAGACGCCCTGGTTATGTGTCTTTCTGTATTTCGTGAATATCTCATTCACCCTGTCGGACACTGTGTAGCCATACTGCTCGCAGGCAGCCTGCGCCATTCTCAGTCCGCCGAAGGGCTGGAGCGCACGCTTGAAGGGCTTGTCCGTCTGGAGTCCCACTATCTTTTCAAGGTCCTTGTCAAGATAGCCGGGACCGTGAGAGGTCACGGTGGAGATAATGTCGGTGTCCATATCAAGGACGCCGCCTGCTTCTCTCTCCTTTGCGGCGAGATCACAAACTATCGACCAGAGCTTCTTAGTTGCCTCGGTAGGCCCCTCAAGGAAGCGCTCGTCGCCCTCATAGGGTGTGAAATTCTGCTGTATAAAATCACGCAGATTGATAGAAGTCTTAGACCATTTTCCGGGATTGAAGCCCTCCCATTCTTCCAAAAACTTTCTTTCCATACCTTCCGTCTCCTATCTATTTAAACTGCTTCAGCTGATCGTAAAGCTCTGAAAGCGAATGATCACAAGATGGCTTTACGATCGCCTGTTTTAAGCTGCTTTATTACATTAAAATGGTATCACATCTGCCATCTGTCTTCAAGCGCTTTAAACGAAAAATTACCTTTACACAACACTTTATTAAGAACTGACGCTCAGGCTCTCTCGACCTTTAAAAGATTGGTCGTTCCGCTCATGCCGAGGGGGACTCCCGCCGTTATTACCACAAGGTCGCCCTTGTTGAGATAGCCCTTTGAGAGGGACACCTCGATAGCGTGTCTTATAAGGTCGTCCGTGTTGTTCTTCTCCTCGATGACTCCGGACTTTATGCCCCAGGAAAGATTGAGCTGGTGGCAGGTGGTCTCATCGGGAGTAAGAGCGATTATCGGGCAGTTGGGGCGAAATCTTGAAAGTGTTCTTGCGGTGGTGCCGCCCTTTGTTACTGTCAGGATAGCTGCCGCATCAAGGTCGTGGGCTGTGGTCACTGTCGCATGGGCTATCGCATCGGTGATAGAGGGGTCAACAGCATCGGGACGCTTTTTGAATCTTCCGATATAGTCGATATCCTGCTCAGTGGTCTCGGCGATAAGGCTCATTGTCCTTACAGCCTCCACAGGATATTTTCCCGCTGCGGTCTCGCCGGAGAGCATTATAGCCGAGGAGCCGTCATAGATAGCATTCGCAACGTCTGTTATCTCGGCTCTTGTGGGCCTTGCATGGTTTATCATGGACTCCAGCATCTGGGTGGCGGTTATAACGTTCTTTCCGGCGTTATATGCCTTTGTGATAAGATCCTTCTGGATAGCAGGTATCTGCTCGAAAGGGATCTCAACACCCATATCGCCTCTGGCCACCATTATGCCGTCGGCAGCTTCGAGTATCTCGTCGATATTGGAAACGCCCTGGGCGTTCTCTATCTTAGCGATGATCCTGGGATTGAACCAGCCCAGGCTCTGGGTGAATTTTCTGAGGTAGATAACATCGGCGCCTGTCCTCACAAAGGAAGCTGCGATATAATCAAACCCCATTTTTGCGCCGAATTCAAGATCCTTCATATCCGCATCCGAGATATAAGGCATGGAGAGGTTGACATCGGGAACGTTTATCCCCTTCCTGTCCGAGACCGTTCCGCCCCTTACTACCTCGCAGATTATCTCGCTGCCCTGGATAGTCTCGGCACGAAGCTCGATAGCGCCGTCGTCGATAAGTATCCTGGTGCCCTTGGAAACATCCTTTGGCAGGTTCTTGAAGGTGATAGAGGACTTCTCCTTTGTTCCCTCGCATTCCTCGGTGGTGAGGGTGAACTTCTGGCCGTCCTCCAGGACCACAGGCTCGTGATCCTTAAAGCAGCCAAGCCTTACCTCGGGACCCTTGGTGTCAAGCAGAGTCGCAATGTTAAGACCCAGCTCTTCCCTTAAACGGCACACCGTCTCGAAGCGTTTTTTGTGTATCTCATGCTCGGAGTGGGAAAAGTTGAACCTGGCAACATCCATTCCGCTGAGCATCATCTGTCTGAGCACATTTTCGTCATCGGTAGCAGGACCGATGGTGCAAACTATCTTTGTTTTCTTCATGGTTTTCTCCTTATCGTCAAAAGCCGTACTGATTCCGGCTTTACGTCATCCGACTATCATTATACAACATATTGTGTTTTTCGTCAAGTAGAAACCTTATATCTATGATTTGTACTATTTGTGCATTTTAAATAGTATGTCCTGTGAGCCGGGGCGGGTCAGAGGGGACGAGCGGGGGCGTTATGTGAAAAGCATACAAAATTTTGCGGTATAAAGTTTACAGAATTGTTATCAAAAAGGGTCAAAACGACTTGACAAAAAGGGTTAGCTGTGGTATACTTTAGTTGTTAAAAGCTTAAAAGCACTAAAGCAGAAAGAGGCGTTTTTTTATGATAATTATTCTCAACCAGAAGGCTACCGACGAAAAGATAAGAAGCCTTGTAGAAGAGTTCCACTCCAAGGGACTCAAGACCAATGTATCCCAGGGTTCCCACACCACTATCGTGGGTCTTATCGGTGATACTACCGTACTGGATATCGACAACCTCAAGGGTGCGGAGTTCGTCGCTGACGTTAAGCGTGTGTCCGAGCCTTATAAGAAAGCAAACAGAAAGATGCACCCTGCTGACTCTATGATAAAGGTAACAGACAAGGTCACCTTCGGCGAGGGTATCTTCAATGTTATCGCAGGCCCCTGCTCTGTTGAGACAGAGGAGCAGATCATCGGTGTTGCAGAGGACGTCAAGAAGAGCGGAGCTACTCTTTTAAGAGGCGGCGCTTTCAAGCCCAGGACCTCGCCCTACAGCTTCCAGGGTCTCGGCGGAGACGGACTGAAGCTTCTGCTGGAAGCTAAGAAGGCAACAGGTCTCCCCATAGTTACAGAGCTTATGAACCTTGAGAACATCGACCTGTTTGAGGACGTTGACGTTATCCAGATCGGTGCCAGAAATATGCAGAACTTCGATCTTCTCAAAGAGGTAGGTAAGAGCAGAAAGACTATCCTTCTCAAGAGAGGTCTCGCAAACACTATCGAGGAATGGCTCATGAGTGCGGAGTACATCATGGCAGGAGGAAACGAGAACGTTGTCCTCTGCGAGAGAGGCATCAGGACCTTTGAGACCGCAACAAGAAACACTCTCGATATCTCGGCTGTGCCTATGCTCAAGAAGCTGACTCACCTGCCCGTTGTTATCGACCCCAGCCACGCAACAGGTCTCTCCTGGATGGTGGCTCCTCTTGCAAAGACTGCCGTTGCAGCCGGTGCTGACGGTATCATGATCGAAGTCCACAACGATCCTGCAAAGGCGCTCTGCGACGGCGCCCAGTCCCTCAACCCCGCACAGTTCGACGAGCTGATGCAGGACATCAAGAGAAGAGTCGAGTTCGAGGGAAAGAGATTCGGCTGCTGATAAAAGCGGGATCTAATGTTCGTGACCGGGCATTTATGATAAAAAGCACGCTGCTGAAAAGTGACGTGCTTTTTTTGCGCCCTGTGATATTGACAATTCGCTCTTTTTTGTTTATAATTGGATAGATATCACATAAAATACACAATTATGTACTATGATATGGAAAGGTCAGCTTATGTTCGGTTATGTCAAGGCTTTCAAGCCCTATATGAGAATGTTTGAATATGAAGCCTACCGTGGGGTCTATTGCAGTGTGTGCAAGGGACTGTCGGAAAAGTACGGCTTTATGACAAGGCTGACGCTTAGCTACGACTCGGCTTTTCTGGGGCTGTGGGAGCTTTCCATGACAGACACGGTGATAAAGACCTGCAAAAAGCGGTGTCCGCTTCACCCGGTAAGAAAGACCGTGTGCCTCTGCACTGACAAGGGTCTGGAGCTTACCTGTGCAGCTTCTGTGATGCTTACCTATCACAAGCTGCGTGATGACCTTAGTGACAAAGGCTTTGGCAAAAAGCTGATAGCGGCTGTGCTGCTGCCGTTTTTCTCATCAGCCAGGAAGAAAGCCGGGCGGCTTTATCCTGATATGGACAAAAAGCTTGCAAAAGCGATGAAGGAGCAGGGGCGCATCGAAAAGGAACGCACCGCCAGCATCGACAAGGCCGCACACCCCACAGGCGCTATGATGAGCGCTGTGTTCTCACCCTTGGGCAGGGACAGGGAGCATAGAGAGCTTCTTTCAAGGTTCGGGTATCTGCTGGGGAGATATGTTTATCTCTGCGATGCTCTGGACGACCTTGAAGGCGATGTGAAAAGCGGTTCCTACAATCCGCTATGTGTGATGTTTTATAATGATAACGACAATGTGACGGCGAGGAAAAAAGCAAAGAAATACTGCACCGACAGCGTTATGCTCACCCTCGGGGAGCTGGCAGAGGTGTATACTAAGCTCCAGCCGGTGAAGCATAAGGATATAATAGACAATGTGATATATCTCGGGCTGAAAAACTCTTTTTCCGAGATCACAGGAAAGGACAGACATAATGACAAATGACCCCTACAAGGTACTGGGCGTTTCAAGGAGCGCTTCGGACGACGATATAAAAAAAGCTTACAGGAACCTGGCAAAGAAGTATCATCCTGACCAGTACGAGGATAATCCTCTGAAGGACGTGGCCTCGGAGAAGATGGAAGAGATAAACGCCGCTTACGACGCTATAATGAATGAGAGAAGAGGCTCGGCAGACCAGGGCTTTTCGGGCTTCGGTCCCGGCTCCGGGACCAACGGCCACGCCTTTGACAATAACAGAGTAAGAAACCTTATCCAGAGCGGCAGCATAACCGCCGCAGAGCAGATACTCGACGGCGTTGCTGTGGGTCAGAGAGATGCCGAGTGGCATTTTCTGAGGGCTTCCGTCTACTACCGCAGAGGTTGGCTCAACGAAGCTTATTCCGGCTTTGCCACAGCCGCAAATATGGAGCCCGGCAATCGTGAATATGCCGCAGCTTTCAGGAATATGCAGAACCAGCAGAACGGCGGTATGGCAGGCAACCCCTATCAGCGCAAAGACCCTTCAAGTATGTCCGGCTGCGACTGCTGCACTTCCCTTTGTATAGCGGACTGCTGCTGTGAGTGTCTGGGCGGAGACCTTATCCCCTGCTGCTGATATGAGAGACAAACTGGCATTCAAGGTGGCTCTCGGCGGGATATGCTCGGCGGTCTGTCTTATGGCTATGTTTATGAGCAGCTTCCTGCCTATGCTCAATTACACCATCCCGGCCTTTGCCGGATTCATGATGGTTGTCATGGTGGTGGAAACGAACCTGGGCTGGGCGATGGCTACCTATTGCAGCGTGAGCCTGCTGTGCATCTTCGTTACGCCGAACTATGAGGCTTCATTGCTGTTTATAATCTTCATGGGCTATTATCCCATACTCAAATACTATCTCGATGCCCACGTTTCAAAGGGGCTCCGGATAGCCATAAAGCTTGTGGTATATAATATTGCGATAGTTCTGTTCTATCTGGCATTCCAGTTCATTTTCACATCCGTCGATATGATAGAGGGTCTCGAGCGCTTTGGAAAGCTTGCGCCGCTGGTGCTCTGGGCAATGGCAAACGCTGTGCTGCCGCTTTATGATTTTGCGCTGACACAGCTGACGGATATCTATACCAAGTGGTTCAGAAAAAAGATACTCAAAAGAAGATAAGGGCAAAAAAGAATGAAAGAAAAAGACAGTCTCATCAATGAGGATAACAAGGAGCAGGAGCTGACAGCGCAGCAGCTCGAAACGATACGACACAAGAAAAAGATACAGATAATAACGCTTGTCTGCATAGCGGCGCTGCTGGCGCTCGCAACAGCGCTGAGCATACCGATGATAAAGGACCTTTCCAGCAAGAAAGGCATGGAAGCGCTGAGCAAACGCCTTGACGGCTACAGCGGTCCTGTGGGGGTGCTGGTGTTTACCTCGATCCAGGCCTTGCAGGTCATCATCGCTGTGATACCGCCTGTGCAGATAGTGGGCGGAATACTGTTCGGCTGGTTCTGGGGCGGTCTTCTGTCATTTCTGGGAACGCTGCTGGGCACGCTTGCGATATTTGCGATAGTCAAAAGGTTCGGGCGGCCTGTGGTGGAAGCTTTTGTTGACGAGAACAACATCAAGAAATTCAAGTTTCTGCAAAACGAACAGAAGCTTACAACGGTACTGATGATACTCTACATCATCCCGGGGATCCCCAAGGACGTTATCTCCTATCTGGTGCCGCTGACCCCGATAAGCAAAAAGGACTTTTTCACCTACGTCATGCCCTGCCGGCTGCCGGCGATAATGATGTCAACAGTTATGGGCAGCAATATGAAAAGCGGCAATTTCAAGACAGTGTTCATCATCCTCGGAGTGGGCTTTATACTGGCGATATTCGGCTTTTTATACAAGGACGTTATTGTGAATAAAATAAAGTCAAGAAAAAATAAAAATTAAGGCGGTTATAAACAAAAATGACCGCCTTGTTATTTTTTTTGAAAAAGCCCTTGACAACGAGTTTTTGTTGTGATATAATAATTATCGTCGATTGAGACCAAGCGGGTGTAGTTCAGTGGTAGAACTCCAGCCTTCCAAGCTGGCCATGTGGGTTCGATTCCCATCACCCGCTCCATTTGTTTATGCGTCATTAGCTCAGTTGGATAGAGCAACCGCCTTCTAAGCGGTAGGTCGCAGGTTCGAATCCCGCATGGCGTATTTCGGCTCGGGCCGTGGTGTCAATGGCACCGGACACGGGCTGTTTTTATAAGTGTATGGTGGGTATAGCGTAGTTGGCCTAACGCGTCAGTTTGTGGCACTGAAGACCGTGAGTTCGAATCTCACTACCCACCCTTAAGGCTCCGCTGATATCAAGCGGAGCTTTTTTATGTTTTTTAGCTTACATAATTGATATACCTGTGTCTTGACATTTGCTTCTAATTATTGTAAAATGTATTTATCAATAAAACGAGAGGGGAAGCACTATGCTGGTTCTGATAGACGATATCAAAATGAGAGACGAGGGAGAATTTCTCTCCTATATAAACACGACCTTTGCGGATAAGGAAATAACCGATCTTGATATGCTCTATGATTATCTGCTTCAGACTGACAAGGAGATCGAGCTTCTGGTATCGGACTATAACGAGATAGAGGACAAGACCTATGCGGCACAGGTGCTCAAGACCCTGACACTTGCAAGAGACGCAAGAGCGAATATCAAGCTTACTATGATGTGATATTTTAAAAGCCCGGAGCTTACTGCTTCGGGCTTTGTTAGTTTCCGGGGTCATATTCTTAATAGCTTGTTTTATCCTCTATCTCCGAGTATTCCTTGAAGACCTCCAGGCACTCGTTGCGGTCCAGCTGGGTGTAGACATCGGCAGGGGCTCCATAAAACTGCTCGTCACGAAAGCCCAGCTTGTCGGTGTCGGATACGGTGCAGCCGTAATAGACCTTGGAGATGTTCGCCCACATTATCGCTCCCCTGCACATAGGACAGGGCTCGGCTGTTGTGTAGAGCTCGCAGCCCGAAAGATCAAAGGTGTCAAGGTTTTTACAGGCGTCACGGATAGCCATTATCTCGCCGTGACAGGTAGGGTCTTTCATTTCCACTACCCTGTTATGGCCTTTGCCGACAACTGCGCCGTCCCTGACTATCACACAGCCAAAGGGGCCGCCGTCGCCCTTGCGTATACCCTCACGGGCTTCATCTATCGCCATTTTCATAAACCTATCCACTGAACCTCTCCCCTTTCGTTTATTATGTCATAGCTTAAAGCCACTGTATAAAAGCTGTCTTGTCGTTTTTATTATATCCTGCCTGCTCGTAAAAATCAAGAGTGGCTTTCTCTTTCGAGCCGGTGAGAAGCATCATCTTGTAGCAGTTTTCTCCCTTGGCTATCTCTCTTGCATAGTTCAGGCACGCTGTTGCATAGCCCTTGTTCCTGTAGCCGGGGTCGGTGATGACATTCTCGATAAGGGCATAGGGGCGCTGTCCCCTTGTCAGGTTCGGGATCATAACGCACACGCAGGATGAAACGATCGAGCCGTTTTCCTCGGCAACTATTATATGGTGGTTCTTATCACCCAGTATGCCCGCCCAGATGCTGCACACCCTCTCGTCCTTTTCAGGGAAAGGGTTATCGTGCAGATGCATATAGAGCCGCATAAGGCTGTCGAAGTCCTTTTCGGTTATTTCTCTTATCACCATAATATCAGCTCCCCTGTCATCCCGGCTGTGCCGGAAAGCTTAACATCATTATACCGAAAAGCGCCTGAAAAGTCAACTGCTTAAAGCAGAGACATCGGCCGGCAGGTGCGTGCACCTGCACCCAATGCCCTCGCCCACAACATTGTTCGTGATCGTAGCTTTGACAGGCTCGGGGTCAAAAAGGGAATCGACCGGAACCACTGTATTTAAGCCAAGTTATGAAGAAACAGAAAAATGAAATGAAAACAGAGAAATGAAGTAAAACAGAGAGAATAGCAGAGAAACAGAGAGAATGAGGGATACAAATTGATTTTTCGGCAATTTGCCTATTGACATCCTTTGAACATTAGTGTATAATAGCAAATGTTGCGAGTCCTGACGGGCGTATTCTGCGGTGTGTGCGATGCGTTCTCAGGGCAAAAGAAATGGCTGAGGCTAAACCCACAGCCGATATCTGATAAGGAGGAAAAACTATGTCAACTTATATGCCTAAGGCTGGCGAGATCACTCGCACATGGTATATTCTCGACGCTGAGGGTCAGTCCCTCGGTAGAGTTGCAGCAAAGGCTGCACACATTCTCAGAGGCAAGCATAAGCCCACTTATGCACCTCACGCTGACTGCGGAGATCATGTTATCATCATCAACTCCGACAAGGCAGTTCTCACAGGTAAGAAGCTCGAGCAGAAGAAGCTCAGATGGCACACCGGCTGGATCGGCGGCCTCAAGGAAACAGGCTATGACAAGCTCATGGCTGAGGAGTCCGACAGAGCTATGACTATCGCTGTTGAGGGTATGCTCCCCAACAACACTCTCGGCAGAGCTGCTGCTAAGAGACTCAGAGTTTATAAGGGTGCAGAGCACAACAATGCTGCTCAGAAGCCCGTTAAGTACGAACTGTAAGGAGGAACGGATATGTACGAATCTAAGAAGCCATATTTCTATGGTACAGGAAGAAGAAAGCATTCTGTTGCCCGTGTTCGTGTTTACGAGGGAACAGGAAAGATCACTATCAACGGCAGAGATATCGACGACTATTTCGGTCTTGAGACTCTCAAGCTGATCGTTCGTCAGCCCTTCGGCGTGACCGCTACTGAGGGCAAGTATGATATCGTGTGCACAGTTGCAGGCGGCGGTGTTACCGGCCAGGCTGGTGCTATCAGACACGGCCTTTCCAGAGCTCTGCTCCAGGCAAGCGACGACTTCAGACCTCTCCTCAAGAAGGAAGGCTTCCTCACAAGAGACCCCAGAATGAAGGAAAGAAAGAAGTACGGTCTCAAAGCCGCAAGAAGAGCACCGCAGTTCTCAAAGCGTTAAAAGTATTTTTCGCAAACGCCTATATTACGGTATTTTCGAGAATTTTTTACGAAGTTGTTCAACAAATTGTTCAACTAAATACTTTGAAAGTAAACCTCTTTGTCGGGAAACCGACAGAGAGGTTTTTTGTGTCAGGTCAGTTCATCGGAAAGTTTATCGTCGATCGTGTCGGCAAGACGTATCTTCTGCTTCCGGAGTACATCAGCATAGATGTTCGCTGTAACACCTATGTCACAGTGACCGAGGTGTTCAGAGATCACTTTCAGGTCTACTCCGCTGTTCAGCAAAAGCGTAGCGTTACAGTGTCTGAGCTTATGTAGCGTCATGTCCTCAAACTCAGTGCCTTTGGTCATACGCTTTAAAGAATGATACACGGAGCTGCGGTCACGGTAATTGCCTAACCCGGACGGAAAGACCATTTCGGGGTGAGCGTACTTGTTTCCAAGAGCTGTTTTAAGCTCCCCAACATATGCTTGCTGATCTCTTAGGCATTTCTCAACCGTCGAATTCATGGCTATCAGGCGAATACTGCTTTTTGTCTTTGGTGAGTCAAGGTAGCACTCCCCGTCAACGCAGGACAGCGTATGGTGAATGAATATCGTTTTCTTCTCGAAATCAATATCCTCCCACGCCAAACCAAGGCACTCGCCTATCCTCATACCCGTGAACAGCAGAACGATCAGTATACGTTTCACATCTTCGTCCCACGGCTTGTCACGGATAAGGTGGAGAAACCGCTTTGTTTCTTCCTCAGAAAGAGAATAACGCTTGCCGCTGTCACGCTTCTTCGGAATTATCACATTCTGACAAGGATTCTCTCTTGCGAATCCCTGCTGTAAGGCTCTGCGGTAAATGCTCTGCACCACGATATAGACCTTTCTGACCGAGATAGGATTGAGATGATGCTCTTTGCCAAGCACCTTCAGGAACTCTGTCAGCATCGGCGTGGTAATGTCTTTGAGCTTTTTGTTGCCGAGGATCGGTGCGATATGGTTTCTGTACTGACTTTCGTAGTTCAGAACCGTAGTAGGCTTTAATTCTTCGGGTGCATAGTTCTCAAAATACCATTCAGCCAACTCAGAAAAACGCATATTCTCGTTAAGCTGCGCATAACCCTTGCAATGCCTTTCAAACTCAAAAGCATACTCCTGAGCCAGTTTTTCTGCCTTTTTGGGTGATGTGCCTTCCGGCGGAACGTAAGTTGTAGACTTGACGATCTGCTTTCCACTGATGTCACGACCTGTGAATACTCTTATGAGAAACTTTCCGTTTCTGTTTGTAATATTTGCCATATTATCTCCTTTGCGGACTATGGCATATCTCGCATTATAATAGTAGCGCACTTTTCTCTGTCTGTCAAGATATGCCATAGCTTTTCGTCTTTTATTCTAATTGTGAACCCCTTGTTTTGTTGAATTTATACCGGGCAAAATCATCCGACAGCCCACAGGCAGAAATAAACGCCTTTGCCTTCCTCAGTTCACGGGACAGCTCGTCCTCACGGCTGATTCGAGCCGTTTCTTTTTTCAGCTTCTCACGGTTGAACAAGCCACTCTCTTTTTCTTTCTTTTTGTAAGCGGAAAGCTCCTCACTTGCAGTATCATACTTGTCTTTCAGTTCATCGTATTTCTGCACAGCTTCATCACGTTCCTTTTTCAGCTTTCTGACCTGCTTAGTTGATGCGACCTCACGCTTTGCAAGAGCCGTGATATTCTCCCAGTCATCTTTTGCGACTGTGACCTTACCTCCGAGCATTGTCCTGCCTGTTTCGAGCTTGTCTATATCATCGAGCTTCACACGCTTCTGAGCGATCTTTTCAAGCTCCGCTTGGGCTTCGTCACGCTCATTCTCGGCTTGCGCTTTTTCTTCTTCAAGGGCTTTGATCGTGTCCTTGTACTCGCCATATTCAGCCGTTGTAAAGCTGTACCCTCTGGACTTCTTAGGTTCGCTGATCTCGAAGCCGTGTTTGGTGCAAATATCGTGCAGAACTTTCCACTCTGAGAGCCGCCAGCGGTTGATCGCATTCGCACCTTTGCCGTAGCCCATTTCCTCCAAAGCTCTCGCCATAGCATTTCGCTTTTCAAGACCGTTGAAAAAGTGTCCGAGAGGAATATAGTCGATATGCAAATGGGGAGTAGCTTCATCAAGGTGCATCACGGCGTTGAACACATAAAAGTTCGGGTTTCTCTCCTGAAAATTTTCCATGTATTCTTTCAGACAGGCGACAGCAATTTCCGCATCGGGAGTGCCGACACCAGTATCATCTTTCGTGCCGATCTGAACCAAATCTTCATAGAAACTTTTCTGCTTGTTCGCACCCATGATAACCGACTTGCTCGGCTCACGATTGAACAGGTGCTGAAAGTAGTCAGGGATCTTTCTGTCATTTCTCTTTTGTTTTGCATTATAGTTAGCTATCACACCGTCAAAAAGCCGGTGATACGCTTCGCCCAGATCTTGCTGTTTGAAGATGATATTATCGTGTGTTCTGGACGGGTCGATATTCTTGGCAGTGAACTCTCTGTTGTTGTGCGACAGGCTGCCTTTTCCCTGGCACATTGAAATAGTCTTACTCAAACGTAACATCTCTCTTTCTAAGTTTTGTTTGAATGGTTAGTGATCGACTCCCTTACGGGAGGATCCCGACAAAGTCGGGAACGATGCAGGAGCATCGTGCTGACCCTTATGACCGGGCAGCATAGAACGCTGCGCAGCAGCGGAATTTACTTTCGGTGCAAAGCACCGCCAGTAACCCCAAAGCACTTTTGACAGCCTACTCGGACTATCAAAAATGCTTATGGGGCTCTGCGAGGCTAAGACGGCTGACGGAGCAGCCGAAAATGTGGACACAGTAATGCAAATAAACGCATTACAAAAATCCCAATATGCGATCAAAAAAATCGCAAAAATCAGAACGTCGGCTCTTCCTCAACACCAAAAGTTTCGAGGAGATGATCTATCTCTTTTCTGTAAGTCGTAAGCTCATAAGAATTGAGATAGAAAAACGAGCGAGCGACTGCTTCACGAACATCGAGTCCGCTTCTTTCTTCAAGCAGCGAAGTCAGCACTTTTACCTTTTCCATATCGGGCATATCTCACACCTCCTTCCCGTTGAAATAGGCGATCAGGTCAGCCTTGTTGACAAGAATTTTTCCGTTTCTGCCCTCACCTGTTCTCACGGACTTGACCTTGCCCTGCTTCACAAGCTGACGGACGGTGTGTTCGGAAAGTCCGCTGATGAGTGCTGCACTCTCCTTGATCGTCAGCATCTCCACCTTGTCGGCGGTCGGTGCTTTGGCTGCCTGCGGAGCGGAAGTATCTCCGTCATCGGTGAGCTGAATGAGCAGCTCCAGAATGTTGTCTATGATCTCTTTTTTCTGTGTTGTAGTCATAATAAAACATCTCTCTTTCTAAGTTTTATTTTATTTTTTGCACCTTTTGCATCTCAAAAAGCCCAAAAGGTGCAAAAGACAGATTCCCTTAACTGAAAACGTGCGGATTGACCTCAATATCGGTCACGGTTTTGTTGTTAGTTCCCTTGCTGTTAATACGACGAATATACTTGTATTCTTCCAGCATATCAATCGTTTCGTTGAAGTCCTGAGCGTTCTTGAACAGGGTGCATCTGCAAAGGTGGTGCAGGTCGTTCTGCCTTATTTTCGTGATATGTTTTGAGCGTATCTTGGCAAGTATCCTCTCTGCTTTGACGGTTGCGAAGTCGGTATCGCCTAAACTGTAAGCATATATCGCCTGCTCACGGAAGTATTCACCGATCTCAATAGCGTTGCAAAAGGTGTCCAGATCGACACGAACTTCAACAGGGTCACAGCCGTTCAGCGCACATTTAATGCAGTGAATTATACCGCACAAACGCAGGATAAGTCCGTGATACTTGCCGCCCCAATCCTTACAGAACGCCATATCGGTGACAAGCTGAGGCTCGATATAGTTGTTATAGTAGTCAACGAACTCATTGTAAGCCTTGCCGTCGAAATGGAGATACTTCTCCATATCGCTGTGAAAAGTGAACTTGTCCTGCAACAGCTTGTATGTCAGATTTTTGTAGTTTTCGATGACCGCTTCGGGGACAGCCTGCGTGTCATACTTTCGTGTGCCAATATTGCTTTTCGGGAAACAGTACAGAAAACGAGCGACAAGTCCGCTGCCACGAAATGCCGTGTTGTTTATCATGCTGTCGAACACATACGGCTGACAAGCAAGGCAAACGCTCATGTAAGGCTTTTTCAGCACGATACTCGCCCTTGTAGCCCTGTCGCTGATGAACGTTTCGCCGTTCCAACACTTCAACAGCAGGTCAATATTAGGAACATTATTGCTGTATCTTCCGCTGAAATTGCCGAGCATTCCCGCCTCGTCGGAGATCATAAGGAGCGTCCCATTTTCTTCAAGCAGACGTACAAGCGATTCAGGAGTCACATCGTCCACAGCTATCCTGCGGAAGTTGCTTTGAGGGATATTGCTCAGGTCGGTTTGCAGCTTTGCTATCTCATCGGCGGTCACATCATCTTTCTTTTCAAGGGCGAGCATTTTGCTCTCCAACAGCTTGCGTTCAGCCTGCGACTTGAAAATGTCCTGCTTGTTGCTCTCGTTCCAGTCGTGGGCGAATGTTGCGTAAGGACGCTTCACCAAAGAAATAACTGGCGATTTCTTGAAACTCGGCTCTGCAACGGTGAGGGAGTATAGCACCAGCGGTTCGGTGTGGTCACGCTTGGCGGACATTCGGTATACTCCCGAAAAGCAGTAACTCACAGCCGAGAGTATCGAAGTTCCTGCCATTGCAACGTCCGTTGAGGTGGTAGTTGCTATCGCCTGCGCCATATCACCTATTATAGGTGGGAGGGCGTTCACGGGGAACGGCAGAAGGTTTGTCCCGTCGGGACGTAAGGGTGTGGGTGTTGCCCACTGTGTTTCATTGTTCAACGATAAATCATCGTCCTTTCAATTGATATTTTATAAAGCGCTTTATAATTGTTGCGGTCAACATGAAGTATGCTGCTCCGCTGTCAGCTTTCTTTCTCTTGCTGACATGAACATTGTACCATACGAAGTGGCAACAAAGCAAATGAAATTCGTATATACTGTAAAATATACGGTGAATTTTGAAAAAATACGCAAAAATCCTTGACAAGATACCGTATCAAGCGTATAATCAGTATATACGAATAAACAAGTTATCGTATCAAGAGAGAGGTTGAAATATGCTGTTATACCGTATAAATGAAAAAGACCGCACCGTGAGTATCGTGTGGTCTATCAATAAGAATGAACTTCTGTCGGCTTCTGAAAAAGAAAAGGTCTATACGTTTGATGAGATACTGTCCCAGCTTGAAGATTTTCGCAACAACCGCAACGAGATTTTTGAAAATCTCCGTATCACTATGATGAGCGGTCTGAATGAGCGTATCAAGGTTCAGGATCTTGTAAAAAACGTCGAGTCTGCTGTTATCCAAAACAGTGACAACGTATTTTTCAAGTATTACAGTAATCTGCTTACGGTAGCTTATATGAACATCGGTGAGCCTATCTTGATGCCGAAGGACTATGTCAAGGAGAG
This sequence comes from uncultured Ruminococcus sp., assembly GCA_902800795.1. Classification (GTDB taxonomy): domain Bacteria; phylum Bacillota; class Clostridia; order Oscillospirales; family Ruminococcaceae; genus Hominimerdicola. The sequence continues at coordinate 496 of CADCFQ010000022.1, read as the reverse complement.
ATTCAACCATAAAAAGCTGGTGGAAACGGCAAGAGCCGAACTTCAAAAGCAGTTTGACGAGATATTGCAGGCTATGAACGATGAGCGTAATTTTGACTACTCGGCTACGGGCGAAATACTTGTTGCCACTCCGAGATCGCAGCTGGCTGTTATTCGTACCGAGAATACAAACATTGTGTATCGTGTTGCCGATAAGCCGCTGCTCACTTTCTTCTATGAATTCAGTTTCGCTGTGTTCAATGCGGGACTTAAATTATGCGAGTGCAGGTTCTGTCACCGTCATTTTCTTGGGACGGAAGAAGCTGTGTGCTGTGAACGTGAGGAATGTCTTGCTGAAAATAAAAGGCTGAAAAATCAGATGATAAGGGAGAAACGTAAAAACAGCGACTACACTCGTGACATGGATAATTACACCGCCTATGTCAGAAATAAGAAAAAAGATTTGAGGATAGCCAAAGTCAGCCCATACGTCATGGACGAGTTTGATGATCTGAAA
>CADCFQ010000021.1 GCA_902800795.1 uncultured Ruminococcus sp. | reverse complement strand
ATATCACAAGCAAGACAACCGAGACAACAAGGAGTGTGATAACTGAATGGTTGAAAACAAAAACAAAACTAAAATCGTAATGCTGACAATAAAAGAAGCCGCTGCGCTGGTGGACGGGCTGACGGAATACAGAGTGCGTGAGCTGTGCCGTTCGGGCGAACTGCCGACTGTAAAGGCAGGCAAGAAATACCTCATCAACAAGGATACACTTATCCGCTTCTTAGGGGGTGCGGCGGAATGATAACTTTTTGTGTTGTGAGTGGAAACTCTTTCGGAAACACTGGATATTGTAAGGAAAGTGTAGTATCCTTGTCAGTCAGGGAGGTGATAGAATGGCATATATAGAGCCAAGAAAAAACAAGCACGGTGAGATAATCGCCTATCGGATACGAGTCAACAAAGGATATGATAAGAACGGCAAAAAGCTCAAGCCCTACGAGCTGACTTTCAAGCCCGACCCAGATAAGACAGAGCGGCAGAATATGAAAGCCCTCAACGAAACGGCGGTCGAGTTTGAGAAGAAATGCAAGCAGGGGTATATTGCAGACAGCAGACAGACATTTGCCGAGTATGCAGAATATGTTATCGCATTAAAAGAGCGTACAGGAATAAAGCGCCGTACCATTGAGGGGTACAAAAAGCTGATGCCCCGCATCAACGAAGCGATAGGTCATATGAAGCTCAAAGACATTCGCCCCCAACATCTCAATATGTTTTACGAGCAGTTATCAAAACGGAACTCCCGCCGTTATGAAAATGTGGCGACTGCAAAAGCCGACCTGAAAGCTTTAATAAAAGAGAAAAAGCTGTCACAGCAAAAGATAGCCGACAGCAAAGGCATGGCAGTAAACACAGTCGCTCAGGCCTGCAAGGGCAGGAACATCAAAGAAAGCAAGGCCAGAGCGATAGCAGATGCGTTAGGGCTTCCGATAACAAAGATCTTTGTAATCTCACACGACAGCAGTCCGCTTTCAAACAAAACGATACTTGAATACCACAGGCTAATAAACACTATCTTCAAGCAGGCCGACAAGGAGCTGCTTATCCCCTACAATCCTGCAAGCAAGGCCACGCCGCCAAAGGCAGGCAAGTCAAAGATAAACTACTTTGAGATAGAAGAGCTTGATGCCATACAGCGTGAGGCCGAGACGTTGCCGATAAAATGGAAAACGGTAATCCACCTCCTTATGGTATCAGGGTGCAGGCGTGGTGAGCTGTGCGGACTGAAATGGGACGCTGTGGATTTCGAGAGAGGCAGGATATATATCCACCTCAATCTGCTGTACTCTCCGGAGATAGGTTTGTATGAGGACACGACCAAGACCGAATACTCCGAGCGATATGTCAAGCTGCCCGACGAGTCAATGGATATACTTCGTGAATACAAAGCCTGGTACGAAAAACGCAAAACCGCCTACGGCGACCGCTGGCACGACAAAGGATTCCTGTTCTTCCAGGAGAAAACGGGGAACGAGGGTGAGCCGATGTCACCCGACACAGTCACAAGATACCTTGATGAGTTCTCCGAAAAGAGAGGTCTGCCGCACATTAACCCTCACGCCTTCCGTCACACGATGGCGAGCGTTATGTGCTTTAACCGCATTGACCCCGTCAGCATCTCTCGCAGATTAGGCCACTCAAAGGTCAGCACCACGACCGACTATTATTCCCATATGCTCAAAGACGCAGACGACATCTCGGCTGAGACGATCGCTGATGTGATGCTAAGGCACAAGGGAGCGTAATCCCCACCGACAAATATTTACCGCCCGACAGAAATAATAGATCTGTCGGGCGGTTTTTTATACATACAGCAATATAAATATTTGAAACCTCCAAAGCCCCTATCAGCGCCGTTTGCCAAGAGCCAAAACCAAAAATAGTGCCCTAATAGTGCCCTGAAAGCCAAATTCCCACAAAAAAACACAGCTCCCGAAGTTTTCGGAAGCTGTGTATCCCCGCATCAAAGCGGTTTTGAAACGTGCGCCAGAAGGGACTCGAACCCCCGACCTACTGGTTCGTAGCCAGTCACTCTATCCAGCTGAGCTACTAGCGCATTATCAACTTTAATATTATATCACACAGGGGCTCCAAAGTCAAGCGGCTCCAAGCTCTTTACCGGGGCTTTTTACAGATTATTCATATTTTTCCAAGCAATTTACATTTTTTGTGCAAAATCTATAGTTTTGCCTTGACGAATGATGTAAAATATAGTATAATGAACGTAAACAGTTCATTATTATTTCATTTTAATTGAACGCAAAGAATGCTTTTAGCAAGGAGGCCTACGCATGAAACAGTTTCAGATGGAATATACCAGCGACGAGCTGCTTTTGAAAGAGCTCGATAAGATCGCATTGTGGGAGAAAAACACCATGACCTCGGGGGTCTGCTTCCAGATCTTTGCCGAGACTATGGATCACGAAAGGATCCATAGGGTCTGTAATGCGATAAAGAAGACTATCCCGAGCGCCGGATATATTGGTGCTTCCACCAACGGTAATATCATTCTGGGTGCAAAATCCGAAAGCGATATCGTTGTGGTGTGCTCGGTGTTCGAGTATCCCACCTCAAAGTTCGAGGTGCTCCAGTATGAGCTCAACAATGAGAATTATGAGGCGGTCACTGCCGACCTGATAAAGAAGGTCGATGAGCGTCCGTGGGTAAAGGCTGTCGAGATGCTGGTAACTATCAGGGGAATGTCTATGACAGGCTTCTGCCAGGAGCTTTCCAAGATGAGAAAGGACGTTCTGTTTTACGGCGGCGGAGCCTTCAACAGCGATATCAACAGTGACGAGTCCTATGTTTTTTCCAGCGAGGGCGATATAAACGCTCACAGTGCCGTGTTCGTTCTTATGGGCGGAAACGATCTTCATGTGGCCACAAACTATATAACCGGCTGGAAGCCTCTTGGCCGTGAGCTTTTTGTTACCCGTGCCGACGGGAATCTGCTCAATGAGATAGACGGCAAGCCCGCATACTATACTTATCAGAAATATCTCAGGATAGGAAATGACGAGCATTTCTTCAGAAACACCCTTGAATTTCCGCTGTTCTATTATTATAACGGCATCAATATTCTAAGAGCGCCCACAGCTTGTCTGCCGGACGGCACTCTGAAAATGACTGCTGACATAAACGAGCACGTTAAGGCAAGGCTTGCCTACGGTGACCCGGAGACCATACTCCAGGAGGTAAAAAAGCGCCGTAATGACCTGGCGTCCTTCAAGCCCGAGGCCATAAGGATATATTCCTGTGCCGCAAGAAGGACCTACTGGGGCGACACAGAGATATCGAACGAGACTATGCCTTTCAATTCCGTGGCTCCCACCTCCGGTTTCTTTACCTCGGGAGAGTTCATGAGGACAGGCAGGTTCGTAAATCAGCATAATGTTACGCTTGTCGTTGCGGCGCTGAGAGAGGGCGAGCCCTCCGATGTGGAGGCGATAGACTTCTCGTTCCTGTCGGACGAGTCGGCAGGCAAGTTCTCGCTTATAAACCGCCTTGCGAACTTTATCGAGATATCCACCGCCGAGCTGGAGGAAGCAAACGCAAGGCTGGAGGTAATGGCGGTCACCGATGAGCTGACGCAGATATACAACAGACGTGAGATCCAGCACAGGATGAAGGCTGCGCTGGATGAAGAAGACGCAAGCGTTGCCCTTGTTATGCTGGATGTAGATTTCTTCAAGAAGGTCAATGACACCTACGGCCACAAGGTGGGCGACCGGGTGCTCAAGGGGCTGTCCGCTATGCTGCGTGACGAGCTTGACCGTGTGCGCTGCAACGCCGTTGTGGGGCGCTGGGGCGGCGAGGAGTTTATGGTGCTGCTCTCAAACTGTGCTCCCGGATATGAGAAAGAGGTGGCTGAGAGGATAAGGCAGAGCTTTGAAAAGCTGACCTTTGAGGGCTGTCCCAATCAGACCATAAGCCTGGGAACCGCACAGGCACAGCCCGGCGAGAGTGCAGACGCTCTCTGTACAAGGGTAGACCACGCACTTTATGCAGCGAAGAGCTCGGGCAGGAACTGTGTCCGTTCTTCGGAAGAAGGAGAATGAGTTTTTGAAAATAGCGATGATACACGGGCAGAGCCATGAGGGCGCTTCCTGTAATATAGCAAGGCTTCTTGCAAAAAAGACGGGCGGTGAGGTGACCGAGTTCTTTCTGCCTAAGGATTTCGGTCATTTCTGCTGCGGCTGCACCGCCTGCTTTACGAAAGGGCAGGACAAATGTCCCCACTACAAAGACCTTGCGCCCATTACAAAGGCGCTGCTGGAAGCGGATGTTATCATCCTTTCGAGCCCTGTCTATGTTTTTCACGCAACAGGCTCGATGAAAGCCATGCTCGACCATTACGGCTATATGTGGATGCCACACAGACCCGAGGAGTCCATGTTCTCGAAGCAGGGAGTGTGCATAAGCACAGCTGCCGGAATGGGAATGGGCTCCACGAACAAGGATATGGCTCACAGCCTCAGCTACTGGGGCGTCGGCAGGGTATACAAGCTAGGCTTTGCTGTGGCGGCAACAGACTGGGAGTCTGTCAGTGAAAAGAAGCGTATACAGATAGAGAAGAAAACGGATGCCCTGGCTAAGAAGATAAAAGCAAGGCAGGGCAGAGTAAAGCCTGCGCTGAAAACAAAGCTTATGTTCGGCATAATGAGGCAGTTCCAGAAAAACGGCTACAACCCGATGGATATGGAATACTGGAAAGAAAAGGGCTGGCTCGGAAAAGACAGACCCTGGAAAAGCAAATAGGCGAAAAAGGTACCTCACCCCCTTCGGGGTGAGGTACCTTTTTATCGCACTCTTTGTCGCTGCAAAGCAGCGGCAAAGCTGAATAATTCAAGAAAATCCGGCAGTTTGCAGCAGCCTCTTAGCTTTTACATTGCCGGGGTGCTCTTGCCTACGGGGAAAAGCTCCTTCTCGTCAACGGTGGAGGATATCTTTGTGATAGCCGGCTCAATGTCCTTCCATAGGCCGCAGCCGTCATCCTGACCGCTGGACTTCCATGCCTGAACTCCGTCCCAGCCGTTGTTATAGGCCTGTTCATAAGCCTTTGCGATATCGAAGTCGCCGTCCGATACTGCCGGACACTCGCCGATAACAGCAGGCTTTGTGCCGTCAAGACCAAAGTCCTCGGGGCTCTCATCGAATGGGTATCCCCACATTCCCTGCATCCACGAATACCAGTGAACGGAATAGAAATCAACATAGGCAAAGCCCTTGTCATACTTCGACGATGTCATAGCCGCCTGCAGCTCGCCGTCCGAGATCTTGTTGCCCTGCTGCTTGTCGGAATTGTATTTTATCATTCCAAGTCCAACAGTTACCAGAACATCCGAGTTCTCGTGGATAGCCGCAGCTGCCTCGGCATAGTATCTCTGAAGACCGTCCCAGCTGAGCTTTCCGCACTCGGCATTCTCGACTATCCAGTCAGGCTCGTTGCAAAGGTCCACCGACCAGAGATAGTCGTTTTTGTCATATCTCTGCACCAGAGGAACTATGTAGTTGTCGATAAAGCTCTCTGTCTTGCTCTCGTCCTGGACCATGTTTCTCCATGCCTGATAGGTGGAGTTTGAATCCTTGAAGCAGTCAAAGGACTGTACAGTGGCCATGATGTAGATCTGATAGGTCTCTGCCAGTGAGAACAGCTCGTCAAGATCCTTCCAGTGCTGATCGGTGGCGCCGCTGACAGTTCCGTCCTCAGCAATGTCGATGCCTGTGGTTCCGTCGCAGACTATCCAGACTCTTGCGGCATTTACGCCTGCCTCGTGGAGCTTTGAAAAATGCTCCTGCCAGAATTCAAAATTGAAGCCGCCGCCAAAGTCGTTCCACTTGTCCCAGGGGGTATTGACTCCGTTTATCCATATCTTCTGGTCTCCCACCTTGAAATCTGTGCCGTCAACAACGACCTGAGCCTTGCCCGAGCCGGCGTTTTCTTTCAGCTTCTTGTCCACCTCCAGCGGCTTGGAAGAATTGTCCGAGCCTCCGCAGGAGACCGCTGTGATCATCATAAGGGCTGCTGCCGCAGCACTCATAGCTTTTTTAAGTCTCATAATTTCAGACCTCCTTTATAACCTCTGCTTTAAGTATAACACGATTTTAACCGGATTTGATTAAATTAACATTAAAAATATAGTATGTCTGCGTAAACAGCGCAAAAAATATCCTTCTGCGCTTGCGGCGAAGAAGGATACGAATATTATATTTTCAGAACACGCCAAGGGACACGAGCAGCAGGATGACCAGCATCACCGGGGCAATGAATTTCACCATTGCGATGTAAAGGTGCTTTCTGCCCATTTTTTCGCCGTTCTTTGTCACCTCGTCAATTATGGTCTTTGGCTTAACGAACCAGCCCACCAGTATACAGGTGCCTATGGCAACTATCGGCATAAATACATTGTTGCTCAGATAATCAAACACATCCAGAAGCTGAGCGCTCTTTCCGGGGGCGGTGTTAGGCAGCTTTGTCTCAAAATAGAACGAGTTGTAGCCAAGACAGATGATGATGCTCAGTATCATAGCGATGCCGGTCTCTATAGCCGTGGCTTTCTTTCTGCTCCAGCCAAAGCGGTCGATAAGGCTTGCGACCACCGCTTCCATGATAGAGATACAGCTTGTGAGTGCCGCAAACAGCACCATAACAAAGAACACTGCTCCCACGACATTTCCCACTGCGCCCATTTTCTCGAACACCTTCGGGAGTGCTGCGAACATCAGCGAGGGGCCTGCGGTCTCTTTCATCTTGTCAACGCCCATGAAAGCAACAACGGGCGGGATTATCATAACGCCTGCAAGAAAAGCCACCAGCGTGTCAAAGATCTCGATCTTGTTCACCGAGTCGATAAGGTTGCTGTCGTCACGGAAGTAGGAGCCGTAGGTTATCATTATACCCATGGCCACGCTTATACTGTAAAACAGCTGCCCCATGGCGTCCGTTGCAATGATGAAATAATCCTTCACTCCGATGCCCTTGAAATCCGGAACGACAAAGGCCTTGAAGCCTTCCATTCCTGTCGTGCCGTCCTCGCCTGTGATAGTCAGCGAGAATATAGCTATCCCTATTACCACCAGCAGGAGCGCCGGCATAAGTATCTTGGAAACAGTCTCGATACCCTTGTTGACGCCTAAGAAAATGATAAAGGCTGTTGCCAGAAGGAAGATAGCGTCAAAGATTATGGGCGGGAAGTAATCGGTTATAAAGCTGCCGAAATAAGCGTCATCAGCGGCAGCCCTGCCGTTGCCCGTTATAAATGCCACAGCATATTTGAGCACCCAGCCGCCTATTATGCTGTAATATGGCAGGATAAGAAACGGCACCAGGCTCGCTATGATGCCGAGCCACGAAAACTTCTTGTTCATCCTGCCGTAGGCGGTAAGACAGCTCTGCTTGGTCTTTCGGCCGATAGCTATCTCGGTGACTATCAGCGTAAAGCCGAAGGTCAGTGCCAGGATGATGTAGGTCAGCAGAAAAACTCCGCCGCCGTCCTTTGCTGCAAGATAGGGGAATCGCCAGATGTTTCCAAGGCCTACTGCGCTTCCTGCTGCAGCCAGGATAAAGCCGAGTGAGCTTGAAAACGAGGTTCTTTTCTTCTCCATAATAGTCCTTCTTCCCAAAAATACTATTCTTCAAAATACATATTTATGATGCAGGGTACGATGTAGATAACTATCAGTGCCGCAAGTCCGGCAAGTATGATGAGCACACGGGAAACCGCTGTAAGCTCCTTTGCGGCGTCATACTTCTTGATTTTCAGCGCATAGAAAACAGTCAGCGCTATGCCAATGATCGAGATCACAAGACCGGCAACGAACCCTCTCGGTGTAAGGCTTACCTCGATATCGTTCTTGCCGTCATTAAGCTCGAAGCTGACAAGGTCTCCGAAAACGCTCTGTGTCTGGACTTCCTTGCCGTTGACAGTTACCTTCAGTCCGTCGTTGTTGGGTATGCTAAGGATACATTTCTGTCCCTTTTCGGCGTCAATGCTTCCCTTGAGCGAGGAGCCGTCCTCCTTGATGTTTACTGTCACAGCATTATCGAGCTTCTCTCTCAGCAGAGCTGTGTCAAGACCGAACACGCCGAAGGATTTGACATCAAGGTCGTGGTGGATGATAGCCTTTATCTTTACGTTCTCGTCCTTGAAGGAGCCAAGCTTAACGACGCCGTTATTGTCCTTGGCAGGATATTTAGCTGTAACAAGGCGGTCGTTCACATAGATATCGAAGCTTCCGTTTATCGGCTCGGAGAGCTTGTTTGAAAGCTCGTTGAAGCAGTCGAAATAAAGTGTCTGCTCGCCCTCGACATCTATCGAGTAGGTGAAGAAAGTCTCGTCTGTGTTTTCAAGTCGCTTAAAGGCGTATTTGTTCTCGTGCTCCTTCGGGGTGATGACTCTGCTTACAGACCTGTAGGTATACTCAGTGATGAGCTGCTCGTCTGTATCGAACATCTTCTCAAAGAGCAGCTGCTGGTTCTGGGCTCTTGTGTTTTTCTCAAGGTCCGTTCCCGAAAGGTCACCGGTAGTAACAAGACCCAGGGGCAGATAGTAGTCGTTCTCTATAACGGAATACATACCTGTGGTATAGACAGAATCCTTCTGTCCTGTGACGATGCGGTATTTAACGTTCATAAGAGCATCGGTCAGCTCTGTGCCGCCGTAGGGAGCGACCTCCATCCAGTAGGATGAATAGCCCAGCTCCTTCATCATGAACATATAGTCCTGGGCGGTCAGCGAGGTGTAGTGGCCAAGGGAGTTATATCCCATAGCGCCGACGTCGTTGACATCGAAATACTTCTTTGCGGTGTTCATCCTCCAGAAGGTGGAGTCGTCCTCTATCCTGTCAGACAGCTCCATAGCGGCCGAAAGACGCTCCGCTCTTGTGGGGTTGTGGACAGTAGCCGAGTTCATATAGATATCCGTGTTTGCGTAGCCCTCGATAAGGATGAAAACGCAGGCAAACACAGGGAAGATACTTCTGGAGATCCAGCCTCTCTTGAACAGGAAGAACACTATCGACTGGAGCAAAACCGATGCAAAGAACAGCTCGAACAGCAGCATGAACGAGTCGTTGTTCTGCCAGAGGGTCTTTGTGAACACGGAGATAGTCTCGTAGTTGTTGCCGACAAAGCCGCTGAAGAACATATAGAAACAATAGATAACGACCGCACAGATGAGCAGGGTTATCTTTGAATCCGCTTTCTTCTTAGGCGGCGCTATGCTCTTGCTGTCGCTAGAGAAGAACCCTGCACAGCAGAGAACGAGCATATATATCGTGATAAAGCCGTAGCGGGACGGGAAGGACATATAGCTTCCTGTGTGCCACATCTTGTTTACGGGCTCGATTATCAGCGGTATGAAAGTAAGAAAAAGCAGGATAAGGTGGGTGTTGAGCTCTTTTGATCTGGGCTTTGAATCGAAAGCGCAGATGAGCACAGCGAGAATAAGGAAAGAGCTCGGCAGCAGTGTGCTGAGGGTCGTCTGATAGCCGCTCAGGAAGTTGCAGCTTGAAAGCTCATGGATGATGGAAGTGGTCCTTCCGCTGGAAAGATACTGCCAGAAGCAGGGCAGCCACACGACCGCAGAAGAAAGGGCTGCAAAGATACAGGAGAGGATAAGATCGAAAGCCACGAACTTATACTTGTCGTCCTTTTTGTATCTGTAGCAGAAAAAGCCCATAAGCATGAGCAGGAACACGATGACCATGTAGCTTATGTAATAGTTTACTATAACTATCGCCGCAAGAACGGCTGTGAAAGGAACTATCTTTCTCTTTTCCTTCAAAAGGTCAAACCCCAGCAGCAGCAGCGGGAACAGATACATCTCGTCCAGCCAGATGTTGTTCTGGAAGTAGAGCATACCGTAGCCGCAGAGACCGTAGCTTATGGAAAGGATGACCACGAACATCTGGGAGAGGTTCGTAAAGTGCTTTTTAAGATACAGCGCCGAAGTAAAGGCGCTCAGCGAAAGCTTTATGATTATGAGCAGGTTGCACAGGTCGATGATGTGGGTCTTGTCAAAGAACACCACCAGCAGAGAGAACGGGCTTGCGATAAAGAAGAAGAACACTCCCCAGAAGTTCATTCCGCCGGCGTTGCCCAGGTTGAAGAAGATGCTCTGCTTGCCCGAGAGGATATCCTTGAAATCGGTCAAAAGCGGGATGACCTGCTGATACATATCGCACCAGGCCGCCGAGTTGCTTCCGAAGGGATAGAGCCCTCCCTTATAAAAAACCGCCAGTATCAGGCTCATCACTATCAGCGGAGAAGCGATAAGGCTGTAGTTTCGTTTTAGCTTATCCATAACCGTCCCTTATAATACCTTTCAATAGAATAGGCGCAGCCGCAGCCGCACCAAACATTTCAATTATAACCCATTTAAAGCCCCTTGTCAACAGCAAATCCGCCGTTTTTCCAATAATATACACATCATTTACAAAAACACAAGAAAATAACTCCAATTCCAGGCAAAAGCCGTTTTTCTCCCGTTAACCAGACCCTGTCAGATGAAAGAACTGCCCTGCGGTTTTCACTCGTGTGTCTGCGTCTGCACCAAGCAGCCACGCCGCTTTTGTCTGTGCCGGTATAAAAGCCCTGCGGTCCCTTGTCGGGGCTTACGTCCTTAAAATGCACCGTTCTGTTCCTACCTGTCCGTTTACACCGGCACAAAACCGCCGCTTTATTTCCGCCTAAGTGCTTATCTCCGCACACAAGAACACCCCCTTGCCCTCATTATGTCCGGTGCATCTTTATGCGCCGCAGGCAGAGACTGCTGCTGTTAATAAAAACCGCAAAGGACCCCACCCTTGCCGGCGTTTTTGCCCTGTGTGAGCATCTGCGCCGCAGGCGGAGATGCTCACTGTATAACTGTATAGTTAAAACAAAAAAGAAATACACCCTTGCCGACGTCTTAGCAAGGGTGCGTGAAAGGTGAATGATGGCTTTCGCCTGGTCTCATTGAATGGCAAATACATCGTCGGCCAGCAGATTTCCGTCAAGGTCATAGAACTGGCACTCGAACTCTCTTCCGGGGAAGCTCGATACGACTGTGAAGTCATAAGCGGTCGGGTCGGTAAGAGGGTTGCCGGCAGCGTCTGTGACGCTGTTGAACACATCGGTATACTCCTGTGCGGAGACGCTGTGGGTGTCCTTATCGAAGCTGTATACTACAGCCTTGGGATAAGCTCTGCTCTCGGGTGTGCGGAACTCGAAGCCCACTATCGTGCCGTCCTCACAGCTCCAGAACTGGTTTTCGCCGTTGTTGACCTTGAGGGGAGTTTCGGACTCCTTCCACTCCTGTCCGTCCTCGGTGTAGAACACCTTGTAGTATACCGAGCCGGCACCTGCGCCGTCAGCAACGAAGCAGTAAGTCAGGCCGTCCTCGGTGGTGCAGGCCTGTCCGATGGATGCCACATCGTCGTAGGTAACTTCTTCGCCGGCCGTAGTTGTGAAGGTCACGTCAGCAAAGTCCACGGTGACCTCGGGCTCGTCTGTGCTTTCATCCAGCTCCTGGGATTCCTCGCTGGGGTCGACCTCAACGGGATCGGTCTGGGGCTCTGCCTCTGCATCAGAGGACACATCCTCGGTGCTCTGCTCCGCCTTGGAGGATGCGGTCTTTTTTGCGGCCGAACTTGAATCCTCGACAGTTCCACAGGATGCGAGCATTGCCGCAAGGGAAAGCGAGGCTATTACAGCTATAAGTCTTTTCATTTTAAAAACTCCTTCCGTTTATGTTGTCTAATTGTTTAACCAGCTGTTATTTTCTGTCTTTCTGCCTGCATTATAGCACAGTGAAAAACGCTTGTCAATAACAAATCAATAACTTTGGTTTCTCTGTGATTACAATCTGTTTAAATTATGATGAAAAAAACTGTTGATCTTTTGGGGCATGTTTTCTCAAAAAGACCTTGTAAAATGGGGTATAATATGCTATAATACGATTTAAAAGGAAAGAACGGATACTTTCGGGAGGTTAAATATGAAAGGAAAAAGAATAATCAGCGCTGTTCTGGCGCTTTCGCTGTTCACAGGAGTGCTCTCTGTGCCGTCTGTATCGGGCGACAGCGAGCTGCCTATCATCCCAATAGTTGTCGAGGATGATATCAGCTGTCTTGTTTTTGAAAATGTGGGCGACACCGCTTATGTGGTCTCGGGCTATACCGGCGACATGGAAAATGTCGTCATCCCGTCCAGATATGAAGGCCGCCCCGTTATCGGCATAAAGAACGGAGCTTTTTCAGATGTCCGTACAATCAAGACAGTTATCTTTCGTGAGGGTGCAAGCTACATTGGAGAATATGCTTTTTCGGGGTGCTCGGTCGAGAGCATAAAGCTTCCCGACTCACTTAAAGCTATCGGGTATGATGCTTTTTCGAGGTGCGATAACATAAAAAGCATCAATGTTCCCAAGAATGTTGAGTCTATTGATCCGGAGTTTATTGATGCAACTGGTCTTGAGACGCTGACAGTGGATACCGAAAATAAAAAATATATGTCTCTGGACAATGTGATCTATGAGAGAGATGAAAACAGCGGCGAGCCGGTAAGGCTGATAACTGCGGCAGATACTGTGAAGACAGTCACTGTCCCTGATACAGTAACAGAGATCGGTCACTGTGCTTTTCAGGGCTGCTATGATCTGACCGGCGTGGGTTACGGAGACAATATCTCTAAAATTGAAGACCATGCTTTTGCTGGGTGCAGCAGTCTTCAGACGCTCTACGTCCCTTGGGGTTGTGATATCAACACCTATGAACTCGGAGAGGGAATGGACGACCTTACCATTTACGGCTACAAGGGCGAAGAAATAGAAGACTATGCCAATGAGCATGACCTCAGGTTCGTTGCTCTTGATAGTTATGAGATTGCTCTGAACTATTCGGATACGAGACTTGACTATATCGACTTTCATATAACCGCAGTCCTGACCTCTGAGGACGGCACCGTGTCAAAGACCTTCGGCGAACGTTTTGGGCTTTACTTTGTAGAGGACGGCGAATACACGCTGACATTAAGTGCCCGCAATTTCGGCACAAAGATCCAGACAGTGACTGTCGAGAACCGGAATTTCACCGAGGAGCCCGACCTTGACCTTTACACACTGGGCGATGCAAACCTCGACGGCAGTGTGAACACCGAAGACATAACCGCAATAAAGAAGCACCTGAAGAAAACAGCTGTGCTTTCAGGCTATGCCCTCACCTGCGCCAATGCCGACAGAGACGAGGACGGCACTGTTTCTACAAGCGATATTACTGCGATAAAGTCCCACCTGAAAGGCACAAAGACCCTGTGGGTAGAATAAAAAACAGCCCGAAAGGAGCTTTCGTTCTCCTTCCGGGCTTTTATTATTCCTGCTCGGACGTGCTGCTTTGTTCGCCGCTGTCCTCTTTCGGATACTCCGATGTTATCCCCAGATATTCTTCCAGCGAAAGGCCGCTCTCGGTCACCTCGGTGGCTATCTTTTTGCCCAGGTATCTTATATGCCAGGGCTCATACTCATAGCCTGTGGACGCTTCCTTCCCCTCGGGGAAACGGATTATAAAGCCGTATTCACAGCAATGCTCTTTGAGCCAGTCCGAAGCCTCCGTGCCCTCAAAACCAAAGGACGTGTCGTTCACATCAAAGGCAAGGCCTGTCTGGTGCTCGGAGTGGCCGGGCCTTGAAGACACAAGGTCTGCCTCCTCGGCGCCTCTCTCCCAGGCATAGCCGTTATAAAGCTCTTCCTGCTCCTCATAGGAGCGGTAGCCGGAATTTATCCATAGCGATACACCGTCGTTGGCAGCCGCTTCCGACATCCTGTTGAAAGCGTTGACCGCCACCTCGCTGACACCGGGCGCATAGTCCCTGGGCAGGGAATAGGTCTTGTTGACTATCAGGATATCGTCAACAAAGGTCATACCGTTTGTCTGCTCTACCTTGTGCTCCGGCACAGGGTCGGTCTTTCCTGCTGCAGAGCTGCTGTCTGCTTTTTTTCCGGGGTCCTTTGTCTGTGCTTCTGCGCTCACGGCAGAGGACGCTGTCTGCGGCTCCTCCGGGGAGCTTTTTGCTGCCTTGACAACGACCACAGCCATAAGGATAACGCCTGCCAGAGAACAAGCGGCGATGATCCGGTTCTTTCTTATTCTTTTGCGTTCGGCCTCCAGTCTTGCGGCACGCTTGCGTGCAAGCTTCTCGGCGATCCTGCGCTGCTGCTCCTCAACGTCCGGCTCGGCCTTAGTCTCTTCCTGTTCTTTACCAGCATCCTGGCGGTCGTCGCTGCGGCCGTCATCGATAATGCTGCGCCAAATGGGTTCGTTCATTTTAGTACTCCTTTATAACCTCCCGGGTCTTTCAGACAGCCTGAAAACCGAGCTTCAGACCGCATCATCCTTCCGGGACACCCCTATTATACCACACTTTCCATGTAATTTCAAGTCGAACCCAGGTGCGTGCACGGAAGTCAATTTTCAAAATAGAAGTATTATTTCTGCGGAAAAAGTGGTGTTCCTCCGCCGTAAGGCGGAGAGAATACCCTTTTTCCGCCTATTAATTTTGCCGCAAAGCGGCAAAATTAAGCATATAAATCTCAAATATTGATTTGCGTGCACGCACCTGCTGGGGGCTTTACATTTTAAAAGAAGTGTGTTATAATAGTTTAGATAATGACCTTTGGGTCTGGATTTTTGACGGAGATGATTCTTTTGCTGACTTTATTTGTCGATGACGGAGCCAAGCTCCAGAACGTTTATGCGCCGCTGCCGCTGGGTATGCACATAGGCTTCTGCGTGCTGGCAACGATACTTTACGCAGTTTTGTATATGAGAAGACGCAAGCCAAGCTATCTTTGCCTGCTGGCGGCAGTGGACCTTACTGTGGTAACACAGTTCTGGACACATTCGGCAGTCATAGCTACCCTCTTTGCGGCAGAGGTCTGCCTGCTGACGGCCTGCATCGTTTTCTCCTATAAGGCCGCAAAACAGAAAAAACTTGAAACAGCCGCAGCAAGCGCTCCCGAAGAGGACGCTGTGGACGGCGCTTTTGAGGACGAAGAATGAAGATAGTTATCCTTGACTCGGAGACCGTTTCGAGAGACGATGTTTCGCTTGACGGCATAACAGCGCTTGGCGATTGTGAGGTCTACGGCTTTACGCCTAATGACCGTGTGGCCGAAAAGATAGGCGATGCGGATGCTGTCATCTGCAACAAGTGCCTGATAACGAACGAGGTCTTTGAGGCCTGCGAGAACCTTAAATATGTGGGGCTGTTCGCAACGGGCTACAACAATGTCGACCTTGCGGCGGCAAGCGCTCACGGAGCAGTGGTATGCAATGTGCCTGCTTATTCTACGGCGGCTGTTGCTCAGCATACCTTTGCTATGATACTCAATCACTACAGCAAGATAAGAGAGTATGCTGACGCTGTGGATAACGGCGAGTGGATAGACTATAAGCTTTTTTCCTATTTCGGGATACCCACCCACGAGCTTGAAGGGCAGACTATCGGCATTGTGGGCTACGGCAATATCGGAAGAAAGGTAGCCCGGATAGCACGAGCTTTCGATATGGAGGTCATCACCTTCACACGAAGCCCCGGAAAGGTCACGGACTGTGAGTGCGTGTCTCTTGAAGAGCTTCTGAAGCGCTCCGATGTTGTGACGCTCCATTGTCCGCTGTTTGCGGAGAACGAGAAGATGATAAACAGGGATACCCTTTCTCTTATGAAAAAGTCGGCTATTCTTGTGAACACCGCAAGAGGCGGACTTATAGACGAGCAGGCTGTGGCGGATGCGCTGAGGGCAGGGCAGATAGCAGGCGCCTGCATAGACGCACTGACCTTTGAGCCCATGAGAGCAGACTGTCCGCTTTATAAAGCGCCGGGCTGTGTTATCACGCCTCATGTTGCCTGGGCTCCCAGGGAGACAAGAGAGAGGCTTCTTGATAAGGTCGCAAAGAACCTTGCGGCCTTCATTGACGGAAAGCCCGTCAATGTGGTAAACGTATAACAGACAGGCGGACTTTTGCGTCAGCACTTTGGATTTTTACAGCTTATGCTGTTTTGCCGCCCTATGAAAAGGGCGGGATATAATGAATAGTCCCGGCAGTACCGCCGGGGTAGGAGAGTTATAGAAATGGATATGAAAGATAAAAAAAGAATAGTCGTAAAGGTGGGTACCTCTACCCTGACTCACGGGACGGGAAAGCTCAATATAAGACGTGTGGAGATACTGGTAAAGACTCTTGCCGATCTTCAGAATGCCGGACACGAGATAATCCTTGTGTCGAGCGGAGCTATCGGCCTTGGAATGTCGAAGCTGGGTCTTATGCAGAAGCCGAAGGATACCCCCACAAAGCAGGCCTGCGCCTCTATCGGCCAGTGCGAGCTGATGTATCTTTATGACGACCTTTTTTCTAATTACGGGATAAATGTGGCTCAGATGCTGCTGACAAAGTATATCCTGCTGGAGGGCAGAAAGGAAAATGTCGAGAACGCTCTTGCGAGGATAATCGAGCTGGGAGCTATACCCATCGTCAATGAGAACGATACGGTGGCTATCGACGAGCTGGAGCTTGAAATGGGCGAGAACGACTCGCTGGCAGCCAATGTGGCTGTGCTTGCAAAGGCTGACCTGCTTATCATAATGTCGGATATCGAGGGCCTTTTCGACAAGGATCCCCACAAGTACGATGACGCCGAGCTCATACCTGTGGTGCAGAGCATAACCGACGAGATAAGGGCTCTTGCAGGCGGTGCAGGCTCGAAGCTCGGAACAGGCGGAATGGCAACAAAGATCAAGGCTGCCGAGATCGCAAGACAGGGCGGTATAGATCTTATAATAATGAACGGACGTGACCCCAGAAGGCTTTATAAGATCTTCGAGAACAAGCCTGTGGGAACATTATTCAAAGCAAACGGAGAGGAGAACTTATCATGAGCTATTTTGACGTGCTCGGAGAAAGAGCAAAACAGTGTAAAAATGAGCTTGCCTTCGCATCCACTCAGCAGAAGAACGACGCACTGCTGGAGATCGCACACATCCTCAGGAACCGTGAGGCTGATATCCTTGCGGCAAATGCCGAGGATATCGAGCGTGCAAGACAGAACAATATGAAGGAGTCTCTTATCGACAGGCTGACTCTTAACCATGACCGCATCGAGGGCATGGCTGTTTCCTGCGAGGAACTTGTTGGGCTTTCGGACCCGATAGGCGAGGTCGTTGAGGGCTCTACCAGACCCAACGGCATGAAGATCGAAAAAGTTAGAGTGCCTATGGGCGTTATCGGTATCATCTATGAGGCAAGGCCGAATGTTACCGTTGACGGCGCTATCCTCTCCCTCAAGGCAGGAAGCGCAGTTATCCTCAGAGGCGGAAAGGAAGCCATAAGCTCCAACAAGATGCTGGCGCACCTTATGAGAAAGGCAGTTTCCCTTTCGGGCTTCAGCCCTGATATAATCCAGCTGGTGGAGAACGTTGACCGTTCCATCGTTATGGATATGATGCGCTCCAATGAGTTCCTTGACCTCCTCATCCCGAGGGGCGGCGCACAGCTTATCAAGGCTGTTGTTGAGAACGCAACGGTTCCTGTTATCGAGACCGGAACAGGCAACTGCCACGTTTATGTGGATCAGAGCGCCGACCTTAATATGGCGGTGGATATCGTTGACAACGGAAAGACATCCCGTCCTTCTGTCTGCAACGCTGTCGAGACCTGTCTCGTTCACGCTTCCGTGGCTGACAGGTTCCTGCCCAAGCTCAAAGCAAGGCTCGACAAGCACAATGTTGAGATAAGAGGCTGTGAGATAACACGCCACTTCTTAGGCTCGGATATAAAGCTTGCGGACGAGGAAGACTATGCTACGGAGTTCCTTGACTATATCATTTCCATCAGAGTCGTTGAGGATATGTCCATAGCCCTTGACCATATCGCTAAGTATTCCACCGGCCACTCCGAGTGTATCGTTACCGAGAGCGTTTGGGCGGCAGAGGAGTTCAAGAAGCGTGTAGACGCTGCGGCTGTTTATGTCAACTGCTCCACAAGGTTCACCGACGGCGGAATGTTCGGCCTCGGAGCAGAGATAGGGATCTCGACCCAGAAGCTCCACGCAAGAGGACCTATGGGTCTGCGTGAGATGACCACCACCAAGTTCCTTATCACAGGAAACGGCCAGATCCGAGTTTAGCGGAGGCTCATCCCTGCCGCAGGCAGGATGCTGCAAAGTGCAGCAACACCCTTTGTAATAAATTGTCTCGCCGTCCTATCTGACAGCGAGGATAAAAAGGAGCATATATAAATGAAAAACACTGAAAAGACAATGGAAAAGATCGTGGCTCTTTGTAAGGGCAGAGGATTTGTATATCCCGGAAGCGAGATCTACGGCGGTCTTGCAAACACCTGGGACTACGGCCCTCTCGGCGTAGAGCTCAAGACCAATATCAAGGCTGCCTGGAGAAAGAAGTTCATCCAGGAGAACAAGTATAACGTGGGCCTTGATTCCGCTATCCTTATGAACCCCCAGACCTGGGTGGCTTCCGGCCATATCGGCGGCTTTTCCGATCCTCTTATGGACTGCAAGGAGTGCAAGACCCGTCACAGAGCCGACAATCTTATCGAGGACTTTGACGGCACCAACGTTGCGGGCTGGTCGAACGAGCAGATGATGGATTATATCAAGGAGCATAACATCCCCTGTCCTGACTGCGGAAAGCACAACTTTACCGACATCAGACAGTTCAACCTTATGTTCAAGACTTTCCAGGGAATAACCGAGGACTCCAAGAGCGAGATCTACCTGCGTCCCGAGACCGCACAGGGTATCTTTGTAAACTTTGCGAACATCCAGAGGACCAGCAGAAAGAAGATCCCCTTCGGCGTTGCACAGGTGGGCAAGTCTTTCAGAAACGAGATCACTCCCGGAAACTTTATTTTCCGTGTAAGAGAGTTCGAGCAGATGGAGCTTGAGTTCTTCTGTAAGCCCGGCACAGACCTTGAGTGGTTCGATTACTGGAGAAGCTTCTGCAAGAACTTCCTGCTCAGCCTTAACATCAGCGAGGAGAACCTCAGACTGCGTGACCATTCTGCTGAGGAGCTCTGCTTCTATTCCAAGGCTACAACTGACTTTGAGTATCTGTTCCCCTTCGGCTGGGGCGAGCTCTGGGGCGTTGCTGACAGAACAGACTACGACCTCACACAGCACATCAACACCTCCGGCAAGACTCTTGACTACTTCGATCCCGAGACCAACGAGAGATACGTTCCTTACGTTATCGAGCCGTCCCTCGGTGTTGAGAGACTGTTCCTGACCGTTGTTACCGAGGCTTATGACGAGGAGAACATCGGAACAGAGGACAAGCCTGATGTAAGAACAGTTATGCGTTTCCACCCGGCACTTGCACCTTTCAAGGCTTGCGTGCTGCCGCTTTCAAAGAAGCTTTCCGAGCAGGCAGGCGAGGTATACGATATGCTGGCTAAGAACTTCAACGTTGACTATGACGAGGCAGGTTCTATCGGTAAGAGATACCGCCGTCAGGACGAGATCGGAACACCTTTCTGCATCACCTATGACTTTGACTCCGTCGAGGACGGCTGCGTTACCGTTCGTGACAGAGACTCCATGGAGCAGGAGAGGATCAAGATCGACGAGCTGACCGCTTATATCGCAAAGAAGATCGAATTCTGATATAACAATAAAAACCACCCGTACAGGGTGGCTTTTTGTTGCAAAGCTTTTTATAGATATGCGTACAAAGATATGTGTGGATTTATTAAGTTTTTATTCGCCCTGTCAGGGGGCTTTCCCAGCGTAAGCGCTAGCTTATGCGTGCTCTCATACCCCTTCGGACAAAATATTTTTTTCTTGATAGCAAAGCGAAACCACCCGTGGAGGGTGGTTTTTTGTTATGTGTTTTCCGGCAGGGTAGTTATCTTTCCGGTCTTCAGGGTCTCTTTGAGGTCAATAAGCCGCTGGTTCTCGGAGCCCCGGAATTTAAGCATAAGGTTCTTTTTTTCAAGCACGAACTCGCCGTCCACAAGAACGTCTATCATCCCCAGAAGCTCGTCCGTCACCTCTGTGCGGTAGTCGCTGTCGCAGCCTTCAAGCAGGTCGTTTTCCAGCACACAGCCGGTGTAGCACCATATATTCTTTCCGGGAAGCTGCTCCCTGACCCTGCGCAGGAACGGCACCAGCCCTCTCTGGTTCACAGGCTCCATAGGCTCGCCGCCAAGCAGCGTCAGCCCCTTGATAAAGTCCTTTGAAAGTGCCTCCAGCAGCTCTTCCTCGGTCTCTTTTGTAAACGGTCTGCCATAGTCAAAGCTCCAGGTCTCGGGCTGGAAGCACCCCTTGCAGTGGTGCCTGCACCCGGACACGAACAGTGTGACCCTAACTCCGGGGCCGTCGGCTATGTCGGTCTTTTTTATCGCACAGTAGTTCATAAGTCCTCCTATGTGTAACAGCCTGCCCGAGAAGCAGTCGCAGGCTTATCCAAAAATATCCCTCGCTGACAACGAGGGATATTTTTTATCGAATGTCAAAGTATCGCAGCGGTGTAGGGGAGATCAAAGGTGCATTACCCTTTCCTGTATCTCCTGGGTCCTGCCCTGGTTCCAGAACTGGGTCCCTATATAGCCGCAGGTACGTCTTGCAACATTGAGCTTGCTCTGGTCTCTGTTGCCGCAGTTGGGACACTCCCAGATGAGCTTGCCGTCTTCCTTGACGATCACGATCTCGCCGTCAAAGCCGCATACCTGACAGTAATCGCTCTTTGTGTTGAGCTCTGCGTACATTATGTTGTCGTAGATATACTGCATCACCGCAAGCACGCCCTCGATGTTGTTCTGCATATTCGGCACCTCAACATAGCTGATAGCGCCTCCGGGCGAAAGAGCCTGGAACTGAGACTCAAAGCTCAGCTTGTCAAAGGCGTCTATCTGCTCGGTAACGTGAACGTGGTAGCTGTTGGTGATATAGTTCTTATCGGTCACACCCTCTATCACGCCGAAACGCTTCTGAAGGCATCTTGCGAACTTATAGGTGGTGGACTCCAGCGGCGTGCCGTAGATGCTGAAGTCGATATTGGTCTCAGCCTTCCACTTAGCGCAGGCAGCATTGAGATACTTCATTATCTCCAGCGCAAAAGGAGTAGCCTTGGGGTCGGTATGAGAATGACCAGTCATATATCTTACGCACTCGCACAGACCTGCATATCCGAGGGAGATAGTAGAGTAGCCGTCATAAAGGAGCTTGTCTATCTTCTCGCCCTTTTCAAGTCTTGCCAGAGCGCCGTTCTGCCACAGAATAGGCGCAACGTCGGAAGAGGTGCCCTTGAGTCTCTCGTGTCTCAGCATCAGCGCTCTTCTGCAAAGCTCAAGTCTCTCATCGAAGATCTTCCAGAACTTGTCCGTATCCTTGCCGGAAGAGCAGGCTATATCAACAAGGTTGAGCGTGACGACGCCCTGATTGAAACGGCCGTAATACTTGTGCTGTCCTGGCTTGTAGTTCTTTGCCTTTGCGATGTTCGGAACACCCACATCGGTAAAGCGGTCGGGAGTGAGGAACGAGCGGCAGCCCATGCAGGTGTAAACATCTCCGCCCTTGAGCTCTCTCATCACCTTGGCGCTGATATAGTCAGGCACCATTCTCTTTGCAGTACACTTGGCAGCAAGCTCTGTCAGGTACCAGTACTTTGTTCCTTCTCTTATGTTGTCCTCATCCAGCGCATAGATAAGCTTCGGGAAAGCAGGGGTGATAAATACGCCCTTCTCGTTCTTGACGCCCTGGATCCTCTGACGGAGCATCTCCTCGATGATAGCTGCAAGGTCATCTCTTATCTGGCCCTCGGGCACCTCGTCAAGATACATAAAGATAGTAACGAAAGGCGCCTGACCGTTTGTGGTCATAAGGGTGATGACCTGATACTGGATCATCTGAACGCCCTGGACTATCTCGGCCTTGACTCTCATCTCGGCAGCCTTGTTGATGGTCTCCTCATCGGCAGGGATACCCAGCTGTTCAAACTCCTTCTTTACCTCTCTGCGGTACTTGTCTCTCGACACCTGAACAAAGGGTGCAAGGTGAGAAAGGGTTATGCTCTGTCCGCCGTACTGGGAGGAAGCTATCTGAGCTATCGCCTGAGTTGCGATATTGCAGGCTGTGGAGAAGCTGTGGGGCTTCTCTATCATTACCTCGCTGATAACAGTTCCGTTCTGGAGCATATCCTCCAGGTTCACAAGACAGCAGTTATGCATATGCTGTGCAAAATAGTCGGCATCGTGGAAGTGGATAAGTCCCTTCTCGTGAGCCTCAACTATATCATCGGGAAGCAGGAATCTCTTTGTTATATCCTTGCTGACCTCGCCTGCCATATAGTCTCTCTGAACGGAGTTGACAGTGGGGTTCTTGTTTGAATTCTCCTGCTTTACCTCTTCGTTTTCAAAATTGAGCAGCGAAAGGATCTGCTTGTCCGTGGTGTTTGCCTGACGAACGATAGAACGCTCATAGCGGTAGGTGATATAATGCTTTGCAACGGAATACTTTCCGTGCTTCATTATGTCGGCCTCTACCCAGTCCTGGATAGTCTCCACGTCCATAGCTCTGTCCATCTTTCCGCATCTCTGCTCGATGTCCATAGCGATGTCCTTGACCTCGCCGTCTGTAAGTCTTTCGTCTTCTTCAACTGTGATGTTCGCCTTCTTAACGGCGTTCTCGATCTTCACACGGTCGAATACGTTTTCGATACCGCTTCTTTTGATGATCTTCACAACATTTTCTCCCCTTATTACTTTTTTGGATTCTCCCACTCGACCACTACATATTGTGGTCACTCATAAAACCAACAACATCATATCGAACATTTATTATTATACCACACCCGCCCTATAAGTCAAGGGGTGTGCGTCCAAAAAAAGTGCCAAATTTGATTTTTCAAATTCGGCACTTTTTCACAATTGGTTAATGGGAGTAAAACAAGTAACTAAACTGGAAGAAACTTACAGTAATTTTCAGCTGTTTTTCAGTCCTCCACAATGCTCTTCACAGGAGCTGTATCCTTTATCAGCTGCTGTCTTTTTCTTATAAGGATGAGCCTTATTATCGTGATTATCAGGAACGCTGCTGCCAGCACACCGATGAGGATAACAGGATAGAAGCGCCACTTATAGGTCTTGTCCATATCCATAAGGTCGGGCTCTACGGTGTGGGTCTCCAGATAGCTGCTGATCTTGTTTATCAAATAGTTCCCGCCCTTTAAATAGAGAGCCATTCCCACGATATTGAAACCGAAGGCGAGAAAATATTTCTTGAAGAAAGTAAGAAACAGTCCTGCTGTCATGCTTATCACCGAGACGATAAAGAACCACAGCACCCATTTCGGCGGTGTCGGTTCTATGTATTTGCCTGTTATACCTATTATAGTGATAAGGCCGTAGAAGAACGCCGAGTAGCCGAAGCCTGCCAGCATAAGGAGCTTCAGCGCCAGATAGTATGCGGGCTCGTCCTTTATGCCCCGCTGTTTTTTCATCTTCTTAACAGAACGGCTTTCTTTTTTGCCTTTGTCGTATTCTTCCTTTTCCAGTTTCTCTTCCAGCTCGGCCTGCTTTTTCAGCTTGTCCTGTTTTGCCTTCTGAGCCTTCAGCCTGTCCTTTTTTGACATATTATACCTCTTTTACAGCTTATAATTATTATGCGTAAGACAACATCGTTTATTATATCACAAACAATGCCATTTGTAAAGACGCACGCAAAAAAGCCATTGTGTAAATTCTGAAAGCTGTCTTTCCAAGTCAAATAATACTTGCAAAACGCCGTGAATTAAACCGGCGATGCAGTCAAAAATAAAAGCAGGACAAAAACAAAAGGAGAGGAACGAGAAAATGAAAAGGGCTATAAAACTAACAGCGGCAGCGCTGGGAACAGCAGGCTTTATGCTGGTGACAGCGGCAGGTGTTCTTTGCAGGGAGCTGCCGGACACCTTTTATATAGGAGCAGGAGAACGGCTTGAGATAAACTCGCCTCTGCCGGTCACGGTTCAATACCATTCACAGAGGGCTGTTGAGGCCGGCACTGCGGATGCACCCTCACAGGCAAGGCTGATGCTTTTCGGAGCTGTACCGATAAAAGAAGTAAGCACGCTCTCTGTAAGCCGGCCGAAGGTGGTCGCCGGCGGCGAGCCCATAGGGCTCAAAGTCATCTCTGACGGAGTGATAGTGGTGGATCTTCAGGAGGTGGGCGGAAGGTCGCCAGCGGAGGAAGCAGGCATAGAAGTGGGTGACGTTATCTCAAAGCTGGACGGCGAGACCGTCTGCGGCAACGCCGATGTGGCGAGAGTCATAGAAAAAAGCGAGGGCAGACCCTGTACCGCACAGGTGGAGCGAAACGGAAAACAGCTGGATCTCACCATCGAGCCGGAGCTTGACGGCGGCAGCTATAAGGCCGGGATGTGGGTGCGAGACTCCTCTGCCGGGATAGGCACACTGACCTTTTATGACAGGCGAACAGGAGCCTTTGCAGGCCTTGGTCATGCGGTCTGCGACAGCGACACAGGACAGCCTGTGGGGCTGTTTGAAGGTTCCGTGGGCGAGATAAAGCTTACGGGTATCACAAAGTCACAGCCCGGTTCTCCCGGCCAGCTGATAGGCGAGTTCAAGAACTCATCCAGCATAGGCGAGATAACCGAGAACACCACCGAGGGTGTTTACGGCAGGCTTGATGCCGACCCCGTTAAGGGCAGAAAAGAGCTTCCCATAGCCTTCCGCCAGGAGGTCCGCACCGGAGAAGCAACGGTGATGTGCAGCGTTGACGGGACGGGCTCCAAGGAGTATTCTGCGCTGATAGAACAGACCGATATCTCGAAGGACGCCCGGCACGATATGGTGATAAGGATAACCGATAAAAGACTGCTTGAAAAGGCAGGCGGGATAGTCCAGGGGATGAGCGGCTCGCCCATAATCCAGGACGGCAGGATAGTCGGTGCGGTCACCCATGTGTTCGTGGATGACTCTGCCTGCGGCTATGGGATCTTTGCCGACAAAATGTATGAACACACCCGTTCTTTCGGCTTATGATGCCGGAAAAAAGCGGCTTCGGTGTATAAAGATCGTATAGTGTCGAATAGCTATAGATTATGCAGAATACAGATTTATTAAGTCAGAACAATGTGGATAATGCACAAGAATGTCGTAAAAAATATGACGATTTATCCAAAAAACTATTGATTTTGAAAAATCGATGTGTTATGATAAAACACAGGAAAAGAGCAAGGGCCGGCAAAGATAAAAACTGTCTTGCCGGCTCCGGAATGCTTTTTCAAAACGACATCAAAATCGGAGGAATCGACATGACAAACAAGATCAAAATACTTATCGGAGACGACACAGCACAGTACGGAGTTTCGTGTGCGGCATCATTAAGGGCGCTGGGATTTTTCGTGATAACAAGACAGAAGGACGGAATGGTCATATATGACGCTGTTAAAAACGAACAGCCCGACATTGTGATAATCGATGCGGTGATGCCCTCGCTTGACGCTATCGAGCTTATAAGAAAGATGAAGAACACCAACTACAAAATGCCTAAATTCATAGTCACCAGCGCCTATGAGAACGCATTTATCGAAAGCCAGGTCATGAACTCGGGAGCCTCATATTTCATGCTCAAGCCCTTTGATATCAAGGTCCTGGGCGACAGGATAAAGTCTATGCTGGGTCTTGGCACCGAGAGCGACAGCGCTCCTGCTATGAGCGCCAGAAACAGCTTCAATCTCGAGATAGTTGTCACTGACATGATCCACAGGATAGGCGTTCCTGCTCACATAAAGGGCTATCACTATCTGCGTGAGGCGATAATGCTCTGCGTTGACGACAAGGAGATGCTCGAGAGCGTGACAAAGCTATTATATCCTGCTGTCGCCAAAAAATTCGCAACAACGCCCTCCCGTGTGGAGAGAGCTATCCGCCACGCAATAGAGATAGCCTGGGACAGGGGAGACGTGGATGTGCTCAACAGCTTTTTCGGCTACACTGTAAACACCGGAAAAGGCAAGCCCACCAACAGTGAGTTCATAGCGCTCCTTGCCGACAAGATAAGTCTCAAATACAGAGCCACAGTAGCAGTGTGATATACAGGACGGGCTTTTGCAAGCAGCCAGCTTTGATCGAAAAGTGCGAAAAACGGTACCCGGCCCCTTTTGGGGTGAGGTGCCGTTTTTGCATTAAGCTGTTCTTGCAGCATCTCCTTTTTAAAATATTTGTAAAACTGTTGAAATCTGCGGATAAATAAGTTATAATAGTCTTAGATCATAAGACGGAACCGGAGGTGTGACCTGTGGATAATGGATTTGTTCTATGCCAGGGAGTGGATGTTGACGGAGCGGACAGGCTCGGATCATATATAGTAACGGAAAAGGACGGCTTTACCGGCTCACTGTCGGCGCAGCTTATCCCGATGGCGGTGGATGCGTTTTTGAAAAATGTTCCGGAGCCTGTGTTTTTCTTTCTGGAGCTCCCCGAGGACGTTGATGACTATGCGGTCTATTACCTTGACAACTGCACGAGAGAGGTGGCCTTTGCTGTTATGGAGCGCTTCGGTGAGCTTCTTGTCCAGGACGGTGTGTCACGCTTCGGCTTCGGCTCAAACAAGACAGGCGACGAGCTCTATATAAAAGACTATCAGGAGTTTATGCTCTATACCGAAAAGCCCGGGCTTTATGAAAAAGCGCTGTCAAAGCTTGGCGCAGAGGTGACGGCTGACAGGAAAAAAGCAGAGTTCCTGGGGGACCTTATCTCGAAGAAGAACGAGGGCACACTGACAGCGGTGGAATTTAACGGCGAGACCGTTTTCGATATCCCCACGGCGCTGGAAGATGCCGGGATGTACAGGAGCGAGAACTGATGAGTCTTTATATAATGCGGCATGGAAAGACCGACTGGAACGAAAAGCACAAGCTCCAGGGCAGGACTGATGTCCCCCTCAATGAAGAGGGCAGGCGGATGGCTGAAAAGGCAAGAGAGGAATACAAGGATGTACACTTTGATGTGTGCTGGTGTTCTCCGCTGATAAGAGCAAAGGAGACCGCCGAGATACTGCTTCGGGGAAGAGATATACCTATAATCACCGATGACAGGCTAAGGGAAATGAGCTTCGGGATATATGAGGGTCAGGAGAATTCTTTTGAGATACCAGACTGTCCGATAAACACGCTATTCTGGGCGCCCCAGGACTATAAGACACCTGTCGAGGACGGCGAGAGCCTTGATGAACTGTTCGAGAGAACGGGCAGCTTTCTCAAAGAGGTGATAGAGCCCCATTTAGAGGGCGGCCTTGATATCCTGATCGTAGGCCACGGTGCTATGAATTCCAGCATAATAAGCCGTATAAAGGGCTTTGAGCGAAAGGACTTCTGGAGCGCAGGGATAGAAAACTGCAAGCTGATGAAGCTTGTCTGATAAGCGCCGGTGCGGCGCAGCATTTTTGTGAGAGGAGAAAGAATACTATGAATATCTGGCATGACATTTCACCCAAGAGGGTCACCCGTGAGCTTTTTACAGCTGTTATCGAGATTCCCAAGGGCTCAAAGGTAAAGTATGAGCTCGACAAGGAGACGGGCTTTTTAAGAATGGACAGGATCCTTTACACATCCACTCATTATCCTGCAAACTACGGCTTTATCCCCCGTACATACGCCGAGGACGGCGACCCGCTGGATGTGCTGGTGCTGTGCTCGGAGAAGCTTGACCCACTTTCTCTGGTGGACTGCTTCCCCATAGGCGTTATCATAATGATGGACAACGGTGCGGCGGACGAGAAGATAATCTGCATCCCCGAGAACGACCCGACCTACAATGTCTACAGGGACATTTCGCACCTGCCGAAGCATATTTTTGACGAGATGTCCCATTTCTTCTCGGTCTACAAGGCTCTTGAACACAAGGACACGGTCATCGACGATGTTAAGGGCTGCGAGGAAGCAAAGAAAATAATCGAAAGCTGCATAGACCGCTATGTAGAATCATTCTGCAAATGAAACCGGCTTTGTTACGAATACAAGACGAAAGGACGAGCGCTCTCACTATCGGGAGCGCTCGTTTTTTGTCGCCGCACCCATTATATAGTGTGTCGGAATACGGGGAGCGGGGGCGCTCCACTGCATTTGGTGGAGTTGTGCAGTTTGACCAATCGGCAGGGGCTTTTTACGGCGGTTCAAACGATTTCGGAAAACTTTTACACAACAAAGATGTATTTCCTAAGAGTTTTCAGAAAATTAACATTTTTTGAAATGTAATAATTAAATTAAATAACCAAAAAATATGTTACTGAATTTTAACCGTTCATCTCAAAGGGGTATACAAGGTGTGCGTGAGGTTTTGTCATATCTTACAAAGTTGGGGAGAAATGGGATGATTTTTGGAAAACCCTATTGACGTATACTATATATTGTGGTAAAATCAAAGCATAAGGGGAGCCCGAGCGGAGCTTTGGTGTGCCCTTCGGAAGGGCTTTTCCCGGAAGCGGAAAAGTGCTCCGGACAACAGTATCATTCGTTAAAATACTGTTCACAAATTACAAAATAGTTACAATATCAACTGGAATTATTACAAAAACTCCGTCAAATCTAAGCTTGAAAACCTGTCTGTCCAGAAAAATTCCCTCGCCTGAGAGACCTTTGGGAAAATTCACTGTTGCAATTTTCGCTGTAATGGTGTATAATGGGTACAGAAGTGGATTTTGGTGCACTTTTGTGCATAAACGGGAAGCAAAGCGGACGGGGGTGAACGGCTTGGAAGGATTTTCACTGAGAGGACTCAATAATGTGACCATGGACGCAAAGGGGCGCATCACGTTCCCGGCGAAGCTCAGAGATGTTATCGGAAGCCGTTTCATCATCACCAAGGGCATAGACGGCTGCCTGTTCGTTTATTCCTGCGAGACTTTTGAGGCAAAGGCCGAAAAGATAAGGGCTCTGCCCATGGCAAAGGCGAGGACGCTTCAGAGAACGTTTATGGCGTGGGCCTGTGAGGTCGAGACGGACAAGCAGGGAAAGCTGCTTATCCCGAAGGAGCTCAGAGAGGCCGCAGGTCTTGACAAGGATGTTGTTATCGCCGGAGTTTCCGAGCGGTGCGAGATCTGGGACAAGACACGCTGGGAGGAATATAACGCAAGCGCCGAGGCCGAGCTTGCCGAGACACTGGAAGGGCTTGATTTCTGATGGAATTCAAACATATACCTGTTCTTGCGGATGAATGCATGGAGGGGCTGGCAATAAAGCCCGACGGCGTTTATTTTGACGGAACAGTCGGCGGAGCAGGCCATTCCACACTGATAGCCAGAAGGCTTGATCCCGAAAGGGGCAGGCTCATCTGCGCTGACAGAGATCCCGAGGCTGTGGCTGTGTCAAGGGAGAGGCTCAAAGGTCTTCCTGCCGAGGTGTTTGAGGGCAACTACGACGAGATAGAGTCGATACTTCAGAGAGCCGGCGTTTCCAAGGTCGACGGGATACTCCTTGATCTGGGGGTCTCGTCCTATCAGCTGGATAACGCAGAGAGAGGTTTTTCCTATCATGCGGATGCCAAGCTCGATATGAGGATGTCGTCAAGCGGGCTTTCTGCTTACGATGTTGTGAATACTTATGACAAGAGCAGGCTTATGAAGATCCTGTTTGACTACGGCGAGGAAAAGTTTGCGCCGAGGATAGCGCAGGCTATCGTTAAAAGGCGTGAGGAGAAGCCGATAGAGACAACGGGAGAGCTTGCGGATATAGTCAGAAGTGCCGTGCCCCAGAAGGCAAGGCGGGATAAGAATCCATGCAAAAAAACGTTTCAGGCGATAAGGATAGAAGTCAATGATGAGTTCGGCCACCTTGACAGTGCGCTTGACAGCTGCTTCGATCAGCTGAAGGTGGGCGGCAGACTGTGTGTGATAACGTTCCATTCGCTGGAGGACAGGCTGGTCAAGAGAAGGTTCAGGACTTTCTGCCAGGGCTGTGTTTGTCCGCCGGATTTTCCGCAGTGTGTATGCGGAAGGACTCCGAGCGCTGAGCTTGTCGGAAGAAAACCGAAAGAAGCTTCGGAGAGTGAGCTTGAACAGAACCCCAGAAGCAGGAGCGCAAAGCTGAGGGTGGTGGAGAAGCTCAAAGAAAGGGAGCCGCTTTAACGGCGGAGGGGATATCCCGAAACAGAGGTGTTTTTAATGGCTAAGATACATAATCTTGCATATAATTATGAGGCTCACGAGCCTGAGATAAATGAAGCTGAAAGTGTAAAGGCTGTACCTGCAAAGAAGCACAAGCGTGCATCTATGCTGGGTGTGGTCGGCCTTGCTGTTGTCGCTCTGGCATTGTTCTCGGCGCTGATGTTCGGCAGGGTAGAGATCTCACAGCTGATAGCTGAACAGACAGTGCAGATGCAGGAGCTTGAAAAGCTGCAAAGCGAGAACATAAGCTTACAGTCGGAGCTGGCCCAGAAGAAGAACATGACAACGGTGGAGGAATACGCCGAGGAGAAGCTGGGGCTCAAAAAGCTGGACAAATCCCAGACCGAGTATATCAGGGTCGAGACCAAGGACAAGACCTCGGTCATCAAGAACGAGGACGATAATGTGTTCGTGAGGATCAAGAACTGGTTCGGCTCGGCACTGGAATATATCGGGCTATGATGAATAAAATACTTTAAGGGAAAGTTAGGGACATTGATTTGTGCTTAGCTTTCTTGTTCTATATTGTTTTATGTTTTATCGCCTGTTTTCGGGCGAAAAAGCGTGAAACACAGGTAAGAGAAAGAGAAAGTCAGGAGATCAGGATATGTCGGAAAGACCAACACGGACGATGCGAAGAAGGCTGAATATTTGGCTGGTTATACCCTTTGCGGTGATCTTCGTTTATATCATAATCACGATATTCAACGTCTCGGTAAAGGACGGAAAAAAGTGGCAGGCGCTGGCAAATTCCCAGCAGCTCAAGAGCACTTCCGTCTCGGCTTCGAGAGGAACTATCTACGACAGCAACGGAACTGTCCTTGCGCAGAGCGCAACGGTCTACACCGTTTACGCTGACCCCAAGATGCTGGCATCCCAGCTCAAGGCGAAGGATGAAAAGGTCAAGGAGCTCAGGGATGCGGTGGCTACCGAGGAGAAGGAGGAGCAGAGAGCCGAGTATCAGAAGCAGCTCGACAGCACGCTGGGCTCTGCGGACACGCTGGATGAGCTGGTGGAGTACCTCTCACTGGAGCTTGAGGTGGATACCGCTGATATAAGGGGCAAGCTTACCGATACCACCACTCAGTACATCGTTCTGAAAAAAGAAGTGGAGAAGACACTTGCGGACAAGATAGAGAAAAAGCTCACAAAGCTCGATATCGACGGCGTAAGATGTGACCCCACCACCAAGAGGATCTATCCCCAGAATTCTCTGGCGGCCAATGTTCTCGGACACACGGATTATGACGGCAACGGTATCTACGGACTGGAAGCTTACTATGATGACTACCTCGCAGGTGTTGACGGCAGGATAATCACCGCTATGGCA
>CADCFQ010000020.1 GCA_902800795.1 uncultured Ruminococcus sp. | reverse complement strand
GAATGTATCCTGAAAGAGCGGAACTCGTAAATACATACAAGCTTATCGCTGCTGCAAAGGAAATTTCGCTTGATGATCTATATTTCAGGACGAATTCACAGTCGATGAACTATTGCAAGCTGCGGTTTATTATAGATGCTTTTGCCGAGACAGGACTTGTTGAATTTCTGGCGTCAAAGCAGACGGTCAGAATTTTGCCTGTTAACGGTAAAGTTGACCTGGAAGCTGCGAATGTACTCAGAGAACTTAAAAGCAAGCTGTAAGGGAGGTGCAGACAATGGAAGAAGTAAGCAGACCCGCATCTGCCGGTAACACCGTATATACCGTCGATGATTTGATTCAGAAGATACTTGATGACGAGAAGCAGTATGACCTTTCAAAGATAGTATCTGCCTATGAGCTTGCCGAGCAGTATCACCACGATCAGAAGCGTGAGTCCGGCGAGCCCTATATCACTCACCCTCTGGCTGTGGCTTACATCCTGCTGGAGCTCGGAATGGACACCGACACTATCTGTGCAGCACTTCTTCATGACGTCGTGGAGGACACCGACTGTACCCTGGGCGAGATCCATAAGAAGTTCGGCGCCGATGTTGAGATGCTGGTAAACGGCGTTACAAAGCTGGGCAAGGTGGAGATCTTCACCAAAGAGGAGCAGAAAGCAGAGAATATAAGAAAGATACTTCTTGCGATGAGCGAGGACATAAGAGTCATCATTATCAAGCTTGCCGACAGGCTCCACAATATGCGTACCCTGAATTATTGCCGTGAGTCCAAGCGCAGAACCATAGCCCACGAGACTATGAACATCTATGCGCCTATAGCTCACAGACTCGGTATCCGTTCTATCAAAGAGGAGTTTGAGGATCTTGCCTTTTTCTATCTTGACCCTTATGCCTATGCTGAGATAGACGAGCAGATGGCGCTTAGAAAAAGCGCAAGAGAAGAGCTTGTCGAGAGCATCAAGCAGAAGATCTATGACCGTCTTGCCGCTGATTTTGACCCTGTCCCCGAGATCGAGGGCAGAGTAAAGAGCAACTACGGCATCTATAAGAAGGTCTACCGTGACGGCAAGGAGATAGACCAGATCTATGACCGCTATGCGGTAAGGATAATCGTTAATACCGTTACCGAGTGCTATAATGTACTGGGTATAATCCATGATATGTTCCGTCCTATCCCTAACCGCTTCAAGGACTATATCTCCACCCCCAAGGCCAATATGTATCAGTCGCTCCATACCACTGTTATCGGCCGTGAGGGCATACCCTTCGAGGTCCAGATAAGGACCCAGGAGATGCACCGCACTGCTGAATACGGAATAGCGGCACACTGGAAGTATAAAGAGGGCGTAAACGGAAGCTCCAAGGACGACAGAAGACTTGCCTGGGTAAGACAGATAATAGAGTCGCAGCAGGGCTCCAATGACGTTGAGGAGATAGTAAGAGCAATAAAGAATGACCTTGCTCCCGAGGACGTTTTCGCTTTCACTCCCAAGGGCGATATGATAACCCTGCCTGTCGGCGCCACAGTTATAGACTTTGCCTATGCTATCCATACCGAGATAGGCCACAGGATGTCCGGCGCCAAGGTTGATAAGAAGATGGTCTCCTACGACTATCAGGTGAAGACCGGCGAGATCATCGAGATCCTTACCTACAGCACCGAGGGCCACGGCCCCAGCAGATCATGGCTCAATATCGCAAAGACCAATGAAGCCAAGTCGAAGATACGTTCCTGGTTCAAAAAGGAAAGACGAGAGGAGAACATCTTCGAGGGAAGAACAGCACTGGAGAGAGAATTCAGAAGGAACAATATGCGTGTGCCGGAGGAGGAGCTTGAAAGCTTCCTCGCTCTTGATATGCACCGCCACAGCTGTGAGACCCTTGACGATTTCTTTGCAGCCATCGGCTACGGCGGCGTTGTCCTTTCAAAGGTCATGCAGAGGCTCAAAGCCGAGTATAACAAGAAATACGGCGAGAAGCAGATAAGCGAAGCTCTTGCACAGGAGGAGAAAAAGCCCTCGGGCAATTCTTCGGGAGTCATCGTTGACGGGATCGACAACTGTGTTATCAAGTTTGCCCAGTGCTGCAATCCGCTGCCCGGGGATGATATCATCGGCTTTATCACCCGCGGCCACGGAATATCCATCCACAAAAAGGACTGTATAAACTATATCAACCAGAAGGATCAGGAGGGAAGTGCCGAGCGCTGGGTGCCTGTCAAGTGGGAATCCACCGAGGGCAAATCCGGCTACTTCAAGTGTACCCTCGATATCATCGCCGTTGACCGTATCGGTCTGCTGGCTGATGTTTCCTCGGCGCTGGCTATGATAAACATTTATATCTATGAGTCAGTTTCGAGAGAGCTCAAAAACGGAAACGCTATGCTCACCGTAACTGTCAGCATAGCAGGCATGGAGCAGCTCAACCGTGTTATAGCAAAGCTCCAGAAGATAAAGAACGTTATCTCGGTAGAGAGAAGCGGAAAGTAACAAGAGGTAGAAAATGAGAGTATACAGATTAAAGCCTTTGAGCATCTGCGACACCAACAGCTATATAGTTGCAAGCGAACAGAACAATGCCGTTCTGATAGATGCGCCTGCCGAAGCTGAATACATCCTTGAACAGCTTGATATCTTCGGGCTGACGCTTAAAAAAATATTTCTTACCCACGGCCATTTTGACCATGTGGGCGCTGTGGCTGACCTTGTGGAGAAAACAGGCTGTGAGGTGTATATCCACCCGATGGACAAGGACAAGCTAAGCGACGAGACAGAAATGCTGGCATCACTTTTCAGGGCAAGAGGAGCAAAGACCTTTAGCGGAGAAGTTACCACCTTTACCGAGAATGATATCCTCACTCTTGATGAGCTGGAATTCGATGTTCTGGACACTCCCGGTCACACAAGGGGCTCGGTCTGCTTTATCTGCGGTGATACTATGTTTTCCGGAGACACTCTTTTTGCAAGGAGCATAGGACGCACAGATATGCCTGACGGCGATATGGACGCCATGATGCGTTCGCTTGTGAAGATAGCCGATCTCGGCGGAGATCTGAAAGTTTACCCGGGACATATGTCTCCTACCTCACTTGATGAGGAAAGAAAGTATAATTTCTATCTCCAGAAGGCGATGAGGGAACTTAAATGACACTTGTTTTCAGCGGCAACGATTATAAATATGAGTTGGAGGGGATAATGAAGCTTTTTATCCCAGCCAGGCTCTTTAAACACGTCTACAGCGATAAGTGTGAAGCTGAGGGAGACTTTGTTTTTGCAAGAAAGAAGGAGTTCTCCTCTTACACTCTGCTTTATGTTATCGTGTCCTATGAGGGGAAAACTGCTCATAAGGCACATATCGTCCCCGGTGGGTCTTCAGGCTATGAAGCCGACTGTGAGCTTATAATGTCAAGGCTTCTCTATAAAGTGATGCAGAGGCTTACCGGCAAGGGCTCGGGATGGGGAGTGATAACAGGTATCCGTCCTGTTAAGCGTGTTAATACTATGCTGAGTGAGGGACTAAGGGCTAAAGAGATATTCACCGTTATGAAAGAACGTTATCTCTGTTCTGATGAGAAATGCCGTATAGCCTATATGACGGCAAAGGTCCAGGAGCAGGCTCTAAAAGAGCTTTCCTCTGACTCCTTCAGCCTTTATATCTCTATTCCGTTCTGTCCCACAAGGTGCTCCTACTGTTCGTTCGTTTCGCAGTCGGTGGAGGGCACAGCCAAGCTGATACCCGAATACATAAATAAGCTCTGCGAGGAGATACGCTATACAGGGACACTTGTGAAAAAGCTGGGGCTAAGACTCGACACCGTCTATTTCGGCGGAGGTACGCCTACGACTCTTACTGCTCAGCAGCTCGGCCGCATAATAGATACAGTTTCGGACAGCTTTGATATGTCTCATCTTCGTGAATACACTGTTGAAGCAGGAAGACCCGACACAATTACTCCGGACAAGCTTGAAACACTGAAACAAAAGGGCGTCGGACGCATATCGATAAACCCGCAGACCCTTAATGACGAGGTGCTTGAAGCTATCGGAAGGAAGCATACTGTCAGACAGTTCTATGACAGCTTTGCGCTGGCCAGACAGGCAGGCTTTGAGTGTATAAACACAGATATAATAGCAGGCCTGCCAAAGGACACCGTGGAAAGCTTTCGCCATACTATCGACGAGCTGATACGCCTGGAGCCCGAGAACATAACCGTTCACACACTTTCTATCAAGCGCTCTTCCAGGATAAACCAGTCAGGGGACAGGCAGGTGCTTGACAACCCGGCCGAGGAAATGGTGCGCTATGCCAGCGAGAAACTGCTGGATGCCGGCTATTATCCCTATTACCTTTACAGGCAGAAGAACATGCTTGACAATCTTGAAAACATAGGCTGGGCAAAGATGGGCACAGAGAGCCTTTACAATATCTACATAATGGAAGAGGTACAGACTATCCTTGCTATGGGCGCCGGCGGCTCCACAAAGCTTGTAGATACTGAAAACGCAAGGCTTGAGAGGGTCTTCAATTATAAATTCCCGCTTGAATACAACAAGCATTTTGATCTTATGATAAAGAAAAAAGACGAGGTAGAGAGGTTCTATGCTCAGAAAGAATGATATCATCGAGCTTGAAATAACCGATATAACAAACGAGGGCAACGGCGTGGGGAGATATGACGGGATAGCTGTTTTTGTTCCGATGACTGCTGTGGGAGACAGGATAAGCTGCCGCATAGTCAAGGTCAATAAGTCCTACTGCTACGGCATAATCGACAAACTTATACTGCCCTCTGTTTTCAGGTGTGATAATAACTGCGCTGTCTATTCAAAATGCGGCGGCTGTTCTTTCAGGCATTTTTCCTATGAAGAGGAATGCCGCCTTAAAGAAAGCTTTATAAAAGAAGCCTTCCGCAGGATAGGCGGCCTCAGCCCGGAGTTTGACAGCTTTGTGGGAGCAAAGCAGATATCGCATTATCGCAACAAGGCGCAGTATCCCGTTGCCGAACAGGACGGCAAGGCCGTGTGCGGCTTTTATGCCAGACGCTCTCACAGGATCTGCGAAAGCTTTTGCTGTAATCTTCAACCCGACATTTTTGAAAGCATTGTCTCGGATATTATGACCTTTGTCAATGAAAACCGCATAAAGGCTTATAACGAGGTCACAGGTGAGGGGCTGCTTCGCCATATCTATCTCAGGAGAGGTGAGCACAGCAAACAGATAATGCTCTGTCTTGTTGTCACATCAATTTCCAAAAGCGGCTGCTTTGATAAGCTTTATAACAGCCTTGTCAAAGCCTATCCCGATATAAGGAGCATAGTTCTCAACGAGAACCCGAAAAACACTAACAAGATACTCGGTGAGCGTGTAAAGACTGTTTACGGCAGTGATGTCATTGAGGATATTATGTGTGACAGGCGCATAACCATTTCGCCGCTGTCCTTCTATCAGGTCAACACCGAGCAGGCAGAGCGCCTTTACAAGCGTGCCGAGGAGTATGCTTGTCTCAGTGAGGACAAGACTCTCCTTGATCTTTACTGCGGAGCCGGGACAGTGGGGCTGTCAATGGTACACAGGGTCAAAAAGCTCATTGGCGTTGAGGTCATAGCTGCCGCTATCGACAATGCTAAACTCAATGCTGCAAACAACGGCGTAACAAACTGCGAGTTTATCTGCGGCGACGCAGGCAGGAGCGCAAAGCTCCTTTTTGAAAGGGGAGTGCGCCCGGATGTTATTATTGCTGACCCTGCAAGAAAGGGCTGTACAAGGGATACCCTTGAGTATATGCAGAAAATGGCTCCCGACAGGATAGTTATGATCTCCTGCAACCCTTCCACAGCCGCCCGTGACTGTGCGATACTCGGAGAGCTTGGCTATAAGACCGAGCGCATAACAGGCTTTGATCTGTTCCCGAGGACTACCCATGTGGAGTGCGTGGTTAAGCTGACAAGGAATGAAATGTAGTATACATAGTTTGAGTGAGTTGACAGGGGTCAGGAAATGAAAGAGAATACAGAGTATCAGATATTGATAGGTTGTCACGACTCTCAGCTTCTCGATGAGGTCGTAAGCGAGGACGAGCTTAGAGAAACGGTCACTCGTTTTTTCAGACAGAAAAACATCGACTTTTCGGTGTACAGCGCTAAAGGCGGTTATTTTCATGATGACGGCAGGTTTGTATCGGAAAACTCTTTATGTATAAACATAATAGGCGCTTGTGATCTTGACATTATCAGGCTCGCAAAGAGTCTCTCGATGTTTATGAATCAGGAGTGCTCTTTGGTGATAAAGGAAACTGTCAAAGCGCAGCTGCGTTGAGGTGATATATGGGTATGAATGGTTTTAGGTTTGAAAACGGTGTGAAATATGAGATCTTTATCGGTCTCAAAGACAAGGATACTTATGACGAGGTCCTCACAGTTGACAGCTTTAAAAAGATACTGTCTGAGATATGCACTCAGAAGCAGCTTAGCTTTACGATGCTTACTCAGTTCGGCGGCTACACGCATAATAAGGGCTATACAACGGAGACCAGTCTCAGAGTCATCATTATCGGCATCAGCGAGGATGAGCTTGTAGCTCTCGGAGATAAGCTTAAACAGATCATAAATACAGATACCATACTTATTACTAGATCAGAAATAGAGTATAGTTTTATGTAGCACAGGGAGAGGCCTATGAGGAAGCTGTTATTGATCGCTGCCGGTGTGCTCACACTGTTTATGTGCAGCTGTAAAACAAAGGAGCAGGAAACTATGAAAAGCTCATCAGAAAAGGAAACCAAAACTCCAGCTGAGGTTTCGATAACAAATTCGGTGAAGGATGCAGATGTGTGGATCCTGCCGCAGACAGAAGAAAACTTAAAGACCACTGTATGGGGCACCCCCACGCTTTCAAAGCTTGGCGGAGGGGAGAGCCGCAGCATCGGGCTTGATGATCCCGGCGATGACGGACAGTACATTTTCAGGATGATAGATACCGACAGCTTCTATTATTCCGCAAACGGTATAGTCCTTGAAGCCGGCTGGAGCGCCGAGATAAAGGGCGACGATCTTAAAGCGGAGCTTGTGGTCAGCGATGAAAACGGTACTGAACAAAACACTTACGATGTCTTTTGCGCAAGGCTTTAAAAGGAGCAGACCATGCACTTAGGCTTTTCTTATGTGGGGTTCATCTTTTTGCTGATGCTTTTTATCCCCAACGGCTTCTGGACAAAGAACCAGCCGAAGGATTATGACAAATACGCAACCCGTGAAAACAAGGTCCTGCTGGCTTTTGAGCGGGTGGGCGAGGTCGCTGTTTCGGCGCTTGTCCTTATTTTCAGCGACTTTAATGTACATAGCTCCGGTCCCCGGCTTTTGTGGCTGGGCGCAGCTTTTGTGCTTATGATAATGTACGAGCTCTACTGGATACGCTATTTTAAAAGCGAAAAGACTATGCAGGACTTTTACCGAAGCTTTCTTGGCATACCTCTTGCAGGAGCGACGCTGCCTGTTCTGGCTGTGCTTCTTATAGCTGTTTACGGGAAGAACCCTATCCTTTTTGCGGCAGGCATGATCCTTGGCATAGGCCATATAGGCATACACATTCAGCATAAGAATCAGATCACTGACATAAAGGAGTGACCGGGTTGGAAATAGAGTATTATTCTGACAGCCACAGACAGGAGCACTGGCTCGAGAAGATCGGCTCCTGCGGCTGGGCAGGCGGGGAGTTCCTGGCTAAGATCCTGCAAAAGGGCACCTTCTTTGAAACTGTCGGAGAGGGTTCAAAGCTCCTTTTACTTACAGACGGCGATGAGCTGGTCTCCTTTTGTACCTATGCTGTAGTGGACGAGATACAGCCCACGGAGCTGACTCCCTGGATGGGGTTTGTTTTTACTTCCCCGAAGTTCCGGGGCCGCCGGTGCTTGACATTTTTATTTGACGAGATAGGCCGCCTTTTAAGATCCGAAGGCAGAGACAAGATCTATATATCTACTGATCACACAGGCCTTTATGAGAAATACGGCTGTGAATTCTTGTATGAACAAAAGTGCATCTATGGTTCAATGTCACGGATATATGTAAAAAACTACTGATAAGGAATGATCTTATGGCATCCAGTAAAGAATATCTTGATTTTATCCTCGAGCAGCTCTCGCCGCTTGATGATATCACTTTTCGCAAAATGATGGGCGAATACATCATCTATTACCGGGGCAGGATAATAGGCGGGATATATGATGACCGCTTTCTTGTAAAGCCTGTAAAACCGGCTTTGGCCATGATGCCGGATGCCGAGAAGCAGCTGCCTTATGAGGGAGCAAAGGAGATGCTGCTGGTTTCAAATGTCGATGACAGGGAGTTTATGTGCAGCCTGCTTGATTCGATGTTCCCGGAGCTGCCTGCGCCTAAGAGCGCTAAGAAGAATAAATAACATGAAAAGAGGTTCACCCCATGCCGGATAAACTGATAGAGAGAATGAAGGAGATAAACTCTCTTCTTGAAAAGGCTTCTGACTCATATTATAACACGGGCTCAACTATTATGAGCGATGCGGAGTATGACAGCCTTTATGACGAGCTTTTGGAGCTTGAAAAGCAGACAGGCGTAGTCCTTGAAGACAGCCGAACCCAGGAGGTGGGCTTCAAGGCTTCGTCCTATCTGCCGAAGGTTAAACACCCGAGAAAGATGCTTTCCCTTGACAAGACAAAGGACCGTGAACAGCTTCGCCAGTGGCTTGGAGAGCATGAGGGTCTTTTAAGCTGGAAACTGGACGGGCTTACTGTCTGTCTTTATTATGACGGCGGAAAGCTCACACAGGCTGTTACCCGAGGAAACGGAGAAGAAGGTGAGGACATAACACCAAACGCCCGTTATATAAAAGGCATACCCCAGAGGATATCCTTTGAGGGACATCTTGCGCTTCGTGGAGAAGCCCTTATCGGCTACACCGATTTCAGGCGTGTGAACGCCGACCTTGAAGAGGGTGCGGAGCCGTATAAAAACCCGAGAAACCTGGCTTCCGGAACACTGCGTACTCTTGATCCAGGTGTTGTAGCGGACAGGGGCGTTAATTTCTTTGCCTTTGCTCTTGTTGAAGCTGACGGACTTGATATAAACTCCGTGAACGGCCGCCTGGACTGGCTGGCGCAGCAGGGCTTTCAGCGTGTATCCGGCAGGATAGTCAACAAGGATACGGTGGTTGATGCTGTCGGTCAGTTTGAAAGCGAGATAGCCGATAATGATTTTCCCTCGGACGGTCTTGTTCTTACCTTTGATGATGTGGCTTACGGCGCATCTCTGGGCGAGACGGTCCATCACCCGAGAAACGGTATAGCCTTCAAATGGGCAGACGAGACCGCTGACACCACACTGCGTGAGGTCATTTGGTCTCCCAGCCGCACAGGGCTTATTAACCCGATAGCATCCTTTGATACTGTTGAGCTGGAGGGAACATCAGTATCCCGAGCATCGCTCCATAATATCAGCATAATGAAAAAGCTGAACCTCTGCGCCGGTGACACTATATCGGTGTATAAAGCCAATATGATAATCCCGGTCGTAGCGGAAAACAAGACACCTCATGAGGATGACGTGGTGACACCAGCTGTTATAGATGTCTGTCCTGTGTGCTCTGCAAAGACCGAGATAAGAAAGTCTGAGGACGGTGTTGAATCCCTTTTCTGTCCAAACCATTCTTGCCCCGCAAAGCTTATAGGCCGCTTCAAGCATTTTGTCAGCCGTGATGCTCTCAATATCGTCGGTATGGCTGAATCCACTATCGAGACCTTTGTTGAGCAGGGTTTTGTAAAGGAGTTTTCCGATTTTTATCATCTGAGCGAGCACAAAGACAGGATAGTCGCTCTTGAAGGCTTCGGCGAGAAGTCCTATGACCAGCTGATAGCCGGTGTCGAGGCATCCCGTGATTGTGAGCTCGACCGTGTTCTTTATGCTCTTGGCGTTCCGAACATAGGCAGAGCAGCGTCAGCTCTTATCTGCGGTATTGTCAGCGAGCCCTTGCAGCTTGAGAGCTTAACGAAGGACGAGCTTTTGGCTATTGACGGCATAGGTGAGGTCCTGGCAGGGGACTACGTTAAGTTTTTTGAAAATGAAGAGAACCTGTCCCAGTTCCATTCGCTTCTGGCGGAGCTAAGAGTAAGGATGCCCGAAAAGCCTTCCGGCGACCATGCGATAGCCGGCAAGACCTTTGTTATAACCGGCGCTGTTCACATCTGGAAAAACAGAAACGAGCTCAAGGACTATGCACAATCTCTTGGCGCCAAGGTCGCTTCAGCCGTTTCAAGCAAGACGGATTATCTTATCAATAACGATATCACCTCAAACTCCGGCAAGAACAAAAAGGCTAAGGAACTTGGGATCCCGATAATCACAGAAGAGCAGTTCAAAGAAATGTGCGAATAAAAACAGCGGTATGTCAGCCTTTATGCCGACATACCGTTTTACTATCTGATATTCTTTCCGACTATCTCAAAATAGAGATTCGTATCCATTATTTCCTTAACGCTCATTCTGTC
Source organism: uncultured Ruminococcus sp. (assembly GCA_902800795.1). GTDB lineage: Bacteria > Bacillota > Clostridia > Oscillospirales > Ruminococcaceae > Hominimerdicola. Next base: position 33,233 of record CADCFQ010000020.1, on the reverse strand, counting down.
CTGGTTGTATGCGATCAGAAGCTTCATATAAGCCGCCGGTCCGCTTATGGAGTAAAGCGGTATGCTGCCTGCCTTTATTATCCGTGAGAGCGTGTCATACATAGCTTCGTTCTTTTTTACTCCGCAGATATAAACCATTACCCCGCTGCTTATACAGCGCTTTATAAAGTTAGTCAGTGTGTAGCTATCGCCTCTGTTACTGTTCACACAGGCGGTGGCACTGTGATAAGGTTCGATAAGAACGGCAGCAGTTTTGTCACTCGGCACAAAGCAGGAAAAATCCATCCCCGGATATGTGTGGATGAGCATTATCTCCTTTTCAAAACGCAAGGGCTCGAAAAACAGCTGGTCATGCGTTCTTTCTATCATCGGGAGACTTACTCCCATGAAAAGCGAGTGGTCGTCATAGCCGTTGAAGCCGTACACTGTGAACCTGTCCCAGTAAGTATCCGCCGGGATGACCCTTGTTGGCAGCATGACCTTTTCATAAAGGGTGAAAACTCCGTGAAGTCCGCCTTTTTCTATCAGCTTGACAGCTGCCGTGAAATTGAAAAGCCCGTTGGAGCCTTTTTCGCCCAGCGGCTTATTTGATGCAACAACAAAAACAGGGATATCGATATGGCGAAAATACATTCCCAGCAGGGCAGATGTGTAAGCAAGGGTATCGCTGCCGTGGGTGATGATGATACCGCTGTACTTGCTAGTGTCAACTCCGAGAAGATACTCCGTCAGTTTCTCCCAGTGGCAGTGAGATATGTTCTCGCTTAGTATATTGAAAAGCTGAACGCACTCGAAATCTCTTTCGCCGTTTATCAGCTCATAGTCTGCTGTCAGCCTGAATTTGCCGTCACAGTCAACGTTGATAGTGTCAGCGTTGATCCTGCTGCCGATAGTTCCCCCTGTGAAGATCACAAGTATCTTTTTGCTCAAATCTATCTTCCTTTCAGATGGTATGTAATAATTATGCTCTCGCAGATAAGTGTCACACAGTGACACTTCCTGCGTATCGGGCAATTATATCACAACGCTTTGCTTATGTGATATACTGCGTATCGGGCAATTATATCACAACGCTTTGCTTATGTGATATAATGAATGCAGAGCATTCACTATATTTCTATCTTAATGCCCTCGCAGATACGTGCCACTGCGTGGCACTCCCTGCGTATCGGGCAATTATATCACAACGCTTTGCTTATGTGATATAATTTTATCATACAGTATTGCCTTTGTCAATGTGTTTATGCCCTGCGCTTTTGCGTAAAAGGGTGATTTGTTTACAAATTTGACTTGAATTGCGAAATAAAAGATGTTATAATATCTTTTGTTGTAAAACTGACAGTTCGTTTGCGCCATCCTGTCACTAATCAAAACCAGGGCAGATCAATAAAACAAACAAGGCTTGTAGTCAGGCCTTTGAGTGTTGTGCGATCACGTCTGCTTTGGTGCAGACGTTTTTTTATTTTGGAGGAATTATGTATACGCTTAAAACACAGGCCAGCTTTGACAGTGCCCATTTTCTTTCGGGCTACAACGGAAAGTGTGCCAATATCCACGGCCACACATGGAAGGTCGAAGCCGAGATCAGCTCCGACAAGCTTATAGAGAGCGGAGAAAAAAGAGGTATGATAATCGATTTTTCAGACCTTAAAAAGGCGGTAAGGGCTCTTGCCGACAGCTTTGATCACACTCTGATCTATGAGCAGGGGACACTCAGATCCGAGACAGTTGACTGCCTTAAAACAGAGGGCTTTTCGCTTAAAGCGGTTGATTTCAGACCGACTGCCGAGAACTTTGCAAGACACTTTTTTGAAGTGCTTACCGGTCAGGGCCTTTTGGTAAAGAGAGTCAGTGTCTACGAGACTCCGGAAAACTGTGCGGCCTATGAGGTGGATGTATGAGCTTTGCGGTGGTCGAGAAATTTGCTAGCATAAACGGCGAGAGCCTGAAAGCCGGTGAGCTTGCGGTATTTATCCGTTTCAGAGGCTGCAATCTTAATTGCAGCTACTGTGATACATCCTGGGCAAACACCGAAGCGGCTCCTGCTAAGATGATGACAGCCGAAGAGATATGTGATTACGCTGACAGCACAGGGATAAAAAACGTTACCCTTACAGGCGGCGAACCGCTTTTGCAGGAAGGGATCGATGAGCTTATAGAGCGCCTTATCGATAACGGTCACTGTGTTGAGATAGAGACAAACGGTAGTATAGATATCGAAAAATTCAGCAAACTTCCGTTGCGTCCGGCTTTCACCCTTGACTATAAGCTTGGTGCAAGCGGCATGGAAAAGTATATGCTGACAGACAACTATCAGTATTTAAAGCCCGGAGACAGTGTTAAGTTTGTCTCGGGAAGCATAGCCGACCTTGAACGTGCCTGTGAGATCATCAGACAGTTTGACCTTACAAGCAAATGCAGCGTTTATATAAGCCCCGTTTTCGGGCAGATAGACCCGGCGGATATAGTTGACTTTTTAACTGCCAACAGGATGAACGATGTAAGGCTCCAGCTTCAGATGCACAAGTTTATCTGGGGGCCTGACAGAAGAGGAGTATAGAATGGATAAGGAAAAGATAGAATACCACATAAGGGGCTTGCTCGAAGCAATAGGCGAGGACCCTGAAAGGGAGGGCCTTAAGGAGACTCCGAAGCGTGTTGCAAATATGCTTGAGGAGGTGCTTAAGGGTACTGCATATTCAAACCACGATATAGCGCAGATGTTTTCAAAGACCTTTACAAACGAGAGTGCGGACGCAGATCAGGCTGTAGTTATAAAGGACATAACTGTTTTCAGCTACTGCGAGCACCATATGGCTCTTATGTATGATATGACGGTGAGCGTCGGTTATATCCCCAGGGGCAAGGTTCTGGGACTCAGCAAGATAGCCCGCATTTGTGATATGGCAGCCAAAAGGCTCCAGCTCCAGGAAAGGCTGGGGCGTGATATCGCCGAGATAATCTCCGAAGCAGCAGGGACACCTGATGTCGGTGTTCGTATCGTCGGCTCTCATAGCTGTATGACTGCAAGGGGTATAAAAAACGTATCTTCAAAGACCGAGACAAGGACATATCTCGGCCGTTTCAAGAATGACAAAGAGCTCTGTGAGCTTCTGGTCTGATAGGAGGAAAAAGTGAAGGCATTGGTTTTGTTCAGCGGCGGACTCGACAGCTCGACCTGTCTGGCGATTGCGGTGAAAAAGCATTCAAAAGAAAATGTCATAGCGCTTTCTATAAGCTATGGTCAGAAGCATGACAAGGAGATACAGGCAGCAAAAAGGATAGCCGAATACTACGGCGTTCCGCTTAAAACTCTTGATCTGGCGTTTATTTTTGCAGACAGCTATTGCTCGCTTTTGCAGGGCTCGGGTAAGGATATCCCCAAGGAGTCCTATGCCAGTCAGCTGGCAGAGACCAACGGCAAGCCGGTTTCCACCTATGTTCCGTTTCGCAACGGCCTGTTTCTGTCAAGTGCTGCAAGCATAGCTCTTTCAAATGACTGCGGTATCATTTATTACGGCGCTCACAGTGATGATGCAGCAGGCAACGCATATCCGGACTGCTCCGAGGGCTTTAACAATGCGATGAACGAAGCTATATTTATTGGCAGCGGCGAGCAGCTGAAGATCGAAGCGCCCTTTGTCACCAAGACAAAAGCGGATATAGTGAAGCTCGGAACCGAGCTCGGTGTCCCTTATGAACTCAGCTGGAGCTGCTATGAGGGCGGAGACAAGCCCTGCGGCATCTGCGGCACCTGTCGTGACAGGATAAAGGCTTTTGAAGCAAACGGACTAGTTGATCCGCTAATGAAAGGAGATTGACTATGGAAGGAAGAAAACAAAACGAGAGGGGAGACATCTCTCTTCTCGGCAGCGCAGGCACAAAGTATTCCTTTGACTACGACCCCACAGTGCTGGAGACCTTTCCGAATAGGCATCCTGACAGAGACTATTTTGTAAAATTCAACTGTCCTGAGTTCACATCCCTTTGTCCGATAACAGGTCAGCCGGATTTTGCGACCATATACATATCCTATGTCCCGAAGATCAGGATGGTGGAGAGCAAGTCCTTGAAGCTCTATCTTTTCAGCTTTCGCAACCACGGTGATTTTCACGAGGATTGTGTAAACATCATTATGAATGACCTTATAAAGCTTATGGACCCGAAATACATCGAGGTCTGGGGCAAGTTCCTGCCAAGGGGCGGCATCTCGATAGACCCCTACTGCAACTATGGAGAAAAGGGAACAAGGTGGGAACAGGTGGCCTGGGACAGGCTCACGCATCACGACCTTTATCCCGAGAGTATAGACAACAGATAAAAGTAAAAACGGTATGCTGAAAGCTTGCGCTCTCAGCATACCGTTTTTTATTATCTCACTGTAAGGCCGTTCTCGCCGGCATCTATCCTTATGGTGTTGTCATCGCTTATGTCAGCTGTTATGATCTTCTTTGCGATCATAGTCTCAACAGTTGACTGGATATAGCGCTTGAGCGGTCTTGCACCAAAGGCTGGGTCAAAGCCGTTGTCTATGATAAGCTCCTTTGCCTTGTCGCTCACCTCAAGCTTCAGCTGCTTGTCGGCAAGCCTTTCTCTGAGGTCAGAGAGCATAAGGTCGATTATCATAGCTATATTCTCCCTTACAAGCGGCTTGTAGTAAACTATCTCGTCAAGGCGGTTGAGAAATTCCGGACGGAAATGCTGTCTGAGCAGCGTATCCACTTCTTTTCTCGCGCTCTCACTTATCTCGCCGTCCGGCTCGATACCTTCAAGGATGTAAGGTGAGCCCAGGTTCGATGTCATTATGATAACGCAGTTCTTGAAGTCTACCGTGCGCCCCTGAGAGTCGGTTATGCGTCCGTCGTCCAGCACCTGTAAAAGAATATTGAAAACATCCGGATGAGCCTTCTCGACCTCGTCAAGGAGAACCACGCTGTAAGGCTTTCTTCTGACAGCCTCGGTCAGCTGGCCGCCCTCTTCATAGCCCACATATCCGGGAGGCGCTCCGATAAGGCGGCTTACGGAGAATTTCTCCATGTATTCCGACATATCTATCCTTACCATGTTTTTCTCGTCATCAAAGAGCGCTTCTGCCAGTGCCTTTGCGAGCTCTGTTTTTCCTACTCCCGTAGGCCCTAAGAACATGAAGGAACCGATAGGCTTGTTCGGGTTTGCGATACCGGCTCTTGAGCGCAGTATAGCTTCGCTTACCTTTCTTACAGCCTCGTCCTGTCCTACGACTCTTTTGTGAAGGATATCTTCAAGACCCAGCAGCTTTTCTCTTTCTCCTTCCATAAGCTTGGAAACGGGGATGCCCGTCCAGCGGGAAACTATCCTGCTTATCTCATCGTCCGTTACCTTGTCGTGGAGGAAGGTGTTGTCGTTCTTGCTTTCTGCCTGCTTTTCAAGCTCGGCAAGCTCTGCTTTAAGGGCGGGGAGTCTGCCGTATTTGAGCTCCGCTGCCTTGTCAAGGTCATAGCTGCGCTCGGCTAGCTCTATCTGAGAACCGACGTTTTCTATCTCCTCTCTTATCTTCTGCAGCTTTCCGATAGAATTCTTCTCGTTCTCCCACTTGGCTTTCATAGAAGAAAACTTCTCTCTGTAGGAAGCAAGCTCCTTCTGTACCTCGGCCAGGTGCTCCTGCGAGATACGGTCGCTTTCTTTTTTCAGCGCTGCTTCCTCTATCTCGTGCTGCATTATCTTTCTGGAGATGTCGTCAAGCTCCGATGGCATAGAGTCCATCTCTGTTCGTATAAGCGCACAGGCTTCATCCACAAGGTCGATAGCCTTGTCGGGAAGAAAACGTCCTGTTATATACCTGTCCGAAAGCGTAGCCGCAGCTATAAGTGCCGAGTCATGGATCTTTACACCGTGGAACACCTCGTAGCGTTCTTTAAGTCCACGCAGTATAGAGATCGTGTCCTCAACTGTAGGCTCATCCACCATAACAGGCTGGAAACGCCTTTCCAGAGCGGCATCCTTTTCGATGTATTCTCTGTATTCATCCAGCGTTGTCGCACCGATACAGTGAAGCTCTCCTCTTGCGAGCATAGGCTTGAGCAGGTTCCCTGCGTCCATAGCGCCGTCAGATTTTCCGGCACCCACTATAGTATGCAGCTCGTCGATGAACAGGATTATCCTGCCTTCGCTCTTTTTGACTTCCTGTAGTACAGCCTTGAGTCTTTCCTCGAATTCTCCCCTGTATTTAGCTCCTGCAACAAGCGAGCCCATATCAAGGGAGAACAGGGTCCTGTCTCTTAGGTTCTGCGGAACGTCCCCCTTGACTATCCTCATAGCCAGTCCTTCGGCGATAGCTGTCTTGCCGACGCCGGGCTCACCGATGAATACAGGGTTGTTCTTTGTTTTTCTCGAAAGGATCCTTACGGTGTTTCTTATCTCTGTCTCACGGCCGATAACAGGATCGAGCTTGTTCTTTCTTGCAAGGTCGGTAAGATCCTGACCGTATTTTTTCAAAACGTCATAGGTGTCCTCGGGGTTCTGGGATGTTACCCGTGAGTTTCCTCTTACAGCCTGCAAAGCTTTGAGAAAATCTGCTTTCTTGATGCCGAAGCTGTTCAGGAATTTCTGTACATCGTTGTCAGCCTCATTGAGTATACCTAAAAACAGGTGCTCCACCGACACATATTCATCCTTCATCTGTCCGGCGGTCTTTTCGGCGTTCGTCAGCGCTTTATCACAGTCAGCGTCGATGAAAACACTGTCGGCCGGACGTGAATTTGAATAAACCTTCGGCAGGGAATTAAGCTGTGAATAAAGATACTGCTTAGCCGAAGCGGCATCTATACCCATTTTCTCCAAAAGCTGGGGGATAAGCCCGTTTTCTTCCCCCAGCAAAGCAGTCAGCAGGTGGGTCTGGGTAATGGAATTGTTCTGATACTCGGTCACAAGGCTCTGTGCGGCCTTTACCGCTTCAATGGATCTCTCTGTCATCTTGTTGATGTTCATGCTCATCATCCTTTCTTCTTATGTTGTTTTTTTTGTTTTGTTCTATATATCCTGTTTTCTGAATTGACTGCCTCTAGATATCGCTGATGCCGTTTTTTAGTCCAAGCCTATAAAACTCGGCTACCTTGGCGGATGCCAGCTCGATATCATCAGCATAGGCGAAAAACGCTTTCAGCGCCTTGTCAAAAGCCTTTATATATTCGCTTATCAGTTCGCCGATAAGCTGTGTGTCTGCTGTTTTTCTGCCGGCAGGGAAGTATATCCCTCTTGTGAGCCTGTCGCTTTCGGCTTTATATTCGATCCTTCGCTGGGTGTATTGACGCTCGTTCATAATCCACAGCCGGTAGAATATACCAAGCATCTCCATAAACGCCTGGGACCTTGTGCGGAAGGATATCCTAAGATTTCCTATCCTCTCTCCCTCGGGTGCCTTTGTTAATTCCACGCTGTATCTCACCGTAGGCTTATACTTATAAGCGATAGAGCTTCTCATCGAAAGAGCCGAGCCGGGAGCAGCAGCGTCCTTTATAAAGCTGTCGTCCATAAGCGCAAATATGCTCTCGAAGATATCCCGCATCCTTTTTTCGGGCGTCATAACGCTAACTCTTTCAGCCAGTATCTGGTTTATAAGGTTTGATCTGTTCGTCCCAAGCCTTACGGCCATAACATCCACAGCTCTTACCACTTCGTCACTCAAAACTATACTGTATACGCTTTTACTCATAACATCACTCCTTTGAAACGTGTATCTTGATTTACATATAGTATATCACACGTTTTAAAACTTGTCAAGTGTTTTATATAAAAATCTTTACACAAAATTTCATGAATAAAAGTATCCTCTCACGCACCGTGCATGAGAGGATACAAAAACTAGTATTATATTTGTTTATTTCCATTCACCGTCAAGGAAGTCAGCTCTGCCGTAGACAAATCCGACTATGTCATAGGCCTTGTCTATCTTCCATTCTTCCTCGCCAAGGTCATTTTTCAGAAGCTCGGCATCGTCAAGAACTTTCTTGCAGGCAGTCTTTATCGCATCCTTGTCGGAAAGCTCCTGCCATCTGTCCTTTACTATCTGAACGAACCAGTCGGCCTTCATAGCTGTGATGAACCACGGGTTTGATCTGTCCTGGCTGCCCACCTCGGGCTGGAACGTAGCGGCGTAGTAACCGTCAGAGGGATTGCCCTCGTATGCCCAGTTGAAATCCCAGGGCGCAAAGAACGTGAACTTGGGATAATTGCTATCCTCTCCAAGGTCTATTGCCATGTAGAAGCTGCCCTCACCGACATCGTAGTTGTGAACGAGCTCTTCTAATATGAGCATATTTGCTAGGCTCTTAAGGTCTATAACATTTTCCACAGCCTCCTGAGCGCTTATGCCCTCGGCATCAACAACGTTGTATGCGCTGTCAAATTTCATAGCCTTGTCATTTACAGCCGCCTCATAGAGTATCTTATAGATACCCTTGGTATACTGTTCGATGAAATCGAGCTGTCCCTGAGTGTAGATATCGCTGTGGAGACTGTATTCCGCACTTGTGAACTGTCTTGTTTCGCCGGCTATATCCTCTATCTCTGCCTGCTCATAGTCAAGCGTAAAGAACGGGTGGTCATCGTCGGGATAGTTGTCCATCTCGATAAAGTATCCTGTCTCAAACTCGGTGTCTCCGTCCTTGGGTTCGTTCACCTCGGCTCTGCCCTTAACAGCCTGGTTCTGCTCACAGAGCACATAAACGCCTTTGGCTTCACCGTTTATAAACAGATTAACATACATAAAGTCTGTGCTGTAATACTCGCCTTCAAATATCTCCTTTGCAAGGTTGAAAGCAGTATAGTCGGGGGCTAGGTTCCAGAATGAGCGAAGCAGCACCCAGCTGCGGTATTCCGCTCCGTCATGGAGCCCGAGCATATTATGTTTGTCTGTGAATTTTATCCTGTAAGGCTTTTCGTCGCCCTGATCGGCAGTGGAGTTTCCTCTGACCTTCACGCCGCCCTCAGCTGTCAGGCGGAAGCTGTCATCGCAGTTGAAAACGTCAATGACCGAAGCAACATATTTATCCTTGGTCTTGACCTTCTCTCCGCCCTGCGTTGTAATGTTTATACAGGGTCTTTCTTTTTCATCCGAGATCTTTTCCAGCATCTCGTCGATCCCGGCCTTGTTAGCGTCATACTCGCTCTTTACCTCTGTAAGGTCCGGCAGAGGAGTCACCTTTGTTTCGATAGGAGTGTTGTCTGCTTCAAACTTAGGCCCCTCATCAACAGCGGAGCTTGTGCCTGAACTTGTTTTGCCTGAAGAACTGTCGCTCTTGCCCCCGCAGGAAACGAGCACAGAGCAGGTCATAACGACACTGAGCAGTAACGCAATAGTCTTTTTCATTATCTTCACCCTTTAAACTGATCGTTTATCCACTTAGTCATTTTAGCGATATTGTTTTCTCTCTTTTCCAGGAAATCCTTTATACACTGCACAGATGCATATCCGCCGTTTATAGCATTATCAGTATCTCCTGCGCCGGGATAGCGCTCAAAGAACTGGTCAAACAGCGGCGAATACTGTGCTGTGTAGCTGTCGAGCACAGCGTTTGCGTTTTCCTTCTCATATATGCCTGTGCTCAGAGCTTCAAGCTTTTCGTTGAAGTCGTTTCTGAAGGCTTCGTTTGTCATAGCATAAGCAAAGCAAAGCACCGCAGGATTATTTGTGCTCATATCCAGAAGTCCCTTTGGCTTATAGTTGTCCTCCTTGACAGTGTTCGTCCTTGAATCCGAGCTTCCGCTGACACCGCCGAACTCCATATCATAGAACATAAATCTCCAGCGACCGTCAGCGTATTCATTGGATTCGTCAACATTGGCGGTCTTCCACATCGACCAGTTCTTGCCCGGCCAGTCCCACTTGTTGTTTATCCAGACCTCGGCCAGGAAATAATCCCTTACACTGTCGGTGTCCACAAGCTTGGCAAACTCGTCAAAATCCTCCTGAGACTTCAGATCCTTGTGAGCTTTAAAGAAAGCATTCAGGTCGTTAAAGAAATAGCTTTCCTTTTTTTCTCCCTCGGGGAGCGTTCCTTCGTCCAGCTTGTAGCCAAGCTTATAGGTCTCGGCGTCGCCCTTGTATACCACAACGTCGTCCTTGTTGACTCCGTGGTGATCCTCAAAGTAGTCATCCGAATAGTCCTCTTCGAGAACATAAAGCCCCCAGTACTCGCCGTTTAAGTATACTACGCAGGGACGGGAAGCCTTGGTCTCGCAATCAAGGGACTGTGAAAGATCCTGCCAGTAGATATCGTTGAATTTGCAGGTGAAAGCGCAGTTTCCGCCGGCACGCAGCTCAAGAGTCTTGAATTTGTCGATAGTGTCGCCGTTATCATCCTTAAGCTCGTCGCCAAATACTGCATACTTGAAGCTTTTCTTGCCGTAATCGCTTCTGGCATAGAGCCTAAAGCCCTTCTGCCAGTCGGAACGGGAGTAGTTTCCCTGGATCCTTATGCCGCAGCTCTGCGAGAAGGCTGTCTCGGCGCCGTCAGCATTGTATTCAAGAAAATCGACTCTGCAATTTCTCTCCCAGTCTTTTCCTCTCTGGTTATAGTTTGCTGCCAATCTTCTTGCTGTGTCCTCGTTGGTGTCCTCGCCGTCTTCAAGATGCTCTGCAAGTGCCTCATCAAAGAGATTTCCCTTGACGTAGATACCCTTGTCAGCATCGAACAGGTCGTCATAGTCCATTGTTATGCTGATGACTGCAAGGTCAGTTCCCATAGCCTCACAGCTTTCCTTTATGCCCTGGATATGCTCCTCGGGAGTACCTATAAAATAGGTCGCCGCAGCAACAGGGGAAAATGAACCGTCCGAGCCCTTAACAGCCGCATTTATAACAGAGCATTTGTCAACTGCATCGTCATCGGGAGCCGAGACGGTGCTTTCAAAGACCTTGTCCCTGCTTTTCCATTTCACAAAGTTTCCGGATATCTCCTCCGGCCCAACGGCAGATACTACATTTGCATCGCCTTTTCTGTCTTTTATCTCGATAGCTCCCTCGTATTTCACAGCGGTATCGCTTGTGGAAGGGTCGCTTCCGTCGGTAGTATAGTATATCTCACCGTCAAGGGTGGTAGAAAGCTCCAGCAAGAAAGCTTCGGCATAAACACCGCTTTTCTGAGAAAAGTCTACCGATGCTTTTTCTTCTTCTTTGGTCTTCTTATCTTTCTTTTCCTTTTTGTCTTTCTTTCCTGAAGACTGGCTGTCTGAAGCCGAGCTGTCTTTTCCGGCGCTCTGGGAAGAACTGTCAGAAGATGTCCCGGAGGACGAGCTGCTGTCTGCACATGAGGTCAGTATCCCAAAACACAGGGTCAGGCTTGTTAAAATACACAATATCTTTTTTATCATATTCTACATCCTTTCATATTGAATTAACAATATAATGTTATACTATTACATAAAGATTAAATTATCATTGAAGATTCTGTTCAGTTTCAACGAAAATTTAATGGTAATAGCTTATAATCGATCACAAGGGAGAAACAGGGGAGTGTTTTTTATGAAGATCCTTATAGTTGAAGACCAGACCGATCTTGCTGATGCTCTGGCACAGATGCTTAACAATGAGGGCTTTATCACAAATGCGGTCTATGACGGTGAGGATGGGCTTTATGAGGCTCTTACCGATACCTATGATATGATAGTTCTTGATGTTATGCTGCCGAATATGAACGGCTTCGATATTCTGAGCCGGATAAGAAAGAACAAGATAGGTTCTGCTGTTCTTATGCTCACGGCTCTTTCCCAGGATGAGGACAAAGTGAGAGGCTTTGAGATAGGCGCTGATGACTATCTGACAAAACCTTTTTCAAAGTCTGAATTCACAGCCAGGGTCAAGGCGCTTGCAAGGCGTTCAAGAAACGCTTATGTGCCGGATGACCTTAGCTTTGGAAATATTGTCCTGAGCAGCACGAAGCATGAGATCTGCTGCGGCAGCCAGTCCATAGCGCTCGGCACCAAGGAATACCAGTTTCTGGAGCTTCTTATGATAAACCATGGGATAATCATTCCCAAGGAACGCTTCGTCGAGCGCATCTGGGGCTTTGATGCGGAGACCGAGTATAATAATGTGGCGGTCTACATCTCTTTTCTCAGGAAAAAGCTTTCTGCTATTGGCGCAGATATAAGTATCAACGCTGTTAAGGGCGCAGGATACATTTTAGAGGAGAAAAAATGAAGGATACGGTAAGACAGATAAGGCGGCGCTTTATAATTGCGGCTATGCTTATCTCCGTTTTTATGGTTCTTGTCATCACGGTGTCGCTTAACCTGATGATGAATTACATCACAAAAAAAGACACAAGCGCTGTCTGCGAAATGATAGCGAATGCTGTTGAGGTGGGCGATGTCAAGGAAAACTCGGTTACTATCGAGCTTGAACAGATGCCGACGGCTGACTTTGATATCCCGTATGCGCCGGACACTGTGTCGAAGGTCCTGTTTTACGGAACTATCACCAACACCACAGGCTCCGATTGGTACTGCGGCGGAAGCGATATCTGCTATTACGGCTATACCGCAGAAGGCAATCGTCTCAGATTCAGCAGAGCTTTTGCTTTTAATAAGGATAATACCGCCATTACTGTTGATTTTGAGGATATGAAGCAGATAACCGGCAACTACAAAAAAGCAGTCAGGTATGACAGCTGGATGTATATTTCCTCACGGTGGTGGACATCCTCTGCAAGATCAACAAGCGGAGTTGATACAGAGCTTAAAATTGACAGGATAAAGATAGTGTTCAAGGACGGAGCTCCCAGATATATAAAAAAGCAGAACGGCTTTTCGGACCTTTTTGACGGAAAGGTGCCCGATGTCGTTTCGGCGCAGAAATGCTTTTATGTTGTTCGGGACAATGGCGAAACAGCGCTTTTCAACAGCGGAAACAGCGGCGAGGAGCTGACGACCGATCAGATAAATGAGCTTGACCTTTCATCGGATTTAAAGCTTGGTTCTCACAATTATTCAAGAAATGTTATAGAAAAAGGCGGAGCTAAGATCCTTGTCTATGTAGATGAGAACAGCGGCGGATATATGCTTTCATGGCTGACAAGGACTTCGGTCATAGCCGGTGTGGCTGTTCTGGCAATACTTTTTGTTATCATCCTTATCTATTCCAGGAGCGTTGCAAAGCCGGCAGAAGAAGCTATAGCCCGTCAGCGCAGGTTCGTTTCTGAAGCGAGCCATGAGCTTAAAACGCCTGTTACTATCATCTCGGCTAACGCTGATCTTTTGCACGATGAGATAGGCGAAAACCGCTGGCTCGACTCTATACGGCGACAATCAGAAAGTATGGCAAAGCTTGTAAAGGGGCTCCTTGATCTGTCAAAGAATGAAGAGAGCGCATCAAAGGAGAATTTCTGCTCCTTTGATCTCAGCCGGACGGTTACAAACACCCTTCTTTCATTCGACAGCATTGCTTTCGAGCAGGGAAGGATGATCGAGAGCGATATAGCTCCTGATATAACCTACGAAGGCATAGAGCAGAAGATCTCACAGCTTGTGGGCATCCTTGTTGACAACGCTGTAAAGTATTCCGATGAGAACACCGAGATATTTGTAAGCCTTACCCAGGCTTCTCGTCCGGTGCTTACAGTTACAAACGTATGCCAAAACTTCGATGCTTCAAAGAAGCAGATGCTATTTGAGCGCTTCTATCGAAGCGATGAATCTCATTCCAGCAGCGGCTACGGTCTTGGCCTGCCTATCGCCGCTTCGATCGCCCATTTGCACGGAGCCGACATATCAGTGGAGCAGAACGGCTACAAGGTCTTTTTTACAGTCACTTTTTAGGTGAGTCCTATACCATATACACGAAAGGATGATATGTATGCAGAATTTTGAGTTTTACAGTCCCACGGAGTTCGTTTTCGGCAAGGGCCGTGAGGATGAATGCGGAGCCTACGCTAAAAAATACGGCGCCGGCAAGGTGCTTATCCATTACGGCTCGGGCTCGGCAGTAAAGTCGGGACTTATAGATCGTGTGAAAAAGTCTCTCAGTGATGCCGGAATCGGCTTTGTTGAACTGGGAGGTGTAAAGCCTAATCCCAGGGACACCCTTGTTTATCAGGGTATCGAGCTTTGCAGAAAAGAGAGCGTTGACTTTATCCTTGCTGTTGGCGGCGGTTCGGTCATCGACTCCTCAAAGGCTATCGCTATAGGCGTTCCTTATGACGGCGATTTCTGGGATTTCTACAGCGGTAAGCAGATAGAGAAGGCGCTCCCGATAGGTGTCGTTCTCACGATAGCAGCTGCCGGAAGCGAGGGCTCCGGAAACTCCGTTATCACAAAAGAAGATGGGATGCTTAAACGTGGAACAGGCTCCGACCTTATCCGTTCACGCTTTTCCATCCTTGACCCTGCCCTTACTCAGACCCTGCCTGCATATCAGACAGCCTGCGGTGCTACGGATATCATGGCTCACGTTTTTGAGCGCTACTTCACAAACACCCGTGAGGTCGAGATCACGGACAGGCTCTGCGAGGCTGTGCTCCTTACTATGGTAAAGGAGACCCCGAGAGTTATAGAGGACCCTGACAATTATGATGCAAGAGCGAATATAATGTGGGCAGGAATGGTTGCTCACAATAATATTGTTGGCGTGGGAAGATCACAGGATTGGAACAGCCACGGCCTTGAGCACGAGCTTTCCGGCCTTTATGACGTAGCTCACGGTGCAGGCCTTGCGGTTATGATGCCTGCGTGGATGGAATTTGTCCACAGCCACGATGTTATGCGCTTCTGCCAGATGGCAACGAGAGTGTTTGGCTGTCAGATGAATTTTGAAGACCCTGAGACTACGGCTCTTGAGGGCATCAGGAGATTCAGAGAGTTTCTTCACAGCATAGGTATGCCTATAAACTTTGAGGAGCTTGGCGCCAAGGAAGAGGACATACCGACACTTGTTGATAAGCTTGGCGTAGGAGACGGCAAGCGTGCAGGCTTTGTCGAGCTGACGGCAGAGGACTGCGCAGAGATCTATCGCATAGCAGCACACGCATCACTTTAAGGAGGAACTATGAAAATTCTTCTCATCGGCGGCACCGGCACGATCAGTATGGCGATCACAAAACTCTTAGCCGCCAAGGGCCACGAGCTGTATCTTCTTAACCGTGGCACCAGAAACAGCGAACTTCCCGACGGAGTAAAGACTATCAAGGCTGACATTTCCGACGAAGCAGAGACCGACAGGATCCTTGGAGATATGACCTTTGACTGTGTCGGCGAATTCATTGGCTTTGTGCCCTCCCAGGCGGAGCGTGATTTCAGACTGTTTAAAGACAGGACAAAGCAGTACATCTATATCAGTTCGGCATCCGCTTATTTAAAGCCGCCGAAGAGTTATGTCATAACCGAAGAGACCCCGCTTGAAAACCCCTATTGGGAGTATTCGAGAAACAAGAAGGCCTGTGAGGACTATCTGTTCGAGCGTTACCGCAGGGATGGTTTTCCTGTGACGGTCGTTCGTCCAAGTCACACCTATGATGAGCGAAGCGTTCCTCTCGGTGTTCACGGCAACGGCGGCAGCTGGCAGGTCGTTAAGCGTATCATGGACGGCAAGCCTGTCATTATCCACGGAGACGGAAGCTCCCTGTGGACCATAACCCATAACAGCGATTTTGCTAAGGGCTTTGTCGGCCTAATCGGAAACCCAAAGGCGATAGGCGAAGCTTTCCATATCACCTCTGATGAGAGCGTGCCATGGAACGATATCTACCGAGCTATCGCTGATGCGCTGGGCGTTGAGCTAAACCCCTATTATGTGTCTGCTAGGACACTTGCGGATATGAGCAGCTATGATTATGAGGGCGGCCTGATAGGCGATAAGTCTAATTCTGTGGTCTTTGATAACTCCAAGATCAAGTCTTTGGTCCCGGATTTTAATTGTGAGATAAGCGCAAGAGACGGTATTGCGATGACTGTCAGGAATATACTGGCTCACCCTGAGCTTCAGAACACGGATCCTGAATTCGATCAGTGGTGTGACAGGGTGATAGCGGCGCTCGATAAAGCAAAGGAGGAAGTTTTAAATGGTTGATGTAAAAGGACGCTGGGCTTTTATTACCGGAGCCGCAAGAGGCATAGGCTACGGTGCTGCGCTTTTCATGGCAAAGAAGGGCTGTAACCTTATTTTGCAGGGAAGAACAAAGGAGCACTGTGATAAGGTTCTTGAAGAAGTAAAGGCTCTCGGTGTTGAAGCGTATGCTGTCGGTGCAGAGTTCTCGGACCTTTCACAGGTCGAGAAGATGCTCAGAGAGATCGATGCTCTCGGCGTTGATGTTGATATAGTTCTCAACAATGCCGGGATACAGATAGCTTACAGGAATGAGTATCTCAAAACACCGGCTTCCGATTATGAGGAGAGCTTCAAGATAAATACTATCGCTCCGATGATGATAGTTTATCATTTTCTGCCGCTTATGGAAAAGAGAGGTTTTGGCAGGATAGTCAACACGACCAGCGGTATAAGGCTCGAGCCTGAGCAGGCGGGCTATTCTGCAAGCAAGGCCGCTCTGGACAAGGTAACTATGGATCTTGCTTCTAAGTATAACGGAACAGACGTCTGCATAAACATCACAGACCCGGGCTGGTGCAGAACAGACCTCGGCGGAAGCCATGCGCCTAATGCACCCGAGAGCTCTCTTCCCGGAGTTGTAGTCGGTGCGTTCATCGATGACAAAAAGTCGGGCAGGGACTTTGCAGCCGGCAATTTCCACGGCCTGACTCTTGAAGAGGCCGTAAGGCTTGCGGAAGCTGATTTCCCGACCTACACAGGCTCTATAGGGCTGTAAAACAAAAAGCTATACCCGATCATTCCCGGTATAGCCTGAATCAAAAAGGATATCCTCTCCCGCCATATAGGCAGGAGAGGATATTTGTATATCTTATTATTTCAGCGCCTCAGCTGCAAATGCTTTAAGGTCCGCCGATGTGTCTGCCGGCTTTACCAGCTTCTGTGCGACTATCTCATAGTCTCCTTTGAGATAAGGCGCCAGCTTTTCTGCGGTCTTGTTGAGATCCGAGCTTCCGGAGGTAGCAAACAGAACTATCTTTTTGTCGCTCCAGTCATAGTCCTTGACAAAGGTGTTCACAACATTCGGAGCTCCGTAATACCAGATAGGAAAGCCAAGGAACACAGTGTCAAAGCTTTCAAAGTCTTCGACCTTTCCTTCTACGGGGACATCCTTTTTACCGATCTTTTCCTTGTTGCATCTCGAGACCGGGTTAAGCCAGTTGATATCGGCCTTTGTATAGGGCTCCACAGGCTTTATCTCAAAAAGCTCGCCGCCTGTTATCTTTGAAAAAGCGGCCGCCACCTTTCTGGTGTTTCCCTCTGCCGAAAAATAAGCTACCAGTATCTTGCTCATAAGATCAACTCCCTTCACAGTGTCAAAGCACTTTGGCTTAACAGTATTGTATCACAGTGATACGCTCTTGTCAACAAAAAACGGTATGCCTTTAAGACATACCGTTATGCTTTAAACCTCAATAAGCTCCTTTGGTATCATATCATAATCATACATGACCTCGGAGTGGTTGTCGAGTACAAGCTCCTTGTTTACAAGTTCGCCGCTCTTCTTATCGAGAGTGTTCTTATAGATCTTGGACACTCTGTAGAACTTTCCGTCATCCTCCTGCTGGAAATGATGTCCCTCTTCCGAAAGCTCATAAGTGTAAGGCAGTGCCTTAACGCATCTGAGCTCTGCAAAAAGGGTCTTGTCCTTTACCCACGCAAGAAGCTGGAAATCCTGATCTGTGTTGTTCTTGAACCTGTAGTCTATGTAGTTATAGCATACACAGGTACCAGCAGAGAAGGGAACTCTCTTTCCGTGATCGGGAGAAAGCGCATCCGAGTGGCTGTGGAACTCCCAGACCTTCAGTGGACTGTGGAGCACCAATCTGTGAATAGTGTTTCCTAGATTGCAGAGTCCTCCGCCGAGTCCGGGCTCGGTTATCTCGCCGCTTATAACACGGCCTTCCTTATAACCCTTTTTCTTGGTTATCTTTCCGATAGACTTCCAGAAGGAGAACACCTCACCGGGATGTATAACGATACCGTTTATCTTCTTGCAGGCAAGGTCGATATTAACAGCCTTGTTTTCCTGAAGCTGTGGGTCAATGTCCTTGCCGACCTTTATAAGACCGTTCGACTCAGTAGCAACGATGACAGGATATCTGTGTCTGCATTTGGTCCTTGCGATAACGTCCTTGCTTGTAAGCTCTTTAACATATCTCTTGGACTTTTCCTTAGCCTCGGATATCGCATAAGCTCCGGGGCTTATCTCGCAGAAAAGAAAATCTCTGGTAACAATACTTTCCGGGTCAGTTCCGTCTGGATAAATATCACCGATACGGTTGAACTGCTTTTTGTTTCTTTTCCAGGTCTCAAGCATCAGATACTCGGCAAGCCTTCTCTTGCCCACCATAGTCTCTTCCTTGACTCTGATATATTTTACCAGGATGCTTGCCAGCCCTGCACGGTTAGCACCATAAATATCTGTAAAGATCTGGTCGCCGATACAGACCACCTGATCCTTATCGAGCCCCATCTTTTCAACGGCTTTAAGATAGCAGGCAGGATCAGGCTTGTTTGCGTCGCAGATATAATCCGTATCGATGTTTCTTATAAACCGCTCAACTCTGCTTTTCTCATTGTTGCTAAGAAGCAGAGTCTTGAAGCCTGCATTGTGGATGTCCACAAACAGCTGATCCACAGCCTCTGTTGAATCATCGCCATGGTGTACAAGAGTATTATCGATATCGAAGATTATGCCTCGGAAGCCCTTATCATACAGTTTGTTATAGTCTATCTCAAAAACGCTTTTCGCATATTCGTAGGGATAAAACTTGCTTAACATCTTTTCACCTGCTGTTATTTGTTTATATAGTCGCAGACTTTGTCGATCTGCTCCTTGAATGTACCATCAAACTGATTGTCAAAGAAAGCGCTGCCGATAGTAAAGCTCCAGGGATTTGCATCCTTTACCTCGTCGAGCCTTTCTAAGCTGTTGATGCTTCCTGCTATACATACAGGTGCATCCACCTCTTCAACGAATCTTTTGTTAAGAAGAACTGCATCGCCTGTATATCTGTAGCCCAGAAGGTCGATACCGGAAACGCCTTTGGCGATATACTCCTTAGCTTCAGCTATCATCTCATCTATGCTTCCCTCGAGAACAGACGGCCTTTCCTTGATCTTTCCTACAAACGGCATATAGCTCATACCGTTCTCTTTGCAGATCTTCAGCACTTCATCGCTGTAAATAGTTCCCATAAGAGCGTCGCATCCGCACTCGACAGCCATCTTAGCGCCTTCGATGCACTCTTTTTCGGTATAAGCAACTACTTCAAGAGAGGTCTTCTTGCCGCACTGTTTCATATAGGCAAAAAGCTTCTTCATCTCCTCAATAGGCAGCGGCTCTTCCTTAAAACCCCAGTATTCAGCCTTTGAGTCCTTGCACTGATCGAAGATCTCGTATGCGTTCTCCACTGTCATGTCATTATATGTAAGCATAACGACAAGTGTCGGTTTCTTCTCCATAAACAATCAAACTCCTGTCAAACGGTGTTGAATAGGTTTGCGTCCCAAAAATGTGTATAATAACACAATCGCACCTGTTATTATAGCATATACAGGTGCAATTGTCAAGAAAATACATTTCATCTTAGATTTTTTGCGTTTAATGTCGGGAAATCACCGTACATCGCACTCCCGTTTTGGGCAGAACAAAAGCCCGTGAAAACGGGCTTTGTGAGTCAGTTATTTAGTTCGCACATGATATTTCTTCTGCCAGTTCTCTTCGTTGGAGCAAAGATAAACGATGCCCTCGATAAAGCCGACCAGGGAAGGGATCCCTGTCCAGCAGAACAGGATATAGAGAATACCCGAAGCGCTCTGATTGAGATAGAACTTGTGGACACCGAAGGTGCCGAAAAAAATAGCGAGGATAGCTGCAACGATTTTGTTCTTTATAGGCCACGCAGGATTTATCCCGTTAGGATACATGGGCTGCTGAACATATATCACCTGCGGCTGCATACCCTGCATAGGCATACCCTGGATCGGCATTCCTTGCACCGGCATACCCTGCATAGGAGTCTGCTGGCTCAAAGGCTCACCGCAGTATTTACAGCTTGTAACTCCGTTATCGAGCGGAGCTCCGCATTGTGGACAGGTCATTACTGGTTATCCCCCTTGTTGTTAAGGTCAATATTGTTTGTCGGATATCTCGGAGTCAGGTCTGGCAGATTGTGAGGATTCATAGGATCCACAGGCGGCTGGCCGTCTCCGTGGTTTGCACCTCTCGAAATAAGCGGGAGAGCAAAGCAGAGATATGCGAAAATGATAGCAAGATTAATAAGAATAAAGGCGGTCTTTGATATATTGTCAAAGAGCAGGCAGTTGAGGACCGTAGTAACTATTACATAGAAAACGGTGGATGCGCATAGCGGAGCATACATACCCACGCCTATGGCGTCAGAGATCGGTTTTCCAAGACCCACTATAAGAAGCAGGATGACCGATTCTATGATAGTGAATGTTAAAACGGCTGCAAAGGTATCGGCCTTATCAACATCGAGAACGCCGAGCATAAGGAATAATACTATACCTACAAACAAGCATGAAAGCAGGAATGACGACATCGTACCTAACATTCTTTTCATTATCATTCACCGACCTTTCTTCCGCAGTGATTGCAGAATTTGCTTCCGGGCTTCAATGGAGCTCCGCACTCACAAACAGCAGGAGTCTCTATCTTTGTTCCACAGTGGTTGCAGAAAGATGAACCCTCTTCCAGTTCCTTCTGACAGTTAGGGCAGATGACCTTCTTAGGAGCAAGGTTCGCTCCGCAGCCGTTGCAGAACTTTGATCCTTCGGGGTTTTCCCTGGAACACGTTGGGCAGACAACAGTAACAGCTGGAGCAGCTGCCAGAACCGTACCAGTCTGGGCCGAGCCGTTGTTCATAGCGGCCATAGCGCCAAATCCAATACCGCCTGCTGCAAAAGCACCGGCTACGCCGTTCTCATTTGTGGCAGCTCCCTCGTAAACGTCGAAGGAACGCTTGACAGCGTATCTCGAATCTCCCATGATATCGAATGCGGCTCTGTCTTCAAGGATAGCGTTGATCCTCTCGAAGTCCTCATCAGGGAAATTGATAGACTTGATATAGAAGTTAACAAGCGACATACCGAAACGCTCGAAGTCAGGAGCCAGCATCTGTGCCAGCTGATCCGATATCTCGGTAAGCTTTGCGGATATCTCAAGAGCAGAGATACCGTTGTTTATCATTATCTGAGCGATAAGCGCCTTTACCTTATTAATAAGGAAGCCCTTATAGAAGTTCAGCGTCTTGTCATAGCTGACAACATCGGCAGAATTCATCGTACCGATGAGCTCTTGCAGAAACAGCACATAGTCTCTTATCTTCAGACCTATCTGACCAAAAGCTCTAATATGCAGTCTGATATGGTACTTAGGATCGATAAGAGCAACAGGATCCGAGGTGCCCCAGTTGATATCCAGCTTTGTGGTGGTGTTTATGTAATAGATCTCGGCTGTGAACGGTGTTCTTCCGCCAAAGGGCATTTTGATAAGCGAGCGCAGGATAGGGAGGTTCTCTGTTGAGAGCTTGAACTTTCCGGGTCCGAATGCATCACAGATGCGGCCGCCCTTAACAAACACAGCCACCTGACCCTCGCCGACAATGAGCTGGGTCGATGTGGACAGATCTTCAGCATAGTGCTTGTAGATTATCCAGTCACGGTTTTTAAGTCCGTCGAATTTAACAACATCAATAATAGCCATATATTCCTCCGTCAAGGTTAGTCTTCGACCAGATTGCGGATGATCGGACACTGTCCGACAGTAATTGAAATATATTCTATCACCATATGATTAACACAATCGAAACAAATGATGAACGAATGTTAAACATGACTTGTGTATCTGAATTGTAAACACTTTGTATAACAAGTGATGATCAGACGAAAAACGGCGCCCGCACTTAGGCGGACGCCATTATCAGCAATTTAGAATTTTCTGATCGTCTTTCTTCTGTGCTTCTCGATATACATCCTGCTGTCGGCTTCACTCTTAACTGCTGTAAGGTCGGTATCCTTATCCGGTTTGAGAGTCATGTGTCCGCAGCTGCAGCCGACCTTGTAAGGGAAGTGCTCGTTTTCGTTGAGCTCTTTGATCCTGTCATAGACCTGTTTTATCATCTT
This sequence comes from uncultured Ruminococcus sp., assembly GCA_902800795.1. Lineage (GTDB taxonomy): Bacteria > Bacillota > Clostridia > Oscillospirales > Ruminococcaceae > Hominimerdicola. The sequence continues at coordinate 11,005 of CADCFQ010000020.1, read as the reverse complement.
ATCGGGATCATCCTCATTGTCAAAGGAGGCAAGTATCAGAAACTCATCTCCGCCCGTTCTTACACAGATGCTGTCTTTCGGGAATACCTCAACAAGTGTCTTCGAGCAGGTTGTTATCGCAACGTCGCCTTCCTCGTGTCCGTAGGAGTCGTTTATGATCTTCAGACCGTCAACGTCTGCACAGATGACCGACAGGAACTTGCCGTTCTCGATAGTCTCGTTCATGAACTCTTTCTCATACTTGTTAAGACCACGCCTGTTGTAGAGTCCCGTGAGCGGATCATGCAGATTGAGCAGTTCCAGCTCTTCAAGGGCTTTTTCAAGCTTGTTGTTCATATAGAAGCTTCCTGCGTTATTGGATATCGTAGTCAGCCATGTGGAGAGAAGGTCTCCCTCAATGTCGATAGTTGAAGGGATGCCTGCCATATAGCCGATGAACACGTTCTTGAAGTAGAGCGGCGCAAAGGCATAAGCAACAGGAGCGTCCTTGTCATCGATAGGCTCCGGTATCAGCTGTGAGGTCGGGAACTCTGTTCCGATGGGAACACCGTGCTTGAATATAAACATAGATACCATAGTTTCGGGGACAGTCCATGGCGAAATATCCTCGTCTATGTTTATCTTTTCCTGATTCTTTTCAAGTTCTGAGTTTATACATATATATATCTTGTCAAATTTGAATATGGACGATCCCCTATAGAGGCTGTCGAACAGATGCTTTGACTCCTTGATGTTTGCAAAGTCACAGTTCATATCAAGGATGTATCTTGTGAACTCCTTGAAATCATTATAGTAGAAGTATCTCTCATTATAAGACATATCTTCATACTTCTGGAAAGGAATGCAGCCGCAGGACTGGCCCTTGACCAGTATCGAGTCAACATAGGTTATATCGTCAGGTTCCTTGCCGTTCATCATATCTATAAGCAGATCGACAGCTACCTTGCCTGATTTAAAGGTCGCACGCTTGACCGTTGTGGGTGTCGGCGAATAATCCTTACAGTCTGACAGAGCGTCAAAGCCTGTAACGATAACATCATCGGGTATTTTAAGCCCGTGCTTTTTGAGCGTATCCATACAGAAGAATGCCATTGTGTCATTAGCGCACACGATAGCTTCGGGAAGCTCCGGCTTTTTAAGTATCTCCTCGGTGCAGTCGATAGCCTTTCTCCAGAACTCGCCGTAGTAGACTCTGCTCTTGTCAAAGGGGATACCGTGCTTTTCAAGAGTGGCCTTATAAGCTTCGAGCCTCTCAGTTGACTGGACATTGCCAAACTCGATACCGCCGATGAAATCTATCTTGGTCAGACCGTGCTCGGTGATAAGGTGTTCGACGATAGCGGACATAGCATATTTGTTGCTCATGATGATCCGCTTCTCATTGTCATGGAACAGATCATCCACATTGATAATCGGGATGCCGTGCTCCTTGGCTTTTCTTCCTATCTCAAAATAAGTATCCTCGTCAAGGAGTGATTCGCCGAATATCACTATTCCATCGATCATATCATAGTTTATCAGCTTATAGACCATCATCTCGCCGTTGCGGACGGTCTCTGATATTACAAGATCAAGGCCGTGCTGGGGCTTTTTTGTCGGATTGAAGAACACAAACACATTATGACCCAGCTCCTGGCATCTTTTATAGACGCCGTAAACTACATCCATCTCATATTCGAGATCGAAGCCCGTAATACATACAGCTATGTTTTTCCTCTTCATATATCATGATCTCCTTTCAGAGAACTTTCGGATGCAAAAATAAGAAACTGACCGTAAAATATGTATCCATAGTCATATTATAGCACAACTCTATAATAAATGCAATATATTTTTGTGCGTTTTTTTCATTTTGAGGAACAAAATTCAAAAGATTATGCAAATCTTTGACAAACACTTTGAAATGTGATATAATAATCAATTGATAATCAGGATAATTATCCCATCAAGAGCGAATTTTTTTGTTTAATATATTAACAGAGGTGAGCGGTTTTGGTAAGAAAAAAGATAGGGGTCATCCTTTCAAAGCCGGAAGAGGAATATCCGGCAAGAATGCTCCGGGGTATAATGAGCAAAGCTTTTGAGCTTGACTATGATGTGGTGATCTATACCAGCTTTGCAAAAGAGAGCACTCTTACCGAATATATCGACGGAGAGACAAAGATATATGACCTTATAAACTTTGATCTTCTAAGCGGTGTTATAGTCCTTCTCGATCTTATCAGGATGTCCGGAGCAAAAGAAGCGATACTCAGGCGTATCGACCGTGAGTGCAAGTGTCCTGTTGTGTTCGTGGATTCCGAATACAAGGATTATGATTCTGTGTTCGTTGAGGACGAGATCCCGTTCATGGAGCTGACAGATCACCTCATCGAGAAGCACGGCTGCAAGAAGATAATGTTTTTTAGCGGTCCTCTTAGTGTTGCCACCACTAAACAGCGCCTTGCAGGATATAAGAGATCCCTTGAGAAGCACGGTATGGCTATAGACGAGAGCCTTATCTCCTTTGACGGCAACTTCTGGTATGACGGAGCTACCCAGATAGCCCATGAGATACTTGACGGCAAAAGACCTATGCCCGATGCGCTTATGTGCTGCGGCGACCGTATGGCTATGGGAGCTGCTAACGTGTTTATGGAAGCAGGGATGGAGATCGGCAAGGATATTCTGATAACCGGCTATGATGCTTTTGATGATGCGGCATCCTTCGTTCCAAGCATTACCTCTGTTTTGCCGCCTCTGTATGAGGCCGGTGTCAATGCAGTTCTAAAGATCGATGCAAAGCTGAAATCCATTACCTACAAGCCTTTGACCGGCGGCGGAAAGGTTGAGATCGGCTGCAGCTGCGGCTGTGAAGAGGACGAGAACTACACCAGAAAGCCTGCCCGTGAGATATCCAAGAATGCCGGCAGCACGGACAATGATCTTTTTGAGAGCAATATGCTGGAAGCTATGGCGTCCTGCGTTGACCCAAACGAGCTTATTTACACTATCGATTACTTTACCTTCCTTGTCCGCACTTATAAGTATTTCAATCTCTGCCTGTGCGATAACTGGCTTGACAGTGAGAACGACTTTGAAAAGCAGAATCAGGATTTCACCGATTACAGCGATTTTATGCGCCTGTGGATAAGAAGCGAAGGCAGCAAAGATGAAGTTCCCGGTACTTTGTTCTCAAAAAGGGAAGTGTTCCCGGATTACAATGCCGACAGGGAAAAGCCGGCGGCCTTTTTCATAGCGCCTTTGCATTTTCTTAAACGCTGCTTAGGTTACACTGTGATCTCTTTCGGAGATGAGCTGAAGACCTATGACAGACACTTTGCTAACTGGATAAAGCTTGTGGCAAATGCCCTTGAGAATATGAGGATCAAGACGTCCCTTGCGGGCCTGGCAGTCCGTGATATACTCACAGGTGCTTATTCCAGGCTTGGTCTCGAGCATAAGATGGTTGAGCTTATGGAGCGTTCAAAGAACCGAAAAAACCGTTTCTTTATGCTGGTTGCCGATGTTGACAAGCTCAAGGAGATAAATGATAAATATGGTCACAATGCCGGAGACCTTGCTATCAAGGCTGTTGCAGAGGCTATGAAGCGTTCAATGAAGAACAACGAGGTCTGTGCCCGTATCGGCGGCGATGAGTTCGTTGTTGTGGGCTGCAATGATTACTGGGCGGATTATCCTGAGCGTTTTGCTCTTCGTGTAAGAGAGATGATCGACCTGTATAATAAATTCAACGACTATCCTTTCAGCATATCTGTCAGTCTTGGCGGCGTATGTGAAAGGGCGGCTGACAAGGACGAAGCGAACGCACTGTTTGAAAAGGCGGATAAGCTGATGTATGAGAACAAGAAAAAGCATCATCAGCTAAGGATCGACTGATCGTCCGTATGGAGGTTTAAATGGCACAGCTTTATGATAACACAGTAAAAAAAGACCGGGTGCTGCTGGCAGCGGTAGATACGGGCGCTTATGACACGGCGGCTTCTCTTGTTGAGCTTGAAGAGCTTGTGAAGACTGCCGACGGAGAGCCTGTCATCAGGGTCGTTCAGAAGAGACCTTCCTATGACAAGGCCACCTGTATAGGCTCGGGCAGACTTGAAGAGATAGCACAGCTCTGCACAGACAACGAGATCGACAGGATCATCTTTGACTGCGAGCTCACAGCTACCCAGATCAGAAACATCGAGGATGTCTGCGGCGTTTTCACCATAGACCGCACTATGCTAATTCTTGATATATTTGCCTCCCACGCAAAGACCCACGAGGGAAGGCTCCAGGTCGAGATAGCACAGAACAAATACAGGCTGCCCCGTCTTGCGGGAATGGGTCTCAACCTTTCAAGGCTCGGCGGCGGAATAGGCACCAGAGGCCCCGGCGAGACAAAGCTTGAAACCGATAAGCGTCATATAAGAGCTAGGATCGCTTCGCTGACAGAGGAGCTTCGTGAGATAGAGAAGCGCCGTGACCTTATGCGCAAAAGGCGCAAAAAGGACGGTGTGCTCACCTGCGCTATTGTTGGCTATACCAATGCCGGAAAGTCCACTCTCCTCAATGCTCTGACACAGGCGGGCGTTCTCTCCGAGGACAAGCTGTTTGCAACACTTGAGACAACATCCCGTGCGATAGAGCTGCCGGACGGCAGGTCAGTAACGCTCATAGATACCGTTGGTTTTATAAGCCGTCTTCCGCATAATCTTGTTGAAGCCTTCAAATCGACCCTTGAAGAAGCCGCCCAGGCGGATGTCCTTATCCATGTTGTGGATGCTTCCGATCCGTCCTGCGAGGAGCAGGCGGCGGTAACACGAAAGCTTTTAAGCGAGCTTGGCTGTGACGGCATACCGGTAGTTACCGTTTTCAATAAATGCGACAAGATAGCCTATGCCAAGTCTTTAAAGGCTGATGCAGAGGAGTTTGAGGTGCTCATCTCCGCAAAGACAGGTGAGGGCCTGGATGCGATGCTGGATGCTGTTGCAAGGGCTTTACCTGATTCCTGTGTCAGATGCAGGCTTCTTTTGCCCTTTGATAAGGCAGGGCTTCTGAACACCGTAAGGATCGACGGCAAGGTTTTCTCTGAAGAATATACTGCTGAGGGGATAGAGGTCGATGCCCTTATCGACCGCAGGATATTCTATATGTTTGAGGAATATAAAGTAAATTGTGTTAACAATTTGTAAAACACGAAAGCATATCATTGACACGGGGCTGAACGGGTAGTATAATGTTTTTGTCGGTTAGCCCGATAAAACTGATGGAAGGATAAAAGAAATGTTTGCATTAAGTCTTTTTGCTGCCTTTACATATTTCTTTTTTAGCTTGAGCTTTTTTGGCTTCGAGCGTTTTTGGCGTGTGTACAAGGCTGACGATAAGGGACTGCTGTAAACAGGTTTATTATCCTGAATACAAGAATCTTAGCCGCAGCTGCACAGGAAAAAGCAGTCTGCGGCTTTTTTATTTCCAAGGAGGAGTAATTATGATAATCGTACTTAAGAACAACATACCCGAGACCGAAGTCAATGAGCTTCTTGACTGGCTCACCCAGTTCCATGTCCAGACAAACCTTGTTCAGGGCGTACACTCAAACATTATCGGTCTTATCGGCGACACCACGCAGATCGATATCGAGGCTGTTCAGGCAAAGGAATGTGTCGAGGGCGTTCAGCGTGTTCAGGAGCCCTATAAGAACGCAAACCGCAAGTTCCACCCCGACAACACTGTCATTGATATAAGAGGCAGACTTATCGGCGGCGAGAACACCCAGATAATGGCCGGCCCCTGCTCGGTGGAGACGGAAGAGCAGATAATCACAACAGCTATCGCTGTAAAACAGGCAGGCGCCACTATGCTTCGAGGCGGCGCATTCAAGCCAAGGACCTCGCCTTATTCTTTCCAGGGACTTGGCAAGGAGGGTATCGACCTTCTCTTAAAGGCCAGGGAAGTTACAGGCCTGCCGATAGTTACCGAGATCATGGATGTATCTGATATTGACCTCTTTGCTGATGTGGATGTTATCCAGGTGGGCGCCAGAAATATGCAGAACTTCACTCTTTTGAAGGCTCTCGGCCGCTGCGATAAGCCTGTTCTCTTGAAAAGAGGCCTTTCAGGAACCCTCCAGGAGCTTCTTATGTCTGCTGAATACATAATGTCCGAAGGCAACCAGAAGGTGATCCTCTGCGAGAGAGGTATACGCACCTTTGAGCCGGCTATGAGAAACACTCTTGACCTTGCGGCAGTTCCGCTCCTCAAGCAGAAGACACATCTTCCTGTTGTTGTTGACCCCAGCCACGCTACCGGTATCGTTTCGCTTATCGAGCCCTGCGCTCTTGGCGCTGTTGCTGTGGGTGCTGATGCTCTGGAGATCGAAGTGCATAACGACCCGAAGAATGCATGGAGTGACGGCGCACAGCAGCTGACACCGCCCAAGTTTGCCGCAACAATGAAGAAGATATCCGCACTTGCGGAGTTCATGGGCAGACCCATAGGCTGAATGTCGTTATATTCGGGTTTACAAACTGTCCCGGATATGCTATAATCATATTTGTATTATGAACGGAAGGTGACAAGATGGATTTTGAGTGTCAGCTTAAAAAGGTCGTGGATGATTCTTACACGATAACTATAGGCTATGATCTTGCAGGAGAGCTTATCAATGATCTGAAAAACGGCCTTGTCGGGAAAATAAAGCGCTTTGCGGTAGTGACCGATTCAAATGTCAGGCCGCTTTACGCCGAAAGGATAAACGGTCTTCTCAAGGATGCAGGCTTCATTTCAAATATAATAGAGTTCAAAGCAGGCGAGAAGTCCAAGACAAGGGCTGTAAAGGAATATGTTGAGGACAGTATGCTTTCTCTTGGCTACAGGCGTGACTGCTGTATCATAGCTGTGGGCGGCGGAGTGGTTTCCGACCTTGCAGGCTTTACCGCAGGTACCTTTGGCAGAGGAGTGCCCTTTATCAACTACACCACAACGCTATTGGCAGCTGCTGATGCTTCTATTGGCGGCAAAACGGCCGTAGATACGCCTCTTGCCACCAATCTTATCGGTCTTTTCAATCAGCCGAAGAAGGTCTATATCGACCTTGCTGCCTGGAAGACCCTTGATAAGCGTGAACTCGTGAGCGGCCTTGCAGAAACGATAAAGCACGGCTGTCTCGGTGACAGAGAGCTCTTTGAATACCTGGAGAAAAACATCGAGCGTGTGTTTGATATCGACAGAGATGTCTGCGAGTATATCTCTGAGCATAACTGCCGGGTCAAATACAATGTTGTTATGAAGGACGAACGTGAATCAGGCCTTCGTGAGATCCTTAACCTTGGCCACACAGTGGGTAGGGCAGTGGAGACCGTTTCCGATTATCGCCTTACTCACGGCGAGGCTGTGGCTATCGGGCTTGTTGCACAGGCGAGACTTGGCGAAACACTGGGATACATAAGTCACGGGAATGTTGAAAGAGTGACAGAGCTTTGTAAAAGAGCAGGGCTTCCGGTCTCGATACCCGGTTATATAGACAAAAAAGAGCTTGTAAAGAAGCTCTACACCGATAAAAAGGTGAGGGACGGAAAGCTTCGCTTTGTCTTCCAGAAAGAGATCGGTGAAATGGTCTGCTTCGGCGAGAATTCCTACGGACTTGAGATAGCCGAGCAACAGATCGCAGCGATTATTGATGAAATGTAGGTTTAGTTATGGATATAAAGATCACACCCGGAAAGCTCAAAGGCAAGGTCGTCGTTCCCCCTTCAAAAAGCCAGGCACACAGGCTTATAATTGCGGCCGCCCTTGCAGACGGTGAGTCACGGATAGAAAACCTTTCAATGTCAAAGGACATCAGCGCCACTATCAGCTGTATGCAGGCTCTTGGCGCTGGTATTGAGGTATGCGGCAGTACCGCTGTTATCAAAGGTGTTGACAAGCCCTCGGAAAAGGCAGTCCTTGACTGCTGTGAGAGCGGTTCAACATTAAGATTTCTGATACCTGTTGCAGCGGCGCTGGGCGTGGGCGCTGTTTTCAAGGGTCAAGGAAAATTACCTGACAGGCCTATAACGCCTTATCTTGAAGAATTGCCGAAGCACGGCATCAGATTTAACTATAATAACACCATGCCCTTTGATATCTCCGGCAGGCTCAGACCCGGAAAATATCACACCAGCGGCAATATATCATCTCAGTTTATAACCGGTCTGCTTTTCGGGCTGGCTGTAACAGAGGGCGAGAGCGAGATAATCCTGACTTCAAAGCTTGAATCCAAGCCTTATGTGGATATAACGACAGCTGTGCTTCGTGATTTCGGCTGTGAGGTAACGCCGACGGAGAACGGATACAGGATATCGGGAAGGCGCTCTCTGAAGCCATTTAATGCCCGTGTTGAGGGGGATTACTCCCAGGCGGCGTTCTTTTATGCTGCCAATGCCCTTGGCAGTGAGATAGATATAGAGGGCTTAAATGTAAAATCTTTTCAGGGCGACAAAAAAATTGTTGAAATTTTCTCTGATATGGTGTATAATAGAAAAAATGGGCTTAACAGTTTCGATCTGGATTGCTCGGATATACCTGATTTGGTGCCTGCGCTGGCGGTCATGGGCGCTTTTGCCGACGGCGAGAGCCGCATCTTCAACGCCGCAAGGCTCAGGATAAAGGAAAGCGACCGCATAGCTTCGACCGTTTCACTTATAAACTCTCTTGGCGGACAGGCTGTTCCCACCGATGACGGCCTTGTCATCACCGGCAAGGAGGAGCTTTCCGGCGGTGAGGTCGATGCCTGCAATGATCACCGCATAGCTATGGCTGCGGCGGCTGCGTCTGTTGGATGTAAAACTGAGTTACTTGTCAGAGGCGCAGAGTGCGTTTCCAAATCCTATCCGGATTTCTGGGACGTTTTCAGGAGTCTCGGCGGTCGTATCGAGGTCGTTGGATAAGCCTTTTATACATATTTTTGAACTGGGGGAAATCTCATGTCTTCTACATGGAAAAATAACATAACATTCACTGTTTTCGGGGAGAGCCACGGCAAGGCTATAGGTGTGACTATAGATGATCTGCCTGCCGGCGAGTCGATAGACCTTGACAAGGTCTACGAATTCATGGCAAGAAGAGCTCCCAAGAATAATGCTACATCTACTCAGAGGCGTGAAAAGGATCACCCCACTATAGTCTCGGGCTTCTATAACGGAAAGACCACAGGCACACCTCTTTGTGCCTTTATTCCCAATACCGATCAGCATTCCAAAGACTATTCTAACCTTTCCAAGCTTGCCCGCCCCGGCCATGCAGATTACACCGGAGCTCTCAGATACAGGGGCTTCAACGATTTCAGGGGCGGCGGACATTTTTCCGGAAGGCTTACAGCACCCCTTTGCTTTGTTGGTGCGATAGCAGGTCAGATACTTGAAAAGAGAGGCATCTATGTTGGCGCTCACATCAGCGAGATCCATGGTATCGCTGACAAGAACTTTGATCCGATAAACACCGATAAGGATGCTATCAGAGAGATAAGATCCAAGGATTTTCCGGTTATTATCGACGTTCAGGGAAATGAGATGGTCAAGGAGATAGAAAGAGCCAGAAACGATAAGGACAGTGTCGGCGGCATTATCGAGTGTATCGCTATAAATGTTCCTGCCGGCATCGGTTCTCCTATGTTTGACGGTCTTGAAAACTCTATTGCCCAGCTTGTTTTCGGTATTCCTGCTGTTAAGGGTATCGAATTCGGCGCAGGCTTTGATACTGCACTGATGACAGGCTCGGAGAATAACGACGAGTTCTATATCAATGACAGAGGTCATGTTGTTACCAGAACGAATAATCACGGGGGTATCCTGGGCGGTATTTCCTCCGGAATGCCCATAACACTCAGAGTCGCTTTCAAGCCCACTCCTTCTATAGCTAAGCCCCAGGAGACAGTTGATTATTCTGCTATGAAGAATGAGACCCTTGAGATCAAGGGCAGACACGATCCCTGTGTTGTACCGAGAGCTGTCCCCTGCGTTGAGGCGGCTGTTAATCTCGCTATCCTTAACCATATGCTTGACTATCCCAATTTCTGATCTTGGAGGGTAAGAATTGTTTGCACATCCTGAGGATCATGTTTCACAGAACATGAAGTCCATATCCGATACCTACGAGGTACAGGTGCTGATCGCCTATTTCCTTGATAAGATAGAGCGCCCCTGCACACCGGCTCAGCTTCTCGAGATAGCTACCAGTGACGGAGTGGTGAACTATTTTGTCTACTCTGAGGTCATCGAGAAGATGCTTGAAAACGGAAATGTCGAGATAGCTGATTCCGAAATGGGAGAGGTGTATAAACTCACCGAAAAGGGAAGAGTGCTTTCTCAGGAATTCAAGAAAATGATACCCAGAAGCTTCAGGGATAAGATACTTGCGGCCGGGCTGAGGCTTTTTGCGAAGCTTAGGAGTGAGAACAGCGTTGAGTTTGAGATAAAGCCCCATGCTAACGGTTACATTGTCAGGTGCGTCAGCAAGGACGGCAGCGCAGATCTTATGGATCTTTCACTTTACGCTTCCGATGAGGAACAGGCTAATTTCATCAGATCGAAGATCATGCTGGACCCTTCCGGCTTTTACAGCAAGATCATCGACTTTGTCGTAGGTAACGAGGAATATGTTCCGGATCTTTCCGAGGACATTGAACAGCAGGAATAGTACATATGCCCGGGGATGCAGACTTCATCTTCGGGCATAGTTTTTAGTCTTTTAAAGCTAGATCATTATAGTACTATATATAATTCATTTAACAAGATATATAATATGACCATAAACAATCCCATATTTTGGTTCTAAATGGCCAAAACGCCGAAAACCCCGTAACCCCCTTGACAACGGAAAAAAAGTGTGATAAACTAAACAAGTCGCCTGTCGAGAGGCAGTGAGACACCACAGCAACTTGAAAACCGAACAATAACGAAAGAAAACCCTTTAGTTAAGACCTTTGGGTGAGGAACTCGAAGGAGAGAGTCCTGAGTGTCCGGGACGATAAAGAAGGAGACACGCA
>CADCFQ010000019.1 GCA_902800795.1 uncultured Ruminococcus sp. | reverse complement strand
GTGTAGATAGTCTTAGCCACGATCTTCACCGTCCTCTCTGCATATTTGTCTCAGCTTTTCGTGATATTCTTCCTGCAAGCGGTCAAAATCCTCAAACATCGTGTCTATGATACGCTTATCCGTCTTTTCAGCGATCATGTCCATGACGATAGCTTCAAACTCGCTGTGGAAAGAATAAAACAGCTTGTCTACTGCCTTGTATTCGGGCATAGTGTCACCTCACAATCATACGCACCACCTCCTTTGCGGTCAGTCGAAGTCATCATAGTGGAGCATTTGCTGAACATCGTACTTGATACTGCGCTCCTCGGAATTTGCAACAAGGTCATACTCGCTGCCGAGCTTTATCAGCACACTGACAAGATAGCCTGTGCGGTTATTGACTGTTCCCGGCGCTTTCTGCCTAAGCACCTCATAGCCCATTTCAATGCACTCTCTGTTCAGATTCAGCACAGCCTCCTGGACTTCGTACTTCGAGAAGCTCTCGTCATTGATGACTCGACCCTTGCCCGATGTAGCAGCCTTAGCCAGCTTATCCACAAGCTGTTTGATCTCAGCAGTTGTCATATCCTTGCCGAAAAGCCTTATCCATTGGAGATAATCTTCGTATTCGATATGCTCTTTGATGATACTCTTGATTCTTTTTGTGTCTGTGCTGTATCCCTCAATCACTCCATCGATCAGATTTTCAACAGTTTCAACAGAATCCGTTTCCTGTGCAGAAGCGGATTGATTGGTGGATTCTTTATCACACAGTATTTTATTTTTGGAGTCTTGATTATTTAGTTCTTTATATGCGTACCGGTTTTCAAGATGTCGTTTTTCAAGATACGGGTTTTCCGTATCAAGTAATTCCGCATCTTGAATATCCGTATCTCGTGGGGCAGAATCAGATGAGTTTTCAACATTTTCAACATTGCCGCCGTCCTCATCTTCATCGGGATCCATAGGCTCGTCGCTGATAATGTAGTCCCAATCAATGATCCTGCCGTTCTCAAAGACACGCACACGCTTGAGGTAGTGGTGGTCATGCTCCAGACGATTTAGGCTGTTTTCGATCTTTGTCACACCGTCGGGCAGAATAGCTGCAAGCCCTCTGATAGAGAAGTTCCAATTGTCGGGGAGCGACAGCAGCGTGCAGAGCGTACCACGGTCGGTAACACCCAGCTTTTTATTCCTGAATACTTTATTGCTGATTATCGTGAAGTCACCCGATAATCTTTTTATCAGCTTTGACATAGCTATCTCTCCTCAGATCGTATTTATCTCCAACAGCTTCATTTTATTGACAGCGTATCTGCCGTTCACGCAGATAAGGAACTGCTTATCCTCGCTCATCAGCTCTGCAAGTGCATCATCAATCACCATCGGAGGGTCAGCCTTGAAACGGCTGTACAGTTCCTCGGCGGTCAGATAGTCGCTCTCGGGCAGACACATCATTGTTGCAAGGACACCTTTGGCGGCTCCCGACAGGGGCTTGTCAAAGGGTTCAGCCCAGTTGATCTCACGCATACATATCTCCTCCATCTCTCTGAAATAGAAAAAGGGTGTCTCTCATTGACTGAGAAACACCCTTCGGTTTATATTTATCCCTTAGTGTAATTGCAGGGAACAAAGCGTAATAACAGGAACAAAAAAGGGCGTTCCAAATTATATGGAACGCCCAAAAGCCTTGATTCTATTAAGTTTTAGCGATATTCGACCTGCCGATTTCTTACTGTTTTCATCATTTTTGTTTGTAAACTTTTTGTGAAGTCTTGTTCCCTTTGGACTTTACAAGTAGTACTTCTGACCTTACATCAGAAATACTATGGCGTAAAACTTCTTTATGCGTACCGTTCTTAGGCGGGGGGCTGCTGATCAGAATTCCAGCATCTCTTTCTCCGACAGTATCCCGAAGCCTGCTTCGGTCAGCGCTTCAACTGCCGAATCGTTGCTGTCTACCCTGAGGATAAGACAAGCTACGTTCTTAGCAGGATTTATAAACGCCGAATACATATACTCGACACTGATGTTCTCCTTGTAGAGAGTGTCCATGATCTTCGCCATTCCGCCCGGCGTGTCGTCAGCGGTCACAGCTATAACGTTTGTCTGCGTTACCGAGCAGTTGTTCGCCTTCAGCGCCTTGAGCGCCTTTTCGGTGTTGTCAACTATTACTCTCATAATGCCGAAATCCTTTGTGTCGGCAACAGAGATAGCCCTTATGTTGATGCCCGACTCTGCGAGATAGCCCGTGATAGCCGAGATCCTTCCGGGTCTGTTCTCCGCAAAGATAGAAAGCTGCTTTATCGTCATGTTACACCCTCCTTAATTGTTATAAACTTTTCTCTTGTCGATAACTCTTACTGCCTTGCCCTCCGAACGTGGGATGCTCTTAGGCTCGCAGAGCGTTATCTTGGCCTTTATTCCAAGTATCTGCTTGATGTCAGCGCTGAGCTTCTTCTCAAGCAGCTCGATAGACTTGATGGTATCGGTGTGCATATCCTCTGTCAGCTCCACCTTTATCTCGAAGGTGTCCGAGTTGCCCACTCTGTCAACAACGATCTGATAGTTAGGTGTTGCGTTGAAGTCCTTAAGCAGCACGGTCTCGATCTGGGACGGGAACACATTCACTCCCTTGATGATGAGCATATCGTCGCTTCTGCCCATTGGCTTTGTCATCTTGATAAGCGTTCTGCCGCAGGAGCACTTGCCCTTGGAAAGAACGCAGATATCCCTTGTTCTGTATCTGAGCAGCGGGAAGGCTTCCTTGTCAAGGCTGGTGAAAACGAGCTCGCCCTTTGTTCCCTCGGGGAGCACCTCGCCTGTGTCGGGGTCGATTATCTCTGCGATAAAGTGGTCCTCGTTTATGTGCATACCGTTCTGCTCGCAGCACTCAAAGGCAACACCCGGGCCGCTGGTCTCGGTAAGACCGAAGATATCATAAGCCTTGAGTCCCAGGCTCTTCTCTATCTCCTGACGCATCTCCTCTGTCCAGGGCTCGGCGCCGAAGATGCCTGCCTTGAGGTTGATATCATCGGGAGTAAGACCCATTTCCTTGAGGGTCTCGCCTATATAAGCCGCATAGGAAGGTGTGCAGCAGAGAATGGTGGAACCAAGATCTCTCATAAACTGTATCTGTCTCTCGGTGTTTCCCGAAGACATAGGCAGAGTAAGACAGCCTACCTTATGGGAGCCGCCGTGAAGTCCTGCGCCTCCTGTGAAAAGGCCGTAGCCGTAAGCCACCTGACAAACGTCCTCGCTAGTTCCGCCTGCCGCAGTGATAGCTCTTGCGCAGCAGTCCTCCCAAAGATCAACGTCATGCTGGGTATAGAAAGCCACAACACGCTTGCCTGTTGTTCCGCTGGTGGACTGGATCCTGACACAGTCCTTAAGAGGCACTGCCAGCAGTCCGTAAGGATAACACTCACGCAGGTCGTCTTTTTTCAGGAAAGGAAGCTTGTGAAGGTCGTCGATGGACTTGATGTCATCGGGAGTCACACCCTTTTCTTTCATAAGCTTCTTGTAGTAAGGCACATTATCCCAAACGTGTCTTACCTGCTTGACCAGCTTTTCATTCTGAAGAGCTGTCATGTCCTCACGGGACATACATTCGATTTCTTCGTTCCAGTATTTTGCCAACGGAACGCACCTCCTTTAGTATTTGCCTTGGTGTATAAAAGTTTACAGCAAGATCCTGCCGCAAACGATCATCCGGTTTCTTAGCCCGCTGCCTGACGGCCGAGAGCGAAAGCTTTTTTGTTCAGCTCCAGGAACTTGGGCGGAACACACTGCTCCAGAGCCTTCTGCCATACGTCCTCATCAAACTGCATCTTTGTGGACACAACTCCCATGAGCACAACGTTTGAAGCCTTTGCTGTTCCTGCCTGCTCCGCAAGTGTCAGCGCATCGACAGCTATAACATCTATGCCCTTGGCTTCAAGCTTGGGTATGATATCCTCTGGATACTTAGCCGCACCCGTGATAACGGGCATAGGGTCTATCTGCTGGGTAGAGGTAACGATATGGCCGCCCTTTTTGAGGAACTGGACATATCTTGCCGCCTCCAGCTGCTCAAAGCTGATGATGATATCCGCCTCGCCCTTTTCCACAACAGGAGAAGCAACGTCGTCGCCGTATTTGACATAGGTAACGACAGAGCCGCCTCTCTGGCTCATTCCGTGGACCTCGCTGACTTTAACGTCATAGTTCTGTGAAAGCAGAACATTTCCGATTATTCGTGATGCCAGCAGCGAGCCCTGTCCGCCGACACCGACGATCATAATAGATCTTGTTTCCAATTTATTTCACCTCATAATTATCATTAGTTTGTTTTTTATCGTCCTTATCCTTTTTAAAATCGCCCCTTATGTATCTGAAAAGGATCACCGGCAGGCATACCGCCGCAACCACCAGAAACGGGCATATAACAAGGACTGTCGTTATCCAGGAACCGCCGAACATTATTCAACTATCGCTCCGAGCTTGCACATCTCTGTGCAGATGCCGCAGCCCACGCACTGGGTATGGTCGATAACGCTCTTGCCGTCCTTCATCGAGATAGCAGGACATCCCACTTTCAGACACATCTTGCAGCCCACGCACTTGTCGGTATCCACCTTGAGGGCAGGCTTGTGCTTAACATATTTGAGCAGAGCGCAGGGACGTCTCGAGATGATAACGCTGGGCTCTTCCTTTTCGAGCTCCTCCCTGATGACCTTCTCTGTCTCGGCCATGTGATAAGGGTCAACTACCCTTACACTGTTTATTCCCAGCGCATGGCAAAGAGCCTCGAGGTCAACTGCGTAAGCAGGGTCGCCCTTTAAGTTCTTTCCTGTGGTGGGGTTCTGCTGGTGACCTGTCATTCCAGTTATCGAGTTGTCGAGAATGATGACAGTGGTGTTAGAAGCGTTGTAAGCCACATTCACAAGTCCTGTCATACCGCTGTGCATAAACGTCGAGTCACCGATAACGGCAACGCTCTTCTTTTCAGACTCGGCACCCCTTGCCTTGTTGAAGCCATGGAGCCCGCTTATGGATGCACCCATACAGATAGTGGTATCCATAGCGCAAAGCGGAGGTGTAGCACCGAGAGTGTAGCAGCCTATGTCTCCCGAAACGGTAACGCCTATCTTCGACAGACAGTAGAACAGACCTCTGTGAGGACATCCTGCGCACATAACGGGAGGTCTTACCGGAACAGCCTCGTCAAAGGTATCAAACTCCGGCTTTGTTCCAAGGATCTTCTCGGCAACGATAGTCTGGCTTATCTCGCCGATACAGCCGAAGACCTCCTTGCCGCAAACATCGACACCGATGTTTTTGCAGTGGCTCTCGATGATGCCGTCAAGCTCCTCGATGACATATACCTTGCCGCACTTTGCGCAGAAGTCCTTTATTATCTGTGTGGGCATGGGGTTGACCCAGCCAAGCTTTAAGTAAGAAGCCTTTGTTCCAAGCGCTTCCTTTGCATACTGATAAGAGATACCGGAGGTGATAACGCCTATGGCGGTGTCGTTTATCTCCAGCTTGTTGAGCGGTGATGTCTCGGCATACTCGGCAGCCTTTGCCAGCTTGTCCTCGACAACAGGGTGACGCTTGATAGCGTTGCCGGGCATCATAACATATTTTGCGGCCTTTTTCTCATAAGGCACAAGGTCCTTCTCTTCCCTGTCGCAAAGCTCGACCGCCGACTGGGAGTGTGAAACTCTTGTGGAAAGCCTTACCAGGACGGGAGAATCGAACATCTCCGAAAGCTCGTAGGCTGCCTTTGCAAACTCCTTGCACTCGGCAGAATCAGAGGGCTCTATCATAAGGGTCTTGGATGCTATGGCGTGATGACGGGAATCCTGCTCGTTCTGAGAGGAGTGCATACCCGGGTCATCTGCAACAGCGATGACCATTCCTGCTGTCACTCCGGTGTATCCTGCTGTGTAAAGCGGATCGGCAGCAACATTAAGGCCTACGTGCTTCATAGCGCAGAAGCTTCTCGCTCCTCCGATAGATGCACCCAGTGCCACCTCCATAGCCACCTTTTCGTTGGGAGCCCACTCGGCATAGACCTCGTCGTATTTTGCTATCTCCTCGGTTATCTCCGTTGAGGGAGTTCCCGGGTAAGACGATACGATCTTACAGCCTGCTTCGTAAAGTCCCCTTGCGAAGGCTTCGTTTCCAAGCATAAGTTTTTTCATAAGACTACTCGTTCCTTTCATATGTGATATGCCGAAAGCTCAGCTCCGGCAAAAGATAATAACACAGATAAATTATATCACATCCAGTAAGATTTTGCAATAGTTTTTTTATAATTCCCGAAGGCGCACACGCCCGGCTTGACAAGTTAAGAAAAACAGGGTATAATGTGAGGGTTAGTATTTTGTCAGAGATATAAGATAACGGAGAGTAAAATGTTAAAGACCTTAGCAGATGTTTTTCTTGATGCCCTCATCGACTGCGCTAAGCTGATACCCTTTATCTTCGGTGTCTATCTGCTTATCGAATATCTGGAGCACCACTCCTCAAACAAGCTGGGGAGCGCTTTGAAAAAAATGGGGCCTTTCGGTCCTGTGGGCGGAAGCATCCTCGGCGCTGTTCCCCAGTGCGGATTTTCCGTTGTGGCTTCAAACCTCTATTCGGGCAGATTGATAACCGTGGGCACGCTTATCTCAGTCTATATCTCCACCAGTGATGAGGCTATCCCGATACTCCTTTCCGAGCCGAAGCTTATAAGTAAGCTGTGGCTGCTGATACTTATAAAAGTCATCACAGGTATAGCTGCCGGACTTATAGTTGACCTGGCGGTCAGGCTTTTGCACAAGGAGAACAAGGACGAGCCATTCAAGGAGCTTTGCAGCCACTGCGACTGCGGCCACCACAGCATACTCCACTCGGCTGTCCACCATACCATACAGATAACCGTGTTCATCTTCATAGTCAACCTCCTGCTTGGCGGCTTTATGGAGTTTGCAGGCGAGGACACCGTGAAGAAGATACTTATGAGCGACAGCGTGTTCCAGCCGTTCATAGCGGCGGTCATCGGCTTTATCCCCAACTGTGCGGCTTCGGTGGTGCTCACCCAGCTCTATGTCGAGGGTGTACTGTCGCTGGCATCGCTTATCGCCGGCCTTTGCACAGGCGCAGGCGTTGGACTGCTTGTCCTGATCAAGACCAACAAGCACTTAAAACAAAACCTGGCTATAGTCGGCGTGCTCTACGTTTTCGGCGTGGCGGCAGGCCTTATCACCAAGCTGATACTGTAACGCAGGCAGAAACGCAGGCGGTAGCGCAGACAGAGCGTTTTATAGCACCTTTGTCGTGTAAACGGCAGGGGTGCTTTTTTCTGCTTTGCGTGGCGCCTGCTCAATGAATAATGAAAAATGAATACTGAATAGTGAATAATAGAAGGTATCGCCTACGGCGATGATTTGAAATCGTCCGCAAATCGGAGAATGGCACTGCTTTTCATAAACAACGACCCCATCGCATATTATCTACAGAGGTGATACTATGAAAAAGATTGAAATGGCGGTCTGCTGCGGACTTCTGGCGGTGTTCACGGGGCTCTGCATCTATGCCAACAGGCGCTCCGAAGCCATAATGACAAAGGCGGAGCTTGCGATGAAGAGCGAAAAGCCTGCGCTGGTGATAGACGCCGGCCACGGGGGCGCCGACGGCGGCTGTGTGTCGGTGAACGGCGCCGTGGAAAAGGACATAAACCTGAACATCCTGAAAGACCTGCGTGACACCATGACCCTTATGGGCTACGATGTGACCTGCACCAGAGAGACCGACACATCCATCCACGACAGGGGCGTCGAGGGGCTTAAAAACCAGAAGCTTTCGGATATGAAAAACCGCCTGGAAATATTTTCAAAATACAAGGATGCGGTGGCGGTGTCCATACACCAGAACCAGTTTACCGACCCCAGATACAGCGGAGCGCAGATGTTTTACAGCAAGGACAACGCCGGCGGCGAAGCGCTTGCAAAGGTGATGCAGACGCAGTTCAAGAACCTTTTGCAGCCCGAGAACGAGCGTGTCGCCAAGGCTGTGGGCGACGAGCTTTACCTGCTGGACAACTCTGAGAACCCGTCGATAATGATAGAGTGCGGATTTCTTTCAAACCCGGAAGAAGCCGCCAAGCTTGAAAGCGAGGACTATCAGAAAAAGGTATCGTTCACGATAATGACGGGCATCAAGGAGTATGAGCTAAGCGGCGGCGTGTAGAAGCATTTGCTTATTATACCAGGTATCGCCGTCATAATAAAAAATAAAGAAACAAAAAAGGTATCACCCGCACCGATGATCTTAAATATCATCGACCGCAGGTCGATACCTTTATTCTTCACTATTCACTTTTCACTCTTCACTATTCACTGAGCAGGCGCCGGACAAAGTGACAATAAAACAGCTATGCTCTCTGCGCCTGCGTTTCCGCTTCTTATTTTTTGGTCTTTATGTATCCCCAGCTGCTGTCAAGGGACGTTTCGGTTTCCTTTTCGGCAGACTCACCGCCTGTGTGGAAAATGTAGTAGTGGTCGTACTCGGAATAAAAAAGCATATCGCTGCCGTCGTAGGAAACGTTGCTTATCCCAATCTCCTCAAGTCTGGCGAAAGCGCCGCTTTTGCTCCCGATGCGCTTTTCACACTTGCCCACGGAGAGCTTGCCGAAGGTCTCACCGTTTGCGGCTATCTCCTGCGCCGCTGTGATGAAGGTTTCTCTGTTATCCTCCCAGACAGCCTTGATATGGCTGTCGCTGCGAAGATAGCGCTGGTGGGCAAAGCCTGCCGCCGCCACAGCCGCAAGGATAAGGAAAATGACAAGGCTTTTCACCCTTTTTGGGGTCAGCAGCTTTTTCCTGACGCTTTTTTCAGTCTCCAAGATAAGCCTCCAGTCTGTAGATCGGCTTTCCCATATCCGAGAACATCTTTTCATACTCAGTGACTATGTTGCCCTCAAAGCCGCTGTTGTGAAGGTCGAGAGACACGTTTTTAAGCTTATATCCCGCCTCGGAGAACTGCTCCAGCGAGAACTCAAAGAAGTGCATATTGTCGGTCTTCTGATATATCGTTCCGCCATTTCTGAGTATTTTTTTGTACAGTTCCAGAAACCGCACATGGGTCAGCCTGTGTGCGGCATAGGTGTTTTTCGGGAACGGACAGCTGAAGTTCAGATAGATGCACTCAACGCTTTTCTCCGCCAGAAAGCAATCGAGATACTCGGCGTTCCCCCTGGCAAAGCGAAGGTTTTGTATCCCCTCTTCAAGCGTCTTCTCGGCGGCGTCAACGATGACGTTCGAGGACTTCTCCACCGCCAGTATGTTCTTATCCGTCTCACGCTTAGCAAGCTCTCTTGCAAACTGTCCCTTGCCGCAGCCTATCTCGAGGATAAGCGGAGCGCTGCGCCCGAACATTTTCTCAATATCGATTATCTGTTTGTTTGATTTATCCGAAAAATCCTTGACGTCCCTGTCCATACGGAATATCATATCTCCGCATTTGTCCAGCCTCTCATCAAGATTTTTCTTTCTCCTCATTCTCATCCTTATACCTCCCCCACCCCACCAAGTTTCGTGCAGACTATTATAGAGTCGCCGCCCTCCCCGGAGGGGAGGGGGTGGGCTTTGTTTTTACTTTTCATTTGTTCCACTGCGTGAACCTTTGAAAATAGCGAATGTGTCCGTTACACAGCCTTTTCGTTGAATCCGCCAGGGGCAAAGCCGTGCGGCGAGCACCACTGCATGCACCTTGGAAAAGGGCGAATTTGTCCGTTACACAGCCTTACGCTTTGTTTTTCCTCATACTTCCGATAACGACAGCTGCCACATTCGCAAAAGCCGTCGAGAAGATAAGACAGCCAAGAACACACATCATAAGGAAGCTGTAGTCAGGCCTTATCTTTTCGACCTCGTTTACCAGACGGTAAGTCTCGCCGTCAAACTCTATCTTTTCGCTGTTTTTAATGTCCAGTTTCGATCCCGATAACAATGCGACATTACCTTTATCGATATTCTTTATGTAAGCCGGAAGCTCCACATCATCGGGAACAGCTATATCATAGCTGCCCGGACCCACAGACCTGTTTTCAAAAAGATGATATCCGTCCTTTGTCTGCTTATAGACTATTCTCGTTGCTATGGTCTGACCGTATTTTTCATAGTCCTCACTCTTGCCTATCTTGCCGTTTACTGCAAAATTACAGATAAGGGCTATGAAGACAAGAACGAACATCACCATGTTCACTGCTTTTTTCCTGCCCTTAGCCAGAAGCACTGTCAGCACCGCACAAAGCACAATAGTCGCTATAAGAGCCGCTAACGTAACTATCATTTTTTCTTACCCTTCTTTTTTATCTTATTCAGAAAATAATCCGTGTCCGAGGTGACATTCAGCCACATGGCCGCAGAGCCTGTCAGAACGTTTTCCAGAGGATAGACCGTGAGCATTATCTCCGGGGTGTCGTCGCCGGAGAAATGGGGCGTCACCTTGAAACTTATCTCGTTGTTCATCCTGTTGATAACGTCCTGCTCGCTGACTTTTTTGAAAAGCTTTGTCTCCAGCGCATCGGGTATCTTTATATCAGGGAAGCGTGCCTGATATATCTTCTTGCCGTCGCTTTTTGATATCAGTTTGAAGTCATACCTCACAGGCTTCACCCTGCCCTTGTCCACCACATTCCGGGTAAGCCCGGAAAAAGTTATCCTGCCGTTGTCAACGTCCTCCCCGGAGATAGATACGCAAAGCCCCTTTGCAGAAGCCCTGCCTGCGCTCTCGACTCCGAAGGAAAAGGGTAGTCCGTCGATCATTATCTCACCGCAGGTCGAAAACCTAAGATTTACCTGTTTTTTCATAATTCACAGCCCGTCATATCAGTTACCCGTTGATGTCTACCTCAACTCCGCCCACAGGTCTTACCGAGAGCACATAGCAGGAGCCCTCACCGAAGACACGCTCTATGCCGCTTCTGAAATCATCCAGCATATCGTCCGGGACGAAAGCCTGGATAGTTCCTGCAAAGCCGCCGCCGTGAACACGGCAGGCTCCCCTCTTTCCAAGGAGACTCTTTGCGATGTAAAGCGCCAGTGACAAGCCCTGCTCTCCGGGAGCAGAGGACGCATAGATGTTCTGAAGATACTTAAAAGATGAGTCTCCGGACTCGTTGATGAGAGCAAGGAAAGCATCAAAGTCGCCCTCGCTCAAAGCCTTTTCCTCACCGAGCACACGCTCGTTGTCATCAAAATAGTGGAGCGCTCTGAGCACCGCCCTGTCCGAGCATTTCTCACGCACAGCTGTGATGTTCTCAAGAAGCATCTCCTTTGTTATCTCACGAAGCACATTCTTTCCGAAGAAAGCCGCAACGCTCTTCATCTCCTGCGGTATAGCCGCATACTCAGGTGTGAGGTCAGCGTGGTTGCCCTTGGTGTCAACTATACAAAGGCTGTGGCCTGACTGTGCAAAGTCGAAATCCACCTTGTTTATAACAGGCTCCTTCTCGTTTTCAAAGTCGATAGTTATAAAGCCGCCCACCGATGAAGCCATCTGGTCCATAAGGCCCGAGGGCTTGCCGAAATAAACGTTCTCGGCATACTGTGAAAGCTGTGCTATCTCCACAGCGCTGACAGCACCGTCATTGTAAAGGCCGCCTAGCACCGTTCCGATGAGCACCTCGAACGCCGCCGAGGAACTGAGTCCCGAGCCCTTTAAAACATTGGAAACGGAATAAGCCTTGAAGCCGCCCACCTTGTGGCCGTTCTTCTTAAAGCCTGCCGCCATTCCCCTGATAAGGGATGCAGAGGTATTCTGCTCATCCGGTCTTATCTCTGTGTCGGCGGTGTCCACCTCTTCGGTGCCGAAGCCTTCGGACTTTATTGTTATAACGCCGTCGGCGGTCTCCTTTACGGCAGCGATAACGTCAAGGGAAACGCCTGCCGCAAAGACACGCCCGAAGTTATGGTCGGTGTGGTTGCCGCCTATCTCGGTCCTTCCGGGCGCCGAGAAAAAGTGTGTGGGCGCTTCGCCGAAGGTGTTCTCAAACTCCTTTGCGGCTCTTTCATATCTCTGCTTCTGGGCTGCCGTCATATCGGCAGTGTAGATCTCATCAAGCTTATACTTTCTCATATCGGTTTTTCCTCTCATCTCTTTTTGCCCCGTCCCGGGGATATACATACAAAGTTATTATAACATATCTTTCCCGTAAATTCAAGTATAAGATATGATACGTCACAAAGATAAAGTTTCAGATACTGAGCTTGTCAAAATAACCGTTTTAGCACTTAATCCTCTTTTCTGCTAGCACTCTTAAAGCGAGAGTGCTAATTTTCGGCTTATCATCACCAAATCATCACAAAGCTGACATATAAGAGCGCTAATATGTAGTCAAACGAAAGGAACTGATACCGATGGAAGCATAAACGCTCCGAAAATTCAAAGAATAACTCACGCAAAAGAAAAATAAACAAGGAGGCATTTATTATGTTTGCACTTACACCGTTTGAAAAGAGAAGTTATGACCTGTTCAATGCGTTCCACGATTTTGAGGATGATTTCTTCAAGTCGCAGCAGCTGAGGAGCTTCAAGACAGATATCCGTGATGACGGAGACAAGTTCGTTCTCGAGGCCGAGCTCCCGGGCTTTGACAAGCAGGACATCAAGCTTGACATCACGGGCGACACGCTTACGCTGAGCGCTGAGCACAAGGCCGAGACCGAGGACAAGAACAAAGACAACTATATCCGCAGGGAGCGCACCTTCGGATCATATCAGCGCAGCTTTGACCTGACGGGCATCGACACTGACAAGATCTCTGCCGAATACAAAAACGGCATACTTGAGCTTACGCTGCCGAAGCTTGCCGAGACAAAGCCCGAAACAAGAAGGCTAGAGATCAAGTAACCAGGTGCGGTGCTCGCCGCACGGCTAATTCCCCCACCCCGCCCGGGAGCGTGCAGGCTATTCAATAGCTGCCGCCCTCCCCGGAGGGGAGGGCGGTTAATTATGTTCGGGCTTTCCATTTTGTGACACTGCGTGAACCTTGGGAAAGAGTGTGTAGGGAGCGTTATCCGACGAAAGCGGTAAACCCTGCCAAGGTGTCCAGGGCGGGTCCAGCGCCGCTCTGGTGCGCTGGTGGGGTGTTGGGGCAAAGCCCCGACCAGAGCACGAGACAGAGTCTCGTTCGGAGCGAAGCTCCGAGGATGCCGTCTGCGCTCGAAAGGGGTGAATTCAAAAACAGTCCGGTGGACTGTTTTTGAAGAGGGGAAGCCCTGCAAGAGGGGCTTCCCCTGTGAGAAGCCAAGACGAAACTTTCCTCAAACTGCTTGCAGTTTGACAAGCAAGTGTGAAGCAAGGAAAAAACAGCACTATGCCCAAAAGCCGAGATCTGCCAGCGGCAGATCAAAGGCAGGCAAAGTGAGAAGTCCTGTTTTGACACAGTAAAGGATCTAAGGCTTTCGCTTCGGAAATAATCTATCGACAGACAAAGAGGTATGACATTAACGGTCATACCTCTTTTTTTACGGCGCCTGAGAAGCCATTATCTTCAGCGCACATCTTATCCCGTCAACTGCGGCGGACATTATCCCGCCGGCGTAGCCTGCGCCCTCTCCTGCCGGGTAAAGGTTCTCAAGGCTAAGCGAATGAAGCTTATCCGTTCTCGTTATCCTCACAGGCGAGCTCGTCCTTGTCTCCGGGGCGGAAAGAATTGCCTTGCCGTCACCGAAGCACGCAAGCTTTTTTGAAAACTGCATAAGCCCTGTCTCAAGCATTCCCGTAACGACCCCCGGGAACAGCCTGCGGTACTCCACCGCTTCAAGCCCCAGAGAATAGGTGGGCACAAGGTCGGTGTCCAGCGACGGCTTGCCCGAAAGAAAGCCCTCCACCGTTGTTCCGCAGGCCTTGAAGCCGCCCGAAAGCTCAAAGGCACGGCGCTCTATCTGCCTTGCAAAGTCAACGCCGTCAAGGGGCTTGTCACCGAAATCGGCAGGGCTGACACTTACCACCACAGCGGAATTTGCGTTCTCGCCGTCACGGGCAAACTCGCTCATACCGTTTGTCACAACGCCCCCCTGCTCCGATGCCGCCGGCACCACATAGCCCCCGGGACACATACAAAACGTATAAACTCCTCTGCCCTCATGGTCTCTCCAGGAAAGCTGATACTCGCCCTTCGGAAGCAGCGGGTCTCCTGCGTGCTCGCCGTAAAGGGACGCATCCACCGCCGCCTGCCTGTGCTCTATCCTCGCCCCCACAGAAAAGGGCTTTGGCTCTAAGAAAACTCCCTTGCGGCAGAGCATCTCAAAGGTGTCTCTTGCGCTGTGGCCGACAGCCAGCATAAGCGCCGAGCATTCTGTCTCGCCGCCCTCGAACACCGCCTGCTCCACACGGCTGTTACGGGTAACTATATCGCAAAGGCGTGTGTCGAACCTGACTTCGCCGCCGAGCTCCTCTATACGCTCTCGCACAGCCTTTACCACGTTTCTCAGCTTGTCCGTTCCGATATGTGCCTTAGCCTTTACAAGTATCTCCTCCGGCGCCCCGAAGCGCACGAACTGCTCCAGCACATAGCGGCAGAGGGGATCCTTTATCCTTGTGGTGAGCTTGCCGTCGGAGAATGTCCCGGCTCCGCCCTCACCGAACTGGATGTTCGACCTCTCGTTAAAAGCGCCGCCCCCCATAAACTCCTCAACAGCTCTCACCCTGTCCTCTATCCTTTGGCCACGCTCTAAGATAAGAGGCTTATAGCCGTTCTCCGCAAGCACCAGCCCCGCAAACATCCCTGCCGGGCCGAAGCCTGCTATCACCACTCTGCCCTTCACCTTTCTGTCCGAGATCACAGGCTCAATGTTGCCCTCTGTCACAGGGGTGACAAAGGAGAACCGCTTTGCAAGCTTTTGCTCGGCGGCAGCGCTTTCAAGCTCGGCATATACCGTATGAACAAAGTGTATGTCCTCACGCTTTCTGGCATCAAGAGAGGTTTTGTGTATCTTCATCACCGCAGCGCTTCTGATACCTGCCTTTTTGAGCGCCGCCTCGAAAACAGTATTCTCGTCTGCGCCCACCGGCGCCTTTACGGACTGGATAAGTATAGCCATAGTTTTCTCCGTTTCAAAAGGGCTGCCGAAGCCGACAGCCCTTTAAATCATCTTTATTCTTCTGTCTGCGAGCTCTCGTCGGTGCGGATATCCGAAACGACGAACTGCACCTCATTGGTGCCGTAGCCCCAGATGTTGTTAAACTTCGGCGAATAAACAAGAGCGTTCTTTGTGAATGTGCCGTTGGACTTCACCGACGCCAGGTCTATCTCGCAGTAGAGGTCATCCCCTGTCAGCTTCGAGATAGTATCCTCGGGTCCGAACACCGTTACTGAAGAAAGCTTCTTTGTCTCAAAGGTTATCTCCTTGCCCGAGGGCTTGTTCACCAGAACAAAGTGGTCTCCTGAGATATTGAACCTCTTTGAGGTAAAGCCGTCGGAATTAAAGGACACTGTTATATAGTCCTCGCCGCTAAGGTTCACTTCTCCAGCGCCTAAGGGTATCTCGAATGAGAAGCGGTTCTCAAGGTCTATCGCCCCGAGGTCAATGCTTCCCAGGATAACTGTCTGCTCGTCTTCGGAATCAAGGTCCGGGGTGGCCACGCTCACCTGCTCCTCGGACAGCTCCATAGGCAGGGCGTCCTTCGAGAAGCTGGTCGGTGTGTTCTCCACAGTCACGCCCAGATTCAGAGTCTTTTTCTTATATACCTGGAAATCCACCTTGAAGCTCTTGACATCAGAGAAGGTGACGCTGTCGCTCTCGATGAGGTTGTCGTCATCGTCGTAGAAACTTATATCGGAAGCCTCGATAGTCATCTTATCGGTTATCCTTGCGCTGTCCGATACGCTGACCACAGCCTTTGTGATATTCCCGATCTCCTTCTGAGGACCCTCGATCTTCAGCTCGCTGGGATCGACTTTGACTTCTCTCAGCGTAAAGCCTTCCTCGGCAGTGACAAAGGGAGCCTCACAGGTCACGGGAACGGTCTTCTGGGTTATCTTGTCAAGCTTGACACTCACTGTTTCCGGCGAAACGGAAACTATCGTCACCTTGTCTGCCGCATGGGCGGAATGGACCTCGATATCAAGGTCATAGGTGCCCTCTTTTGAAACATCGCTGAGGTCAACTTCGGCCTGGAGATCGGCAGAGGTGTAGCCGCCTATCTCATAGTTCATACCCTTTATCTCGACATCCACGGTCATCTCCGAAAGCTCCTCCTTGTTAAGGACGGACAGACCCTTTTCATCGGCCTGCGTTCCCGAAAGGGAGATAGTCACAGGCACATTCGTTATGGTCCTGGTGATAGTCGGATAATAGGTGATCGAAAGAGCGAACCAGATTATCACGGCGATGATTATCGAAACTATCCTCAGTGCAAAATCCGTGCCGTGCTTCTTGGCTTTTTTCTTCGCTTTTATTTTTTCGTTTTTCAGATCCTTTTTTGCTTCTATTTTTTCCATTTCGAGAACACCCTCCCTGCTAAAGAAGTTTCCCGAGTGGAATTCTGATCCTTTTCGGGCAGAAGACGGTTAGAAAGAAGCTTTTTCAAGGAGTCCTTGCTGAATCCCCTTGTCAGCTCGCCGTTCTCTGCAACAGAGATATTGCCCGTCTCCTCGGACACGACCACAACGATAGCATCCGAGTTCTCGCTCATGCCGATAGCGGCACGGTGGCGGGAGCCAAGCTGCTTGTTGATAAGTTCGTCCTTCTGAGGTCTCGGCAGGAAGCAGCCTGCCGCCAGGATAGTTCCGTTTCGGATTATCACAGCGCCGTCATGGAGAGGTGTATTCGGGAAGAATATGTTTCCGAATACCTGGGGTGACGGTTCGCAGTTAAGTATAGTTCCGGTGGCGATCTGTTCGCCAAGCTTCGTTTTACGCTCCAATATTATAAGTGCGCCTGTCTTTGTTGCGCTGAGATTAGCAGCAGCCTCACACACAGCATCGATAGCCTTGCTCCAGTGAGCTGTGTCCTCGTCGGTCTCGGGAGCAAGTATACCGCTGAGCCCTAAGATATTTGCTCTGCCCACCTTTTCAAGCACACGCCTCAGCTCCGGCTGGAACAGGATGATAAGCGCAATAAAGCCCCACTGGAAACAGATCTTCAGGATAAACCTGATGGTCTGTAAGTTGAACACGACAGCAAGCAGGTAACAGAGGATAAGGATGAGGATACCTTTTGTGAGCTGCTGGGCTCTTGTCTCACGAATAAGCTTTATGCCGTGGAAGATCAGCAGCGAC
This sequence comes from uncultured Ruminococcus sp., assembly GCA_902800795.1. Lineage (GTDB taxonomy): Bacteria > Bacillota > Clostridia > Oscillospirales > Ruminococcaceae > Hominimerdicola. The sequence goes on along the minus strand of CADCFQ010000019.1, from coordinate 39,704 downwards.
AGCAGAAAGATATCTACGATATCATTAAGCCCTATCGACCTGAAAACGCCCCATATTGAATTTATAACAGAAGCAATAGATTCCATCATACTGTTATTACTCCCTGAAATAATTCTGGATTTTTGGTTATATATGATTATTATAACATAAAATCTCCCACCTGACAAGGGCTCTGCCGAAAAAATATATACTTTCTGTAACATTTTCGTTTGCTGCTTGAAAACAAGTTGTAAATATGGTATACTAAATGCGATGCTTTTTGAAAAGAAAGGACTGATGATATGGAGCTTGATGAGCTCAGACAGCAGATAGATGATATCAACTCACAGATGCTCTCGCTTTTCGCAGAGAGGATGCGCATAAGCCGCCAGATCGCCCAGTATAAGCTGGAGCACGGAATGGAAGTGTTCCAGGGCAGCCGTGAGAGACAGATACTCGACACCGTAAAGAAAAACGCTCCCGAGGGTATGGAGAACGCTTCCGAGCTTTTCTTCCAGACCGTTATGGACATCTCGAAATGTCTCCAGTTCCAGGAGCTCACTTCTTCCGAGACAAAGAATGTGTACAAAAAAGCGGACTTTTCCAAACACTATGTGACGGCAGTCCCCGGAGCCTTCGGCTCTTATTCACAGATGGCTGCGGACAAGCTGACGCCCGACCATGAACCCCTGTTTTTCAGCGACTTCGAGGATGTGTTCAGAGCCGTTGAGAGCGGCAGAGCAAACTTCGGCGTGCTGCCGATAGCCAACTCAACAGCCGGCAGCGTTAGCCTGACCTATGAGCTTCTGAAAAAATACGATCTCAGGATCTGCCAGGCCACAAAGATAAAGGTGTCCCACTGTTTGGCGGCAAAGAGACACACAAAGATCGAGGATGTGACTATCGTCTACTCCCACGAGCAGGCCATAATGCAGTGCTCCGATTTTTTGAGGTCTCACGGCCTTAAAGCCCACCACTATGCAAACACCGCCCTTGCGGCAGAGTATGTAAGCGACAGCGACGAGCCTTATGCGGCTATCTGCTCGGAGAAGGCGGCAAGGGACCTGGGGCTTGAGATCCTGGAGAGAGACATAACCGACGCCAAGGAGAACTATACAAAGTTCATTCTTATCTGCAAGGATAACCTTATCCCCGAGGGCGCAAACCTTATCACAGTGTCCCTGGCGCTGCCCCACCAGAAGTCAGCCCTTTACAGGCTGCTGACAAAGTTCTCGGTGGCAGGGCTCAACCTTACGATGATAAAGAGCAGACCCGTGGCAAACACGGACTTCGACGCCGTGTTCTACCTCGACTTCGAGGGTGACGTCTCGGAGCCCAATGTTATCAAGCTTATGAACGAGCTTGGCGACGAGCTGTCTTATTTCAAGTTCTTAGGCAACTACAAGGAGATATAAGGGTAATATTTTGTACAGCTGTTCTATGCTTGTGTACAAAAATTCTCTCTTACGAAAGAAAGGATGGTAACAATGGAACGTTCAAAAGTCTATGATGTAAAAACAACAGGCCCCAAGAAATGGCTTATCGGTCTTATCGTCGTCGGAGTGATACTGATAATTTTGGGATTTTCGTCGGTGGCTATCGTGCCGGCAGGCTCGACAGGAGTGGTCACCACCTTCGGCAAGGTCAGTGAGAATACCTACAGCGAAGGCTTCCACCTGAAAGTGCCCTTTGCACAGCAGGTAGTCATCGTCTCCAACAAGATCCAGGTCTATGAGACAGACGCTTCCGCAGTGTCGAGGGATCTCCAGACAGTAAACTCGAAGATCGCTATCAACTTCCGTGTCAGGAGCGACTATTCGGCTTCGATCTATAAGAACATCGGCGCCGAGTATCAGTCGGTGATCCTTACCCCTGCGGCACAGGAGTCAATGAAGAGCATCACCGCAAAGTATAACGCCGAGCAGCTGATAACCCAGAGAAATCTCGTGGGCGAGGAGATCAAGGAGCTGCTGGAGAGCAAGGTCAGCGAGTACGGTATCCAGATCGAGAAGTTCAACATAATTAACTTCGACTTCTCCCAGGAGTTCAACGCCGCTATCGAGCAGAAGCAGGTGGCCGAGCAGAACAAGCTCAGGGCCCAGACCGAAAAGGAGCAGAAGGTGATCGAGGCTGAGGCCGAGGCCGAGAAGGTGAAGATCAACGCCGAGGCACAGGCCACCAGCATCAAGACCAAGGCCGAAGCCCAGGCAGAGGCCAACAAGACCATAGCCGAGAGCCTGAACGAAGACCTTATCAGGTATCAGACCATTGAAAAGTGGGACGGCGTAGTGCCAAAGGTGGCAGGCTCCGCCAACCCGCTGGTGTCGCTGGACATTGACGAAAATGCGGAAGCTGCCGAATAGTTGTCCGATATAATGGACACTTTAGTATATTTTGTGTACAGATAAATTCCCGATAGGTTTTATCAACTGTACAAAAAGGAGGACTTATGGATATCCGCATAGGACACGGCTATGACGTTCACCGCCTGACCGAGGGCAGAGACCTTATCCTCGGCGGTGTGAAGATAGACTGGGAAAAGGGGCTCCTCGGCCACTCTGACGCCGATGTGCTCACCCATGCGATAATGGACGCTATCCTGGGGGCGCTGGCCCTCGGGGATATCGGGAAGCACTTCCCCGACACTGATGAGAAATACAAAGGTGCCGACAGCATAGCCCTTTTAAGAGAGGTCATCGCTATCATTACAGCAGAGGGCTGGAGGGTGTCGAATATCGACTCCACCATCTGCGCCCAGGCACCCAAGCTCTCGCCCCATATCCTTCAGATGCGTGAGATCCTGGCCAAAGCCATAGGCTGTGACATCTCGCAGGTGTCCGTAAAGGCCACCACCGAGGAGCACCTTGGCTTCACAGGAGAGGGGCTTGGCATATCGGCAACTGCGGTGTGTCTGCTAGAGAAGATATAATGCTTTAAAAAGCCATCCAATAGGGTGGCTTTTTTCTATAGTTAAATCCTATATTGTAATACGTACCGAGTTATGTGCGGATTTAAGAAATATATGCTCGCCCTGTCAGGGGGCTTTCCGGTCGCCCCCTGACAACCCCTTCGGATAAAAAAAATAAGTATTTTTTTCTACGGCGCTGTGCTTGTTAACTAAGGTATAGAAAAAGACCCCGCCGAAGACGGGGTCCTTTTCTTTAGAACTCTCAAACAAAGAGCCACCTGATAACGGGTGGCTCTTTTCTATTATGTAAACTTCGATTTTAATTTATCAAAGAACGAGCTGCGCTTTGCGTAGTTCTTGTCCGAGAGGGACTGCTCGAAGTCTTTGAGCTTCTGCTTCTGATCCTTTGAAAGGTTCTTCGGCACCTCGATATTCACTCTCACATAGTGGTCGCCGTGGTCGGGGCGGTTTATCTTCTTTATGCCCTTTCCTCTCAGGCGGAACACCGTTCCCGACTGTGTGCCCTCGGGCACCTTATAGGTCACCTTGCCGTCAACTGTTGGCACGGTTATCTCGTCGCCGAGAGTAGCCTGGGTGTAAGTAAGGGGGATGTCCGTCCATACGTCATAGCCGTCACGCTCGAAAAGCGGGTCGGGACGGACCGTCACTGTTATGTGGAGGTCGCCGCTGGGGCCGCCGTTAAGGCCGCTGCTTCCCTCGCCGGCCACACGCAGTATCTGGCCGTCATCCACACCGGCGGGCACGTCTATCTCCTTCTCGAATGAGCCTCTTACCCTGCCCTGGCCCTGGCAGACCTTACAGGGTTTCTCGATTATCCTGCCCTTGCCGTGACAGCGGTTACAAGTGGTGGTCTGTGCTATGTTTCCGAAGGGTGTCCTCTGGGTCACTCTCACAGTTCCCCTGCCGTTACAGTCGGGACAGGTCTTTGGTGTCGAGCCCGCCTCTGCGCCGCTTCCGCCGCAGGCCGTACACTTCTGGGCACGGTTGACCCTGACGGTCACGGTCTTGCCCTTGCAGGCGTCCATAAAGTCGATGATAATATTTGCCTTAACGTCCTCGCCTCGTCTGGGAGCGTTGGGGTCTGCTCTTCGTGAACCGCCGCCGAAACCGCCGAAGCCGCCGAAGATAGAGTCGAAAATGTCGCCCATATCTCCGAAGCCCCCGAAGCCGCCTGCGCCTGCTCCGCCGCCGTAGTTGGGATCAACGCCTGCATGACCGAACTGATCATAGCGGGCTCTCTTGTCCTTGTCGGAGAGCACCTCATAAGCTTCGTTTACCTCTTTGAACTTCTCCTCGGCTTCCTTGTCGCCGGGGTGAAGATCAGGGTGATACTGCTTGGCAAGCTTACGAAATGCTTTTTTAAGTTCGTCGTCCGAAGCGCCCTTGGAAACTCCCAGCACTTCGTAATAATCTCTTTTATCTGCCATAAGCAACTCCTGCCTCTTATTCTTTAATAGCGCACTGAACCTCTGTCCCCTATGGGAGGGCAGAGGCAGCGTTGGTCTTCGTTTTTATCTTATTCAGCGTCGTGGAATTCAGCGTCGATAACATCGTCTCCGCCGGCATTTCCTGCATCAGCAGCACCGCCCATATTGCCCATGTTGTTGGGGTCAAAGCCTGCGCCCTGTGCAGCAGCGCCTGCCTGCTGATAAACCTTTGTAGCTATCTTCTGGAAGGTCTCCTCGAGCTCCTTGTTCTTAGCCTTGATAGTCTCAACGTCTGTGCCCTTGAGAGCTTCCTTAACAGCCTCGATCTTAGCCTGACACTCGCTCTTGTCAGCAGCGTCTACCTTGTCGCCGAATTCACCCAGAGCCTTCTCGCACTGGAAGCACATCTGGTCAGCCTGGTTTCTTGCGTCCACGTCTTCCTTCTTCTTTGCGTCCTCTGCAGCGAAAGCTTCTGCTTCCTTTACAGCCTTGTCGATATCATCCTTGGACATATTGGTGGAAGATGTGATAGTGATGTTCTGCTCCTTGCCGGTGCCGAGATCCTTAGCGGAAACGTGAACGATACCGTTAGCGTCGATATCGAAAGTTACCTCGATCTGGGGAACGCCACGGGGAGCAGGAGCGATACCGTCAAGACGGAACATACCCAGCTGCTTGTTGTCCTTAGCGAACTCTCTCTCGCCCTGGAGAACGTTGATATCAACTGCGGACTGGTTGTCAGCCGCTGTAGAGAAGATCTGGGACTTCTTGGTAGGTATAGTCGTGTTTCTCTCGATGATCTTTGTGCAAACGCCGCCCATAGTCTCAAGACCAAGAGACAGAGGAGTAACGTCCAGCAGGAGCAGGCCGTCCTTAACGTCTCCTGCCAGAACTGCGCCCTGGTAAGCCGCACCGAGAGCTACGCACTCATCGGGGTTGATGCCCTTGAAGGGCTCCTTGCCGATAAACTTCTTAACAGCTTCCTGAACAGCGGGGATCCTGGAAGAACCGCCGACCATGAGCACCTTCTGGAGCTCGCCTGCGGAAAGGCCGCTGTCGGAAAGAGCCTGACGTACAGGGCCCATTGTTGCCTCAACAAGGTCTGCTGTCATCTCGTTGAACTTAGCCTGTGTAAGTGTCATCTCCAGGTGCTTAGGACCTGTTGCATCTGCTGTGATGAACGGCAGCGAGATAGCGGAGGAAGGTGTGGAGGACAGCTCGATCTTTGTCTTCTCTGCTGCCTCTTTAAGTCTCTGCATAGCCATCTTGTCGCCGGAGAGGTCAACGCCCTCTGCCTTCTTGAACTCAGCTACCATCCAATCGATGATCCTCTGGTCGAAGTCGTCTCCGCCCAGTCTGTTGTTACCTGCTGTTGCAAGCACCTCTGTAACGCCGTCGCCCATCTCGATGATCGAAACATCGAAGGTTCCGCCGCCCAGGTCATATACCATTACCTTCTGATCCTCTTCCTTGTCGATACCGTAGGAAAGAGCAGCAGCGGTAGGCTCGTTGATTATTCTCTTAACGGTCAGGCCTGCGATCTGGCCTGCGTCCTTTGTTGCCTGTCTCTGTGCGTCTGTGAAGTATGCAGGAACTGTGATAACAGCCTCTGTTACCTTCTCGCCGAGATAAGCCTCTGCGTCAGCCTTCAGCTTCTGGAGCACCATAGCTGAGATCTCCTGGGGAGTGTAGGTCTTGCCGCCCATCTGCGCCTTATAGTCAGAGCCCATGTGTCTCTTGATAGAGATAACTGTGTTGTCAAAGTTTGTTACTGCCTGTCTCTTAGCCACCTGACCCACGAGTCTGTCGCCGTTCTTTGAAACGCCTACAACGGAAGGTGTTGTTCTTGCGCCCTCACTGTTGGGGATAACTACTGCCTCGCCGCCCTCAACGACAGCTACGCACGAGTTTGTGGTTCCGAGATCTATACCGATGATCTTGCTCATAAAATCAAATCCTTTCTTGTTTTTATATAGTTTGGTTTAGTTTTGTCCTGTTTATTCTCTGCTACGGATTAGCTACAACTACCATAGCGTATCTGATGACCTTGCCGCCGACCTTGTAGCCCTTCTGGAAGGTCTGTGCGACTATGTTCTCGCCCAGGTTCTCGTCCTCGATCTGGTTCACAGCGTTTGCAACATTGGGGTCAAACTCCTGACCTGTGGGGTCTATGACTTCAACGCCCAGCTTTGCAAGTGCGTCGGAGAACTGCTTGAAGATCATTTCCACTCCCGACTTATAGGCCTCATCCTGGGTCTCTGTCGCAAGTGCTCTCTCGAAGTTATCCAGCACCGGAAGTATCTCGCTTACTGCATTTCCCTTTGCGGTCTCCATAAGCTCGAGCCTTTCCTTTGCCGATCTCTTCCTGAAATTATCATATTCGGCCATAAGCCTGAGATACTTATCCTTCTGATCCGCAAGCTCTGCTGTGAGCTTTTCCTCCTCGGACTGCTCTTCTGCCTGCTCTTCTTCCGGAGCTTGTGTCTCTTCGGCTTCGGTGTTCTCCTCTGCCTCCGTGCTCTGCTCCTCGGCTGTTTGTATCTCTTCCTCTTCGGTCACGGGGTCTTTCTTTTTCTCATCGCCCATCAAGCTGTCGCCTGCCTTTCTTTTTTATTTCTCATCCTCATCCTCTGTCTCTCCCGAAAGCATATCCGTTATCTTTCCGGTAAAGTATTCAAGATAAGGTATGAATTTAGCATAATCAAGCCTCATCGGCCCCAGGAGCCCCAGGGTCCCGGCTTTTTTTCCGTCCTTCATAAAGGAGGATGTTATCATCGAAGAATTGCTTACCACAAAGCCGTCCTTTTCGGGCGAGAACATAACCTTCAGCCCCGAGAAGGTATCATCCATAAAGCTTTTGAGTATCTTCTCGTTATCAAGCAGCGAGATTATCTCGTTGCGGTCAAAGTCCTGACAGGTAAGCAGATTTCTCTGTCCCGTTATCGAGACCTCTTTCATCTCCTTGGACATCTTTAGTATCTCAGACACCAGCGGAGAAAGGGACAGCATATAAGTCCCCATAGCCTCGGTCAGCTTCTCGATATAAGCGTCCGAGATATCGCTGACAGCCACACCGTCCAGGTTCTGCTTTACGAAGTTGTCAAAGAAGTCCAGCTGTTCCTGGTCAAGATCAAACTCCAGCCGGCAGACCTTGTTCTTTATGGAGCCGTTTGAAGTTATCATCAGGATAACATACATCCTCTTGCCCGTAGGTATGACCTCTACCTTCGAGATCACCGATATCTCCGGAGTAGCGTTAGCAACTATCGCCGCACACTTTGTAAGCTCGGCCAGTGCCACCGAAGCCTGCTCAACAAGGTCGTTCTCGGTGACATACTCCTTGGGTATCATCTGATCGAGCATTCCCTTTTCCTCATCGCTGAGCTTGTTCTGCTCCATCAGCTTATCAACATACAGCCTGTATCCTTTATAGGTCGGAACTCTTCCCGCCGAGGTGTGGGGCTGTTCAAGATAGCCCTGCTTTTCAAGCTCTGCCATCTCATTTCTTATGGTCGCAGAGGAAGCCTTGATATGAGGCATTATCGCCTTGGAGCCCACAGGCTCTCCCGTGACGATGTATTCATCCACCACCGCCGTAAGTATCCTTAGCTTTCTGTCGTCCATTTTCACACCACCTGTTCATGCGGTCCCTACAGTCTCCGAAGCCAACCGCTTCTCTGACCTCTTGTTCTGCCCTGCCGGAGGCTGTTAGCACTCTCTTTTGGCAGGTGTTAGCACTCATTCTTTCCGAGTGCTAAATATAGTTTATACCCTTTTTGCGATTTTGTCAAGGGGTTTTGCGAAAATTTTTATACAAATCTCGTCCTTTTTCCGAAACTCTCTTAAACAAATTGACCAAGCCTATATAAAACAAAAAAGCCGTCCCCGCCGCAAAAGCATCCGGGACAGCTTTTAAGTCTGTGATCTTTTGTTCTTTAAGTCTCAAGCGTGTAGCTCGAGATATCAGGCAGCGTGAACTTTTCAGCATCAGGCTCGCTTATCTCATTGACATAATAATAGCTTGCTGCCATTTCATCGCCGTTTGTGACCAGCACTATCTCCACAAGGTCATAGGTCTCGCCGTCAAAGCCGTAAACAATCTGGCCCTGGCCGCCCATTTTCTCATCTATGTTATAGTACTCGAAAACAACATTTCCGTCAGCGATAGCCGCATGGTCAAACTCTCCGGCAGGATTGATGAGCAGGTCGTTCATCATAGCCTCGTCCTCGGCTGCGTCCCTTACGGAATAGGTGGTGGTACCCTCGTTTATCCTGTAAGCCTTTCCGTCGCCGGGGATAATAGTATAGTTCTTCATGCCGTCGATAACAGACTCATAATAAGCCTTGTCGCCCTGCCAAACTATCTTGACATCGGCTCTTGTTCCCATAGCCGGGTTCTGGAAAGCAAGGTCAAGAGAATAACCGTCTGCCCACTTTTCCTTAACCGCATCAAAGGCTCTGAAATCGCCGTTTATATCATAATCCGTTGTCGCCTCTGCAGCACTGCTGTCGCCGGCTTCAGTCTTGCTCTCGCTTGAAGCAGCAGAGCTTTCCTCTGTCTGTGACTCGGAAACACCGGCCGCCTTGCTGTTGTCCTCGGAACTGCTGTCAGCTGCATCGCAGGATGCAAAGGACATACAAACTGCCACGACAGCCAGAGCTGCCGCCAAACTTCTCAAAAACATAATACGCTATGCTCCGATCCTGTAATTATTAGAAATCAAAATCCTCGTCTCCGCCTTCTTCAACATCAGCGTCGTCGGTCAGTGCTCCGCTCAAATCGCCCATGCTGTTCTGGAGGAGCTGTCCGAATTCCTCGGTAGAAAGCTCTGTCCAGCTGTCAAAGTCCTCGGGAAGCTCGATACCGGTGATATCGGTCTTGAAGGTGTCGATAGTTGTGGTGGAAGTCATGCCCATAGCGGTGGACTCGATCTTAACAAGCTGCTTGGTGCTCTCATCAAAGTAGTACTTAGCTGTAGAAGCATCAGAATCGTCCTCTGTGGAGTCAACAGTGATCTCTACGCCGGACTCCTCGGAAAGCTCCCACTGGTTGCTGATGGAATATGTCTCGATGATGTAGCCGTCAGCGTTCTCGCTGCTTACAAAGGTGTAGGAATCATCGATACCCATGGACTGGTTGGTGCCCATAGCGTCCTCGCCGAAAGCGCCTGTGTCGTCCTTGCAGAAGGACTTGGAAGCGGTGTCGAGAACATAGGTGGTGTCACCGATCTTATATACATTGAGGCTTACTCCCAGGAAAGACATCTCATAGTGGAGATCATCTCCAAACATCTCAAGCACCATAGGTGTCTCGCCCATAAAGTCAGAAGATGTGGTCATCTTCAGCGAGAAGGTCTTGTTCTTGAGTGCGTCGGTATATACCTCTGCGAGGTGCTTGCCCTCTGTGTCGGGGTCAGCCTGAGCAGTAGAAGCTGTGCTCTTGCCCTTGGAAGAAGCGTCGCTCTTAGAGGAGCTGTCGCTGTCGCCGCAGCCTGCGCAGAAACCGCAAGCCATAACTACAGATACAAGTAATGCTGCTATCTTTTTCATAGTTTTACCTCTCTTTTTCAACCTTTTTACGGCATTCATTTTGCCGCTATAAAGATAACATAAAATCGGACCCCCGTCAACGATTATTACTTTTTTGTAACTTATTTTCGGACATTTTTCCCAATATATTCAAACGTTTAGCACGCGCACTTAGCAATAAATCCCCACATATCACCGCATTTTCACATACTTATTACAGCTTTTCTTCGCTCTGAAAAGCTCTTATACCCAGCCGCCGTCGGCTCTTATCACCTGGCCGCAGATGTAGGCGGAACCCTCACCGGCAAGGAAGCGCACCACCTTTGCAATATCCTCCGGGGTGCCAAAGCGCCCGAGGGGTATCTCGTCAAGTATGGCCCGGCGGTCATCCTCGCCGAGAGCCTTGTTCATCTTCGTGTCGATAAAGCCGCAGGACACAGCGTTTACCCTGACGCCGCTGGGAGCTGTCTCCCTGGCAAGAGCAGCGGTAAAGCCGTTGAGCCCTGCCTTAGCCGCAGAATAAGCCACTTCACAGGATGCGCCCTTTTCTCCCCACACCGAGGAGATATTTATGATACTGCCGCTGTGCCTTGCTATCATCCCCGGCAGCAGCGCTTTAGTCACTCTCATAGCGCCCAAAAGATCCGTGTTTATCATCTCAAAGAGGCGCTCCTCCGTCATATCGGTGAAAAGCCCTATATCTGCGATACCTGCGTTGTTAACAAGAACGTCCACGCCCTTGGAGATACCGTTTATAAACTGTACAGCTTTTTGTACACTTTCGCTGTCAGCCACATCACAGCTGACACAGAAAGCGTCTGCGCCGCCGGCTTTGAGCTCCTCGCAGAGGCTCTCCGCCGCTTCCTGCGAATGGTTATAGCCTATAAAGATGCGAAAGCCCTCATCAGCCAGCTCTCTGCACACAGCCGCACCAATACCGCCGGCGCCCCCGGTAACGAAAGCAGTTTTTGTCATTTATATCACTCTCCTGAGATGATTATACCACAACGCAGAGAGCTTTTCAACTATTTTTCATTGTCGTCCACCCATTTTTTGACTTCCTCGGCGCAGGCCGGGTTTTCGTTTGTCAGCTCGCCGCCGGCTTTTTCGGTGTTTACCGCTTTGGCTTTCGGAGTGTATATCTTTGTTTTTTCACGCTTCATTTTCTCACCTCCCAAAGTTTATGATGCGCCGGAAAAATGCTGTGATACCTGAAAATTTCTGCAAGCAGGCTATTGAAAAAAACGATATTTTATGATATAATCAGAATTCAGATAATGATATTCTCAGATAATAATTTTCTTGCGAGGTATGATAATGAACAGCTACAATAAAAAACGAGCGCTTTCAAAAAGCGCCCTCAAATGGCTCCAGACCGAGTTTTTCGGCATCTTTGTTTTTCTGTTTTTTGCGGCGGTCTCAAAGGCCTTCGGCGCCGGCGCCAACCTGATGTTCGGCTTCACAGGCCTTATGACCGTTGTTGCGATAATGAACGATTTCGGGCTCAAAGAGGGGCGCATAGCCAAGGACAAGGCCACGCTCCACGGCGCTGACGTTGACCGCAGCTTCGGCCTTAAAATGGGGCTTGTAGCAATGATACCCTCCTATGTTACTATGGCGGTGCTGATAATATCAAAGGCCACGGGCTCCTTTAATTTCCTGCCGGCCTACAAGCTGATAAACGCTATGTTCTATCCCCTTATCGACTGGGCGGCTCACAGCGCCAAGGTCAGCGATATGCACTGGTGGGTGATAGCCCTTGCGGCGATACTGCCGCTTCTCTACCCCTTTGCCTGCTGGCTGGGCTTCAAGATCTCGTTCGATCAGGTCGACGTCAAAGAAAAAATAGTATACAAGAACAAGAATTAAGCCGGATAAAACCACGGGAGGTATCCACTATGCTCATCTACGCAAACACACTGATGGAGGAGCTTGCGACCTATCTGATGTTCGGCTGTATAGCCGCAGCATGGCTCGTAACGTTCATAACCGACAAGATCTTCGGTCTCGGGTTCTATCCCTGGTTATCCACCGTGCTTGGCTCGCTTGCCGGCATAGGGCTTTTGTTCGTTTTGCCTGCGGATATGCTCTCGATAGCTCTTTTTGCCTCGGGCGGCGTGTCGCTGCTATCAACGATAGTCCAGGAGGTGGCTCTCAAAGCCAAGCCCGACAAGCCCTCAGAAAACGCATCACAGACAAGCGCTGCTGTGCAGGCTGTTTCTCAGCCGCAGGCAGCCCCGCAGGAGCGCAGCTGTCCCAACTGTGGAAAGTCGCTCAGAGGCGACGCTAAATTTTGCACCTACTGCGGAGCAACGCTTCCCCCTCTTGCCGCTGCTATGCCTTTTACACCTGCACAGGCGTCCGTGCCTGCGGCAGAAGAAGCCCCCAAGCCAAAGGACGGCTCGAAGCTTGGGATAATAGTCCTGATTATAGCTATTGTCGGTATCCTCTTCAACGGTATGACGGTGGCAGGACAGTTTACGAACAGCGAGAAAAATGCGTTTGAGAAATACAGCGTCACGAAGGAGGAGTTTTTCTCCTCACATCCCTATGACGGCGTTGATACCGACTACTACAACGAGTGGATGGCGCTTGACAGGATAGATATGGATATGACAAATTTCTATACACCGCTGACAACTATCTTCGGGCTGGCGGCCTGCGTTCTTCTCCTTATATTCAGAAGAAAGCTTCTCTCCCTTGCCTATTACGTCCCTGCGGCGGTGATCCTCGGGATGTACCTCGCCTATGAAAAGGACAAGGTCGGAAATGTCCTCCGGGCGGAGTATTTCACCTATGCTCTCATCGCCGCCGCAGGCATCATCCTGCTGACGGTGCTCTATCAGTTCATCGACAAGAACATAATAGGCCTCGCCGCAATAGCGCTGTCGATAGGCTTTGTGGCACTTATGTATCTCGGGCTCAATAAGAACAAGATAGACGAATACTCTTTTATCATCTGGTGTGATATGTTCGGCGCAGCAGTGCTCACACAGCTGACGGCTGTTTACAGGAGAAGAAAAAGGCTCCCCGAAGATGAATAAGCTATCTAAATAAAGATAAATGCGAAAAAGGTACCTCACCCCCTTCGGGGCAAGGTACCTTTTTATCGTCCGGAACTGTTTGTGCAGCGGCTCCTGCGGCTATGCGTTTGAATGTTCTCCGCTTCATGCGGTCCCTTATTTTTCATAAGACAGACTTAGTCCCATTTCTTTTCCCATTCAAAAAAGCCGGCCGACCAGTAGCCCTTTCCGCAAGCGCATTTATAATGCTCCTCGGTGTCATAGAACCAGCAGTCCGTGGGTCTTGATTCGCCCGTGAATTTATAATCGTGCTTGCCGTCCGCATGAACGGGACACTTATTCATTTTCCTGTCGGAGGAGGTTTGCGGGTTTTCCCCTCCGCCGGAGATCGCTTCCAGCAGATCGGGAGGAAGTGCAATGTCATTTTCATTTGCATAGCTGAGAAGCTCTTCGGATGTTTTGCACGCTCTCATAGCCTGCTTCTGTTCTTCGGTAAGGTTCATTTTGTTTGACATGATCTATCACTCCTTATTGTTCGTTGCTGCGGCAAAGCCGCCTGTTGTGTGCTTGTACATTGACCCGTACAAGATGAAGTTTTATCTTTTTTCATTATACTATATGGTCATAACCATGTCAAGCCCTCCGGTGATGTAAAAACGTCGCACAGCCAAACCTTTTCTGTTCTCTTTTTCACTCAAAACAAAAGGGCACTCCCGTCAGTTTTCTGACTAGGGTGCCCTTAACATTCTTATTTTGCTTATTTTGCAAGTGCTTCAAGAGATTGGAGTATCTTAGCCATTTTCTCCTCGGCCTTTTTCAGCTTCTCACGCTCGGCCTCGATAAGCTTCTCGGGAGCCTTTGAAACGAAGCCCGGATTATTCAGCTTGCCGCTGAGGAAATCTATATCCTTCTGCGCCTTCTGCTTGTCCTTTTCAAGCCTTGCTCTCTCCTTGTCGGTGTCGATGATCTCAGAGAGCGGGATGAAGAACCTTGCCGAATCGGTGACAACTGTCTGGCAGTCCTTGCCGTCGAACTTCTCGCTGATGATGACCTCAGAAGCGGAAGCAAGGCGCTCGAAGAACATCTCGCCCAGAGCGAACACCTTGGGTTCTGCGGTCTCGATGAACAGCTTTGCCTTCTTGGAGGGCGGAACGTTCATCTCACCACGGCAGTTTCTTATTGCCCTGATGCCTGCTATAATCTTCTCGAAGGTCTCCTCGTCCTCGTTAAAGCACAGTGCCTCATCGAACACAGGGAAATCCTGTACCATGATCGAAGAGCCGTCATCAACGAGCGCCTGCCAGATCTCCTCGGTGATAAAAGGCATGAACGGATGCAGAAGCTTGAGCATACCCTTCATAACGAACACCAGAACTGTCTGTGCGTTCTCGGCACTCTCGCCGCCGGCTTGGATCCTTGGCTTTGTCAGCTCGATATACCAGTCACAGTAAACGTCCCAGATAAAGTCATAGAGCTTGGCAACAGCTATACCCAACTCGAACTTTTCAAGGTTCTCATTTACTTCTTTTGCAAGGGTGTTGAACTTAGATACGATCCACTTGTCCTCAACGCTGAGGTTCTCCGGGAGCTTGTCAGCCTTGAAGCCCTCGGGCAGGTTCATCATAATGAAACGTGAAGCGTTCCAAAGCTTGTTTGCAAAGTTTCTGGAGCTCTTTACCTTCTCCTCGATAAATCTCATATCGTTTCCGGGAGCGTTTCCTGTTGCCAGCATGAATCTCAGAGCATCAGCGCCGTAGTTTGCGATGACCTCCAGAGGATCAATGCCGTTTCCGAGGGACTTGGACATCTTTCTGCCCTGTGCGTCCCTGACCAGGCCGTGGATAAGAACGGTGTCAAAGGGCACCTTGCCCATGTTCTCGAGACCCGAGAACATCATCCTTATTACCCAGAAGAAAATGATATCATAGCCGGTAACGAGAGTGTTTGTGGGATAGAAGTAGTCAAGATCCTCGGTCTTGTCGGGCCAGCCCAGAGTGGAGAACGGCCACAGCGCCGAAGAGAACCAGGTATCCAGCGTGTCGCTGTCCTGTCTCATGGGCTTGCCGCACTTGGGGCAGACAGCGCCTTTTTCCTTGGTAACTACCATCTCGCCGCAGTCGTCACAGTAGAACGCAGGTATCTGGTGGCCCCACCAGATCTGACGGGAGATACACCAGTCACGGATGTTGTCCAGCCAGTGGAAATATATCTTGTCAAAACGCTCGGGAACGAACTTTGTGTCGCCATTCTTTACAGCATCGATAGCAGGCTGTGCCAGAGGCTTCATCTTAACGAACCACTGTGTCGATACCTTGGGCTCAACAGTGGTGCCGCAGCGGTAGCAGGTGCCTACATTGTGCTCGTGATCCTCTACCTTCACAAGCGCACCCTCGGCTTCGAGGTCAGATACTATCGCCTTTCTTGCCTCATATCTGTCCATTCCCGCATACTTCGGATAATCGTCAACGATAGTAGCATCGTCGTTCATAACATTTATAACAGGGAGCTTGTGGCGCAGACCGACCTCAAAGTCGTTGGGGTCGTGAGCAGGAGTTATCTTAACAACGCCGGTACCGAAGTCCATCTCAACATAGTCATCGGCAACAACAGGGATCTCCCTGTGAACTATCGGCAGGATAACTGTCTTGCCCACCAGATCCTTATACCTCTCGTCCTTGGGGTTTACTGCAACAGCGGTATCGCCCAGCAGGGTCTCGGGTCTTGTGGTGGCAAGCTCCAGATAGCCGTCGGCTTCCTTGATCTTATATCTGAGGTGCCAGAAATGGCCTGCCTGATCCTCATAAGTTACCTCGGCATCGGAAAGCGATGTCTTACACTTGGGGCACCAGTTGATTATCCTCTCGCCACGGTAGATAAGGCCTTTCTCGTAATACTTTACGAAAACTTCCTTAACGGCTTTTGAGCAGCCCTCGTCCATAGTGAAGCGCTCTCTGTCCCAGTCGCAGGAGGAGCCCAGCTTTTTGAGCTGCTCGACTATCCTGCCGCCGTACTGCTTTTTCCACTCCCAGGCACGCTCCATAAAGCCCTCTCTTCCGAGCTGCTCCTTGGTTATGCCCTCTTTTCTCATAGCTTCAACTATCTTCGCCTCGGTAGCGATAGCCGCATGGTCAGTTCCCGGCAGCCACAGTGCGCTGTAGCCGCTCATCCTCTTCCAGCGGATAAGGATGTCCTGGAGGGTCTCGTCAAGGGCGTGCCCCATGTGGAGCTGGCCTGTGATGTTCGGAGGGGGGATCACTATACAATAAGGTTTCTTCTTGGGGTCGGGCTCAGCATGGAAAAGCTTGCCGTCCATCCAGTATTTATAGATCCTGTCCTCGACCGAGGAGGGGTCGTAAAGCTTTGAAAGCTCTTTTTTCATTCTAAACATTCCTTTCTTACTTTTAAAAACTGCCTGCCTAAAAACTTATGCGAGCGTCAGACTCGAACGCCGGGGCACAGCAGAAAGGCCTTATCAATCATCAGATCATTCCCTTTCTTTGTCTTTTAAATTGCATACTCTTGTATTATCTCACTTTTTGCCCCTCTTGTCAAGGTATATTTTGTTAATATAGTTCACGCCCGGCTTTTTCGTGCTTTGCCCCCAAGCCCTCGCTCGTCCGTGAGCATTCGCTCACAGCGAGCTCGGGAGAATATGGGGGAGGGCTTCGCCCTCGTTACCGACCCATCGGGGCTTCGCCCCGAACCCCATTATCTAAGGCAACTTAATTGGTGTGTCAAGTGTATGACCATAAAATTTCGGCGGAGAATACCCGTTTTCCGCACCCCAAGGCTTCCGCACAGCGGCAGTTGCAGATATAGCAGTGAAAACCGATATGTGCGGATCTGACCCGAAGGGTGATTGACAAGCGGAGATATATGTGGTAAACTAAAAGAGATGATACAGCTATTAACGGAGGTAAAAAAATGAGATCAGACACTTATCCGCTCCAGCAGTTTTCGACCGACTTCAAAGCTATCCCCGAGGTGGCTCAGAAGGTCGCAGATTTCAACGAGCTCGACCCCAGGGCTGCAAGAAGGCTCAGGCTCCTTTCGGAGGAGCTTATCTGTATGCTGCCGCCGCTTCTTATCTACGGAGACGGCAGCTTCTGGATAGAGAACGAGGGCAGCAGGTATGAGCTGCACCTGTGCGTTGCCCCGAAGGACAAGGTAGAATACGACATCGACAAGATACTGTCGGTGGCAAAATCGGGCAAGAACGATGCCGCCAAGGGCATACTCGGCAAGCTCACTGTGGGTATCGAGTATATGCTCAAAAACCGTGCGAAGCTTGCAAAGGACGACCCCTACGGCGCTATGAAAATGGGAGCTGCGGACTATGACGAGGACAGGATATGGTCGCTCAGCGACTACCGCAGCGGACTTGACGCAGAGCCTGCGGCGGCAAAGGAGAGCTGGGACGAGCTTGAAAAGTCCATTCTCGCAAACCTTGCCGATGACGTGACCGTGGGCATCATCAGGAGCAAGATACACATAGCTGTAAAGAAAGACTTTGGGTAAAGACTTTCAAAACAAATAGAGCTTATCTTTTGCGCTACTGCTTCGCAGCGGCGCAAAGTGCGAAAAATGATACCTCACCCCCCTTCGGGGTGAGGTATCATTTTTCGCCCGGAAGTCCTTTCTTAAACCATCTGCGGCAGAGATACCCGCCTTATTAGCAGGCAGAAGGTTTTCACATTATTTTCAACAATCTTTAAAGCACATTTTAGGTAAGGGGGTTATACTAAGCACAACAAAACAAATGAAAGAGAGGATAAAATTATGAAAAACACTAAGATGAACCTTATCATAGCAGCAATGGCAGTTACAATGATGCTCGCAGGCTGCGGACAGACATCCGGCAGCTCTTCCGCATCCGAAACTGCTTCATCCGCGACCTCCGGTCAGAGCCTTATCTCCCAGGTGACAGATAACGACAGCAGCGAGGAGTCCTCCGTTTCGGAGACCACTGCCGCAACCACCACCACCACGGCTGCCACCACAAAGGCCGAAGCCGAGGAAGTCCCGGCAGAGAACGCATCTGACGAGAAGGATGACGACAGCGAGAGCGATGACGGTCTTTTCTCGAAGAGAGATCTCAAGCAGACCGCTGACCTGACCGACGCTGTGGAGATAACCGCCGAGGACGGCAAGACCCTTGAGATAACCGAAGCCGGTGTCTATGTCGTAAGCGGCTCGGCAGAGAACTTTACCATCAAGGTAGAAACCGATGACGAAGCCAAGGTGCAGATAGTTCTTAACGGCGTTGATATCACCAACAGCGACTTCCCTGCTATCTATGTTGTAAATGCCGACAAGGTGTTCGTCACCACAGTTTCCGGCACCGAGAATAACCTCAGCGTAACAGGCCAGTTCACAGCCGACGGCGACACCAACACCGATGCGGTCATCTTCTCTAAGGACGATATCGTTCTCAACGGCGAGGGCACACTTAATGTCACCTCGGCAAACGGCAACGGTATCTCCGGCCACGACGATATGAAGATAACAGGCGGCACCTACACTATCAGCTGTGCGCTAGACGCATTTGAAGCGAACGACTCGCTCCTGATAAACGGCGGAACGTTCACCGTGAACACCTCGAAGGACGGCCTCCACTGTGCAAACGATGAGGACAGCACTGTCGGCTATATCTATATAGCAGGCGGCAGCTTCAACATCCAGGCAGGCAGCGACGGCATACAGGCTGCGACGTTTGTACAGATAGACGGCGGCACCTTTGACATCAGCGCCGCAGAGGGCATCGAGGCTACACAGATTCAGATAAACGGCGGCACGATAAACATCAGTGCATCCGACGACGGACTCAACGCATCGAGCAAGGTATCGGGACTTGATGTGTTCGTTGAGATAACAGGCGGCGAGCTCAACATCACAATGAGCGGCGGAGATGTTGACTGCATCGACGCTAACGGAAGCGTAAGCATTTCGGGCGGAACGATAAACCTCAACTACCCCGAGCAGGGCCCCAGCGAGTCCTTTGACTACGACGGCAATGCGTCCTACACAGGCGGCACTATCATCATCAACGGCACTCAGGTCGACTCCATTCCTCAGCCCGCAATGATGGGCGGCGGAATGGGCGGCTTCGGCGGCGATATGGGCGGCGATATGGGCGGAGGTCCCGGCGGCCACGGCGGCAGAGATATGCAGATATAGTTGTGGCTTCACCGCTTAATGAATAACGAATATTGAATACATGATCCCCGACCTTAAATAAAGAGAACGTCCGCAGGTTATCGCTCCTGCGGACGTTTTCAGTTTGTTGTTTTTTCTCTGCCGTGTAATTATTATATCCTATTTTATCCTGAGCGTTCTGAGAAGCTCCTTCTGCTCGTCCGTTATGCGCCTGCTCTCCACACACTTCTGGATAGTCTTGTTGTGGACCCAGACGCTCAGGCGCTGATCGGTGATAAACGGGATGACAGCGTCAAACTGCTTTGCCAGAGCTGTGGCAAAGTACCAGGCTATCATCATGTTCATATAATACTCGCCGCAGCAAAGCTTTGCCACCGCTTCAGGATAGCGGCTGTCAAAGTCGCTGTCGAGGAAGAAGTTCATCAGGGTCTTTACTCCGAAGCGCCTTGTATAAAGGTGCTCGCTCTCCAGCCAGCCGAAGACAACGGGGACAAGCCTTTCCTTGTTCTTTGAAAAGCTGACGGGGCAGAGCTGGTCGCAGGTCGCCCAGTTATCGACATAGGGCAGGAAAGCATTGATAAGAGCGATGCTCCGCTCAAAGTCCTTTTCCCGGGAAATAATAAGGGAATGGAGCTGGTTCTCCTCAAAATACCTGTGGGGCAACTGAGAGATAAAGTCATCAGCCTGCGCCGTGCCGCTAAGTTCCTTTGCAAGGGCTCTTATCGCCGGTGTGCGCACACCGATAAAAAGCTCTCTCTCAACATTCGGTATAGTCCTTGCGGTAAAGTCCGCAAAGTCCACCTCCCCGAGCTCAAATAGCCTGTCAGTCAGACTGTTCAAAGATAACACCTCCGTTATCCTGCTGATCCTGATAAACTGTCACGGAAGAATAGTCGGTTATCCCCTCGCCCTCGTTGGGGTTGAAGTTGGTGTAGACAAGGTCAAGAATGAACATCACCGAAAGAGTCGTACACAGCGCCACCTTTATGGCCGGTTTCATCCTTTTGAGGATATCGTCCACCAGCGGCCCCAGGATGTAGATAGTTGCACAGGCAGCAAAGCCGAACACCATAGCGCCCTCGACACAGACCTTGCCGTCGATATTCCCGAAATATCCTGTGTAGTTCCAGTATTTTATGTGCTTCACCTTGTCAAGGTAAAGGGCTGTGCAGAATTCAAGCACCGAACATCCGAAGAACACTATCACAAAGGTGAGCACAGGCTTGTCGATAAAGCGCTTTAAAAGCATCACCGCAAGGCAGCCGCCAACGCCGTAGATAGGCAGCCACGGCCCGAAGAGGGTACCCCTGTTGACAAGGATGCCGTCCTCGATGAAGTGGATAGCCACCTCCCAGATAAAGCCGAAGATCGAGAATGTGAAGAACATCCCTATGTATGCCCAGATATCGTATTTGCGGTGATAGTCACGGTGCCTGATAGTCTTGTTTGCAAAGCGGCTGTAATGGGACGGCGCTTCGTGGCGAAGGCCGGGATACTGCCTGCAGGCTCTCAGGTCCTCCAGGGACAGCTCCTTTTCGCCCTCCATATCGTCCATAACGGGATGAACGGGCGCTATCAGGGCGATATCGCATACAGAGCCCTTTGAACCGTCTATTATCTGCTGCTCGTAAAGGTCAAGGTCAAGCAGGCAGTCGTTGAACTCCTCGCTCCCCTCCATACCGTTCTCGATAGCAAGGCGGCGCAGGAAGAAATAAGCCTCGGTGTTAAGTGCGGTAACGTAGGGGTTTACATAGAACACTCCCACAAAGCCGAAGGATATGCTCGTCAGGAAATACCAACCCATCATCGAAAGGTCGAGCCTGAACATTTCCATGCGGTGACCCTTTATCATATCACGGGAGAGCTTTATCGCCTTGCGTGAGCCGATGTTCGGGTTCTCGGCAAGGATGTAGGGTACAAACATATAGTCATAGATCTTCACGGGTATCATCACAAGTGTCATCGCCCACAGGGTGAAATAGATATCCTTCAGAAGCATAGTTTTTGCAGGCTTGAAGGTGCGCTCCCTGAGCAAAAAGCCCAGCCTTCCCGAGCGTGTCCCGTGATAGGTGCGGTTTTCTAAGAAAAAGCGTCTTTCGCTGACTATCAGTATATTGATGACCAGCATAGTAAAGAAGAACGTGAACATCGCATATAGTAACGAATTGAACACGGCTCTCGGCGAGCGCCCCTTTGCCATTCCCGAGAAAACATTGGCAAGCGAGAACTTGTAGGAGTGGTTCTTGGTGACGATGTCGAAATAGGCCGAAGACAGGCTCACAAAGTTGAGGGCGTTCTTGTCCAGATACATCTTGGCTTTCTGTCTGGCGGTCTTATCTAGCCCCAGAGCGTTGAGGGTTATGTCGATATTCGAGGTATCGCCAGCAGAAGCGAAGAAGGTTATCTCCTTAGCGGTCAGAGCGTCCAGTCTTCCCGAGAGGAAGAGGTCATGCCAGCGCTTGACGGCGGACACGTCATTGACGTGCCATTTTTTGTTTGCCTCCTCGGCGGTCAGGCCGTTTTCGAGCATATCTTTAATGATCTCTATCTTATCCTCGGCGTCGTACTTCATATCCGCAACTCTCACACGGTCATAGGCGGAGATATTCTGAACGGTGGCGTGATACTCGCTTGCGATAAACAGCATAATAAAGCACACAGCGATACAGGCTATATAATTTAGTTTAAGGTTTTTCTTAGCGGCAGCTTTCAGGCTTTTCCTGACCTCACGGTCTATGGCTGTCGCTTTCACATGGTTTTCCATAGGTTCTCCGTTCCAAAAAACAAAATATATAGTCAGTATAACATATTTCGACAAAAAAGTAAATACTAAATTCTTATTAAATCAAAAGGAGTCAGTGCTCGCCGCACAGCAGGGGTGAATCGAAAAAAAGCGTCCGCCGGACTATTTTAGGATCAACCCTCTTCGAGCGTCTCCGGCGCAAGGCCGGGCCGTGCGCTTTTTTTGTCTCCGGCGGATTTTTCCACTTTATGCTTTGGCGGCCACCACCGTCATCGCCATGTCGCCGCCACTGATCTCGGCGAAGATCTCTCCGCCCATATCGTGCATGAGCCTGCGGCAGATGTATAAACCAAGTCCGCTGCCCTCCTTGCCGGCAGCGTTGGAACCCCGGCGGAAGCTGTCAAATATCGTGTCCAGCTCCTCCTCCGGCAAAGTACACCCCGTGTTCGTCACCGTGATGAGCCGGAAGTTCTCTTCCTCTCCGAAGCTGAGCCTTATGCTCCCGCCGTCTCCGTACTTGACAGCGTTCTCCATTACGTTCTGGAGCACCTCTGTAAGGCGCTCGGGATCTCCGCTCAGAAGACAGTCAGTAAAGCTCTCCGTCTCAAACCTGATCCCAAGAACACTGAGCTTCTCGCTGTAATACTCTTTCAGGTGATCCACCGTCTGCGAAAGATAAAACTGGCTTATGCTTATCTCGTAAGACAAAAAGTCGTTCTCCGTCTTGCGGATTATCTCTCCCACATATTTTTCTATCTCGTCCGCATTTGCGCTTATGCTCTTTGCGGTGCTTATCTGCTTTTCGGGGTCTTTATATATCCCTTTTGAAAGCGCCTGTGCCGAAAGCTTGATAGCCGCCAGCGGAGTCTTTATGTCGTGGGAGAGGGACAAGAGCATGGTCTTTTCTTTTCTTGCGTGCTCATACTCCCGTTTGCGGTTGTCCTCAAGCTTATTGCGAAGCATATCCAGCCCCCAGATGAACCGCCCGAAGTTTTTTGAACGGTTCTCTTTGAGCGGCTCCGTAAGGTTGCCCTTTGAAAGCTCCACCGGATAGTCTTTGAGTTTCTGGAACGGTCTGATAACACTCCTGCGGGTGTAAAGCATCACCGCCAGGAGCATCAGCGTCAGCGCCCCCAGCCCGATATTCACCGAGACATAGACCCCTGTCTTCGAGGTCTTTTTCTGCTCATAGCTTATGCGCCACAGGCTTCCGGAGGCTTCGACTATCACATACTCCGAGTCCGCCTTATAAAAGTCCCCGGCGCCGTCATACTCCCTTATCTGTGTCACCTGTTCAAAGTCATCAGCATCGGGCTTTTCGCCCTGTTCCAGCTGTTTTACTATCCTGTTTATCTCCACACGATAGCTTTTGTCCTCGCCGAGGTCTGTCTTCACAAGGAAGATATTCACCGCCGCAAACACCGCCGCTGTCAGCAGAACAAAAACAACTGTCAGTCTGTCAAATCGTTTCAAGTCTGACCTCCCCAGCGATAGCCCTTGCCCCACACGGTAAGTATCTTTGTAGGATGTGACGGGTCGTCCTCTATCTTCTCACGCAGCCACTTGATGTGGACAGTGAGTGTCTGGGGCTCGCTCTCGCTGTCGGAGCCCCACACCTTTGAGAGGAGCCTGTCCTTTGTGAGCACCTGCCCTTTGTTCTCGATAAAAAGCGCTAAAAGGTCGAACTCCTTCGGTGTGACGGGGATGTCCACACCGTCTTTTTTTACTGTCTGCGTGGCCAGGTCGAGTGTTATGCCGCTGTCCGAAAGCTCGTCGATAGCAAGGCGTCTTTGGAAGATGCCCTTTATCTTTGCGAGCAGGATGTCGATATCGTAGGGCTTTTCGATATAGTCGTCCGCCCCTGTCAGCAGACCGCTTAGCTTATCGTCCCTGCCTGTTCTTGCGGTCAGCATGATTATGGGGGTGTTGTCCTGTTCTCTTATGCGTTTGCACACCCCGAAGCCGTCCATCCCCGGAAGGTTTATATCAAGCAGCACGAGCCTTGCGCCGTATTTCTCATACAGCGACAAGGCTTTCTCACCGTTATCGACAGCGCTCACCGTATAGCCCTCGGCTCTCAGAAAATCCGTCACGAGGGAGCTCAGCTCGCTGTTATCCTCGACTATCAGTATATCGACCATTCTATCACTCCATTATTTTTGTCTGGGTATGGGGTGTATCCCCGAAGGTGTATGGGAGCACGCATAAGCTAGCGCTTACGCTGGGAAATGTCCACCCGAAGGGGTATGGGGGCGACCGGAAAGCCCCCATTTTAAATAACGTCGGCGAAGCCGACACCTTTTTCACAGCGAAAGCCCTAAATCCTTCACTGTGTCAAAACAGAACTTCTCACTTTGCCTGCCTTCGATCTGCCGGCGGCAGATCTCGGCTTTGCGGCATAGTGCTGTTTTTTCCTTGCTTCACATTTCTCGTCAAGCCGCAAGCGGCTTGAGGGTAGCTTTGTCCGTACTTCTCACAGGGGAAGCCCCTCTTGCAGGGCTTCCCCTCTTCAAAAACAGTCCACCGGACTGTTTTTGAATTCATCGGAGCTCCGCTCCGAACGAGACTCTGTCTCGTGCTCTGGTCGGGGCTTTGCCCCAACACCCCACCAGCCTCTGGCGCAAGGCTGGACCGTGCGCTTTCTGATCCCCTGGCGAACTATTCAGCTCAGTGCGTTATTCCTGTGCGTTGATCATATCCTCTATCGCCGTTAGCGTCTCGTCACTGTAATGCAGACCGTCATCAATGAACCCTGCCTTGCCGCCGCAGATCTCCGGCACCGTCGTAAACCCGCAGCCGCTCAGCCTGTCCTCGGCCCTGACCGCCGCTTCAAGCTTCTCGCTGTAATCCCCGACCCAGCGGTTGAAATCCTCCTGCGGAGTCCCCCACAGGTCACTGGTCGTCCAGCAGCCGTCAAAGCCTATCACCGTCACTGTCGGACGATAGGTCTCGCCGTTGCAGTCAAAGGTCATGTCCGCAAACTCCGCCGCTGCGCTCACCGTGTCCGCTATAAATCCGGCGTTGTCGTTTTCCTGAAAATCATAGTCGTTGACCGTGGCGAAAAAGTAAATGTCACACCTGCCCTCGGCCTTTATCTGCGCTTCAAAGCACTCCCTGACAGCGTTTTTCAGCTCGTCGGTCACGATAGGCGGAGTCTTCACCGAGCTGTAATGTCCGCCCCAGACCCCGAAGGTCGCATAGCTGCCTGCCCCCGACCTCTGCTGGAGTATACCCATCTGACAGCATCTGCTGTCGCCGATGACTATCTTCCCGGAAGTATAGCCGGGACTGTCCGGCAGGGTGATGTACTGGTCTTCGTTTATGCCGTCCACGCCTGCCCGGGTCAGGTATCCGCTGTCATAGCCCACGCTGTCCGCCCAGCCGAGGTAGTCGTTATAGCTCTCAAAGGCGCTCTCCGGAGCGGGCTCTGTCCCGGGTCCCGCCTTGGACTCGGCTTCAGACCCGTCCTCGGTCGCCGAAGGCTGCGGCGCCTGTGTCTGTTCGGGAGCGCTTGTCTCTGGGGAGACGGTCTGTGCTGAGGTCGTTTCTGCGGCAGACGATGTGTTATCCTTTGCCGGCTTTGACGAGCTGCTGTCCTCTGCTCCGCAGCCGCCCAGCATCAAAACTGCTGTCACCGCCGCAAGCAGCGCTGTATATCTCTTTTTCATCCTGATACCTCCTGACGTAATGTGCCCACGCATAAGCTCCGCTAACGCTGGGAAAGCAGCCAAGTAATAATCTCCGCCAGAGACAGAGCCGTGCGGCGAGCACCTATCTCCCAAGGTTCACGCAGTGTGCAACTGAAAAGCCTCAACGAGACTAACCCCCTCCCCTCCGGGGAGGGCAGAAACTCTCTACTAGCTCACACAAAGCCCCGCTGGGTGGGGGCATTAGCCGTGCGGCGAGCACCACGCATCTGCCTACCAGCCCATTTCGAGGAGCCAGTTATTGAGGTCACGCTCACGGTCTCTTGGGGACTTGTTTCTGTCTATATTATACTCCCCTTTTATGTTCCCGTCAACTATAAATAACACTCTTGTACATTTTGCGGCCACCCTTGCGTCGTGGGTGACGAGCATCACTGTGGTGCCGTCGTCGTTAAGGCGGCAGAGCTCATCCATGACCTCCTCCGAGGACGAACGGTTGAGCGCTCCCGTGGGCTCATCCGCAAAGAGCATCCTTGGCTCGTTAATCATCGCACGGCAGATAGCCGCCCTCTGGAGCTGGCCGCCGGACACCTCGTTGATGTCGTTGTCTGCCACCTCGGAGATACCAAGCTTCCTCATCAGGCTTCTTCCCCTGTCGGCGGTCTGCGACCTGGACTCGCTCACCTTTTTGCTCTTGCAGGCCGGCAGGATGATATTGTCAAGCACCGACAGATTTTTCATCATATACATCTGCTGGAACACAAAGCCCATATCATCGAGCCTAAGCTGTGAAAGCTCGTTCTGGCTCATTTTCGAGATATCGCTGCCGCAGAACTCCACCTTGCCGGCGGTCATGGCGTCCATTCCCGACACGGTATAGAGCAGCGTCGATTTTCCGGAGCCCGAGGGCCCCATAACGGCTATCATCTCGCCCTCGTCCACTGAGAAGCTTACGTTTCTGAGGACGTTATTCTGTCTCTTGTTTACGATATATGTCTTGCAAAGGTCCTTTACATCAAGTACGGTATTCATTTTTTATCCTCCTTGTCTGGTGTGCGTTTTGTTGTTATCCGATCCGCCGGGATCATTTCTCTTTGCGGCTCAGGTGGTTCGTAAATCTTTCTCCGCCCTCTGGCTTACTCGATATCCGCTGTGTCGCTGGCCTTGACTGATGCGGTGTAAAGCGATGTCAGGAACACCGCAAGGGCCGTTACGCCGAGCATTATCATCGGACAGATGAAGAACACCTCGGCCGCATCTATCTTAAACTCGATCCCGCTTACCAGACCCATTATGCTGAATATCGGATCCATCGTAAGCTTTGTCAGCGGTATGCACAGCACCGCCGCAAAGACTGCCGCCGCTATGCACACGAACACGAAGCGAAGCGTGTGCTGAAAGATCACCGAGCGGCTTTTAAAGCCCATGGCTTTGAGAAGCGCTATCTCGCTTTTCTCCTTCGAGATAAATGAGCGCTCCATCAGAACGGCTATCATCGCCGCTAAGATGATATCTATCACCAGCACCAGATATTTCACCGCCGAGATAGTATCCGCTGCGCCTGAGCAGTCCTTTGCGTAGTCGGCGCTGTTGAACACGTTGTCGGTCTCAAATGCGTCCTTCAGCTTTTCTACTCTGTTGTCTATTTCCTCTGCGTCGGGGTCATCCTTGAAATCCGCCTGGAAAGCGAAGGCTGTGGATATCCCTCTGTCGTCCGTCTCATAGTCCTGGTGGAAGCGTCCGCTCTCGCCAAGATTGTTCATCGATTGGTAGGAAGCCGTCACGATGAACTCCTTATCCTCGCCGCCTATAGCAAGGGTCACGGTGTCGCCCACCTTTGCGCCCAGCTTTTCAAGCACCGGCAGCGACAGGGCTATCTCGTTGGTATACTGCGGAGCCGTTCCCTGCTCATAGCTGTAATCCTCGGTCTTTGTCCTGCGGTTCTGGATCATAGGCACGCTCACCGACTTATCACCGAAAGCCACCGTATATTTATACCACAGCTCCACGCTCACATCCGCATCATACCCTGCGTCTCTTATCTTCTGCTCAACCTCTTCAATGGCTTCGTCCGGAGTCTTTACTGCACCGATGATGTCCATACATTCCGAGGTGTCGTTGATATAAACATCGCTCTCTGTCAGCGCCATGAACGGCAGCATCTTCTCGCTGCTGAGGAAATTTGCGGTGTTCGCAAGCACAGTCACAAGCAGTATGCAGACTGTGAACACAGCGCAGATTATCCCGAACTGTTTCTTTGCGCTGAAAACATCATTGAGCGCCATAAAGGACGTTGTCCCCAGGCGGCTGGAGCCGAGTTTGAGTATCCCTCTCTTCTTGAAGCGCTCGCCTGTCTGGCCGCTTCTTACCGCATCCACGGGAGAGAGCTTTTTTATCTTCTTTGTGCTTCTCCAACTAAAAGCGATTATCGCCGCCACAACTGCGGCACTCGACAGCGCAGATATCAGCACTGTGTTGTCTCCGCCAAGGACCATTGAGCTTGCTGCGCTGTCAAGGAGCATCCGCCCGAAGGGTATGCCTGCAAAGAAGCCGAGCACAGCGCCCAGCACAGCTATGCCTGTGTATTTGACAAGGTAGAGCCCTCTGATAGAGCGGGTCTTGAGTCCTATGGCTTTCATGACGCCTATCTCACGGAACTCCTCGGCGATAGTAAAGCCGATAGTGAAGCGCAGAACGATGAAGGACACCACTATAAGTCCCACACTCACCACAAGCAGCAGCGCTGCGACTATCATATTCATTATATAGCTGGTCTTTATCATCGACCTCGGCCCCGAGAACTGGATCTTTGCGCCCTCTGCCGCCTCGGCAAGGACTGTGTCGGCGTCATCTGTTTCGATGTAGAAGACAGCTCCTCTGCTGTCCTGACACTCAGGCACCATTTTTTCATAGTCGGCGCTGCTAAGCAGGAACCTCGGGTTATTTATAAACTCCGAGCCGAACAGGGCATCCTTTGCGTGGCCTGCAAAGGTGAAGGTCCAGGTGTTGTCTCCGACCTTGATATCAAAGCGCTCGCCCACCTCAAGGTCTGCTCTCTCGGCAAAGGTCCCCGAGATATAGCACTCGCCCTCTCTTACGTTTTTTATTTTCTCGTTGCTGTCGTCGAAGATATTCATTTTTGTGTCCGCTCCGCACTGTACCAGAGCGGCGTTTGTAAAGTCCACAAGCTTATTGCCGTCCTGGCGGAAGTTGTCCGACATCAGCATAAGCACGTCTTCCCTCTGATAGCTGTCAACGCCTTTACAGTTGTCCAGATTTTTGGACACTGTATCGCAGTCGGTCTCCGACAGCGTGAGTATGAACGCATCTGACATTCCTGCCTTGTCAAAGTAGCTGTCCGTTCCTCTCATCACGGCGGATATATTGCTGACACTGGATGAAGCGAACATCGACGAGAGGATGACGAACAGCAGAAGGATTATGTTCATCGTCTTCTTGCGCCTGAGATCGTTTTTAAGTATTCGCAGAAACATTTTGTTTTCTCCTTTCTTTTCTTCGGCAGGGCACGGCGCCCTTTCTTTTCTCTGTGTCTTGCCCTCTCGCACCGCTCCGCCGAAGGCGGAGCGGGCATTTCTTTTCTCTGACTACATCATACCAGAGAATTTATTAAAAAAACCTTAAAGCCGGAAAAAGGCACAAAAAAACCGCAGGCAAAGCCGTGCGGCGAACACCACAGTGTGCAATTGAAAAGCCCGCACAAAGCTATCCCCCTCCCCTCCGGGGAGGGCAGGGGGAATTATAAGTTTACACAAAGCCCCGATGGGTGGGGGCGGTGGTGCAGGGGCTCGCCCCTGCCTGCCCTCCGGGGAGGGCAGGGGGATCTATTAGCTTGCACAAAACTCCAATGGGTGGGGGCATTAGCCGTGCGGCGAGCACTGCTTTAAATACTTCACACAGAACCCCACGGAAATGAACATCGCCACTGTCCAGCCAACGGGCCAGGCTGTCCATATCCCCACAGAGCCCCAGAAGAACGAGAATATCTTTGCAAGGACAACTCTTAGTATCAGGTCGGTGAAGGTCGCCGCCATAAAGCGGTACATAAGCTCGGCGCCACGGAGTATCCCGTCGGAGATGAGCTTTGCCGAAACGATGAAATAAAAGGGCGAGAGTATCCGCAGGAAAATAACGCCCGTGTCGAGCGCCTGCTTTGTGGGCTCGTCAAGAAACAGGTAGACCAGCCACTTTCCGGCAAAGAAATAGAGAACTATTATAGGTATACAAATCATCCACACCATCCTGATACCGGCCTTGAAGCCCTCGGCCACACGCTGGGGTTTCCCGGCGCCGATATTCTGTGCGGTGAAGTTTGAAACACCGTTTGCGATAGTGGTTATGGAGGTTATCACCATGTTGTTGAGCTTCACCGAAGCGGAATACCCGGCGATGACTCCCGAGCCGAAGCCGTTAATAACTCCCTGGATGATTATGTTGCCCACCGAGATGAAGCTTTGCTGGAGGATGCTCGGCACAGCTATCATGGTTATCTTTTTAAGTATACGGGACGAGAAAAGCGGCGGTTTTTCGTTTGTCTTTATCGTTCGCAGCCTCTTTATAACGAACACCAGCGCCAGCACACAGCTTATCCCCTGACAGATAAGCGTCGCCCAGGCAACACCAGCCACACCCATATCAAAGGCCTTGACGAACAGGATGTCCATAGCTATATTTGCCACCGAGGAGCACGCCAGGAACCAGAAGGGCGTTTTCGAGTCGCCAAGAGCAGCGAAGATGCCGTTTGATACATTATAGAATATAACAAATGGCAGGCTGAAAATGTAGATGCACAGATACACCTGCGAGTCGTGAAAGATGTTTTTCGGCGTGTGGATAAGCGTAAGCAGCTGTGAGGACAGAAGCAGTCCCCCTGCCATAAGGACGGCACACAGCACCCCTGAAGCTATAAAGGTGGTGCTCACTGTTGTCTTGACGTCCCGAAAGCGCTTTGCGCCGAAAAACTGGGACACTATCACCGAGCACCCGATATTGCAGCCGAAGCCGAAGGCTATGAAGATGAGCGTTATCTCATAGCTGTTGCCAACCGCCGCCAGGGCTTCCTCGCCGATGAACTTTCCTGCCACAAGGCTGTCTGCGATATTATATAGCTGCTGGAAAATTACGCTTGCAAACAGCGGCAGACAAAACCGCCATAGAACGCTCTGCGCTTTTCCAACTGTAAGGTCTTTATTCATTCTTTATAATTCCCCCACCCCGACCAGTTTCGTGCGGACTGTTACAAAGCCGCCGCCCTCCCCGGAGGGGAGGGAGAAGCATTGTCCCGACTTTTCATTTAGCACCACTGCGTGAACCTTTTGAAAGAGTTGATATGTCCGTTACACTACTTAGTCATTAGATCCGCCAGTGGCTCGCCCCTGCGCACCTGTATTATAATAGAACATAAGTGTTAATATGGCAAGGGGATTTTTTTAATATTTCAAGACACCGGGGAGAGGGGGAATTGTACGGTCGTTTTGTTAATCTTTTGTTATATCAAGATTGCTATTTTGTAACTTTTGGCTGTTGACAATTGCATCATTATATGGTATAGTGTACTTGGAATAATGTTATTATGTAGGGGCATTATTCTTTGATTCGCAGAAACATAAAGGAGATAACATTTAGTAAGGAGGAAATATTATGGTAAAGAGTAAGATTCTTACGCCTATCCTTGCAGGTGTGCTGGGCGTTTCCGTGGCGGGCTCTGCTGTGGGATATGTTCTGGTGAACAAGGACAGCGATAAGAAGGACAGCAAGAAAAACGAAGTAGTCAGCCCTGTGGACAAGATCAAGGACGGCGGCATCGTTCCCGGCTTCACCGGCACCGACGTTTCCGAGACTATCGATACCGCAGAAAAGGCTATCAAGGGCGAGCTCGACTTTGCTTATGATGCAAACGCTACCCTTTCCTTCGGCGACAGCTTCAAGCAGATGGCCGGCATAGACATCGGCAGCATCGGCATCAAGACAAGCACCAAGCAGAAGGACAGCAAGGCACAGGCAGACTTCTCTCTGCTTTACAATGACAACAATCTTGCTTCTGCAAACGTTGTATATGACAGAGATTCCGGCAAGGCTTATTTACAGATACCCGAGCTTTCCGAGTCCTATCTTTCTGTAGATATAAACGAGCTTATGTCACAGCTGGAGGACCAGTTCACAATGTCCACCGGCGGCACCACTATCGAGGAGCTTATGGGTCAGCTTGAGGGTCTTGAATTTGACACCGACGCTATGACCGAGAACCTCGGCAAGTACATAGACGCAGCTCTTGGCGCTATGCCCGAGGGCAAGGAGGGCGAAGAGGTCAGCGGCGACATCGAGGGCTATGACTACACCTTCACCACAAAGACCTATACCATCACAGGCAAGGACTTTGCAAATATGCTCAAGGCTGTTCTTGAGGAAGCCAAGAACGACGAGAACCTCAAGAGCCTTTACGAGCAGATAGGCGCCTATGCAACAGGAACAGCAACAGGCACGGTTCCTAATATGTCCTATG
The DNA here is from genome assembly GCA_902800795.1 of uncultured Ruminococcus sp. Classification (GTDB taxonomy): domain Bacteria; phylum Bacillota; class Clostridia; order Oscillospirales; family Ruminococcaceae; genus Hominimerdicola. Next base: position 7,751 of record CADCFQ010000019.1, on the reverse strand, counting down.
AGGAGCTTATCGACCAGGTGCTCGCTTCAATGGGCGAGGTTGAAGAGGGCGGCGAGAGCGTAAGCTTCGACGTTTACTACAACCAGGATATCCCTGCAGGTCTCCACTTCGATATGGACGGCGCAGAGCTGGATATCAAGAGCGTTCTCACAGGTGCTGTAACAGCTGTTGATATGAAGATGAGCGCAGACGGTCAGGACGTTATGACCTTCAAGGGCGCTGTTGAGGAAGAAGACGGCGAGGCTAACGGCCAGTTCGCTATGAGCTTCTCGGACGGTTCAGAGAAAATTGATATGATATACAAGCTTACAAATGTCAGCGAGAACGGCGGAACAGTAAGATTTGATATCAGCGTTGACGACGGTTCCGAGGCATTCTCCGCATGGGCAGAGATGATCTCCAACACCAGCGACTCCGATATGAGTATGTCGGCAACAGTGGGCTACAACGGCGACGTTATGTTCACACTTACCTTCGAGGGCAAGAAGACCGAGGCATCCGATGTTGAGCTGCCTACAGGCCAGACCTACGATGTAACTGACGAGGCACAGCTCCAGCAGTATCTCGAGTCTGTAAACACCGAGGGCTTCCTTGCAAACCTCAAGCAGGTACTCGGCGACGAGATCTACAATGCTATCATCGGTTCGGCAAGCGGTTATGAAACAAATGACTACGATGACGATTATGACTACGATGACGACTACGATGACGATTATGACTATGATGACGACTACGATCTTGAGGACATCGACCTTGACGAGCTCCAGGAAATGCTCAAGGACAACGAAGTGACCGGTTCTGTTAGCAAGACAGCTTAATCAGGTGCGTACACCTGCACCCTTGTCCCCCACCCGCCGGGGGTGCTCGCCGCACGGCTAACGCCCCCACCCATCGGGGCTTTGTGTAAACTAATAGCTCCTCCTTCCCTCCCCGGAGGGGAGGGGGATTTTTTTGTGCGGACTTTTCAGTTGCACACTGCGTGAACCTTGAAAGATAGCTGATTTGTCCGTTTTACAACAAAGTGATGATGATCCGCCAGGGATATAGCCGTGCGGCGAGCACCCCTCCCCGGAGGGCAGGGGGATTTTTTGTCCAGACTTTTCATTTTGTGACGCTGTGCGAACCTTGAAAAAAAGTGAAAGGAAATTGATGTTTCACCGACAGAAGCCTTTTTACTATTTATGAGCGTATGCTCTGTTTCGGGGAGGTCTCAGAGGGGTTCGGGTGTCCGGTGTTCACCTCTGCCGAAGGCAGAAGCCCCCAAACAAAGCTTATAGCAACGCAACAAAGAACAAGCACCCTTCGGCCGCACATCCTCATTGAAGACAGGCTATCTATCAGCTGAACCCGTCCGTATACTCCGTCAGCGTCGTGAATATCCCCCTGTCGCTTATCTCTATCCTGATCGCTCCGACCCTCATCTGTCGGTTTAGCGACCCGATCCCGGCAAAGGATACCCTGTCCGTCAGATCCTCACCGCTGAACCCCGCATAGCAGATCTCATAGCCCTTGGCCGCCCTGCCGGCGATCTTCAGCTTCATCGAAAGCCCCAGGTTCTCGTCCTGGAGCCACTGCTGATCAAGAGGATAGAACTTTTCCCTGCGAAAACCGTATTGCAGCGCCGTGCTGTCCTCGGCTTCATAGGTGTACTGTCCCCCGGTGTCAAGCATATGCAGCTTTGTGAGCATCCTTGTTGTGTCAAGAGTGTTGCCGTGGCGGATTATCTTTTTGCTGCTAAGGACTTTTATCGTGGTGCTGGGCGTAACGCAGACCTTAGCAGGCGAGCGCACATAGGGATACTTCCCGTAGGCTTTCAGCCCGTAAGCGCAAATGGCCTCCCAGCCGCCCTGCTTTTCGGGGATGTAAACATAGTTGACGCTGTCCGTGCCTGTCTCATAGGTTATCTCGGTGGTGGTGCGGCTTCTTTGGACGACTTCTTTGAGCGTTACGTTCGACCATATCCCGGGCTCCGGCTCACACTGGCAGAGAGTTACTCCAAGTCCCCTGCTCACAAGCACAAGCTCGTCCCTTGTGCTTCCTGCTATCACCTGTGCCTTGTCAATCATCCCGCTGTGAACAAGCGAGCCGCCTATATAAAAAACTATGCGTTTTGCATCAGCTATGGCTGTCCTCATACTATCGGTGACAATGGCTCTGAGGGTGAGCTTGGAAAAGGGGATGTACTTATCTTTCTCGATGACCGCACTGATGATATTGCTTACAGATTTCCTGGTATTGTCGGTCAGTGTTATCTGAACAGTCAGCTGTGCAGCCATCAGCCTGTCACCTCCGAGATAATGACGGTAAGCCTGCCCAGCTGTTCGTCGCCTTCAAACTCCGCCTTAACACTTTCTATAACGCTGTTGGCATACTGCACGCTGTCGATAGTTATGGTCCTGGGCTGACCTGTCAGGGCTTTGAGCTCCTCCACCACCGTCAGCTGGTCGGCGGCAACGCTGCCTTTTAAGACTATCTTTCTGCCGAGCGCCCCGACGGCTGTGCGGTAGACACCGCTGTAGCACGGTGTCTGCGCCACCAGTGTGCCAAAGGTCTCGCAGAACGACGCAAAGCTGTAGGAATTGTTTGTGCCTGTCAAGGTCATCACTATCATTTTCTTGTTTATCATTCCTCTTCCTCCTCTATCTCAAGTGTCCTGAGGGTCAGCTCCACGTCAGTTTCAAGCCTTGCGAGGGAGCCGTTCTGCTTCATCTTCCCAAGCCTTGTCACCCGTGAGAGCAGCTCCCCGGAGCGTGCAAGGCTCTCGAACACATCGCTGACCTTTTCCTCGAGCTCATAAGCGTCCCTGCCCTGACACACCGTCCCGAAGAGCCTTACACTCACCACAGTTTCCAGCTCCTTTGCCAGCGCTTCGCCGATAAGGCATTCCGCCACATCCTTCTGTGACACCACCCCCACAACGGCGCACATAGCCCCTCTGTTATTATCGAGCGACCTCTCGTCGAACTGCCGATACACCTCGAACCCGGCCTCCCCGACGCAGCCGGCTATCTCCTCTATCATCGTATTTATCATAGTTTTCTCCTTTCGTTCTTGCATTGTGTTATGTGTTTGTGCCAGCCCCACCCTAGGGGTTTGAAGTGCGACCCCGAAGGGGTATGGGAGCACGCATAAGCTAGCGCTTACGCTGGGAAAGCCCCCATTTGAAATCGTCGGCGCAGCCGACACCTTTTTAGCGAGCGAAAGCCTTATTTAAAGCAAAGCTTATAGGAAAGCAGCTAAGTTATGATCTCCGCCAGAGGCAAAGCCGTGCGGCGAGCACCCCCTCTTGCAGGGCTTCCCCTCTTCAAAAACAGTCCACCGGATTGTTTTTGAATTCACCCTTTTCGAGCGCCTCCGGCAGGTGCGTGCACCTGCACCCAACACGTTGCCGCTCCGCTCGCTTCGCTCGATCGCTGTCCCGGGTGGTATGCTATAGCTTTTGTGGCTCGGTAACTTTCAATAGCTGTAGGCTTTTACTAATATAAACAAAAGCTGTTAAATCCGCCAGAGGCAAAGCCGTGCGGCGAGCACTCGCCCTCTGCGGAGGGCGACCAGGGGCGCCGCCCCTTGGATCCCTGCGAGCCTTTGAAAAGGCTCGACCCAAACTTTTAATTCTCTGGCGAACTTTTATCGCTTTGTTGCGTATTCCGCCGGCTGCTTCAAATCGCCCTGAACACGAATACCCCCACCGGGAACAGATCCGCCGCCCTCGCTCTCGCATTGTCAAGCAGCTCCTTTGCCGCTTCGATCCTAAGCTTCGATTCAAGCCTTGCCCCCGCTCTGCCGTCAACGGTCATTATCGCCCTGTCGCCGGCGTCCTTGATGAGCGCCGCTTCATAAAGCGCTTCGCAGGCCGCAAGATGCTGTGCCGCCGCCTGCTGGGCAACGGTCTCCACATCCACCTGCCTCTGTACCTTGTTGATGCACTCGTCTATCGTCACCTCGAACCTCAGGACCTCGGTCTCCTCGATATCCGCCATTTTTATAAAATCCTCCACAACAGCATTGTAGTCAAGTGGTATCATATCCTCTCTCCTTTCTTCCCCTTTCGGGGAGAGGGAGCTTTTTTTGCTCCCCCTGTTTGATTCAGATCCGTCAGCTGCCCTGAATGAGCATCTTTGCGGCTCCGTTCGAGAGCACCGAGAAGCCCACTGTTATGGATGCAGCTATCTCGTCGCACTGGGTAGAGATGAGCTTGTCGAAATCGACTATGATATCAGTTCCGAACACCATCTCACCTGCGCAGTCCTTGTCTATGCCAAGGCACAGGAAGGTCGTTATCTCAGGGCACTTGACCAGTGTCACGCCGTAGGGTGTCTCCACCGTTCCGCCGGACATATAGTCGCCCACGCAGAACTTCATCTCGGGCAGCCCCAGTATAGCGGCCATAGTTGACGGCGAGCAGAGCATAGTGTTCATATTGTAGTCCGTCATCGAGCCCCAGAAGGCAGTGATATCGGCATAGGTGATGTCGCCTGTCTGGGTCTCCTGCCCTGCCACGTCAGCCAGGGCGTCGATGACCAGCCTGTTGACCTCACGGCTGAGCGAAGCGCCCAGGTTTTTGAGTATCACCCCGAAAGCTGACAGCCTGTATTTTCTGATCGACTCATAGGAGCAGTTGAGTATCCTTGCGTACTTGCAAAGCTCCATATTGCTGGCGTTCAGGCGGACGGTAGTCACAGGGACGTCGCCGCCCTCCTCGACGTATGAGGAGGTCTCCTCGGTGGAAACAGTCAGCCCACGGTAGTCATTGCTGTCGGTATAGGTCACGGCAGCGGCAGCGTTGGGTATAACGGACACCTCGTCCATACCGGCCTTTATCATACGTCTTACATACTCGGGGAACAGCACCGCCGAGTCGGTAGACACGAAGAACTTTTCCACCTTATCGGAGTCAGCGCCCTTTATCCTGATATCGAACCTTTTGAGCTGTCTCTCGAAGGCGTCCAGCTTGCCAAGCTCAGTACCAACGTACTGGCTGTCCGGGTCAAGCGACTCCAGCGCCTGAGTAAAAGTCTTGCCTGTGATAGAATAAAGTCCCTTTTCAAGTTTGATGTTATTATACATTTTCATTTCTCCTTTTCATAAATTATCAGTTTTGTTGGTTTTTGTCGAATATCTTTCAGTCCGAGCCTATCATAAAATCAGTGTTGCTCTCCGCCCTGGGTATCATCGATCTCTCCTCAGCGTAAAGCCGCTGCTCGTCTTCAAGCATCGCTTTGCGAAGTCTGCGGCGCAGGCTCCTCAGCTGGTGCGTGTTCATCTGCCCCGTCATCGCCGCCACTGCTTCTCCGCTGATGAACGGCTTGCAGAAATAACTCAGCCTCAGTATCTCTTCCCGAAGCTTCATGTCCTCCTGCGCAAACTCTCCGCCGCCCCCCACAGCACTCTCATCCGTGTGAGACTTGGTCACGCCTGCCCCTCTCTGGGCCGGCACAGCCACAAAGGACCATTCATAAGCGTCCGTCGGCTCGTCGAGGATGTGTACACACACCTCGCCGCCGTATTCCTGCCCTTTGATGTGCATACACGGGTCAGTGAACACGTCCGCTCCGCAAACCGAGCATATCTTTTTTGCCACCGAACAGCTGACCGACACCTCTTTCTTGATGCCGCCCTTTATCTCGGCTATAAGGTCGGCGTTGCCGGCGGTCCTGACCATATAGGCTTTCGCTCTGAGGCGGCTCTCGCCTGTCTCGGGGTCTGTCTCCACAGCGCAGTCAAATATCCTTGCTGTCTGGGAGCGCCCCTTCGGGTCGTGGTCAAATATCCCGGTCTTCCCCACGAACAGCTCCGCCAGCTTTTCCAGAGCGCTCTTAGAAAAGCGCTCGTTGTCCCTGTCGGGCTGGTCGTTGCAAAGTATCACCCCGAAGGTGAACACATCCTCTGCGGCCAGCTTTGTCTGGGCGTAGGTGTTTATCCTTTCCAGCTCGTCAAATGTAACTTCAGCCATTATATTCTCCTTTCTGTTATCTAAGTTTTGGGTAATCCCTCACCGCCTTTCGGCGGTTCGGGTCAGTGCGGAAAATGCATCCCAACGCCTGACGGCGGGGGGCGCATTTTCCGCCGTTTTTTCTCCTCTCCCCTGCTGCCCGGGGCTGTGCGCAAACACATCTTTACGCCTGACGGCGGGGGGCGCATTTTCCGCCGGACTTTAATTCGCCCTGTTCTCATTCTCCAGCTTCTCCGCCTGGGCGTTATAAAGCCTGCTTCTCGCCAGGGCTTCCTCGTCCTGGAGGTTTATGTTGTCCCACTCGATCACTGGCCTGCCGGCACAGCCAGAGAGCCTTAGAAACGTCTGGCAGATATCCGTCAGCGCCGGGGTCAGCTGGCGGCGATAGTATTCCAGCTCGCTGGTCAGGATATCCGCCTGCTGGCTCGACATCCTCTCCGAGGTGTTCCAGTTGAGCCCCAGCACAAAGGGCGGTATGGACAGCTTCGAGATCAGCTGTTCGATAAGCTCTCTGACAGGCACCTGAGTGTCGATGATCTGGTTGTCGGCGCCGATGACCTTGATGTCAACGTCCCCCACCGCCACAAAGTCCTTGATGCTGCCGCCCCTCGAAGCGGTCATCGCCTGTGACCACTCGCCGGCGATAAGCTGGGCTCTCTCCTTGGCGTTGGCGGCGTCGGTCTCGTTCTGGGGCTTATAGGTCACGGCATAGCGCACGTTCCCCACCCTGTCAAAGTTCTGCCCGATGGATTCATATATTCTCATCAGAACGCTGCTAAGCGCCGGGAGCCCACGCAGGACAGACACACCCTCGGGGTGTTTGGGGCCTGGGTTCAGGGTCGTGTAGAGCAGCTGTTCGGGGGATGTGACCTCTATCTCCCTGCCGCTGCTGACGTAGCTCACCTTTTTCTCCACAGCGTCCTTGCCTGCCGTCACCCTGTAAAGTGTCGGGTCGCAGACTGTCAGCCCACGCACAGACATAGTCTTGTGGTCGGTGAATATCCGCCCGAAGGCACGCCCGTATGTCAGCAGCGAGTCGAGGTACATATCCGCAAACGTCGCAAGTGAGCGCCCAGAGATGCCCACAGTGACATTTTTGCAGAAGTCATCCAGCAAGGGCTGGAAGCGTTTTTCTGGGGCGATGACCTTGAAGCCGTTAGTCAGCCTGATTATCTTAACGATGCAGGCATCTACCACGGGCACGCAGGCACGAAGCTCCTCATAGAGCCCGCTCTCGCAGACAGCGGCGTCCACAGCCAGCCGATACTCGAAGCCGTTCTCACGCCCTGCCCCCGCAGCCCCGCCCCCAAAGCCGCCTCCCTTGTTCTTCTTCCTTAGTTTCATTTTCTTACATCATTCCTTTCAATTTAATAGACCAGAGGTTTTATTCCCGAAGGAGTTTGAGGATACGCATAAGCTCCGCTTACGCTGGGAAAGCTCCCATTTAAAATCCGTCGGCGCCAGCCGACACCTTTTATCAGTACGAAAACTGTATTATCCCACTAAGCTAAAACAGAACCACTCACTAGGTTATCCGTTAATTCACAAGCACCATCCGTCAAGCCGCAAGCGGCTTGAGAAAAGCTTCTGCCATGCTTCTCACAGGGGAAGCCCCTCTTGCAGGGCTTCCCCTCTTCAAAAACAGTCCACCGGACTGTTTTTGAATTCACCCTTTTCGAGCGCCTCCGTGGGCAGGGGATTTCGCCCTCTGCGGAGGGCGACCGAGGGGCGCTGCCCCTGGACCCTGCCAGCGCCCAGGTCGGCGCTGGACCCGCCCTGGACACCCTGGCGGATTTTT
>CADCFQ010000018.1 GCA_902800795.1 uncultured Ruminococcus sp. | reverse complement strand
TCAGGAAGACTGCTGCTGTGAACAGGTACACTCGCTTCGTGATCTTGTCGAGAGCTGTTTTCAGCTCTTTGCTCTGCTCCTGCCGCAAGGATGAGGCTTGTTTGTCGGAAAGCTCCACAGCATTTCCCCGCTTGACACAGCAAGCGCGACCTGCAATGAAAGAAAAGATTTACCGATCTTTATCGCACCTACGATCATCGCAAGTCCTTTCGGCAGCAGTCCCTCAATGATAAACTCCTTCGACGGAAGCTGCATCTCGAGCAGTTCTTCACCGCCGACTGTTTCCAACGGTTTTACGATCTGATTTTCCATTTGATTTCCCCTTTCATTTTTCTTGAAACAAAAAGGGCCGGGATCATCTGTCGCAGGAGTACAGTTCTCCTGTGACCGTAATGATCCCGACCCATTATTCCCGAATTCACCGCAGGGTGGATGGTTAGTTTGCGTTGATTAAAAATTATATTTTTTTATTCTCGAACAATATATGCAACTGCATATTTTTCATATCCGATCGATTCAGCGAGTTTTATTGATGCGATATTATCAATGCTGCATTCCCATTGAGGACAAACACTGTTCTTGATCAAATTATGAGTTGCAAGAGCGGCCGTATATTTTGCATATCCTTTTCTTCGTTCCGTTATTATTGTCTCTATGCCGGTATGTTGTATCCGACCTTCCATATACGGCATTTCGGGTGTGTCGCAGACGGAAACCAATTTACCGTTTTTTACATATCCCGTAAAAAAGCCCTTTGATGTTTCCCCAGCAAAGTAATCGTAAAGCCATCCGCTTGGATCTGCATACGGTTTAGTCTCTTTGAAGAATTCTTCATACAAGCTGTAATCCTGCTCAGTCAGTATTCTTGCATCTCCATACCGATCTATTATTTCACGGTCAAAAATCATAAGCTGCATAGTTTTCAATTCAAAATGCTGAATCAGAGAATCAATGATACTTTCTCTGTCAAGATTCCTGAGCGAAGCGATCAGTTCTGAGTGCTTGGGAGAATATGAAATAACACACAAGTCGTTATTGACCAAAGCAAACAAAGTGTATTTTTTACCAAATCCTTTTAACTCCGCATCCCTTTCGGGCGAGCAAACGAAATACGTCCCCGGATCTAGTACGGATATATCCGTTCCGCAGAATCCGGAATAATACTGTTTTGTAATACTCTGTATATTAGTGATATGAAGTTTATTACTCATACTATCCTCCGGTATTATCGTAATTTACGCGGTGTGCAGTACCTTGATATATAGTCCAAACAGCTTATGACACCGGGGACACTCGATAATATAGTCCGCTGGCTCAGCACCGAGCGTGGAGACCACGCTGCTGTTTTTCAGCTTCGATCTCCCGCAGCGATGGTGTATGCCGGTTCTCGCGGTAGTAGTTGTCGATGTACTCGATCATGGTGTAAACTGCCTGGCGTTTTTTCTCGTTCATTTTGTACCTCCAAAGTACTGTGACTTTGTCCTTGAAAGTATAATATCACGCTTTGTAACGACTGTCAATGCAAATTTTTGGACAGCTGGAGGTTTGTAGGATTGCACAAAGATGTTTGGCAGGCGGAACATTCGTTTGCATATATAAAGAGCGCTGACAGGTCGGAGTGGCCTGTCAGCGAGGGTTGCATTATTTGTGCAGTTTTACCTGAAAGTCATAGAACGATATTGGACTATATGTCTGGGCGACACCGCAAGAAAATAATCTAAACAAATCGGCTCAATGACTTGCAATTCTTTAACAGCTATGGTATAATAGCCAAAATCAAGGAGGTAAAAAGGATGAAAAACCAGTCAAGCATCGAAAAGTATATAGATTTCCTGATATGCGAGTTCGCCAATGAACATGATCTTTCACGAGGGGAAGCTCTTGCTTTTTTGGAGAAATACGGAGCAATCGAGTTTCTTAACGAGCATTTCGATATTGAACACACGCTGTCAATTGAAGATGCGCTTGATGATATGATGATCATCTGCCGGGAAAATGGCGGGATGTTAGAAAACATCAAGTCACAGGAGATATAAGGATGTGTAACCAAAGGGCAGTATTGACAGAATGAAAGAAATGCGATATACTATAGTTGTAGCATAAAAACAATTCGTAGTTTTTGCAAGGGTGGCGCTGCGGCGGTGCCCTATTTTTTATAGTTAGATTTTTTCAGTGGCAGTCCACTTTTTGCGTCCAGCGCATTTGCGCTATTTGCGGTATGTGAGCAAAGCTACAGCCATGTTGACAAACCAACAATAATCATCAAAAAGCCTATATCAAACGAGAGTCTGGATCTGCACTTTGGAAACCCTGACCCGGTATTGCGAAAAAATATCATGAACCGTAGCTTTCAGTGCTGTTAAAAATCATCCCGGAAAGACTTGAAAAACTGCCGGGTTTTTGGTATAATACAGACAGGAAAACAAAGAGGAGATGATCGCATGAACACACAGTTTACACGCTTGATGATATCACTACTCTGCTTGCTCCGGTTTTTGCTGATCATCGTATCAGAAAAGCTGTCCTATTCGGTTCGTATGCCAAAGGCTGTGCCGATGCCAGAAGTGATGTTGACATCCTTGTTGACAGCGGCTTGAAAGGATTGTCTTTCTTTGGGCTGCTCGAAGATGTCAATAACGCCCTTGGTAAAGAGGTCGATATGCTTGATGTGACTCAGATCACTCCGGATTCGGAAATAGATCACGAAATTGAAAAAAGCGGGGTGCTGATCTATGAATATAATAGATATTCATAGTCTTGCATTTCCGCACTTTGGGATGCCCCATCGTCGTTGCGTTACCCTCAGGTGCTAGTGTTCGCAAGGACGTGTGGGTTCAAGTCCCACCATCTGCACTATAAAAGCAGTAATACCTCGAGGAATCGAGAGGTGTTACTGCTTTTATTTTGTGCAGAGTGCAGACTTGAATCAAACAGACCGCAGGTCTGTTGTCAAGCTCCCACTATCTGCACTATAAAAGCAGTGATGCCTCGAGGAATCGAGGAGTGTTGTGTTTTTTTATTTGTGCAGAGTGCAGACTTTGGTAAAGCATCCCCTGCCCCGGAGAGGGCTGGATACAAAAAAATCAGACCGCCTTTTTTAAGACGGTCTGTTTTTTTTATACCAGCTTACTTTTTCTTTTTAGCGGTAACAAATGCTGCGGCTGCGAGTGCGAGTGCGCTCATTCCTGCTGCGGCTGCGCCGGTCGCAGGGTTAGTCGTTGTGCTTGCGCTTGTTGCAGCAGCGGAAGAAGTAGATGCGGTGCTGGAGCTGTCTGCCTTGCTGCTGTCAGCTGTGGAGCTGTCTGCCTCGGAGCTGTCGGTATCTGAGCTTTCGGTCTCAGAGCTCTCGGTCTCTTCCTCGATGGTGAAGGGCTCGCTTCTGTTCTCGCCTATATAGCCCATGCTGTCATCGTTTGCTACAACAGCTGCGATATATGTACCCGCTTCGGTGGGGAATTCAGTGCCCACTCTCGTTACATTCTCGCCGCCCTCGATTTCCTCGTAAGTGAAGAAGATCACATGATATTCGCTCTCGGGAACGGTCTCGCCGTTATAGGTAACCGAAACTGTCTTGTTGTCGGTGTCAACAGTTACTTCGCAATTCTCAAGGTCTATCGGGGTCACAACTGTGCCGTTTATCGTGTACTCAACGCTTGCAGTAGCATCGCCGACAGTGACCTTTGCGGTGTAAACGCCGGGGTCAACGGGTGCGCCGTCGAGCTTGGTGTCTCCGAGATAATACTCGATCTCATATTCATCGGGGAAGGCTGTTGTGTTGTAGTCTGTGCTCAGTGCTGCACCGTGAGCCTCGCCGTCATAATCAGCGTCGTCAGCGCTGATGGTCATTGTAAGGCCTTCGGTGATATCGCAGTCGCCATTACCGGTACACTGTGCGGTAATGGTGTCACCGTCTGCGGTATACTCGAAACCGTGGGTGTGATTTTCATAATACACTGTTACTGAATTGATCTGATAACCGTATTCAGAATCTGACAAAACAAGCTCGCTTATTTCATCCTCAAATCCGTCAACAGTAACTACACCACCCTTTGTAAAAGCGTCACACGATGCGCTGCCTGCTGATACCACAAAATCATCAAGATTTCCACCACCGGAAACATAACCAAGTGTGAATTCGACCTTTGTTACTTTTAAGCCCGATGCAAACGTTACGGTCAGCCCCCAATTATAACTACCATAAACTACAAGACCGTCACTGTCATAAAGATAACCGGAAACTGAAAAATTTTCTCCTGTATATGTCTGATCAGATTTCTCACTACCAGAATCTGTGGCAATAGTCTCAGAAGCCTCATTAACTGCACTGGCTGTGATAGCTGTATCGCTGAAAAGCTTTACAGAGCCTACGTTTGCGGATGCGCCGGCAACCATAAGAACTGCAAGTGTGCCTGCGACCAGGCGCTTTATGTTTTTGTTCATATTTTTTCCTCCTTGATTTTTTATTTCCTGCTTGTGGAAATATTATTAACAAATAAATAATACCATATAAAGGGCAAAATGTCAAGAAAATATGGACATTTTTAGAAATTATAACAAATAAACACAGAGAGCTTCCCAGGCAGGAATAAAATGATAATAGAGCTGTTAAAAATCATCCCGGAAAGACTTGAAAAACAGCTGGGTTTGTCATGTCAGTTTTAACATAGACAGGAAGCGGCGGAAAAAAATATTATAGATTTTAAAGTAATGTTTAGTTTGGGCGTTCATAATAGGAACTGCAATAAGCCAACAACTCAACCAAGGAGGTCATTACTATGAAAGCAAGAATTATAAAAACTAAGGCTCTGAGCTTTGCTGCGGCAGCGGCTATGGTACTTGGAGGCTCATCATTCGGTGCTGTGCTGGAAGCGTCCGCTTACGACTCGCAGTATGATAACAGCTTCACTTTCACCGACACCGGGATAACCGCCGAGAACGAAAGCGGCAGCGGCTATAAGATAGACGGCACAGACCTGACTATCAATGAAGCCGGAGTTTATGTCGTGTCCGGCGACTGTGTGGAGGGAACGATCAAGATCAAAAAAGGCACCGAGGGCGTTACCCTTGTCCTGTCCGACCTTAAGCTGTCGTCATCCTCGACCTCGCCGATATCGGTGAACAAAACGTCACAGGTCACCTTTGTTATCGAGGGTGAGAACGTCATAACCGATAACGAGGACCCGGCAAACGAAGACTCCGAGGATGCCGATATCGCAGATGCCTTTGAGGGCGCAGCTATCAAGGTCAAGTCCGGCGCATCTGCGGTCTTTACGGGAACAGGAACCCTGACTGCCGACGGCTCCGACTGCAAGAACGGCATCAAGGGCGGCTCCGAGGCCGATATCACCGTTGGCACATCAGAAAGCGACAGCTTTACTCTTAATGTAAGCGCTGCGAACAACGCACTTGCAAGCGACGGAACGCTGACGATAAACGGCGGAACGATCAACGTGGAGTCGGCAGATGACGGTATCAAGGCTTCTCCCGACGATGACGACGAGGTATCACTGGGGCTTCTGGTCATCAATGGCGGAGCTGTAAATGTTACGGCTGCGGATGATGCTATCCACGGCGAGAACGTTTATATCAACGGCGGAGTCCTCACCATATCCGCAGGCGACGATGCGATCAAGGCGGAATATGAGCTGAACATAGGCACTGAGGACGGAGGTCCCGAGATAAATATCACAGAGTCCTACGAAGGTCTTGAGGGTGCGACTGTCAACCTCTGGGGCGGAAACGGAACTATCATAACGTCCGATGACGGTATCAATGCCGCAAACAGCGACCTTACAGACTACACTTATGAGCTGAACATCTACGGCGGCAGCTGGTATATCAACGCTGGCGGAGACGGCCTGGATTCAAACGGCGATATCAATGTTTCCGGCGGATATACAGAGGTCTACGGCTCGACTAACGGAGACAATGCCGCTCTTGATTACGGCGACTTCGGCAGCAGCTTCAACGTAACGGGCGGAACTGTTATAGGCATCGGTATGGCTCAGATGGCCACAACACCCACATCGGGTACATATATCGTGTTCGGCGCAGGCGGAATGGCTCAGGGCGCCCAGTTCGGTGAACAGGGCGAGCGTCCCGAGATGCCTGAGGGCGAAGAGGGTCAGAGCCCTGAAAACGGCGAGCAGGGAGAGCCCCCTGCAATGCCCGATGGAGAGCAGGGTCAGCCCGGTGAACAGGGCGAGCGTCCCGAGATGCCCGAGGGAACAGAGGGTCAGCCCTTTGAAAACGGCGGTCAGGGCGGTATGATGCCCGGACAGCAGAACGGATCGGCTATAAATATAAGCGCAGGCGACGAGATAGAGATCCGTGACTCCGCTGACAATGTGCTGTTCTCATCTACAGCTCCCAAGAACGCTGACCACATAGTTTACGCTTCCGACCTTCTCACCGAGGGCGAGGTATATTATCTTTACATCAACGGCACACTTGCAGCGGCATCCGACGGCTCAGAGGTAGCAGAAGCAGTACCGGCAACAGCAGACACAGTTGCCGAAGAAAGCGAGCAGACCACAGAGGAGAGCGAAAGCGAGACATCCTCTGAGGAGACCGAAAGCGAAGAAAGCAGCGAGGCCGAGTCTTCGGAGTCAGGTTCCGAGACAGCTGACGATGAGGACACTGGCAGCACCGCAGAAAGCACAGCTGCCCAGACCACAGCATCAGGCAGCGTATCATCCGCATCCCAGACAAACCCCTCGACGGGCAAAGCGGCAGCAGGCCTTGGCCTTGGAGCGCTGGCAGCAGCACTGTTTGCTGTTATTACAAAGACCAGAAGATAACCCGGCTTCAGGGCCGGCTTTTGCCGAGTGCGAAACTGAATAGAACAGGGCGCAGTTAAAAACTGCGCCCTTTTGTCTGTATTCTTGATCATTTTAATGAGATGCTCCTTACCTTTTCACGCAGCGGCAAAACGAAGGGCGGCGAGACTGAAAGCTCGTCGATACCCATTTTAAGAAACTCCTCTGTGAGGGTCAGGTCAGCCGCAAGCTCTCCGCAGATGCCTATCCACGCATTATTAGCGTGGGCGTTTTTCGCTGACATCTCTATCAGCCTGAGTATAGCCTCGTGGTGAGTGTCAACAAAGGGCTCCAGCTTTGCATTCTGCCTGTCGCAGGCCAGAGTGTACTGGGTGAGATCATTGGTGCCGACGCTGAAAAAGTCCACCATCGGGGCAAGCTTGTCGCTTATGACAGCGGCCGCCGGAGTCTCTATCATTATTCCAAGCTCCGTTTCCTCATTGAAGCGGATGCCTTCCTCTTTCAGTTCATTCCTTACCTGCTCGCACATATCAAGGCATTTCTGTACTTCCGAAACGCTTGTTATCATCGGGAACATTATAGCAAGATCGCCGAAAGCGGATGCACGGTAAAGGGCTCTTAGCTGGGTGCGGAAGATCTCCGGGCGGGTAAGACAGATGCGTATAGCCCTGAAACCGAGGGCAGGGTTATCCTCTTTGTCAAGGTCAAAATAGCCTATCTGCTTGTCTGCGCCGATATCCAGGGTACGGATGACCACCTTTTTGCCGGCCATGCTTTCAAGAACCTTTTTGTAGGCCTGAAACTGCTGTTCCTCGGTGGGATAGTCCTCACTTTCGAGATACAAAAACTCACTCCTGAAAAGACCTATGCCGCCGGCATCATTGGCAAGGACAGCGCCTATTCCGCCGACACCGCCGATGTTTGCAAAAATGTTCACTCTGGTGCCGTCAAGGGTCACGTTATCTTTGCCTTTGAGTTCCTGCAGGAGTTGCTTTTTCTTGATGTCGTCAGCCTGCTTCTGCTCTAAGCGCCTGATCGTTTCCTCGTCGGGATCGACGAAGATCTCGCCGGTGTGGCCGTCAACGCCAACGATGCAGCCGTCTTTGAGCGCATCGAGAAACTTCCGGCCGGCGCCGATAACAGCGGGGATATTCATATTCCTTGCGAGTATCGCTGTGTGGGAATTTGATGAGCCGAAGGCTGTGACAAAGGCAAGCACTTTGTCCTTGTCAAGGCAGACAGTCTCGCTTGGGGCAAGGTCATCCGCACAGACTATCATCTTGTCGCCCGATACCGCCGTGTCCTCACCGCTTTGTGAAAGGCAGGCGATGAGCCTGTTTGAGATATCCTTGACATCGGCTGAACGGGCCTGCATATAGGCATCGTCCATACTTGCAAACATCTCCGCAAAGTTGTCAGAGGTCACCGCAACAGCGTATTCGGCATTGACCTTCTGGGTCTCGATTATGCTTCTGATCGAGTCGTTATAATCGTCGTCATCCAGCATCATTATGTGGATCTCGAAGATCTCGGCGTTGGTCTCGCCCACTTCTTTCAGAGCTTTTTCGTGTATTGCCGTCAGCTGCTCCACAGCTGTCTCCTTTGCCTTTTCAATACGTTCAAGCTCTGCGTCAGTATCCGAAACGGACACACGGCGGACTTCAGCCGCCTGTCTTTTGAATATCAGGGCCTTGCCCACAGCGACCGCCCCGTAAACTCCCTTGCCGTTGAATACAGCCATAGTCCGTCACCTGTCCTTTCTTTGTTAAATATCAGAGGTTAGAGTTCATGAATTGCTCGATGCTCTTAACAGCTGCGTCCTCGTCGTCACCCTCAACAGTGAACTTTACGGTATCGCCGCATTTTACACCGAGACCCATGAGCTTCATCAGAGCTGTGGCATTGATAGGCGGCTTGCCTTGCTTTTCGATAGTTACCGAGCTTGAAAAGCCCTTGATCAGCTTAACAAGGTTTCCTGCCGGTCTTGCGTGGATGCCGATCTCGTCCTTTATCGTGTAGGAAAATTCTTTCATAGTATTTCGTTCCTTTCGTTATAGATTTATTTTCTGCATCTCATCAAGTGTGGGATAAGATGCTATCGCTCCTTTTTTCATAACGCTCAAAGCGCAGAACCTGTTTGCAAATCCAAGGCAGTCAAGCAGGGCTTCCTCGGAAAGAGAGGCAAGCTCCTCGGGCCTGTGGCAGAGCTTTTCTATGGACCACAAGAACGCCCCGGCAAAGCCGTCGCCGGCACCTGTGGTATCTACCGCCCTGACTTTCTCGGCTGGTGCGAAGGCTTTTACCTCTGGGGTAAGGGCATAAGCACCGCCGCAGCCGCAGGTGTAGAGCACAAGCTTTACTCCACTGTCAAACAGCCATTTTGAGGCCTTGTCGATATCATCCGAGCCAGTGACGAACTCAAGCTCGTCCTCGGAAAGCTTGACAATATCACTAAGTGGGATAAACTCCCTGACCGCTGTTTGAAGCGCTTCCCTGCTGTTCCAGAGATTGAACCGGAGGTTGGGGTCAAAGCTTATTATACCGTTTCTGCGCCGCATTATATCTATCGCCCGCTTATGGGCTTCTTTCATCGGGAAATCGCCTATGGACACGCTGCAAAAGTGAAGAGCGAACACGCCTTCAAAGCTTTCCTCTCTGACGCTCTCCGCCTTGCATAGCATATCTGCGCTGGGCTTGCGGTAGAAAGAAAATGTGCGGTCTCCGTTCTCGCCGAGAGATACAAAGGCAAGGGCGGTATTGGCTTTATCGGTAAGAGAGATACAGGATGTATCTACTCCGACGCTTTTGAGCTCGTCAATTATCCTGTGGCCGAAGGGGTCATCGCCCAGCTGTGTGAGCATCCTGGAATTGCCTCCGAGACGGGAAAACGCAGCGCAGACATTTGCGGGAGCTCCCCCGACTTTCGGTGAGAAAGCCGTCACGTCATTGAAGTCACAGCCGGTCTTATCGGGAATGAAATCAATAAGCGCCTCGCCGATAGCGGCAAGATAACTATTCATCGGATATCACCTCAATCCCGTCGAGCCTGTAAAGAACTGTATTCAGTCCCCGGGCTCTGACTCTTATATTCGTATCAGCAGGATACATCCTGCTTGAAAGGACCTTTTCTCCGCCGTTTAAATAGACCTCAACGGAAGCTGTGTCGGCTATCACACGAATATCCCGACAGGTCTCAAGTCTTGCAAATCTTGCTGTGCGGCCGCCGCCGGCTTCCTTTGAGAGGAACACCAGTGCAAACTCTCCGCTGCTGTATTCAAGGTTCAGAACGCCCTCAAAGGTAAGCGAAAACTCATCACCGCAGCTGCCAGTTATCTCAAATGGCAGCTCGGCATCTAAGCTCCCGCCACTGTTTAAGGGCTTTGAGTCTTTCCTTAAAGCTTCAAGCTCTCTGACCGGCTGCTGCAAGACCTTGCCTTTATCACAAGCGGTAAGCTCCCTTGGCAGTGTCAGGCAGTGCTGCCAGCCGTATCCGACCGTGGGATTGGTATAGGGTATGTCGCCTATGCCCTCCCAGCCTATGAGTATCTTTCTTGAATCCGGGGCATCAAAGGTCTGGGGGGCGTAAAAGTCAAACCCCTGGTCCCATTCGGTGTATACTCCCGATGAAAGGTCAAGATACCCCGAACTGTAAACGTTCTGGGATATGTATTTTTCGTGCTTCAATCCCTGGGGAGAGATGCTTAAAAAACGCTGACCGCCGATAACAAACTCATCGGGGCACTCCCACATATAGCCTGAATCGGGGGTGCGGATCTCTTCCTCGAACTCCCAGTTATAAAGGTCGGAAGAGGTGTAATAAAGAACACAGCCCTTGTCATCAAGTGTCCTTGCTCCCAGCACCATTCTGTATCTGCCATCTTCCTCCCAGACCTTTGGGTCACGGACATGGCAGGAGCAGTAGTCGGGGTAGTCGCAGTTTTTAAGGAGCGTTTTCTTTTCACTCATGGTCACGCCGTCCTTGGTTGTGACAAGGAGGACATTTGCGCCTCTTCCCGAGGTGATGTAGTCGTGGTCGCCCTCTTCCTTTACATTGCCTGTATAGAAGAGATAGAGGGTGTCGCCCTTTACAAATCCGCATCCGGAATAGACACCGTTTCGGTCATCCGGATGATCGGGGAACAGAACAGTTCCCGTAAAGCGCCAGTGGAGAAGGTCCGGGCTCTGCCAGTGTCCCCAGCACTTTGCGCTCCTGCCCTCGGGGCTGTCAGGGGAATACTGGAAATAAACGTGGTATTCACCTTTGAAATAACACAGGCCGTTTGGATCGTTGAGCCAGCCCTTCTGCGGTTCAAGATGTAACTTCTGTCTGTAGTCGTTTTTCATAGTCCGGCTCACCGTCCTTTTTTACCTGGCTGTTTCTATAAGCTTGTCGAGATAAGTGACCTCGTCACACCCGGCTTTGCGGATGTCGGTATATTCATCGGCATTGGTTATGATAACAGGTGTTATCACAGGATAGCCCTTGCTCTTGATAAGGGGTATATCAAAGGTTATGAGGGTCTGTCCACGGGTGACCTTGTCACCCTCTGAAACGTGAGCTGTATAGCCCTCGCCGCCGAGTTCAACCGTGTTGATGCCTATATGTATGAGCATCTCCATTCCGTTGTCAAGTGTCAGGCCTATTGCATGGTGAGTATCAAACAGAGTGCTCACCTCGCCGTCTGCGGGAGCTACTACCTTGCCCTCCGCCGGCTCTACTGCCGCACCCATTCCGAGAACATCAGATGCGAAGGTCTCGTCGGGAACATCCGCCATAAGAACAGCCTTGCCTTTGAGCGGCGAATATACACAGCTGTCGTCATAGCTGTCAGCAGGCTTAACTTCGGGCTCCGAAGCAGGTTCCTGTGCCGGCTCTGCGGCAGGGGCAGTCTCCTCTGCGGGATCCTTATAAAGCATCCAGGAAAGGATAAAGGCTACTGCTGTGGAAACTGCAAATGTAAGAGCGTATCCTGCTACGC
This sequence comes from uncultured Ruminococcus sp., assembly GCA_902800795.1. Lineage (GTDB taxonomy): Bacteria > Bacillota > Clostridia > Oscillospirales > Ruminococcaceae > Hominimerdicola. Next base: position 31,588 of record CADCFQ010000018.1, on the reverse strand, counting down.
TTTCTGTTGTGATAAGGAAGCCGAAAATACCTGTTACGCCGTTTGCGGTGGCATAGACGTTCATTATAGATGCTACTGCTGCACCGCAGGCACCGCCTGCCATACCGGCGATAAGGGGCTTTACATATCTTACGTTAACTCCGAAGATAGCGGGCTCGGTTATTCCCATGAATGCAGAGAGCGAAGCCGGAAGAGCCATGGACTTGGTCTTCTTGTTTCTGGTCTTTAGGGCTACTGCCAGAGCAGCGGCACCCTGACCCACATTGGCAGCCGTAGCTATCGGCATCCAGATGTTCTTTCCGTTATCCGCTATCATCGAAAGCTCGATAGCGTTATACATATGGTGAACACCGGCAACAACTGTCGGAGCATAAGCGGCACCCATAAGGAAGGAACCTATACCGAAAGGAATAGAGATGAGCCACTGTGCACCCGAGAGCACCCAGGATTCTATCTGCGAGAAAACAGGGCCTATGACTGTCATAGTAAGGAAGCCTGTAACGAGAACAGACACCAGAGGTGTTACAAAGAGGTCAAACATCTCGGGGACTTTTTTGTGAAGCCATTTTTCAATTATCGAAAGCAGCAGCACAGCGATGACTACCGGGATAACGTGGCCCTGATAGCCGGTGGCGTGGACGTCCCAGAAGCCCCAGGACCACAGTACCGGAAGATCGGTGCCGTCGCCCACAGACCAGGCGTTTATAAGGTTCGGATGGATCATTATCATACCGATAACGGCACCCAGATAAATGTTTGCGCCGAAGATCTTTGCGGCGCTCACTGCGATAAGTATCGGCAGGAAGGTCAGAGCTGCGTTGGAGAACATATCCAGCAGCGTATAGAACTGGGAATCTGCCATTTCCGGGAAGGCCTTTGAAAGTCCGCCCAGCAGTCCGCAGAGAAGACCTGTGGCAACTATCGCCGGAATGATAGGAACAAAGATATCGCCCAGGGTCTTTATCGCCCTCTTATACCAGGGGGCTTTGGCAGCAGCAGCCTTCTTTACATCATCCTTGGATGATGCTTCGACGCCTGCCAGCTTGATGAACTCGTCGTAGACCTTGTTCACCGTTCCTGTGCCAATGATGATCTGGAGCTGTCCCTGTGCTTCAAAAACACCCTTGACTCCGTCAATGTCTTCGAGAACTGATTTTTCTACCTTTTCGTTGTCGGCTATCACAAGCCTTAGCCTTGTGGCGCAGTGAGCTGCGCTGGCTAAATTGTCCTTACCGCCTATGGCACTAAGGATCTCCGATGCGCACTTGTTATAATCCATGTCCTCACCCTTTCGTAAATAAAACGAGATCCTGAAACAATATCTGGAACAATGTGATATTGATTTCATATCGTAGCTATATTATAACACGTTTTATCCGGGGTGTCTATTGACATATAGGCAGAATTATGAAGCCGGTTTTGGGAAGTTTCACACAATTTCAGGTGGTTGCTTTGTGCAAAATGATAAATCAGGGTTGTCTGTCGGTGGAGCCTCTTTCTATTATCTCGTATTCCAGCTGGAGTATGCGGTGGACCTCGGAACTGTTTTTCATCTCCGAGAGCAGCATCTTGGCGCCCTCGATGCCTGCGGTCTTATAGTGCAGATGTGCCGAGGAGAGGGACACATAGAGGACCTTGTCGAAGCGTGAGTCCCCTACCCCGCCGATCATAACGTCCTCGGGGACACGGATGCTCTGCTCCCTTAGATAGAGCATGGCTCCGGCGGCGATATTGTCGGTGGCGCAGAAAACACAATCCGGCTTCTGCTTGTAGGAAAACAGGCGCTTTGCCTTTTCATAGCCCGACTCCATACTGAACTTTGCTATCTCGCAAAATTTAGGATCGACTGTGAGACCGGCCTCTTTGACAGCTCTGTCAAAGCCGTTTCTGCGGTCCATTCCGGCAGCCTTGTCATCGGGGTTGGCGCCGATGAACGCCGGACGCTTTGCGCCTTTACTCAGCATGAGTTTTGTCATGCTGTAGGCCGCACCCTCATCGTTGTGGCAGACGCAGTTGTAGCCTTTGAGCTCCTGTCCCACGATAATAACGGGGATGCGCATCTTTGAGAGAAGGGAGCGATGAAGGTCTGTAAAGACACTGGCAAGGAATATGACGCCGTCTACCCTGTTCTGGCGGAAAAGCTCGAGAGAGCTTATCTCACGGTTATAGTCATTGGCGGTGTTGACAAGGAGGAGCTCGAAGCCCTCGGCGCCAAGCACCTGGCTGATGCCCTCGGTGACTCTGGAAATGCTCTCGCTCGAAAGCTTGGGGAGTATTACTCCTATCAGCTTTGTGACCTTTGAGCGCACAGCCCTTGCGGAATAACTTGGGGTGTAGCCTGTTCTTTCAAGGGCTTCCTTTATCTTCTGTTTTTTGTCTTCGGAAAGATAGCCGTTATTGAAATACCTGCTGACCGCCGAAACGGAGACACCGGCTTCACGGGCAAATTCTGATATATTCATCCATGCCTCTCCTTTATATATGATATTGATATCATATATTATACCACATTGTTTTCAAAAATTCAAGTACCTGATCTGTATTTTTGCATATAAAAAGGCTGCATGACCTTTGGGATCAGGTCACACAGCCTTTAGTGATATTATTCTTATATCAGCCTGTCAGAGGTTTACTTTGACTTCTTCTTGCTTACAGCAACACCTGCTGCTGCAACTGCCAGGATACCCATAGCTGCTGCTGCACCTGTGCCGGGGTTCTTTGTGGAAGAATCGCTTGTAGCCTTGGAGCTTGTGTCTGCCTTGGAGCTGTCAGCTGCGGAGCTTGTATCAGCGGTGCTCTCGGTCTCAGAGGTCTCCTCGCTCTCTACAGTGCTCTCGCTCTCGGACTCTACTGTGCTCTCGCTGCTCTCCTCGCTGGACTCTGCCGGTGCTTCGATAGTGAAGGAACCGTTGTCATTTGCATCCTTTACATAGTAGCTGCCTTCCTTTGCAACAACTGTTACGCTATACTCGCCGGGCTCTGTGGGGAAGTCTGTTCCCTCATAGTTATTGTCAACACCGTAGTATGTAACTGTATAATCGCTGGAGGGCATCTCCTCGCCGTTATAGGTAACGGTAACTTTCTGTGCATCAGTATCAACAGATACATCACATTCAACCAGATCAACAGCAGGTGCTATATAAATGATAACGTCGCCGTCTTTACTTTTATATCCTTGCAGTGTTTCCAGACTTTCAGGATACGACTGAGTAAACTCACCGTCAGCCGCCACAAGAGCCTCAAAGGAATCATACCTATTTGGCTGTACATACTCAACATAATAATAACCCTCAGAACCTTCCTTTACTATAACATCAAGATAATCGGTGGAAATAGACTTTGCATATTCATAATTCTCTTCAAGCCATGCAAAGAAAAAATCTCCCGTAACCTCAGAAACACCGTTTTCAAGCTCGTCGAAGCTCTCAAGAACTGTGAATTTCGGTGCAGCAAGAGTCTCCTCCTCTGCGCTTGCAGGGATAACAGCGCCCAGCGCAAGTGTCAGTGCGACAGCAGAAGCTGTCAGGATCTTTGTGATCTTCATAGTGTTTTCCTCCATTATTATATTTTCTGTCCCGAGGTGTAAACGCTTACACCTATAAAATATATATTATCACATTTCACAGCAATTGTCAACAGAAAATTAATAAATTTCATAGGGTAATACTTCACAAAAAAGGACAAAGCCCGAAACACATATCCTGTTTGTCCGTGAGCATAGAATGTTCTAAGATAAAACAGGAGATGATATTATGCTTACCGGTCTATGGGAGTTTTTGTCACAATTCGTTTTCTTTGCTCTGCATATCGACAGCGGCCAGGTGTTCCCGAAGCCCCTTTCCGCAAAAGAGGAGCGGGAATGCTTCGAGCTTATGGCCAAGGGAGACAAGGCGGCCAAAAACAAGCTTATCGAGCACAATCTGCGGCTCGTGGCACACATTATTAAAAAGTATTACGCAAGCGCCTGCGACCAGGAGGACCTGATATCCATAGGGACCATCGGGCTTATCAAGGCTGTGAACACATTCGACTATAAGAAAGCCACAAGGTTTGCGACCTATGGGAGCAGGTGTGTGGAAAATGAGATACTGATGCATTTCAGGGCGCTCAGAAAGACCGCCGCCGAGGTGCATTTTGACGAGCCCGTTGAGCAGGGCAAGGACGGCAGTACACTGCGGCTTATCGATATGCTGGCGGACGGCTCGGATGTCTGCGAGCAGACGGAGCTGTCTATCAGGTGCGAACAGCTGCGAAAGCGCATAAGCACAAGGCTTGATGAGCGTGAGCGCAGGATAATAGTCCTTCGCTACGGTCTTGGGGGCGGTGCGGCCCTGACCCAGCGTGAGACCGCCGCTAAGCTCGGGATATCACGAAGCTATGTCTCGAGGATTGAGAAAAAAGCGCTGGAGAAGTTGAGGTGAACCGGAGAAAAGCCAGAAGCCTCACGGCGGAACGGACATCATTTCTATAAAACAAAAAGGCCACCGTCAGGCAGCCCTTTGATTGTGTGTGTTCGTTTTGTCCTTTCGCCGTCAGGCGGAACGGGCATCATTTCTATAAAACAAAAAGGCCACCGTTTGGCAGCCCTTTGCTTGTGTAAAAATTTTGGAGAGGATGAAACGAGCTAAGAGTTAATCTTAGTGTTTACATTCTTTTCTTTCTTTGTTCTACAAGCATATTGTACTATTTATCACAGCTAACTTCAAGAACAAGCAAGTTACATTTAGTTGCAGTTTAGTTACAAATTATGTCATTCTGTAACTATTTGCCGCTTTCTTTTCCGATATCTTCCTATCCGGGACGGTTTAATATTTTATCCTCTCCACCTTGTAGCCGTCATTTTCAAGAAGCGAGATTATACCCTTATCACCGGCATAATGGGCGGCGCCAACAAGGAAAAACACGTTGTCGCCCTTTTCAAGATGCTCCTTGATGCTCTCCTCCATACCCTTGTTGCGGTCGTAAAGCATCAGCCTGTTGTATTCCTCAAAGATAGCTTTGTCTTCCTCCGACAGACCCTCGACTACATAGGTCTGGTCTTCAACTTCGTCGATATTTCCTGTTCGCCAGGCATCGTGAAGCGCATAAAGCTCCTCGTGAGCCTGCTCTATCGTGTAGCCGTCATAGCAGCGGAAAAGAAAATCGTAGATCTCGTCGGAAAAGCCAAGTAACAGATCAAGCTGAAACTCGACGCTCTCGGCCTCGGTGACCTGTTTGCCGGCCTCGTCGGCCTTGTCGATAAGATAGGTATCAAGACCCAGCTCGGACTTGACATCGGTGTCTCTGGTGTAAAGCTCCTCGACTATGCTGTCAAGAGCCCAGGGTTTCATTTTTTCATACAGGTCAATATCCAGCCCGGCGTCCTCGAAGTAAGCATCAAGGGCATCCCAGGCCTCCTGGGATATATGGTCCTTGACTGTGTCGCCGTCCTTGTAATAGACATCCGACAGGATGGACATACTCAGCTGTGCGGACTCCTCGGAGTTTATATTGCACTCGACCTCCAGCATATCCGCCGCATCGAAGCGCTCCAGCAGCGGCTCCGGGAGAGGATAGTCGTTTTCGGCCAGAGCGTGCATAGAGCCGCAGAGAGTCATCGTGTGACCCTTGTCATCGGTGACCTCCCACATTGCAGGAGTAGCCCCCTCATAGGTTTTCTGAGGCTCAGCCGCAGACGAGGTTTCATCAACGGAGCTTGAAGGCTCCGGGACTGACGAAGAGGAAGATGCATCCGCCTGTGAGTTTGAAGGCTCGGGCTCGCTGTCTGATACTACCTCTGATGATGTGTCAAGAAGGTCACGGCCGGTAATGCCTGACTTTTTATCGTTTCCTGCTGCCGGCTCATTCTCGGTGCAGGCAGTTAAAGATGCCGCCGCAAGGCTCAAAGCCGTCAGCAAACAAATAATCTTTTTCATTGTTGTTTCTCCGTGTTTGTTCCTGTGTTCATGTATTCATACGTTCAGGCAAGACAAGCCATTTTTATTATCTCGCAGAGCTTTTCGCTCGCCTTTGTATGTGTTCTCTCGGTTGGGTGGAAGTTTGCGGCGTAGCCGTCAACAGCCGCATCCTGGACCGCAAAATGGACAAGGGTGATATTCTTGTCGCCGGTATGCTTTATGTAGTCATCCACTGCCCTTTCGAGGGACGGATAGAGCCTGTCTCCCATTATGCCAAGGCCGCATACGATATGCGCCTTTTCATTATGCGAGCGGACGACCTTTAAGAACTCGGTGTACTTTGTTGCATAGAAATTCTGTCTTCCCTCGTCCTCGCCGCAGTAGCTGTCATCATTGGTGCCGAGGTTTATCACGACGATATCTGGGACAAAGCGTCTGAAATCCCAGGGGATATCCATAGGCTTGACTCCGCCGAAGGAGCCTATGGAGAAGCCGTAGCTCTCATAGAAGGTGGGCACCAACTGATCCTCGTGTCTCTCGCCCTCGGTGGAATAGCCGCTGACTATGCCGTAGCCGCTGAGAGAGAACATCGAGTAGTCCGCATCAAGAGCCTTTGCGGTCTTGTAGGCATAAGCCCTGGTCACATCCTCTGTCTCGGTGAGGAACTCATGGTTCTCGTCCTCGTCATCAACGCCGTAGCCGCAGGTTATGGAGTCGCCAATAAACTCTATCTTCAGATCCTTCTTCGGTGTGGGGGTTATCTTAGCGCCGTCATCCACCATAAGGGGCTTTATGCCCACATTTCCCATAGCGCACTCAGAGAGCTTGATTATCGTTATAACGCTCTCGCCTTCCAGCGCCAGGGTGACGGTCTTGAAGGCCTGGTCAAAAAGGATATCCGAGCGGCGCTCGCCGTTTACATAAACAGCTGCCCTTGCAAAGTCCTTTCTTTCGCCGCCGCAGACCTCATCGGCGCAAAGAGTGAGAGTTAGCGCAGAAGCATCACAGGTAAACTCTGCTCCTGTTCCCGACATTCCAAGCCACAGCGTCTCGTCGTTCATATATACCCTGCCTATAAGCTTCATATTTTCTTCGTTTGCGATGATCTTTTTCATTTTGCCCTCCGTTTCTGTTTCCCGCAGGCATTAGCCGGCGTGAAAGCTAAATTCATTAGGCAAATTATAGCACAACACAGGCCCCGTGTCAACACTATAAAGGATATAAGGCCTGCCTCCCTGCCCCGGACAGAGAGACAGACCCTTTTGCTCTGTCATCCGGTGTTCAGGCCTTCATAGCCATTCTTTTGAGATCGTCTATCACTTCTCCTATGGCACGAAGCGCCTTTGCAGCCTTGGTCTTGAGCTTTTTCTTCTGTTTTTCGGCCTTTCTCGATACAGAAAAAGCTGTCCAGCCTGCTGCACAGGCAACAGAGATGCTGGTTATCAGAGACTTTATACTCATCAGTTTTGCTCCTTTCATGGACTTGTATCTTTATTTTGCCCGCAAAAAAACATTTGATGAACAGAAAAATCAGCCAGAACCGCTGACAAGACACCAAAGCATCAATATGACGAAAATTATCTTTTGTTCATTACTTGGAAACAATTTGTTATTATATTGAAAGCGAGAACGTGTTATAATATATGAGTATAATTATAATTTATAATATTCTAAAGGAGTATCACTATGGGAATGACTATGACACAGAAGATCCTTGCGGCTCACGCAGGGCTTGACAGCGTCAAGGCAGGACAGCTCATTATGGCCGATCTCGATCTTGTGCTCGGCAATGATGTAACTACGCCTGTGGCTATCAACGAATTCAACAAGGCAGGCTTTACCGAGATCTACGATCAGGATAAGGTAACTGTGGTCCTCGACCACTTTACCCCAAACAAGGACATCAAGGCTGCCGCTCAGTGCAAGCAGTGCAGAGAGTTCGCCTGTGAGTATAAGATCACAAACTTCTTTGACACCGGCAGAGTCGGCATCGAGCACGCACTTCTCCCCGAACAGGGACTTGTAGCTCCCGGCGACTGCATCATCGGTGCGGATTCTCACACCTGTACCTACGGCGCTCTCGGCGCTTTCTCCACAGGTATCGGCTCCACAGATATGTGCGCCGGCATGGCAAAGGGCAAGACCTGGTTCAAGGTGCCCGAAGCTATCAAGTTCAACATCGTGGGCAAGCTGCCCAAGTGGAGCACAGCCAAGGACGTTATCCTTCATATCATCGGAAAGATAGGTGTTGACGGTGCGCTCTACAAGTCGATGGAGTTCTCCGGCGAGGGGCTTATAAACCTTTCCATGGAGGACAGGCTGTGTATGGCTAACATGGCTATCGAGGCCGGCGGAAAGAACGGCATCTTTGCTGTTGACCAGGTTACTCTCGACTACATAAAGGACAGAGTAAAGCGTGACTATAAGATATTCGAGGCTGACCCCGATGCCGAGTATTCGGCAGAGTATACTATCAACCTCAGCGAGATAAGACCCACTGTCGCTTTCCCGCATCTTCCCGAGAACACAAAGACCTTTGATGAGTTCGGCACGGTGAAGATAGATCAGGTAGTTATAGGCTCCTGCACAAACGGCAGGATCGAGGATATGAGAGCTGCTGCTGAGATCTTCAAGGACAGAAAGGTAGCCAAGAACGTAAGGTGCATCGTTATACCTGCGACACAGGACATCTATATGCAGTGTATCAAGGAAGGCCTTACCGAGATCTTCATCAATGCGGGCTGCGCTGTTTCGACTCCTACCTGCGGACCCTGCCTCGGAGGACACATGGGTATCCTCGCAAAGGGAGAAAGAGCAGTTGCCACTACCAACAGAAACTTCGTAGGAAGAATGGGCGACCCCGAGTCGGAAGTTTATCTTGCTTCTCCTTATGTTGCTGCGGCTTCCGCAGTTACCGGAGTTATCACACAGCCCTGCGAGCTCTTTGACTGATACATTTATTGAAACTTCAAAAAATTTCCCTGCTGTGGATGCAGCGTTTTCAAAGAAAATACTGGATTTGGAGGGAGACAACTGAATGAAAAACTACCTAAGTGTTATTTTTCACGATACGATACTCAGTCTTTTGACAAAAAAATACGGCACCTCTCTGAATGACTCACAAAAGGAAGACAAGGCTGATGAAATGGTCAGGATACTGCATGACCAGAATGCCTTTATCTGTGATCAGACACAGGCTATCATTGACAAAAAAGGCATAAACAACTATATGGCGACCCAGGTCAACGGGAAGCCTGTGTTTGCGCTGACGAAAGAAGGAATGTTTCACAAGGTCAAGGTCTGCTTCTTTATCACAAGGACAAAGGAAGAGCTGACAACGGAATATCTCGAAAAGATCTATGACGAGCTGAGATGTCAGGCGAACGGAGAAAACATTTTTAATTCCAAGGATTATAAAAACTCCTGACAGAGTTTTTCCGATACTAAACAAGGAAGGAACATAACTTATGAAAGCTAAAGGAACAGTACACAAATACGGTGATAACGTTGATACCGACGTTATCATCCCTGCAAGATATCTTACAACTCCCGATATGAACGAGCTTGCAAAGCACTGCATGGAGGATATCGACGTTGACTTTGCGAAGAACGTTCAGAAGGGCGACCTTATCGTTGCAGAAGCAAACTTCGGATGCGGCTCCTCAAGAGAGCACGCTCCTGCTGCTATCAAGGCAAGCGGAGTGTCCTGCGTTATCGCCAAGACCTTTGCACGCATCTTTTACAGGAACGCTATCAATATCGGGCTGCCTATCCTCGAGTGCGAGGAAGCTGCCGAGCGCATAGAAAACGGCGACGAAGTCGAAGTTGACTTCGATAGCGGAGTTATCACAAATATCACCAAGGGCGAGACTTATCAGGGTCAGTCGTTCCCGGAGTTTCTGATAAACATCATTAACAAGAACGGCCTGCTCAACTCGCTCAAGGACTAAGAGCTAAAGGGGATACGTATTTCGTATTCCCTTTTAGAGCGCAGAGGCAAAGTTTTGTGAAAGGAGCAGGATATGGAGCTGTTTGACAGAGACGACCTAAAAAAAGCCGGGATATTCATGATCCCGATAGTGATGGTCCTTATCATTATCATTCTTTCAACAAGACCGCCGAGGCAGACAAAAAAAGACGATAGTTCCGTTAAGAGCTACAGCTACGGCTCCGGGATGATGCCGTTCTCGGTGACGATAGATGAAAAGAGAACGGATCTTGTATGGAGCGAGGACACGCTGAAAAAAAGGCTCAATATGAGCATAAGTCCTGCCAGGGGCGGTGCCGTTGAGGCTTCGGCTGTGGAGACCGAGGACGGGCTTTGGTCAAGGTCCTTCAATTTCACAAGGCCATCCGAGGTAACGCTTTTCAACGGGCTGGAGCTCTCAGACGAGGAGGAGATCATCAGTGCTGCCTTTTCGCCAGACTGCGTGAGAACAACGAACAGCAAGGAATGCTCCTATTACTGGGCGTTCTATCTTGACGGAAAAGAGATAGATTATACAAAGCTCGATTTCTCGGATGCCGAGGGAGAGGGCGCTTATCTTAAAAGTATGCTGATGGGAACGGTGTGCGAGATATACTGCCGGGATCAGCTTCTTGATAATAAAGCAAAGATCTGCACGAGCATCCTTGTGACCACAGCAGAGAAGAAATGTGATTCCTGCGTTATCGAGGTCATCAGGAAGGAGGATCTTGTGATAGATGAAGGAGGAATTATTGATGAATAAGAAGATCACTGTTATAAAGGGTGACGGTATAGGCCCCGAGATAGTTACCGAGGCTATAAAGGTACTGGACAAGGTGTGCGAGAAGTTCGGACACAAGTTTGAGTATACTGATATACTTATGGGAGGGTGCTCGATAGATGCCTGCGGCGTTCCCCTCACAGACGAGGCTGTTGCGACCGCTAAGGCTGCCGACGCTGTGCTTCTGGGAGCTATCGGCGGAAACACCTCCACCTCTCCCTGGTATAAGCTTGAGCCAAAGCTGAGACCCGAGGCAGGACTTCTGAAGATAAGAAAAGAGCTGGGACTTTTTGCAAACCTGCGCCCTGCCCTGCTGTTTGACGAGCTCAAGGACGCTTGTCCGCTCAGAGCGGAGATCGCCGAAAAAGGCTTTGATATGATGATAATGAGAGAGCTGACAGGCGGTCTCTATTTCGGCGACAGAAGGACCGAGGTAGTTGACGGGCTGGAAACAGCTGTTGATACTCTTATCTACAACGAGAACGAGATAAGAAGGATAGCAAGAAAAGGCTTTGACATCGCTATGAAGAGAAGAAAGAAAGTAACGAGCGTTGACAAGGCAAACGTTCTGGATTCTTCAAGGCTCTGGAGAAAGATAGTGAACGAAGTGGCTAAGGACTATCCAGAGGTTGAGCTTGAGCATATGCTGGTGGACAACGCAGCTATGCAGCTGGTTCGTGACCCGGGTCAGTTTGATGTGGTGCTCACCGAGAATATGTTCGGTGATATCCTCTCGGATGAGGCTGCTATGGTATCGGGTTCTCTCGGTATGCTGGCTTCCGCTTCGCTCAACGACACTAAGTTCGGCCTTTATGAGCCAAGCCACGGCTCGGCTCCCGACATAGCAGGACAGGACAAGGCTAATCCTCTTGCGACTATACTTTCTGCCGCAATGATGCTCAGATACTCTTTCGATATGGACAAGGAAGCTGATGCTATCGAGGCTGCTGTCTCGGCAGTCCTTAAAGAAGGCTACAGAACAGGCGATATCAAGGCAGAGGGCTGCACTGTTGTCGGCTGCAAGAAGATGGGAGATCTTATCGCTGCTCATATCTGATGATCTGTTTTTGGGGTGAAGGCTATGTTCTACTATATTTTTGCAAAGACTGACAAGGGTAATTTCAGAGAGCTTAACGAAGACAGCATCCTGGTTAACCGTGAGGTCGTATGCTCGGGCACTGTGGAGGCCTGCGTTTCGGCACCGTTCATAACTGCGGTGTGCGACGGCGTCGGCGGCGAGAACTCGGGTGAGCTCGCTTCGCAGATGTGTCTGGGGCATCTGGCAATGTTTGATTACAGCTCCAATGCAGATCTGAAAAAGGAGCTCATGAACATTCACAACAAGATCAAAAAACAGGGCGTAAGACGTGAGGGCGCTGCGAATATGCAGACAACGCTCTGTGCGCTGGCTGTTGACGAGAAAGGCAGAGCCTGCTGTATAAACGTAGGCGACAGCAGGATGTACCGCTATGTCAACGGCACCATAAGACAGATATCCACCGACCAGTCCTATGCAAGATATCTTTACGATCACGGCAAGATCGAGGATATGTCAGATGTTGACCCCATGGAAGCGAACGCTATCATTTCCTCGGTGGGAAGCACCCTCAATGACCCGCAGATAGATATCATGCCGATAGTTTCTGGCTTCGGAAAAGAACCCGATGATATGATACTTATTGCCTCCGACGGCTTTACGGACTATGTGACGCCGGAAGAGATAGAGATAGGAATGGAGCTTGATATACCGATCTCGAAAAAGCTCAGCGCTCTTTTCCACCTGGCTGTGAGAAACGGCAGCACCGACAATATCTCGGTGATAGGCATAAAGCCATATATGGACGACGAAGAGCTGAAGATCCTGACGCAGAGAAAGACCGTTGCCGGTATCGTCAAGCTCGGAAGCTCAGAGGCGCCCGCTCCCAAGGAGGCGCTGCCCGAGGAGCAGAAGGTAAGCGAGATAACCGCCGAGATAGCCGAAGAGATAGAGGAGAAAGCCTCTTCCCTTCCGCCGGAAAGCATTGAGCCGGAAAAGACCGAGCCCAGAAAAGCCGAGGACGTTACCAGGGAGTTCAAGCCTATAAAGCATATCACTCCCGAGCTTATGGCTTTGAAGGAAGCTGACAGCGCTCCGAAGCCGGCACCGCTGCCTACGGCACAGACACAGCCTATCCCGACCCCGAGACCGGCTCCTGCACCTGTGTACAAGCCCGCACCTGCTCCGGCAGTTGAGCCTGCGCAGAACACAGAGTTTTCTCCGGAGATGTTTGCGCCCAAGAAAAAGCGCAGACAGCGCACGGACACAGCTTCGGAACTGAAGGCTATGATGAGATCAAGCTTAAATGACCTCAAAAAAATATGACAGACTTACAGCTTCACCGCTTTTGCGATGAAGCTGTTTCTTTGTTATGCTAAAGCATACAATGACAAAGGAGCCCGCTGCGGTGTGCAGCCGGCTCCCTGTTGTTATTTCTTATTGTCAAGTGCCTTCTCGACTCTTGCTATGACGGTCTTGAGAGCCTTGATGCGGGCATATTTCTTGTCGTTGCCCTCAATGATGACCCAGGGGGCATTCTCGGTGGAGGTGAGCTCGGTCATACGGTCGATGTATTCCTCATAGATGTCCCACTTCTCACGGTTGCGCCAGTCCTCATCGGTTATCTTCCACTGCTTCTCGGGGGTGCTTGCACGCTCATTGAAGCGGCGCAGCTGTTCGTCCTTGTCGATATTGACCCAGAACTTAATTACTACTGCTCCCCACTGGGAAAGCTGGGCTTCAAACTCGTTTATCTCACGATAGGCCTGGTCTACCCTGTCCTTTGGGGTGAGCCCTTCGATAGGCTCCACCATTACCCTGCCATACCAGGTCCTGTCGAAGATAGTGAAGTGGCCGTCGTTTTCAAGCCTGTTCCAGAAACGCCAGAGATAATGCCTTGCAAGCTCGCTGGGCTCGGGAGCAGCTATCGGCTTGACCTCATAGCCTCTCGGGTCGAGAGCCGCCGCCAGACGCTTAATGTTTCCGCCCTTTCCGCCGGCGTCCCAGCCCTCATAGCAGATGATGACGGGTATCTTCTTCTGATAGCAAAGGTTCTGGAGCTTGAACAGCTTGTCCTGATATTTGTCAAGCTGTGCCTCGTATTCCTCTTCGGTCAGGCTCTTGTCAAGGTCAACATCCTTGAGCTTGGGGACCTGAACGCTGTTAAAGCCCATAAGGGGCGGATTGAAGGTCTTGAACTGCGAGGAAGGGATATACTTTTTCTTTTCAGCCTTTGCCGCCAGAGCACCCTTTATGCTGCCGATGATGACCTCGTAGATATCCAGCACCGCCGAGACCTTCTCATTGGCGCCGATAACGTTCCAGGGAGCAAAGTCAAAGTTCGTCGCTTCGATAAGCGCATCATAAGCGTCCCTGAACTCGTCATAGTGTTCCATATTGTATCTGTCCTTGTCATCCACACGCCATGCGGTGACAGAAGAGGACTCCAGCTTTTCGATCCTCTTTTTCTGCTCCTTGCGGGTTATATGCAGGAATATCTTAATGATAAGATAGCCGTCGTCTGTCAGCTGTCTTTCAAAGGTGGCAACGTCGTCAAGGCGGCGCTTATACTCCTTTTTTCCGAATTCATCATACATAAGGCCGTTGACACAGTCGTGATTCCAGCTTCGGTCAAAAATGGTGAAGCGGCCCTTCATCGGTATCTCACGCCAGAAGCGGTACATCCAGGGCTTGCGTTTATCCGTGTCGGAGGGGCTCCTTACTGATACGACCTCAAAAAATCTCGGGTCCAGAGCCTTTATGACCTGGGAGATAAGAGACCCCTTTCCGGCTGCCGACCAGCCGTCAAAGGTTATGATAACAGGAAGTCCTGCATCCTTCATCTGGGTCTCCAGCTTTGCAAGCTCGAGACGGGATGCCTTGATCTTATCGATAACGTCTGACTTTCTCGTTTCTCTCTGTTCGATCTTTTTAAGCATGGTGATACCGCCTTTCGTTATAATCATTGTATACATTATACTAGATTTTTCAAAGGATGTATATAGTCATTTTTTATGAAATTTTCATTGTATTTTTGTTAATACCCAGTTCACAACAATAGTGTATAATTCCTTTATCACTTTTATGGGAGGAACTTGTTTTGTCCGCAAAAAAAGGCATTCAGCCCTCGGATAATCTTCTGGATGACGAGGACTTTGAATATGAAAAGACGCTGGCCGAGCAGGCGAAAGCCGCAAGAGAGCGTGAAGAGGAGCTTTATCTTCAGCATCTCGAGGAACAGAAGCAGAGAGAAAAGCAGCGTGAAAAAGAACGTGAGGAGCGACTAAAGCGTGAAAGGCTCGAGCTTATGAAGCTCAAAAGCGGCGTTATAAGCGACGAGGAAGCGACTATCAAGGAGGAGCACACAGAGAAGACCCAGCTTCACGGAAAAGCATGGGTCGCAAACTTTGTTTATCACTATAAGTTCATGATAATCTTCGTGGTGTTCCTGATAATAGTCACGACCTTTATCATCATTGACACGGTAAGGCGTGAAAAGGCAGACCTGACTGTCGTTATGATAGCGAACAACGGCTTGCAGACAAGGCAGGAGGAGCTTGAGGAGTTTTTTGAAAAATACACTCCGGACTTTGACGGCAACGGCTATGTCCATGTTGATGTGGTCATCTGTCCCCAGGGACCCGACACCTCGCAGGTGCTGGGGCAGGACCCGAACAACACAAAGCTTATCGCACAGATGCAGGAGGGCAAGGCTGTTCTGTTCATCACCGATTCCAACACCGAGGAAGACTTTATGATGATGATGACTCCGGCGCTTGCCGCTGACTTCCCTGACAGCAAGTATGTTGACGAGGACGGCATGAGCTGGAACTTCGGGTTCCTTGCAGAGGAGCTGAGATTTGAGAATATGCCCAACGACATACACCTGTCGATGAGGATACCCGTAAAGACGCTGGGCGACACCAAGAAGACTATGCAGGAAAACTATGATAAGAGCCTTGAAGTTTTCGGGAATATGCTGGAGGACCTGACAAAGAGAGCCGAGGAGACAGGCGACAAGGGTCTTGAGACCGAGCCTATAAAGTATGACGAGAACTCATCGGAGAGCTCCGATGAAAGCTCGAAAGCGAAATAACAAAAGCCCGAAGGCAGATCTGTTCTGCTTTCGGGCTTAAATATTTTATACCGCAACGACCATATTCTTTCCGGAACGCTTGCCGTCATAAAGACGCTTGTCGGCACGGGTGATGCCGCTGTCGTAATTCTCCTCGGGTCTTACTCGGCAGACACCGAAGGTCATAGTAACGTGTATTTTCTTTCCGTCGATATCAAACTCGTGAGCCTCGATAGCCGCTCTTATCCGCTCGGCGATAACGATAGCCATATCATCATTTCCCGGCGGCATGGCAAACATTATCTCCTCGCCGCCCCAGCGGCACACATAGCCCTCCGAGGGGACCTCCTTGATAAATATAGAGGAAACCACCTTCAGCACCTCGTCGCCGGCATCGTGGCCGTAGGTGTCGTTTATCTTTTTGAAATCGTCGATATCCGCTATGCAGATATTATAATTGAGCTTTTCAGCACTCGCCTTTTTGTCAATTATCTTGATATACTCCATCATAGCACGCCTGTTGAACAGCTCGGTAAGCGGGTCTATAGTCGCAAGGCGCTGAAGATGCTCGTTCTTTTTCTTCATCCTGGTCGCCATAAGCTCACGGACAAAGATATTGTAGGACGAGATATAGACTATGACGATGATAGATGCCATAGCATTGTAGATATAGAGAGCTGTCATCACCTTTGAATCATTGTTGTGATAAGGAGCTGCCCATTCATAAGCCAGGATCCTGGCTGAAAGAAAGATCGCCATATCCACGCCCGCCAGCATAAGCGGATATCTCCGCTTTTTGAAGCTTGCGAAAAACGGTATCGTCGAGACACAGATCAGAAACAGCTGAAAGCCTGCGTCCCAGCCCATATAATAAAGCCCCGCTATGGCGTGGATCACTATCTCCACCACCTCCAGCATAAGGATGAGCTGGTATCTCTGCGTTTTCATATTGAGCATCAGCATAGCTATATAAAACAGAACGCTGAAAATATTTATTATCATCATCGGCCTGACGCCGAGAAAAAAGAATATCAAAATATAGCCTGCGTGGCCGAAAAGCAGGAACCCGGTCGCAAAAGTGTAGGCTATCTTTTCGTTCATCATATTATTTACGGCAATTCCAAGCTTTCGCATTTTCTTCATTTAATGATCCCCTGTTTATCTCGTTTTAACTCGGTCGATATGCAATGAAAATCAGTCAATATGTTCCGCCCGGATAGTTTAATACAATATGACAGATTATATAATTACTTATTGTACATATTATACAATAAAACGTTTTCGTTTTCAAGCATCATTTTAAACAAAATACTTACAACAATTTTGTAGGAGCCTCTGAAACCCCGTGAATACGTTGTTTTATAGTTAAATCATTTGAAAATAGGCAGTCATTTCTCACCGGCAAAATGAACAAAAAAAGCCTGTCAAAAAAAGCTTCTGCGCTATTGAAAAAAATAAAAAAGTATGTTATAATAGATTGGTATGAAAGCTATGAAGGGATGGATAGAGTGATGCTTTCGGGAAAGCGGGTCGCCGCAATTCAGGATATATCAGGACTTGGCAGATGCTCGCTGACCGTTATCATACCCGTTCTTTCGGCAATGAGCGTTCAGGTGTGTCCTGTGCCTACTGCTGTGCTCTCGGCTCATACTGGCTATGATGAGTTCGTTATGAGAGACCTGACCGACTATATGAAGCCGGCGCTGGAGCACTATAAGAAAATGGGCACCCACTTTGACTGCATCTACAGCGGCTTTATGGCAAGCGAGGAACAGATAGACCACTGTCTGGATTTTTTCAGGGCTTACCCTGATTCACTCAAGGTCGTTGACCCCGTTATGGGAGACGGCGGAAAAGCCTATGCGACCTATACCGACAAGCTTTGCAAAAAGATGAGCGATCTTGTCACTGTGGCGGATATCATCACGCCTAACCTGACGGAGGCTGCTATCCTGCTTGGAGAGGAGTTCCCTACCAAGCCTATGCTCAACACCCAGATAAAATCCTGGCTGGTAAGGCTTTCCGATAAGGGAAACAGGACTGTTGTCATCACCAGCGCAGAGCTTGCAAACGGCGGTATGTCCACTGTGGGATTTGACAGGGAGAACGGAAGCTTCTGGAAGGTGGCTAACGACTATGTGCCGGCTCACTATTCCGGGACAGGCGATATGTTCACTTCCGTCCTTATCGGCGGCATACTCAAAGGTGACAGCCTGCCTGTTGCTATTAACAGAGCTTCAGCTTTCACTGAGCTCTGCATAAAAACGACATACAGCTATCAGCTGCCCTGGACCGAGGGCCTAATGCTCGAGGGTCAGCTCTCGTGGCTGACAGGCTATCAGGAATTGTCGGATTACAGGAAGCTATAAAATGGATAATAAGATATACAGGCTCAACATCGTTCTGGTGGAGCCCCAGATCCCGCAGAACACAGGCAACATCTCAAGGACCTGTGCGGTCACCGGTGCGGCGCTGCATCTGGTGAAGCCCTACGGGTTCGAGATAACAGACAGGCAGCTCAAGCGTGCCGGCCTTGACTACTGGGACAAGCTGGAGATATATGAGTATGAGAGCCTGGATGAGTTTTTTGAAAAGAACAAGGGAACTTTCCGCTTTTTCACGACAAAGGGCCGCTCGACTCATTCCCAAATCGATTATCCCGATACTCAGAACACTTATCTGGTTTTCGGCCGTGAGGACAAAGGTCTGCCGGAAAAGCTTCTCTTTGAACACCCGGATGACTGTGTGAGGATCCCTATGAGAAACGAACTGAGGAGCCTCAATCTTTCAAACTCGGTGGCTATCGGTGTTTATGAGGTGCTGAGGCAGTGGGACTACCCCGACCTTAACCGTGAAGGAAAGCTGACTGAATATACCTGGCGCTGAGGCAGCGCCGTAACAGATATAAGGAACAATGACCCCTAGAAAGGAGGCATACTCCGCAAGGAGTATGATAAACTTATGGCGAAGATAAAGCTTATTACAGACTCGGCAAGCGATATCTCCAAGGAGAATGCCGAAAAGTATGATATTCTTGTCATTCCGTTTAAGGTGACTATCGGCGAAAAAAGCTATGTGTCGAGAGTTGATTTTGACAACGAGGGCTTTTATAAGATGCTCGATGAGTATGACGGGATCCCTATGACCTCACAGATAACTGCCTTTGAGTTTACCGAGGTGTTTGAAAAGCTCTATGAAGAGGGCTACACCGATGCTATCTACACCAGCATCAATGCAAAGGGCTCGTCTACCTATTCAAACTCCCTTATGGCAAGCGAGAGCTTCTATGAGAAGCACCCCGAGGCAAAGGGAAAGTTTACTATCCACTGCATCGACGGAAGATCCTATACAGGCGGCTACGGCTATGCTGTTGTTGAGGGTGCTAAAAAAGCTCAGAAGAACGCTTCCGCTAACGAGATAGTGGCGTTTATGAAGGACTGGATAGATAACTGTGTCATCTTCTTTGCGATGTATTCGCTGAGATATGCAAGAAAGTCCGGACGAATCCCCTCAGCTGCCGCTTTTGTGGGCGAGGTAATGGGGCTCAAGCCGATAATGAGGATAGACGATAACCAGATCGTTACCGAAGCAAAGATAAGAGGCGATAAGGCTATCGTTCCCAAGATAGTTGAGCTGGTAGAGGGAGAAATGATACCTCAGACACCTTATGTTATCGTCTACGGTAGCGATGATACTGTCAGAGACGAGATGGCTCAGGCTATGACAAAGAAGATGGGCTATCCGCCTGCCGATCTTTATCAGATAGGCTCGGAGATAGCCACAAACGCCGGCCCCAAGGTCACAGGCGTTATCTTCAAGTCTTCACACCCGAAAAGATAAAGCTTTAAAACGGCACTTCTGATTTGGCAGAGGTGCCGTTTCTTTCCACCGGTGGTCTATGTATGCAGGAGCGGAAAACTTTCCGCCCCTGCTTTTTCATGCCTTAATTACAGCCGCATCCACAGCCGTCGCTGCAACCGCATCCGCAGTTTGTGCCGCAGCCGCAGCACATGAACATGATGAGGATAAGAATGATGATCCACCAGTAACCGTTCATAGTCGTTCTCCTTTGTTTTATTTTAAAGCGGGGCGTTTGCCTCTGCTTTATATTACAGAATATGCGATCGGGCTGAATTTGTTACACAGGATATGAAAGGCGGCGCAGTATTTTGAATATACTTTATAATACGGTCAAGAATCTAATGGGGCACACTGAACAAAGGAGTGGTCATTTGAATTTTCAGGGATTTGATTTTGACGGTTTTTCTCACCAGGCTAAGGATGCCGTGAAATACGCTGTGAACTTTGCAGGAAAGCTCGGACACACCTATGTGGGAACGGAGCATTTGCTGGCAGGGTGCTGTGCTGTAAAAAGCGGCTGCCAGACTATCCTTGCGGCTCAGGGTATGACCCTTGCCGCTGTGAGCAAGAGAATAGAGTTTCTTATAGGAAAAGGAACGGCGTGCAGGCTCACGGGGCACGACCTGACACACAACGCTGTGTGGTCGCTCAGAGAAGCGCTGAGGATAGCCTCGGCAACGCTTTGCGAAAAGGCGGAGTGTGAGCATATCTTAGCCGGGCTCATCAGGTGCGGCGAATGCTGTGCCTGTGAGATACTGAAGGGGTTTGAAGCCCAGACGGGCAAGCTTCTGACCCAGTGCTCTCCCCTGCTGTTTGGCGAGCAGAGACAAAAGCAAAGGCTCAAGACCCTTTGCCGCTTTGCAAAGGAGCTGACGGCAAAGGAGCAGTATGAACGCTTTGACAGCTGTGTTGGCAGAGAAGCAGAGCTGGGGAGAGTCATCGGGGTGCTGTGCAGGCGCTCGAAGAACAACCCCTGTCTTGTGGGGGACGCAGGCGTGGGCAAGACAGCGATCGCCGAGGCGCTGGCTGTAAGGATAGCCAACGGTCAGGTGCCGGAGGCCCTTTGCAAAAAGAGGATATTCTCGGTAGACTTAGCGCTCCTGCTGGCAGGGGCAAAATACAGAGGCGACTTTGAGGAAAGACTGAAAGGGTGTCTTGACGATGCGGCTAATGATGGGAACATCATCCTGTTTATCGACGAGATCCATAATATTATGGGGGCAGGCGCCGCAGAGGGAGCCATCGATGCGGCAAATATCTTAAAGCCCCAGCTGGCAAGGCCGGGGATAAACATCATCGGGGCGACGACCTTTGAGGAATACAGGAAGACTATCGCACAGGACAGCGCTATGGACAGGCGCTTTACCGTTGTGAAAGTGTGTGAGCCTGACAAAGCCGCTACGGTAAGGATGCTGGCGTCATTAAAGAGCAGATATGAGCGGCACCACGGTATCAGTATCGGTGAGGATATGCTTGAAGCGGCGGCAGAGCTGGCGGACAGGTATATCTTCGGGAAAGCCTTTCCCGACAAGGCGATAGACGTTCTTGATGAAGCCTGTGCCCTGGCGGTGACAGAGGGGGCTGACACAAAGTCAAGGCGGAGCCTGTCGGCGGCCTTTGATGACTATATCGGCGGAAAGATAGACCGTGACACCTATCTTTCCCTTATAACGAGCTCCGGCGAGCAAAAGACCCCCAAGCTTGAAAGGCGCCACATCGAAGCTGTTGTGGCGGAGATATCCGGTACAGGCAGAACGACGGTATCCAAAGACAGAGCGCAGACCCTTGTGACACTTGAAAAGGAGCTCTCGGACAGGATAATCGGGCAGGACAGGGCGGTAAGGACCCTTTGCAGGGCGGTAAGGCGTGGAGCCGCAGGGCTTGGCACAAGGGGCAGACCGCTGGGCTGCTTTGTGTTTGCGGGGTCTCCCGGTGTGGGTAAAACACTGTTGGCAAGGGAGCTCTCAAAGGCTGTGACAGGCCGTGATGACGGACTTATAAGGCTCGATATGTCAGAATACAGCGAGAGACACAGCATCTCAAAGCTTATCGGCTCGCCGCCGGGATATGTTGGCTTTGAGAGCGGCGGTGTGCTCACCGAGGCCGTTAGAAAAAAGCCAGCAAGGGTCGTTCTGTTTGACGAGATAGAAAAGGCTCACAGGGACATTTTCAATATCCTGCTCCAGATAATGGAGGACGGGACGGTGTCTGACAGCTTCGGCAGGAACGTTTCGTTTGCGGAGTCAATTATCATTCTCACCTCGAACCTGGGGTCAAGGCAGACAAAGGAAACGAAGCTCGTGGGCTTCACCCCGAAAAGCGACAGCTCGGACAGCATTATCAGAAAGGCCATAGGTCAGTGCCTTTCTCCAGAGCTGATGTCGAGGATAGATGAAGTGATAGTGTTTGAGGATCACACCAAGGAGAGCCTGTCTCTCATCGCAGAGGCAGAGCTTATGAATCTTTCGGAGAAATGCGAAGACAAGGCGGTAACGCCGGTGTTTGCGCCTTCCCTGCCCGAGAGGATAGCCGAGGCGGCAATGAGCAGCGACATCGGTGCCAGAGGAGTAAGGAGGATAGTCCAGAACGATATAGCGGACCTTGTTTCAGACGAGATACTGGCCGGCACTCAGGGAGAGGTGTATGTCAGCTTTGAGGGGCAAAAACCTTTCCTGACACAGCGATTTGAACAGACAGCAGGATAAAACTGACGATATTTTTCAAAAATTCCTTTACATTTTGAGAATAATGTGCTATAATACTTTTGACAAAAGATGTATTCTGCTGTCAAATGCCATTATCACAAAAAAGGAGTGCTTGAAATGTGCGCAAAAAAAGGCTACCGCCTTTATTCCGACTCCACCTGCGATCTTTCAACAGATCTTCTGGATAAAATGGATGTAAAGATACTGGATCTTACCTATGAGGTAGACTCCACTTCATATATCGGAAATGAGATGTCGATGAAGGTCTTTTATGACCGTATGCGCAACGGCGCTTCCACAAAGACTTCCCAGATCCCGCCAACGGTCTATGAACAGGCCTTTGAGGCAGAGATAAAAAACGGCTACGATATCCTTTATCTCGGCTTTTCCTCCGGACTCAGCGGAAGCTATAACGGCGCCTGCATAGCAAGAGATATGCTTATGGATAAATATCCCGAGGCAAGGATAATCTGTGTGGATTCTCTTTGTGCTTCTTCAGGTGAGGGGCTTCTGCTTATAAAGGCAGAGCGCAAGAAAAGAGAGGGTATGAGCATAGATAAGCTTGCAGAATGGCTGGAAGCAAACAAGCTCCACCTCTGCCATGTGTTCACTGTCGATGACCTGAAATATTTAAGGCGCGGCGGAAGAGTCTCGACGGCTGCGGCTGTGGCAGGCTCGGTGCTGGGAATAAAGCCTATACTCCATGTTGACAACGAGGGTCATCTTATCCCTATCGGGAAGATAAGGGGAAGAAAGCAGTCGATAAACAAGCTTGTTGAGCTTATGAGCGAAAAGGTAAACGGCTGGGAGAACAAGGAAGTGGCTATCTGCCACGGCGACTGTATGGAAGACGCCGAGTATGCCGCAAACCTTATGAAGGAGCGGCTCGGAAATGATACGGTGGTGCATATCTGCTATACCGGTCCTGTCATTGGCGCCCACTCGGGGCCCGGTACCCTTGCGCTGTTCTTTATGGGCGAAGTAAGATAAATAATAATGATTACTGTCCTTCTTGAAAAAGAAGGGCAGTTTTTTTGTTTTTGACAGGCTCCTGCCCTTTGACCCGGCTCCCCTGCCCCGAAGAGGTCCTGCTCTGTCATCCATATCATCGGGAATATACGGGGAGGGTTTTGAATATACTGTTTTAGAAATATTGAAACGGGAGGAACCGAGTTATGGACAACAACGAGATAAAGGTCAGAAATACCGCCGTCTGCACTGAAAAAACTGTGCTCGATACGACCTGCGAGCAGCCTGTTGAAAAGGATATCGTGCTTCCGGATTACTATCCTGATATTTTCAGAGTGCTGCGGTGCTGTGTGACGCCGAGCGCCGAACCGCATTCGGTGAGCGGAGGGAAGCTTAGCTACGATGTGGATGCAAAGATAAGGGTATGGTACCTGAGCGAGGGCTCGAACAGGATCAACTGCATCGAGCAGGATGTGGGGTTTCTTCGCTCGGCGGAGCTTGAGAATGATGCGCAGGATGTGCTGGTGAAGATAGATGCTAAATGCGACTACATAAACTGCCGTGCCTCCGGCAGCAGGAGACTTGATATAAGAGGCGCTTTAAGCATACGCATAAAGGCTGTGGGCGCAGTGACAACCGAGATCATAAGCGACGCCAAGGGGGCAGGCATAGAAACGAAAAAAGAGCCTGTTACCTATCCTGCAAAAAGGCTTGCGGCAACAAAGCGGATAACACTTATCGAGGAGCTGGAGCTTTCCAAAAACAAACCGCCCATAGGTACTGTGCTCGACAGCTCATGCAGAGTGATACCCAAAGAGCACAAGATGATAGCCGGCAAGCTGATAACAAAGGGCGACTGCGAACTGAAGGTGATGTATACCGCCGGCAGCGAAGACGATAATGCCGAAGTCCAGACTATGAGCTATACACTTGCGTTCAGCCAGATAATCGACATTGACGGGATAGACGATGACTTTGAAGCCGATGTTGATATCAGCTGTACCGAATGTGAGATAAGCCCCGAGCAGGGCGACGGGTCGCTGGCGGAATGTGAGATAGTTCTGCGGGTCATGTGCAGGGCTGTGAAATATGAGCAGGAGCAAATGGTGACCGACGCTTTTTCAACAATGTTTGACACAACGCTCACCCGGGCAGAGGGCTGTAAAAGAACAGAAGACAGGATGATCTCCGAGAGCTGTGAAGTCAGCTGTACTATCACAAAGGGCGAAGAGGGGCTTGGAGCTGTCTGCGGCTGCTCTGCAAGGTGCAGCGCTGTGAGCAGCAGATATGATGAAGAAAGCGGCAGGCTGACCGTATACGGGAATGTGTGCTTTGAGATGCTGGGCAGAAACAGCGACGGCGTTCCTGTGTTTATCGAGAAGGACGAAGCTTTTGAAAAGGAGCTGGCTGTTGACGGCGATATAAACGGAAGAGACATCGAGGTGTTTGCCGAGACAGAGAGCAGCAGCTATCGGCTGACAGGGGAAAGCTCCGCCGACCTTTCGGCTGTTGTGTCGATAAAAGCTAAGATCAGAGGTCTTGACGAGACAAAGCTTATCAGCGGAATAGAGATAGACAGCGAAAGCGAAGAGATAAAGACCGAGGGCTTCTGCGTGCGCCTTTGCAGATGTGAACAGGGCGAGGAGCTCTGGGACGTTGCAAAAAGATACAGAGCGTCCGTCGAGGCCATAAGGGCCGGAAACGACATTGACGACGAGCAGACCCTCAGCGGAGTTTTGCTTATCCCCTCGGGCGGCACAAAAAGCACAGCGATATAAAACTTGAAGATCGGAGGCAATATGATGAGCAATGATATATACAAGGACATATCCCAAAGGACCGGCGGAAACATCTATATCGGTGTCGTCGGACCGGTAAGGACCGGAAAATCCACCTTTATCAAGGAGTTCATGCAGCAGCTGGTGATCCCTAACATAAAGAGCGATTTCAGCCGTGAGCGGGCTGTGGATGAGCTGCCGCAGTCCGCTGGGGGAAGGACCATAATGACAACCGAGCCCAAGTTCATCCCGGAAGAAGCGGTGAATGTTGAGCTCGGCGAGGGGACGGCCTGCAGTGTGAGGATGATAGACTGTGTAGGCTACATAATCCCCAGCGCCCAGGGGTATATCGAGAACGAAGCGCCCAGAATGGTGATGACACCCTGGTTCGATGAGGAGATACCTTTCAATATGGCGGCGGAGGTGGGAACAAGAAAAGTCATCACCGAGCACTCAACCATCGGGCTGGTCGTTACCACCGACGGAAGCATAACAGGGCTGCCGAGAGAGGAATATGAGGAATGTGAGGAGCGCATCATTGAGGAGCTCAGGCAGATAAACAAACCGTTTGCCGTTATCCTCAACTGTACGGAGCCCGAGAGCGAGGAAGCTATTGCTCTTGCAGAAAGGCTAGAAGAGAAGTATCAGACGCCAGTTATAGCGCTCAACTGTCTGGAGCTTGACGAAGAAACGATAGCGCTGATACTTAAAAACGTGCTCTATGCCTTCCCTGTCCGAGAGGTAAGGATAAACCTTCCCGGCTGGGTCGACAGCCTTGACAACGGACACTGGCTCAAAGCAGGGCTTTTTGCAGATATACGCTCATGCGCCGAGGGAGTCGTGACCCTTAGAGACATCGAAGCACTGACAGAAAAGCTCTCCGAAAGCGAATGGGTATCAGACACGGCGCTTTTAAGCCTTGACCCGGCAAAGGGAACGGCTGTGATAGGCGCTAAGCTTATGAGCGATCTGTTTTTCAGGGTCATCGGCGAAGCGGCAGAGCTTGATATCAAAAACGAGAATGACCTTATGCCAAGGATAATGGAGCTTATGCGGATCAAAAAGAGGTTCGCAAAATACCAGAATGCGATAGACGAGATGGAAGCAACAGGCTACGGTATAGTTCTCCCGGAAGCAGAGGAGCTGAGGCTGGAGGAGCCGGAGATAATAAGGCAAAGCGGAAAATACGGCATAAGACTTAGGGCAAAGGCGCCGGCTGTCCACCTTATGAAAACGACCGTAAACACCGAGGTGTCACCTATCGTGGGGACGCAGAAGCAATCGGAGGAGCTGGCTCTTTATATGCTTGGCGACTTTGAGGAGGACCCGGAGAAGATCTGGGAGTCGAACATTTTCGGAAAGTCTGTCCACGAGCTTGTGAAGGAGGGGCTGGGAGCAAAGCTTTCAAAGCTGCCGGACGACGCAAGGCTGAAGCTGAGAGAAACTATCGAAAGAATGATAAACGACGGCTGCTCGGGGCTTATCTGCTTTATTTTATAACCAACAAAAAAGCGTGGGCTTTTGAAACCCACGCTTGGTTTTATTCGGTAAATCTTATGATCTGATTATCAGTATCAACTACGGCCTGCTTACCAAAGGGGATTATGCAGCGAGGCATAGCATGACCTATGTTCAGATTACATACCACCGGCAATCCGGAGTCATCGATCACCTGAACAAGCAGCTTCTTATATTCCTCAGCATATGCTTCGTCCATAGGCTTTCCGATCAGAACACCCGATACAGCATCAAATACTCCTGCTGCTTTCAGGTATTCAAGCGCCTTTTGGTATTTCTGCGGCGAGGGCTTTTCTTCGCTGCTCTCAAGCAGCAGGATACGGCCCTGCCAGTCTTCCTTATCGGGAAACAGCCCGTATTTTCTGCAATAATCGGGCATATCCTCATAGCGTCCGCCGTCAAACATATCATATATGGTGCAGATACATCCGCCGAGTATTTTTCCCGAAAAGACAGGACTCCCCTGCAAAAGCTCAAATCCTTCGTTTTTATGCGATATCAGCGGTTTTCCCACCTGATTTGGAGAAAACTCTTTTCTCTCCTCATACCAGACATCGGAAGGCGTTATCTCGCTGATCGTTCCTGTTGTTATCAGCTCTTCAAAATACCTGCGGGTATATGGCAGCATCTCACGGCTCAGTTCACATAGATCCGGGATAAAAGCCTGCCCGTAGAAAGTCGGGATACCGACCTTATGCAGCATAAAGTGATTGATAGTCGTGTCGGAAAAACCCAGAAAGATCTTATCTGCCGCAGCCCTTGCCAGCTCATTGTTATCAAACAGATACGGCAGCAATTTGTAGGTATCATCTCCGCCGATCGTTGTAAGTATCAGATCAGTTTCGGGATCAAGGAATGCCTGCAAAAGGTCCTCCGCTCTTTTCTCGGGGTGAGCACTTGTGTATTCTATTCCTTTGAGCGCATTGGGCATAAACCTGACATTCAAGCCGTATTCTTCAAGTCTTTTTAGTCCTATCTCCAGCTCAAACCGTGAAGATGGCTCGCCTGCGATACCGCTTGAAAGACTTACAACAGAAATATTCTTTATCATTTTGTTTTCTCACCACCCTTATCGTATAAAAAAGGTCACAGCACAAAATGACGTTATGCCGTGACCTCAAAAAGCAGACCTTATACGTTAAATCTGAAAAGAACGATGTCTCCGTCCTGCATCACATAGTCCTTGCCCTCGAGGCGTACCAGTCCTTTCTCCTTTGCCGCAGCCATTGTGCCGCAGGCCATAAGGTCATCAAAGGATACTACCTCGGCTCTTATAAAGCCCTTTTCAAAGTCGGTGTGTATCTTTCCTGCTGCCTGGGGGGCCTTTGTGCCCTTGGTTATCGTCCATGCCCTTACCTCGGGCTCACCGGCTGTGAGATAGGAGATAAGTCCCAGGAGCGAATAGCCTTCCTTGATTATCCTGTTGAGTCCAGAGGTCTCAAGACCCAGGTCAGAGAGGAACATAGCCTTGTCCTCTTCATCCATATCCGAGATCTCCGCTTCGATCTGGGCGCATATCGGGAAAACAGCCGAACCCTCTGCCTTTGCGTGCTCGGCAACTTTGAGATAGTTTGCACAGGTGTCGATATTGTTCTTGAAGTCGTCCTCGCAAAGGTTGGCCGCATAGATAACAGGCTTTAATGACAGCAGAGGTGTCTCTTTAAGGCTCGCTCTCTCGTCGTCTGTCATCTCAAAGCCACGGGCAGGCTTGCCCTCCTCAAGATAGGCTTTGAGCCTCTCAAGGAACTCTACCTCTGCGGCAAGGGACTTGTCGCCTTTCATAGCTTTCTTTGTTCTGTCAAGCTTACGCTCGATTATCTCAACATCCGAGAACACAAGCTCCAGGTCGATTGTCTCGATATCTCTGATCGGGTCTATGGAGCCGTCAACATGGACGATGTTGTCATCCTCAAAGCAGCGCACAACATGGACGATAGCGTCTACTTCACGGATGTTTGCAAGGAACTTGTTTCCAAGACCCTCGCCCTTAGAAGCGCCCTTTACAAGGCCTGCTATGTCAACAAACTCCAGTGTTGCAGGAGTAAACTTTACGGGGTGATACATATCTGCAAGCCTGTCAAGTCTCTCATCGGGGACGGAAACTATACCCACATTGGGTTCAATCGTGCAAAACGGATAATTTGCGCTCTCAGCTCCCGCATTGGTGAGCGCATTAAAAAGTGTTGACTTTCCTACATTCGGAAGTCCTACCATACCTAGCTTCATATTCTTTTCTCCTATTCCTTATCTTTTTTCTTTTTCTTGGCGTCGCCGCTGAAAACCTCTGTCTCGTTGCCCTCGAAGGAGTTATGGTTGCCGTTGTTGTTTCCTATCTTTACGCCCTTCTTTATCGGGGCAAAGATAAAGCCGACGATAACTCCCAGCAGGAAAAGCGCAAGGCCCTTCCAGAAATAGCCCACCAGCACCCTGCCGTCTTCACTAAGGCACTCGCAGCAGCATTTGTTCTCGCATAAGCTCTCGTTCATGTTATACCTCCTGTATATGAATGATATTGTTTGCTATTCTACCGATTTCAGGCTCTCTACCATGTCTATGCGCTTGAGCTTGAAATGGAGCAGTATATTTACCAGCAGCGTGAACACCGCTGTGAGCAGCGCTCCTAACAGATATGCCCACCAGACGAGCTGCCTGTTGAACATGACCACATCCACCTCCGAAGTCAGCACCACGAAGCGGTGGAGAATGGCTCCCACGCCAAAGCCCAGGAGAACTCCCAGCACAGCCGAGATAATATTCTCACGGTAGATATAGGCCGAGGTCTCTTTATCAAAAAAGCCCAGCACCTTTACCGTGGCTAGCTCACGGCGCCGCTCGGTGATATTTATGTTCGCAAGGTTGTAGAGCACTATGAACGCAAGGCCGCCGGCACAGACTATCAGCAGTATGACAACAGCATCGAGGCTGTCCACGGACTTTAAAAAGCCCTTGCTCGAGTCGCTCTTATAGGTCAGGCCGTAAAAATGCTCGTCCTCATTGAGCGCCTTTTTGAAATTCTCTTTGTCGGCATCGTCTTTAAGGTTTGTAAAGGCCGCATTGAAGACCGGCTCTTCGCCATAAAGCTTCTCATAGGTATTAGGCGTCACGCAGACATAGTGGAGCGCATAGTTTTTCGCTATGGCGCCTATCTTTACAGACACATCCGGATAGCCCTTGCGCTTTAAAGTCACGGTGTCGCCTATCTTGTAGTCGCACAGGATAGCAAGCTTCTCGGTAACTATCGCTTCGTCATCTTGAAGCTCTAAGACCTCGCCGCTCTCACAGTCACGCAGTATCACATAGTCATCTAGCCTGTCAGGTTCACCGGGGACCATCAGAGTAACCGACTGTGATTTGTCTGTGTCGGCGTTCTGAGACATTATCATAAGAAACTTGTCTATCTGGTCTATATCCGAAAGAGCGCTGTGAAGCTGCTCACGGGTGTAGTTATTGTTATTGAGAGATATTATGCCGTCATAGACGAAAACGTCCTTGAACTGGCGCTGGGCTATGGACTTTATCGAGTGTTTGAGCCCGAAGCCCGTTATGATAAGCGCCGTACACCCTGCTATTCCTGCAAGGGTCATAAAAAAGCGCTTTTTGTATCGGAGAAGATTTCGCAGGGTGACCTTCCCGAGGAAGCCCAGCCTGTTCCAGACAGCCGGCACTCTCTCCAGGAGCACACGCCTTCCGTCCTTGGGGGGCTTCGGCCTCATAAGGGACGCAGGCTGACTTCTTAGCTCCTTGTAGCAGGTAAAGCCTGCCGCCGCACAGACACAGACCACCGAAACAGCCATACAGCCCGCAAGGTAAAGCGGCCTGAAAGGCGTCGTTATCTTCGGGATGTTATACATTATCTTATAGCAGCTGTAGATTATCCGAGGAAACACCTGCAAGCCAATGGCGACACCTATCTCCGAGCCGATGACGGCTGCTGCTGTGCAGTAGCAGAGGTATTTTGAGGCGATCCTGAATCCTCCGTAGCCAAGTGCCTTATAGGTGCCGAGGGTTATCCTCTGCTCCTCCACCATTCGGGTCATGGTGGTCAGGCACACGAGGGCTGCCACTATTATAAAGAACACCGGGAACACCTTTGAGATAGAGTCTATCTTCATAGCGTCGCCCTCAAAGCCGCTGTAGTCAACGCTTGCTTCAAAGCGGTCAAGGCTGTAGATGATAGGCTCATCGGTGTCGGCAAGCTGTTTTCTCGCATCAGCAAGCTGTGCCTGTGCGTCCTCAAGCTGGCTGACATAGCCGGCTCTTGCGCTGCCGTCGGTGTCGGCAAGGAGCTCGTCTATTATCCCAACAAGCTTTTCGCCCTTGGCTATCTCTGCCTTTATAAGATAGCGTGAGAGCCTGCCGTCCTCTTCGGCCTGCGAAAGCTCTTTCTCGCCAGTCTTTATAGCTGCCGCTGTCTGCTCACGGGCGGCCGCCAGAGTCTTGTCATCATACTCCAGCACCTCGCTTAGCATATCGGCAGCGGTCTGTGAACTGTCTATCGTAGCCTGCGCCTGGGAAATAAGCTTGTCATAACGCCCGGTGACGCTGTCGGTAAAGGCTTTGGTCACCGCCTTTGAATACTTAGCGACCGTGTCCTTATACTTATCCGAAAAGGGGTCCAGCCCCCTGCAGGGAGAGAACCTTACAAACATCTCGGAATAATAGGCGCCGGTGAATTCCTCCTCCGGCAGATAGACATTGCAAAGCACGGAGCCTGTTCCCACCGTGGTGTAGTCACGCTCGAAACCGATGTAAAGCGGCGAGTCAACTATGCCCACTATCTTATATGTGTCCGTCCTGAGACTGTCGGACAGCGGCTTTTCACGGTCGGGCTCGGTGACGGTTATCTTGTTGCCTATCTCAAAGGTGTCCGGTGCTCCCAGACATTTCTCCACAAGGCATTCGCCGGCATTCTCGGGCATACGCCCCTTGCTCAATGACAGCGTGTTCATAAGGTTCTCGCTGTCAGGGTCAAGGGTGCGGTTATATGACATAAATTTCAAA
>CADCFQ010000017.1 GCA_902800795.1 uncultured Ruminococcus sp. | reverse complement strand
AGATATGATTCGTCCGTAGCTCCTTCGCTTCTCGGCGGCGGACTCAAGGACTTCATCCCCTCTCTTAAGGATATCGGAAGCCGTTTCACCGCAGGCGGTATGGCAAAGCACACAATGCGTCTTGTTTACATCAACCTCAGACCTATGGTCGGAAACAAGATCGGCTTTGGCAACGTTCCTTTCCGTGACGGCGAAATGAACCTTTCGCTCAACGCTCAGGGACACGGAGAGTTCGAGCTGAAGATCGTTGACCCTGTAGCATTCTATGAGAATAATATACATGACATCAGCCAGCCCTTCGTTTCTGATTCCGGCGAAGGCGCAGAGTTCATGAGCCAGCTCAAGACTGATATGAAGCCTAAGTTCGGCATCTGTATCTCTGAGCTTTCAAAGAAGCAGATACCCTACGATCAGATCATTGCTTATGCTGACGATCTTGCTGATATCATGAACCAGAAGCTTACTGACAAGTGGGTGGACAAGGGCGTTCAGCTCAAGAGCCTGTCAGTAGAGCTCAACGTTGATGAGGAGAGCAAGAAGAAGATCGCTCAGTTCCAGGAGGCAGACGCTGCGAACCGTTATGGAAGACTCGGCGCTATGGATGCTATGTCCGTTAACAGAGCCCGTGAAGCAGCTGCATCTAACAGCGCAGGCGCATTCACCGGATTTATGGGTATGGGCTTCGGCGGAAACTCCTTCAACCAGAACGCTCAGATGTCCGCAGGCCTTTATGGCAACCAGGGCGGCGCTCCCGGATATAACCCCGGCGGTGTTCCCCAGCAGCCGATGGGCGGTGCTCCTATGGGCGGCTTCCAGCAGCCTCAGCAGCCTGCTCCTGCTCAGGATCCTAACGCTTGGACCTGCGAGTGCGGCACACAGAACACAGGCAAGTTCTGCCAGAACTGCGGCAAGCCTCAGCCTGCTCCTGCTCCAGCAGCTTCCGCTGGCGGCTGGACCTGTGCTTGCGGTACAGTTAACCAGGGCAAATTCTGCCAGAACTGCGGCCAGCCCAAGCCCGCAGATGCACCTCTCTACAAGTGCGACAAGTGCGGCTGGGTTCCGGATGATCCTAAGAATCCTCCGAAATTCTGTCCTCAGTGCGGCGACGTTTTCGACGACAAGGACAAGCAGTAATATGCTTTCTATCCCCCGTTTTTATACGGGGGATATTTTTTTGCTTTTTTTGTTGCAAAAGGAACAGGAATGTGCTATAATTACTTTATACGTTTTATTAACGAAAGTGAAAGGAAAGATAATTATGACAAACAGCTACGAAAGCCCGTTTTGCACACGCTATGCCAGCAAGGAGATGCAGTTCATCTTCTCGGCAGACAAGAAATTCACTACATGGAGAAAACTGTGGGTGGCTCTTGCAAGAGCAGAAATGAAGCTCGGCCTCCCCGTTACCCAGGCTCAGGTGGATGAGCTTGAAGCACATATCGAAGATGTTGACTATGAAAAAGCAGCAGAATATGAGAAGAAATTCCGCCATGATGTTATGGCTCATGTACATACCTACGGCGATGCCTGCCCCGGTGCAGCAGGAATAATCCATCTTGGAGCTACCAGCTGCTATGTCGGCGACAACACTGACGTTATCATCATGAGAGACGCTATGCAAGTAGTTAAAAGAAAGCTTGTTAAGGTCATTTCACAGCTTTCTGTATTTGCTGATAAGTATAAAGCTATGCCCTGTCTTGCATATACTCACCTTCAGCCTGCACAGCTGACCACTGTCGGCAAGAGAGCTACACTGTGGTGCAACGAGCTGCTTATGGACCTTGAGGATCTGGATTTCCAGATGAAGAGGCTAAAGCTCCTGGGTTCAAAGGGAACAACAGGCACACAGGCAAGCTTTATGGAGCTTTTCCACGGTGACACAGACAAGATCAAAGAGCTTGAAAGACTTATCGCCGAGGAAATGGGCTTTGATGCTGTGGTTCCTGTTTCGGGACAGACATATTCCAGAAAGGTTGATTTTGCCGTTTGTCAGGTTCTTGCAGCTATTGCACAATCGGCTATGAAGTTTGGAAATGATATCAGACTTCTCCAATCCTTCAAGGAGATAGAGGAGCCTTTCGAGAAAAACCAGATCGGCTCTTCCGCTATGGCTTACAAGCGCAATCCTAT
The DNA here is from genome assembly GCA_902800795.1 of uncultured Ruminococcus sp. Lineage (GTDB taxonomy): Bacteria > Bacillota > Clostridia > Oscillospirales > Ruminococcaceae > Hominimerdicola. The sequence continues at coordinate 52,889 of CADCFQ010000017.1, read as the reverse complement.
GAGAGATGAGCGTATCTGCTCTCTTGCAAGATACGTAATTTGCGATGTTCTAAACCCTGCATTCACATCCGGAACCCAGTGGTTCGAGAGAACTCTGGATGATTCTGCCAACAAGAGGATCTCCGTTGCGGAGGCATTCCTGGGCGTTGACGCTATACTCAATATCATGCTCAATGTTACCGATCCCGAGAACGGCCTTGTAGTCTACGAGAAGATCATCAGAAGAAGAGTTATGGCAGAGCTTCCCTTTATGGCTACAGAGAACATTATGATGGACGCTGTTGAAAACGGCGGAGACCGTCAGGAGCTTCACGAAAAGATCAGACAGCTCTCAATGATCGCAGGAGCTCATGTTAAGCAGGAAGGCCTTGACAATGACCTTTGCGACCTCATCCTTGCAGAGCCTATGTTCGGGATGACAAAGGAAAAGATGGACGAGATAATGAAGCCCGAAAACTTTATCGGAAGATGCCCCCAGCAGGTGGATGAGTTTATCGAGAACTGTGTAAAGCCTGTTCTTGAGGAGAACGGCGTTTCCGATGACGTTGCGGAGATAAACGTATAAATGGATCCTAATCAGATAAGCAAAGGCTCTGATGCGCTGATACAGAGACTTGTCAGCGCAATGACCGTGAACGGCCAGATTCACGCCGAATCTGTTGTGTCTGCTATGGGCTGTCTTGCAGGCTATGCCTGTCAGGCTGATGTGAGAAGCGAGTTCATCGTTTCCGGCGCAGCATCGGAGAATGATGTATTCGATGTTTTCTCTGATAAGAACGGAAGGCACTATTATTTCGGAGAACTCACAGACAGACTTCTGATAGGCGACGGTTATTCTATTCTGGCAATGCTTGGAACACTAAAGACCGCTATGCCTGATATCGAGGATATAATGCGGTTCGTTTCATCAAGCGCCGGCAGCGAAAGCTTTGGCAAGGTCAGAAGCTGTGCTGTCGGCGAGGATATGTGCTCGTATCTTAAAAACCTGTGGCAGCCGATGTGCGCTCTGGCTATCCCCTATTGTGAGAAATCAGAGCTCCACATAGTTTTCGGAGCAGCACTGACAAAGCTGATTCTTACGCTTTCAAAACAGGGTGTTGATACCAAAGGGGCTGTTAGGATAGCTATGGAGAGCGCTGTGAGCATGAGCAGAGTAGATATTGGAGAGATCTAAAATGAAGAAGTATGTTTTTATCATAGCTGCGGCAATGCTTTGTCTTGCCTCCTGCGGAGAGGCAGATGAAAGCAGCAGCAAATCAAAAAAGATAACTAAAGCAGCGGCTGAAGCCGTTTCCGAAAGCATAGCGGAAGAAAGCGATGCTTCCGATGAGAGCACTGAAGATTCTGAAGTGATGTCAGAAGAGTATCCTGAAAGCTATGAGCTTACCTTTAACGATACCAAAACTTCTGTCATCTCAAAAGCGACGCTTCTCGTAACCGGCCCCACAGGCGAAAGCTCCCTTGAAGATATGCTTGACAAGGACGTTATGGCATCCGGTACTGTGGGACTTGTCGGAGCTCCTGTGGCTATTGACCTTGAAGGAGAAAAAGGTACAGTAACATTTACTGTCGATAAAGATGCTCTGGGCGATGTACCGTTTGAAAACCTTATCATTTTAAAAAGCGGGCAAGGTATGAGCTTTGACCAAGTGAACTGCACCTACGATAATGAAAATATCAGCTTTGAGATAACCGAGTCCGATACCTATATGCTGGTCGATGCCTATCAGTGGCTGTCGGCCTGGGGGGCAGATGTGACTGGAATGGAGCACGATACTGAGTTCAAGGTCGGTGATTTCGGATTTACACTTACTATGCCGGAGGGTGTTGCACCGAACGGAGTTATGGACTACTGGCACGCTGATTATAACGGTGAGCATAAAATGATGAGCAAGCAGCTCATGCTCCAGAACCAGCAGAAGGACGCTGATATCAAAGCTGAACTGTATGCGTGGCGGTATCCCAACGAGGAAGATGACTGCGATGACCCGACACCGTTTATGAGCTTTGATGATAAGATCAAAGAGATCAGCTCTCTCACAAGCGACTATTTCACGATAGAGACTGCCGACATATGGGCACTTGACGGCGGCAGAAAGGGGTTCGTCACTGTGTTCCACTTCCCTGCCGATCCAGATAAGGGTCACGACGAGCAGACAAATATAAACGCTTACTACGAATATGCTGATGATACATATATCTCATATAATTTGTCATTTTACGGACACGATCAGAGCAAGATCGACCAGTGTGCAAAAAGCGCAAAAAGCTTTACATATTTTGAATAAAAAATGGAAAGGAATGATCACATTGAAGATCGAAACACAATGCCTGCACGAAGGCTACACACCTAAAAACGGAGAACCAAGAGTCGTGCCGATAGTTCAGAGCACCACCTATGTTTATGATTCGACAGACGACGTTGCAGCAGTATTTGATGACCCCACCAAGAGCCTTATCTATTCCAGGTTTGAAAACCCGACTACTGACGCTGTTGAAAAGAAGATAGCTGCTCTCGAGGGCGGTGTCGCTGCAATGTGTACATCATCGGGTCAGGCAGCTTCACTCTTGTCGATCCTTAATATCTGCGAAGCAGGCGACAGCTTTATCTCGTCTTCTTCTATCTACGGCGGAACTGTGAACCTGTTTGCCGTTACTCTCAAGAGAATGGGCATCGAGTGCATCTTCGTTGACGTTGACGCAACCAAGGAAGAGCTCATGGCAGCATTCAAGCCGAACACCAAGGCTGTTTTCGGTGAGACTATCGCAAACCCTGCTCTGACAGTTTTCGATATCGAGATGTGGGCTGAGTGTGCTCATGCAAACGGGGTGCCGCTTATCGTTGACAACACCTTTGCTACTCCTTATCTTTGCAGACCTATCGAGTGGGGCGCAGATATCGTTATCCACTCAACATCCAAGTATCTTGACGGCCACGCTGTTCAGGTAGGCGGTGTAATAGTTGACAGCGGAAAGTTTGACTGGACACAGGGCAAATTCCCATGTATGACCGAGCCGGACGAGAGCTATCACGGGACTGTATATACAGAGGTTTATCCCTTTGCGCCTTATATTGTTAAGGCAAGGATGCAGCTTATGAGAGACTTCGGCTGCTACCCTGCTGCAAACTCTTCTTTCCTGCTTAACCTCGGAATCGAGACCCTGCCTGTAAGAATGGACAGATACTGTGAGAACGCTATAAAGGTCGCACAGTTTCTGAAAAGCTCCGACAAGATAGAGAGCATCACCTTCCCTGCTCTTGAAGGTGATAAGTATCACGACAGAGCTGTTAAGTATCTGGGCGGACGTTCTTCGGGCGTTATCTCCTTTGTTATCAAAGGCGGCAGAGATGCAGCTGTAAGATTTATGGACAGCCTGGAGCTTGCTTCAAACGAAGTCCACGTTGCTGATATCCGCACCTGTGTTCTTCATCCTGCTTCCGCAACCCACAGACAGCTCACTGATGAGCAGCTCGTTGCCTGTGGGATAAACGGCGGAATGGTAAGGTTCTCTGTTGGTCTTGAAAATGTCGAGGACATTATTGAAGACATTAAGAAAGGCCTTGCAGCAGTTTAAACTGAAAAGCCATACAAAAAGCGGTATGCTCGTTATGAACATACCGCTTTGATTATTTTACAGAGTTTATTCTAATTATCTGTCTTATATCCCTGCCAACAAATGGCATAGGCGCATATTTCATTATCACTCTTGAAATAAGGCGCTCATTATACATTTCCTGAAGCTCTCTGACGCTGACGTTCGTGGAGATGATGACCGGCTTGTCAAGGTTCATGCGGCCGTTAATGATCTCGTAGAGCTTGGATTCTGTAAACTTGGTCTTGAACTCCGAACCAAGATCATCAAGGATAACAAGATCCGCCGACATCAGAAGATCCATAGTCTTTGAGTCAGAGCGTCCGAAATGCTCGTCCTCAAGCTGTGAAAAAAGTGACGGCACCGAGAAAAACACAACGCTGAAGCCTTTTTTCATGACCTCTCCCGCTATACAGGAAGATAGGAACGTTTTGCCAAGTCCGGTAGGACCATAGAAAAACAAAGACTGAGCATCCGTTTCAAAGCCCTCGGCATATCCCTTGCAGTTATTATAAACTACCGTCATACGCTGTCTGGAGTTATCGCCGTTTATCTCCTCATCAGGATAGTAATCAAGCCTGAACTCATCAAAGGAATGTATCTTCATATTGCAAAGACCGTTAAGCTCCTCTATAGTCAGCCTTTGCAAAAGCTCCGTAAAGCACTGGCATCGCTCACCGTCACGGTAGCCGGTATCACGGCATTTGGGACAGGTGTAATGATAGTCGATGTAATCAGGAGCAAAGCCGTTGGAAACAAGTATCTCGGAGATAGAGCGGTTGATCCTCTCGGTCTCATCACGAAGCTTATACACAGCCTCGGAAGCGCCGCCCTTTCCGGATCCAACGGATCTCAATAATTCAAACTTCTTTTTGTCAAGCGCCCTGAGCATAGTTCTTATCTCAGGAGCCGCCGAAAAAGCAATAAGTGTTCTGTCTCGCTGTTCTGTCTCGGCAGCCGTTCTTCGCTCTCTTAATATCTCGTGTGCCTTTTCGGCCGCATTTCTGGTATACTTCATATCCGTCTCCGTTCATCAGACTTTTTTCGCCTTGCTCAGATCAAACCCTCTTGCAAAGCGCTCAAACTCATCAAGATCATAGGAAGTGCTCCTGGTGCTTGATGTATCTGCCTTGCGGCTCTTGAACTTAGAGTCCTCTTCATTTACCTGAGCAGGAGTTGAAATACTCTTGGACGCCCAGTTGGTAAGTATGGTGTTAATATACTTGAAGTTGAGCTTGTTGGTGTTGTCCATACACTTGTTATATGCGATCTCCAGCATCTCGATAGTAAAGCCCATTTCCTGCCAGGACTTTATGTATTCCACCTGTGTCGGTGTGGGCTTTGTTACTATGCCGAAAGCTTTTAAAACTCTGTTCTGATAGTCCCTTGCAGCGCTGGCTCTGATTATCTCCTTCTCTATCTTGTCATAGGAGGTGATATCCTTTTCATACCAGCTCTTCATTACCTGAACAAGATAAGCTATCCTTGTCTTCTCGATCATAAAGCAATACTGGGCGGTAAGAAGAATAGAAGGGACATCAAAACCATAGTATTCATAAAGAGCTATCAGCTCGCCCTGCTCGGTAGAGTTTATCGTGCGCTTTAAAAATGTCTGTATCTCGCTTGGGAGATGTGCAAGATCCTTGTCGTTCTTTGTCTTTTCAAGGATCTCCGAATTTGTATATCTTATAGCAAGCTTATTTCCCACATTGGCTGCTGTAGGATCAATAGCCCTGACTGTGCCTACCTGCTCGGTCTTGGGAGCGGCAGCAGCCGGAGCAGCTGGTTTTATCTCTCCGGAAGAAAGAACACCGCAGCTCTGCCAGTATTTGAACGCATCGTCAACAACGCTCTCGCTGACGCCGCAGGCCGAAGCGATCTGTCCGCCTTCCAGCTCGTGTGAATTCTGCGCAAGAGCATAGATCAGCACCTTGAGAAAAGCACCGTCACAAAGCTTCAGGCAGTTGTTTGCAACACATGAAGGAACGCTGAAAACGCTGCCCCATTTATCACAGTCAAAATAATACTTCATAAGAGACCTTCCAGTACAAAATAAGTTATATAAAATTATAGCACAAAAGCTTCAGATTGTAAAGAGTCAACCGCAAAGATATTCAAAAACACAGCATCCATAAGCCTGCAAATGTGAGAATATCAAAAAGGGTGAGAATAATGGCGAAAAAGTGAGCGTTTTATTTAAAAAATGTTGACTTGAATAATAAAATGTGGTATTATATATAGGTAAAATTGTGTCTACCGGAAGGAGGATCACCTACGGGTGAATTTTTATGGCTTTATTTAAACTTGAGCCCGCTTTTAAAGACTATCTTTGGGGCGGGACCAGACTAAGAGATGAATATGGAAAGAAATGTGACTTTGACAAGGTCGCTGAGAGCTGGGAGCTTTCGTGTCACAAGGACGGAGAAAGCGTTATAGCAGACGGCGAGTTCAAAGGACTTACTCTTTCTCAGTATATCGAAAAGGAGGGCAAGGCGGTACTTGGAACAGCCTGCGAAAGATTTGAAAGCTTCCCTATCCTTATAAAGCTTATCGATGCCAAGGACAATCTTTCCGTTCAGGTACACCCGGACAACGAATACGCTCAGCGTGTCGAGGGCGAATACGGAAAAACCGAGATGTGGTATGTCGTTGACTGTGACGAGGGGGCAGAGCTTCTTTACGGCTTCAAGCACGAGATAAGCAAGGAAGAGTTTGCTAAGAGGATAATGGATAACACTCTCCTTGAAGTGACAAACAACGTTCCCGTTCATAAGGGAGATGTGTTCTTTATCAGGTCGGGGACACTTCACGCTATCGGCAAGGGCATCCTTATCGCAGAGATACAGCAGAACTCCAACACCACCTACCGCATCTATGACTACGGACGTGTCGGCAAGGACGGCAAGCCGAGAGAGCTTCATATCGAAAAGGCAAAGGAGGTCACAAAGCTGGCACCTGCCGAGCAGTATCCCGAAACTCCTGTTGAGCAGAAGGACGGATATGATATCAAGCTGCTTTCAAAGTGCGAGTATTTCACGACATACAGAGTGAATGTATCCGACAAAGCAGAGCTTGAAGCTGATAAGACAAGCTTTAACAGCATTCTTGTTCTTGAAGGCGAGCCTGTAATAACCTGTGGCGGCGAGAGCGTTTCAGCGGTAAAGGGAGACAGCGTTTTTCTTAGTGCCGCAAGCGGCAGCTATACTGTAAGCGGCAAATGCACATTCGTGCTCACCAAGATAGACCGGGTGTAAGGCTATGTTTGGCAATCTGAAATTGAACCTCGGCAAGGAGATCGGCGAGATATGTGCTCTTATCATAGCGATAGTGCTCGCAGTTGTGTTTGATCTCGGGTTCTGGATAGGACTTCTGATATTTATAGGACTTGAGCTTTTGTATCTGGTGGTATACAGCATTCTTGAAAAGAAGTTTGCAAAGCCCGAACCTCAAAAAACCAAGGAGGAAATAAACTTCCACGAATATGATGACGAGGAAGAAACAGAAGAAGAAAAATAATTATATGGAGGAACATATATGAAATACTATATCGGCATTGATCTTGGAGGTACCAATATCAAAGCAGGTGTTGTAAATGAGAATTTTGAGATAATCTCAAAATCCACCTGCAAGACAAACCTTCCGAGACCTGCAGAGGATATCTGCAGAGACATGGCAAAGGTCGCTCTTGAAGCTACAAAGCAGGCGGGACTCACAGAGGATGAGATTGAATCCGTCGGCATCGGAACACCGGGAACTGCAAATTCCGAAACAGGAGTTATCGAGTATTCAAACAATCTCGGGTTTCTAAATTTCCCCGTTGTAAAGCTTATGCAGACATTCATCAACAAGCCCTGCTTTGTTGAGAACGATGCAAATGCTGCTGCCTACGGTGAGTTCGTGGCTGGAGCTGCAAAGGGAGCAAACGATGCGGTATGCATCACTCTCGGAACAGGTGTCGGCGGCGGTATCATTATCGGCGGCAAGATCTATTCCGGTTTCAACTTTGCAGGCGCCGAGATCGGCCACACCGTAATTGACCCCAACGGTCCAGAATGTACCTGCGGAAGAAAGGGCTGCTTTGAGGTATTCTCCTCTGCTACCGGTCTTGTAAGGATGACAAAGGAAGCGATGTTTGAGGACAAGAACTCGATCATGTGGAAAATGAACGAGGAAGACGGCAAGGTATCTGCAAGAACAGCTTTCAATGCTATGAGGGCAGGCGATAGAGCAGGAAAAGAAGTCGTGGACAAGTATATCCGCTATCTTGCCTGCGGCATCACAAACACCATCAACATTTTCCAGCCTGATATCCTTTGCATAGGCGGTGGTGTCTGCAACGAGGGCGACCCTCTGCTTCTGCCCCTCAAAGAGCTTGTTGCCAAGGAGATCTACACCAAGAATTCCGAGAAGAATACTGAGATCGTGATCGCAAAGCTTGGAAATGATGCAGGCATCATAGGTGCTGCATTCTTAGGACTTAATAAGGAGAGATAGATCATGGGATTTCTTGATAAAGTTGCTGATTTTTTAGATGACGGCAAGCTCAACGGTTCGGCTGATAAATCGAAATTCAAAGAGGGCATGAAAAAGCCCGAGGATAATGCACAGGCTGCTCCTGCACCTGATGCCGGCACAGCGGCACCTGTAAACAATCAGGTTCCTGCTCAGCCGCAGGCAAGTGCTCCTGTAAGCACGCCTAAAGAAGAAGTTGTTTATATTGAACCGGGCGTTGAAACAACTGTCAAAATAGGCTTTGACAGTGCTATCATATATATTGACAGCAATAACCAGACTGTAAAACTTGCAGGTCATGGAACGGTTCGTGTTGAGTTGAGCACAAGACAGAAATATAATGATATCAAGAAGATCTTAGAAGCTGATTTCAAAGCCAATTGTGCCAACATGATAACATCATACAGACCGCAGCCCAGTGAGATTCAAAAATACACTAAAGAGATCGAGAAAAGTGCAAGCTATATCTCAAACTATGTACCATATCTTACTGTTAAAGCGACAAGCATTATGCTAAACGCCAGTCCTGCACCCGGCGAAACTCCAATGCTTTGATAATTATTCATCTGCTTTGCAGAAAAAAATATAATAAAAGAAGGTAATTATTATGTCAGAATCAAAATCTTTTTTCTGTGACGGAGTAGACAAGGCTCCGCAGAGATCACTGTTCAACGCTCTCGGTATGACTGCCGAGGAAATGAGAAGACCGCTCGTTGGTATAGTTTCTTCATACAACGAGATCGTTCCCGGCCACATGAATATCGACAAGATAGTTGAGGCCGTTAAGTTGGGCGTTGCAATGGCCGGAGGAACTCCGATAGTGTTCCCTGCTATCGCTGTCTGTGACGGTATTGCTATGGGTCATGTGGGTATGAAGTATTCTCTTGTTACCCGTGACCTTATAGCTGACTCCACCGAGTGTATGGCTCTGGCTCACCATTTTGACGCTCTTGTTATGGTGCCTAACTGTGACAAGAACGTTCCCGGTCTGCTCATGGCAGCTGCAAGAGTAAACGTTCCTACAATATTCGTTTCTGGCGGTCCTATGCTTGCCGGCCATGTAAAGGGCAAGAAAACTTCCCTTTCAAGTATGTTTGAAGCTGTTGGTACATACAATGCAGGAAAGTTCACTCTTGAAGATGTTGAAGAGTTTGAAAACAAGGCTTGTCCAACCTGCGGAAGCTGTTCGGGAATGTATACCGCAAACTCTATGAACTGTCTGACCGAGGTACTGGGTATGGGTCTCAGAGGAAACGGAACTATCCCTGCTGTTTATTCCGAGAGAATAAAGCTTGCAAAGAAGGCAGGTATGCAGGTCATGGAGCTTTACAGACAGAACATAAGACCAAGAGACATAATGACCAAGGATGCATTCATCAATGCTATCACAGCTGATATGGCTCTCGGCTGCTCTACGAACTCAATGCTCCATCTTCCTGCTATCGCTCATGAATGCGGAGTAGAACTTGACCTTGATTTCGTAAACGAGATCTCCAAGAGAACTCCTAACCTCTGTCACCTTGCTCCTGCCGGCCACACCTATATGGAGGACCTTAACGAAGCCGGCGGCGTATACGCAGTTCTTAACGAGCTCAATAAAAAAGACCTTATAAATACCGAGTGCATGACCTGCACAGGAAAGACCTTAGGCGAAAACATCAAGGGTGTTGTAAACAGGAATACCGAACTTATCAGACCTATTGATAACCCCTACAGTCAGACGGGCGGCATCGCTGTTCTCAAGGGCAACCTTGCTCCTGACACCTGTGTTGTAAAGAGATCCGCTGTTGCTCCCGAGATGCTCCAGCACGAGGGCCCTGCAAGGGTTTTTGACTCCGAGGAAGATGCTATCGCTGCGATAAGAGGCGGCAAGATCGTTGCCGGCGACGTAGTTGTTATCAGATATGAAGGACCTAAGGGCGGCCCCGGTATGAGAGAGATGCTCAATCCTACATCTGCGATAGCAGGTATGGGTCTTGGCTCGACAGTTGCACTTATCACAGACGGACGCTTCAGCGGCGCTACCAAGGGTGCTTCTATCGGTCACGTTTCTCCCGAAGCTGCTGTCGGCGGTCCTATAGCGCTTGTTGAAGAGGGCGACATCATCGCTATCGACATCGATAACTGCTCGATCAATCTCAAAGTATCCGATGAGGTGCTTGAGGAAAGAAGAAAGAACTGGAAGCCCAGAGAGCCAAAGGTAACTACCGGCTATCTCGCAAGATATGCTTCCTTAGTAACATCAGGCAACAGAGGAGCTATCCTCGAGATCAAGAAGTAAGTGAAAGGCGGTAAACCATGAAGAAACCAAGCTTAGCTAAAAAGATCATTTCGATTTTCCTGGGATTTTTATTCCTTTTTATCGCAATTGTTGCTATCTTTGTATGCACATATATTTTCAGTCAGCCCTCCAAATCGGGTGATTCCAGAGAGATCATCTATGGTGAATGGTATGATGAAGATGAAAGCATTAGGCTGCATTTTGACAAGACAGGGGCCTTCAAGATGTATGAGACAAACAAAAAGGGCAAAAACACTCATACCGTTGCCGAAGGCTGGTTCAAGATCGATGAGGACAATCACCGTATCCAAATTCTTCTTAATCCTAAGAAGATCGACAAGTCCTTTGACCTTGGAACAAAACTCTGGTATTTCACAACTATCTCTTATAAGAATCTTGAACTTCCTGACAAAGATGATGAATACGTTAAGCCTGAGGATAAGAGAGCTACCTGCAACTTCATCATTGAGAACACCGATTATGTTTTCAGATGCGACAGAGAAAACTACGGCGAGTCCTTCTACAGCGGACACAACTAAATAGAGCGGAGGCAGGCTTATGGAGCTGCTGATTAAAAATGTTCACGTCTGTGATCCACAGGTCGGACTTGATGAAGTCACCGACATCGAGATCTCGGGCGGAGTTATCAAAAGTATAGGTAAAACAGATACAGAATATGAAAGGGTCATCGACGGCGAGGGCAGGCTTTGTGTCCTGCCCGGCCTGTTCGATATGCACGTTCATTTCCGTGATCCGGGACTGGTCTATAAAGAAGATATAATAACTGGTGCTAATGCGGCAAAGGCAGGAGGCTTTACAGGTGTTGCCTGTATGCCTAACACAAAGCCTCCGATAGATAATGCCGAGACTGTCGGCTATATCATCGACAAAGCAAGGCAGACAGGAATAAATGTGTTCCCGGTGGGCTGTGTCACAAAGGGTATGGCAGGTCAAGAGCTCTGCGATTATGTTGAGCTTATTGCAGCCGGAGTCAAGATGATATCTGACGACGGCAAGCCGGTGGAAAACGCCGAGCTTATGCGTCAGGCTATTGAAATGACAAACAAAAACGGGCTTATCCTTGCTTCACACTGTGAAGATCTGAAGATCATAAACGGCGGCATTATGAACAAGGGCAAGATATCCGAACAGCTTGGTGTCAAAGGCATGGACAGAGCATCCGAGGACTATATAACAGCCCGTGAGATCTGTCTTGCTATGAGCTGTGATGCCAGGGTGCATATCTGTCATGTGTCAACCAGAGGCAGCGTTAATATTATTAGGGCTGCTAAGCGTGACGGGGTAAAAGTCACCTGTGAGACTGCACCTCATTATTTCACATTTACAGATGAAAAGCTGCTGGCAAGAGACGCCGATTTCAGGATGTCTCCGCCGCTTCGCACAGAGGAAGACAGACAGGCAGTGCTTGAAGCCGTTCTTGACGGCACTATTGACTGCATAATCACAGACCATGCTCCTCACTCGGCAGAGGATAAGGCTGACTTTGAAACTGCTCCTAACGGTGTTGTCGGTCTTGAGACCTCTCTGGCAGCTACACTTACCCAGCTTTATCACACCGGCAAGGCTGACCTTAATAAGATAGCATATCTTATGTCGGTAAACCCTAGAAAGATAATGAATATCGACCCAGTAAAGATCGAGGTCGGGCAGACAGCAGACCTTTGCATCTTTGACCCTGACCTTGAATGGGAAGTGATTCCATCTGAGCTCAATTCAAAGAGCAAGAACACTGTCTTCAAGGGAGCAAAACTAAAAGGCAAAAATCTCTACACGATATGCGGCGGCAAGATCGTATATCAGTTATAATCAGAAACGAGGTAATAATATGGCTTTTGACAGACTGATAGAGAACATCGTCAAAACTCAGAACCCGTCCGTTGTCGGACTTGACCCTAAGCTCGACTATGTTCCCGAGTTTATAAAAGCAAAGAAATTCAAAAAATACGGCAAGAATCTTAAAGGTGCTGCCAAGGCGATTCTCGAATTCAACAAAGAGATCATCGATGAGATACACGACATCTGCCCTGCTATCAAGCCCCAGGCTGCTTACTATGAGATGTACGGCTACGAGGGTGTCAAGACTCTTTACAAGACTATACAGTATGCAAAGAGCAAGGGTATGTTCGTTATCACCGACGGCAAAAGAAATGACATAGGTGCTACTATGGAAGCTTATGCTGCTGCTCATCTCGGCCTTACCGATGTAGGCGGCGAGCAGGTCGAAGCTTTTGGAGCTGACGCTCTGACAGTCAACGGATACCTTGGCTCTGACGGTATCGATCCTCTGCTTGAGATGTGCAAAAAATATGACAAGGGCATCTACGTTCTTGTAAAGACCTCGAACAAGAGCTCGGGTGAGCTTCAGGATCTTATGATCGGCAACAAGACAGTTTATGCTACTGTCGGCGATATGTGTGAGCGCTGGGGCAAGAACGATATGGGTAAGTATGGCTATTCCGGTGTCGGCGCTGTTGTAGGAGCTACCTATCCTGAACAGCTGGCTGAAATGAGAAAGGCCCTGCCCCACACATTCTTCCTGGTTCCCGGCTACGGTGCACAGGGCGGCGGTGCTGAAGGTGTTGCCAAGGCGTTCGATGAGAACGGTCTCGGTGCTATCGTCAACTCATCGAGAGGCGTTATGTGTGCATATAAGAAAGAAACGAACTGCGATGAAAAGGACTTTGCAAAGGCAGCAAGGCGAGAAGTTATAAGAATGAAGGAAGACATTATCTCATTCCTTCCTAAGATCGCTCTTCCGGAATGATAATTATGCCCGATCTGTAAAGACCGGGCATTTTTACTCAAATCATCAAGAAATCTGTATAGAGATATGCTATATTTATAACATAGTAACGTTACTTTAATGGTGGATAATTATGAGAGTATATGAAAACAGCTTCATTCTGTTTGTCACTGCGCTTGAATACATCGAGAATAACCTTACAGAGGATTTCTCGCAGGAGGACATAGCTGCAAACTGCTACTGTTCTCTGTCAAGTCTGCAGAAGACATGGAAATACTGCACTCACCTAAGCATCAAAGAGTATATCACCAAGCGCAGGATAACTCTTGCTGGAAGAGATATGCTACAGAATGACTGCTCCGTGCTTGATGCTGCGGTAAAGTATGGCTATAACTCTCATGAAGTATTCACCAGGGCTTTTACAAAAGTCTGGGGGATCCCGCCTTCCCGCTTTAAGAAAGAATGGAAGGGCAACCCCATCCTGTATCCGAAACTTAACCCTGAGTATCTGGAAGGAGAAGTTGCTATGAACGTTAAGAAATTTGATGTAAGAGAGTTTTATGATTATCTGAAATCCCAGGCAGGGACCTATGTTCTTTGCTTTGACGGGATAAACCTTATGTGGGTAAACAACGAGCTTGGAAGAGAAGCAGGCGACAAGTTCCTGATAGAAGCTTTCCGCAGGATAAACGATGCGGCACTTGACAATATGCTTTGTCTTAGAATGGGCGGAGACGAATTTGTTATGATAACAGAAAGCACTGACAGAGAGCTTGTCAGCAAGATCGCCAAGGAAGTCCTGTCTCATAACGGCGAGACGACTCCTTATAACGGCGGCGAGGTCGCTGTGTCGCTATGGTGTGGAGCTCTCATCCTTGACGAAAAGCTTAAATACTCAAAGCTTTGCAAAGACTTTGATGAGGTCATGGATAAGGCAAGGTCAAGCGGTGAATTTGAGTTTATAAACTAAGGTGCAGTTATGTGGAAAGAGTTATCATTCGAGTGGCAAACTGTACTAAGCGAAGCCTGGGAAGCCTTTTGTGCAGGCAGTACACCGATAGGAGCTGCACTGTACAATAAAGAAGGAGAACTTATACTCAGTGACAGGAACCGCAGCCGAGAATCGGATACTGTCAACACGGAAATATCTCACGCAGAGGCAAATGCTCTTCGCAGACTTGATACAAGGAAATTCAACTCATGGGAGCTTACACTTTATACATCAATGGAACCATGTCCTATGTGCATGGGTATGGCACTAATGGGACATATAAAGAATATCCGCTATGCAGCATACGACAAATACTGCGGAATGATACATTTAACTAACGACGATCCGTATTACAAGAGCAAGAATGTGAACTGTATCCATGAAGGCGGAGAGCTTGAATTGTTCCAGCTGACTATCCAGAGCTATTATGAGCTCAGACACCTTGAAAGAGGATGCTCGGATAAGGTCATAAATAAATTTCGTTTGACCCGAAAAGATGCAGTCGAACTTGCCGAACATCTGTACAAAGATAAAACCCTTGATATACTTGCCGAAAGCGGAAAATCATGTGAAAAAGTGTTTGATATGATCGTTCGTATGAACAGAGATGAAGCCCGATGAAAAGTCGGGCTTTTTTCTTGACAACAGGCTGAATTTAAGATATAATTAGTATAATAAAAATATGAAAGGGTGGTCATATGTTCAAGCAGGGAAAATTTCCGATAATCAGTAAGAAAAACCTGGCAAAAGGCATCTTTGATATCGAAGTGCTTTGTCCCGAGGTAGCAGAGCTTTCAAAAGCAGGCCAGTTCGTTCAGGCAGCGGCCGAAGGCTTTTTTCTCAGAAGACCTATCTCTCTATGTGATATAGACAAGAAAAAGGGTACTATCAGACTTGTATTTGAGATAAGAGGCAAGGGTACTGAAAAACTTGCAGGGCTTAACACAGGCGATACTATTGACCTAATAGCACCGCTAGGAAACGGCTTCAAGGTGCTTGAAAAAGGCAAGAAAGCTGTTTGTATCGGCGGCGGTATAGGTACGCCCCCTATGCTTGGAATAGCTAAGGAATACGGTGAGAATGCCACTGTTATCTCAGGCTTCAGGAATATGGCTGCTGTTATCCTTCAGGATGATTATAAGGCAGTAGGAGCAAAGACCGTGCTATGTACCGATGACGGAACAGCAGGGATCAAGGGCTTTGTTACTGATGCTTTCAAGGCAGAGCTTGAAAAAGATAAGCCGGATATCGTTTATGCCTGCGGACCTATGATAATGCTCAAGAACATAACGGCTATCTGCAAAGAGAACGGCATCGAATGTCAGGTCTCGTTAGAGCAGCGAATGGCCTGCGGCGTTGGTGCTTGTCTGGTCTGCGTTTGCAGGACTGTAAAAAGCGGCGAGGAGTTCAATTCACACGTTTGTAAGGACGGCCCTGTATTTGACAGTGAGGAGGTGGTTTTTGAATGAGCAAGAGACTTGAAACACAGTTCTGCGGTGTAACATTTAAAAACCCGATAATACCTGCGAGCGGAACTTATGGCTACGGACGTGAATATGAGAGCCTTTATCCACTCTCTACACTCGGCGGAATATCTGTAAAAGGAACTACACTCAACAGAAGAGAGGGCAACCCCGGGCCAAGAGTTGCCGAAACACCCAGCGGGATGCTCAACTCGGTAGGGCTCCAGAACGGCGGAGTTGAAAAGTTTATCAGCTACGAACTGCCGAACCTAAGAAAAAGCGATATAGTTGTTATTGCCAATATCGCAGGAGCTTCCGTTGAGGAATGTGCGGAGCTTGCGGCAAGAGTTGACGAGACTGATGTTGAGATGATCGAGCTTAACATCTCCTGCCCGAACGTTAAACAAGGAGGAGCCGCTTTCGGAACTGACTGTGCTGTTGCAGGGGCAGTGACTAAGGCTGTCAGAGACGCCACCAAGAAGCCGCTTATGGTAAAGCTCTCGCCAAATGTTACTAGCATAACCGATATCGCAAAGAGCGTTGAGGCAAACGGCGCCGATGCAGTATCACTTATAAACACACTTCTTGGAATGAGGATAAACATAAAGACCGGCAGACCTATACTTAAAAACAATGTAGGCGGTCTTTCCGGTCCTGCGGTCTTCCCTGTTGCCGTAAGAATGGTATGGCAGGTCGCAAACGCTGTTAACATCCCGGTCATGGGAATGGGCGGTGTTGCCACATGGGAAGATGCTGTTGAGATAATGATGGCAGGAGCCAGCGCTGTACAGGTAGGTGCTGCGATCTTTGCTGACCCTTATGCTCCTGTCAAGATAATAGAAGGACTTGAAAAATACTGTATAGACAATAACCTTGAGAACATTTCCGAGATAGTGGGAACTGTAAAGCCATGGTAAGAAACAGTTTGATCAGAAAGACACTTATCTGCGGCCTTTGCGCTTTGATGATAACGGGGCTTGCAGGATGTAAGTCAGAAAGCAGCAGCTCCGCTGTTGAAAGCAAAGCAGAAAGCGTATCACAAAAAGCCGAGGTCAACGCAAAGCAGATACTTCAAAAATGCGAAGACAGCAGTATGACACAGTCAGCTTATTACGGAAATGATACCTTCAATAATGTTACCGAAAAGCTGTACGGCATTGAGATCGATAAGATATATGACGGCGGTATCATCTGCGGAGAAGACGGTTCAGCCGACGAGGTGTCTGTTCTAAAGCTTGCAGACGGGTCTTCTGCAACAGAGCTTCTGGAGGAGCGCCTGGAGCAGAGAAAAGAGCTGTTCAAGGACTATAAGCCTGAAGAGATACCAAAGCTTGATAAAGCCGAGGTGTTTGAACACAACGGCTGGAACTGCCTTGTGATCTCGGAGAACGCTTCCGAAATCAAGGACAAAATATTAGAACTCATATAATGAAAAAAGCGGTATGCTTCTCTGAACTTGGGAAGCATACCGCTATATTTTTCAATTAGTCAAACAGGGATGTAGAGAGGTATCTCTCGCCTGTGTCAGGAAGAAGAGCTACGATAGTCTTGCCCTTGTTCTCTTCAAGCTTGGAAAGCTCTGCTGCTGCAAAAAGCGCTGCACCGGAAGAAATTCCTACAAGGACGCCCTCTGTCTTTGCAAATCTGTTTCCGGCAAAGAATGCGTTGTCGTTCTCGACCTTGATAACACCGTCATAAACATTAGTATCAAGGACCTCGGGAACAAAGCCGGCGCCGATACCCTGGATCTTATGAGGACCGCTCTTGCCCTCGGAAAGAACAGGAGAAGAAGCAGGCTCAACTGCATAGACCTTAACATCAGGATTCTTGGATTTAAGATACTGCCCTACACCGGTAACGGTTCCGCCTGTGCCGACACCTGCAACAAAAATATCTACCTTGCCGTCAGTGTCCTCCCAGATCTCGGGACCTGTCGTTGCGAAATGGATAGCAGGGTTTGAGGGGTTTACGAACTGTCCGAGGATAACTGCGCCCTCGATCTCAGACTTAAGCTCCTCAGCCTTAGCTATAGCGCCCTTCATTCCCTTCGCTCCCTCAGTGAGGACTATCTGTGCGCCGTAAGCCTTGAGAAGGTTTCTTCTCTCGATACTCATCGTCTCAGGCATTGTAAGGATGACCTTATAGCCCTTTGAAACGCCGATAGATGCAAGACCGATACCTGTGTTTCCGGATGTAGGCTCGATAATTGTGGAGCCTTCCTTGATGATGCCCTTCTTTTCAGCATCCTCGATCATAGCAGCAGCCACTCTGTCCTTAACGCTTCCTGCAGGGTTGAAAAGCTCCAGCTTAACAAGTATGTCTGCCTTTGCCTCAACATCAGCACTGAATCTGGATGCCTTGAGCACAGGGGTTCTGCCTACGAGTTCTGATACGTTATTATAAACCTTTGCCATAATAATTACCTCCGTTAAATTTACTGTAATTAGAATATATCATAGTATTCCTAGTATGTCAATAGGATAATATGATTTTTGGCAAATTTCATAATTCAACTACTATTTTCAATCAAGCAGTACAGCAAACTACACAATGTATTGTACAATGCAATAGACTTTATCACCCACAAGGCTGACATAAACACTGTTATCAGCCCTTACCACCTCAGCGTGGATGCGGCTGTCAAGCTTTATCGGAGCCTTATATTCGACTCTTATCTCTTTGACAGCCGTAGTGTCTGATATATACTCATCCGTTATATCAAGATACCTTGCATTGTTGACGTGCTCGTTCATATCAATAAAGCATTTGAGAATAGTTATATCGGGATATATCTCGGTGCTGCCTTTTGGAACAGCTATCTTTCTTGACGCATACTCCATATCAGCCTTTGGATATATGTTGACTTTTTCGATTAGCTCCTGCGGAGCCTTTATAGGTCTCTGCGTCGCAATATCCATAAATGCTCCGGACTCATAGCTCATGACAAGCTCCTCGCCGTCAGCGCCATAGATCATCGTGTTACGAAAGCCATACATCCGCTTCAGCTCACAGGTCCAGGTCTTTACGGTTATGTGCTCATGATAGCGTGGCCGCCTTAGTATCCGAAGCTGTCTGGAAACCAGGAACATACAGCTGTTTTCCTCTTTGAAAAACGGAGCCATAACCGGGTGGGTGTCAAGATGACGGATAGCGCAGTCCTGGAGCAGATCAAGCACCGCAGAGTTTCTTATCTCCCCCGAGCTACCGATATCACTGCACTCCACTTCCCTCTCCATTATATACATACATCTTTCTCCTTTGCAATTAAAAGCAGGCAGCTGTCCAATTTTACGGACAGTTACCCGCTTGTTTTTATATTGAGCTGATCTTCAGTTCATCCCCGTCGGCATCTACAGCGACAGCCGCTACAGCGCCTTCGCCCTTGTCAACGATAAGCGATGCTATCTTATCCTCGATCTCGGAACGGATAACACGCTTGATATCTCTTGCGCCAAGCTTATGGCCGTGAGCCTTGTGTGCGATAAGTTTCAGAGCCTTATCCGTATATCTTAGCTCGATACCCTGATCTGCAAGAGGTCTCTTCATCTCGCCAAGCATAAGCCCTGCGATAGCAGCATAGTTCTCCTCTGTGAGCTGATTGAACACAACGACCTCATCTACCCTGCCGAGGAACTCGGGACGAAGGAAATCACGCAGACCCTTCATAGCCTTGTCATGAGCGACTTCGTTATCCGTCTTATTAAAGCCTACACCAGTGTCCTTGTCAGTTGAACCAGCATTTGATGTCATAACGATGACCGTATTCTCGAAGGAAACTGATCTGCCCTGAGAATCGTTCAATCTTCCCTCGTCAAGTATCTGGAGCATAATGTTCATAACATCAGGATGTGCCTTTTCGATCTCATCAAAAAGAATAACGCTGTAAGGACGGCGCCTAACCTTTTCAGTAAGCTGACCGGCTTCATCAAAGCCTACATATCCCGGAGGTGAGCCTATCAGCTTGGAAACAGAGTGCTTCTCCATATACTCTGACATATCTATCCTTATAAGCGGCTCGGGAGAGTCAAACAGCTCCTGGCCGAGCACCTTTACAAGCTCCGTCTTTCCAACTCCGGTCGGTCCCACAAAGATGAATGATGCTGGTCTGCGCCTTTCATCAAGCTGGATCCTGGTTCTCTTTATCGCATTAGCGACCTTTTCAACCGCTTCGTCCTGACCGATTATGCGTTTGAGCATCTGGTCTTTGAGATTTCTTATCTTCTCAAACTCGCTCTGCGCTATCTTATTGGCGGGTATTCCCGTCCAGAGCTCGATAACAGTGGACAGGTCCTCGTCCGTCACATAAACATTCGCAAGCTTATCCTCGACCTCGGTAAGCCTGTTCTGGATACGCAGGACTTCTCCTTTGAGAGTAGCTATCTGCTCATAGTCGGGATCATCCTTTGCTTCGGCTTCTTCAACAGCTGCTTCCTGCTCCTTTAGCTGTGCGTTCAGGTCATCGAACTCCTCTATCTCGGGTGTTCTTATGCTTGTGCAGGCACAGGCTTCGTCAAGAAGGTCTATCGCTTTATCAGGCAGGAACCTGTCGTTTATATATCTCTCGGAAAGAACTGCACATTTTCTGATCGCTTCGTCGCTGACCTTTACCCTGTGATAATTCTCATAGTATTTCTTGATACCTGCAAGGACAGTGATCGTATCCTCCACAGTGGGCTCGTTGACAGTTACCGGCTGGAAGCGCCTCTCAAGCGCAGAGTCCTTTTCTATATACTTTCTGTACTCCTTAAAGGTGGTGGCGCCTATTACCTGTATCTCGCCCCTTGAAAGCGAAGGCTTGAGGATATTCGCCGCATTCATAGTACCCTCGGAGTCGCCGGTTCCCACAAGAGTGTGTACCTCATCGATAAACAGTATAACATTTCCAAGACTCTTGACCTCTTCAACAAGTCCCTTGCAGCGGCTCTCAAACTGTCCTCTGAACTGTGTTCCGGCAACAAGGGCAGTAAGGTCAAGCAGGTAAAGCTCCTTGTCTCTTATATGGAAAGGAACATCTCCTGCAACTATCTTCTGGGCTATACCCTCGGCAACGGCTGTCTTTCCGACACCGGGCTCACCTATAAGGCAGGGGTTATTCTTCTGTCTGCGGGACAGGATATGGATAACTCTCGATATCTCCTTGTCTCTGCCAATAATATTGTCAAGCTTGCCTTCACGAGCCTTCTCTGTAAGGTTCGTGCAGTAGTTATTCAAAAACTTCAGCTTTTTCTGCTTCTTATCCTTTGTCTTCTCTTTATTGGATGTTTTCTCATTATCTGTGGTCTTGCCGCCGAAAAGCTGTGACTGATCTCCGCCGAAAAGATTGCTAAGGAAATTCGGCATAGTACCGCTTCCGCCAAGCTCAAAATCATCGCCGTCGGAAAACTCCATAAGCTGATTGGACATAGCTTCGAGATCATCGTCACTTATGCCCATCTGCTTCATATAATCATCTACCTGGGAGATGCCAAGTTCCTTGGCGCAGACCAGACAAAGACCCTGATTCTTTTTCTGCTCGGGGTCTTTTGCATTCATCTGTGTAATAAAAACCACAGCAGGTCTTTTCTTACACCTGGTACACATCATCATAAAAATTCTCCTTTCTTTTATGAGGTGTTATATCTTAATAGAATACATCAAAAAACAATCTGAATATCAATGTGTCGTGGCAGTCATTAAGACTAAGCAGCGAGTTTGTTTCACCCATCATAGCAACAAGCGAAGCCGCATAGTATGCAAGTATCATACAGTAGGCCGCACCCTTGACAGCACCCAGACAAGCACCGCCAGTTCTCATTCCTGCCGATATCTTGTTTCCGGGTATAAGGCCTGCAAGGAATATTATCAGCCTGAATCCCAGCTCGAACACGATATAGAATATCAGGAACATCACTATCTTCAAAAGTGTGATAAAGGGCTTTCTTATAAGCTCTTTTTCAAGTATCTCTGCTGCATAGGCGTTGTCGTCACGGGACAGCGCATAAAAGATTACTGATGCTTTTTCATCAAAGGCGCTCACTGCCTTTGATGCCAGCTTGTTCATAGCGCTGCTGTCAAAGCTTGTGCCTGCTTTTTCCTGAACAGTCTCTTTGACTTGCTTGAAAACATCACCCGCAGCATCGTGGGCGCTTTCAGGATCAAGTCCGTGTGCCTGGAGCAGAGTCTGTATAGACTCCAAAGGAGCTGTAGTCTTATTAAAAGCGGACTTTATCTCATCTGCTGTGACCCTGATACTGAGACCCATATCACTCAGCCTGTCGTTGACCTCTTTTGTGACATCAACAACTGCGATAGCCGACTCCAGACCCTTTGTCATCTTTTTCTGAACATACTTTTCATACACGTTTCCGGCTGTAACATCAGCCAGCAAAAACGCAAGCGTTGCAGATATGAAAGAAGCTATTAGCAGTACTGCAAACTTTGCAAAGCCCCTGTAATAACCTATGAACACAAAAAGTATCAGCAGCACTGCACAGATAAGATCTAAGAATAAAGACATAGTTCTCCCTTCGGTCAGGTCTTGAAGCTGATCTTATTCAGCTCTCTAACATCCAAGAAATAAACAGCATCATTGAGATATGCAAAATCAATATAATCGGAGGACACATTGGCAGTCGCAAGAAGGTTTCCTGCCTTGTCATAAGCATCTATACTGTTTTCTTTAAGCAGGAACGTCATACCGTTTGAGGAATGAAGCTTCTTCGGCGAACCGCCCTCTGTATAGATAACACTGTTAGGTTTATCAGAATCGCTGTCAGCTCTGAAAATAGTAAGAACACCATTACCCTTGCCAACACCCTCAACAACAACAGCAGCTGATGCTTTATTGAGAGTAAAGTCGATAAGCTGACCGTTATACTCATAAGTAAACAGCACATTGCCGTCCTTATCAAGCTTATAGAAATTCTCGGCACCGACCACCCAGTAATCCTCGTTATCATTCATCATAGTATCCAGAACAAGGTCGTTGATAACGCCGGACTGCATCTGCTCGTCCTCACTGTCGAATTTCAGATAGGTAAGATAGGAGCATATAAGTCCGTTTTTGCTCTTGAACGTAGTAACAAAGCAGCCGTCGCCCTTGTCATCAAAGGTGATATCCACGACTTTTTTATAGCTCTGCCACTTGTATATCAGTGTGCCGTCTGCATCGTAAACGGTCATTACAGCCTCATACTTGTCATTCTGAGTAACAACAGCTACATTGCTGTTATTACCTATCTGTGCAAGCAGGATAGGGTCTTCTATCTCTTTGGTAAAGAGCTCTCCCTTCTTGTTCATAACAGACAGCTTGTTTCCGCCGCTGTCATAAACAAGAGCACGCTTGCCTGCTGTTTTTACAACAGGATTTGCAAACGAGTGGGACAGTGATGATATCTCCTCTCCCGCCTCATCATAGAAATAGATATGGTTATCATCCACCTTGATTATGCAGTCATTGAATGCAGAGATAGTATTGACCGCTGTCTCGTCAAAGGTGATAGGGAAATTACCCGACACGGTCTTGCCATCATTTATTATCGTAGCGTGAGGTCTGTCAAGGATGCCTTCAAGCTTTGGCACCCAGTAGCCTCTTGAAAGATAAACACCCAGCCCGAAAGAAACAACTATAAGCAAAGCGATAAGCACCTTGAGGCGCCTTTTCATTTTCTGCTTTTTTCTGGCTGTTCTTATATCGGTAACTTTGGCCTTACCGGACTTTTCGCCGTCTTGCTTTTTCTTCTTTTTCTTAGGCTTCTCTTCTTTTTCTTCTATTTCCTCATCATCAGAAACAGGCTCGACTGCGGATGCTTCATCTTCATCGAAGACGTCGTAATCATCCTCATCGTCCTCAACAGTCTCATGCTTGATAAGGACTATCTTCTCACGGTTTTTCTTTATCTGAGCTTTCTGTAGCTTCTTTTCAAGCTTTTTATCCTCTAAACTCTTTTCTTCCGCATCCTCTGCTGTATCATCCACTGTTTCAGACTCATTCTCTTCGTCCTGATGTGCTTCATCAACAGCTTCAGGATCCTTTTCTGCATCGATGCTTTCAGCAGGTTCTTCCTTCTCGGTCTTGTCTTCCTTTACAGGGTCAGAAGGAGCCTGGATCACGATCTCGACCTCCTGATGCTCCGGTCCGTCATCAGCAGTTTTTTCGTTCTCAGCTTTGTTTTTATCTGCCAGCTTTTTCTGAGCAGAAAGCTCTTCTTTAAGGCGTTTCTCCACCTCTGTGCGCTTTCTTTTCATACGCTCCTGTCTGCTTCTTCGTCTTTTCTCACGGGCAGTCACCTCCGGCAGAGGCTCATCGGCACCGTGAAAAGTCTCCTTATCTATAAAATCAGACTCGGGAGCAGAGATATTTGATCTGTTTTTATTATTGTCGTTATTCTTGTTCATTATCCTCATTACCTTCGTCATAGAATACCTTGTTGAGATACAGACCCTGCGGCGGAACAGTCTTTCCGGCCTTTGTCCGGTCACGTCCTTCAATAAGGTCTGTTATGGCTCCCTCCGGGAGCTTGCTGTCGTTGATATAAAGAAGAGTGCCGACCATTATCCTTACCATATTGTAAAGAAAGCCGTCGCCGCTCACCTTAAAGCGCACAGTATCTCCGACTCGTTTTACTGTAAAGTCAAAGATAGTCCGCTCTGTGTTCTCCTTCGTGCAGTCTGCCGAGCAGAACGCCTTGAAATCATGCCTGCCGATAAAAGCCTTGGCTTCACGGTCAAGCCTTTGCGCATCGATAGGATACCAGCTTCGATAGGCTGTATATTTATAGAACGGATCCTTTATCTCGCTGTTGTGAACGATATACTCATACTCCTTGCCCTTGCAGGAATACCTGGCGTGAAAGCTCTCATCCGCTTCCTCGCAGGAAAGCACGGCAATATCGTCATCAAGTATTGCGTTGAGCCCGAAAACAACACCCCTGCAGGTGATAGTCGAAGCTGTCATGAAGCTTAGCACATATTCTCTTGCGTGGACACCGGCATCTGTCCTTGAACAGCCGTTCACGCTGATGCGCTCGCCTATCAGCTCAAACAAAGCATTCTCAAAAGCTTCCTGAACAGTATAAGCGTTGTTCTGCCTTTGCCAGCCGTGATAAGCGGCTCCGTTATAGGCTATTGTTACTTTAAAATTCCTCATTTTACTTTACTATATGATTAACTACTATTACCCCTGCAAAGAAGAGGCAGACAAACACTGTTCCTGCCAGGTCTCTCCAGGAAAGATGAAGCTGTTTCATCCTTGTCCTTCCCTCGCCGCCGTGATAGCAGCGGCACTCCATTGCAAGCGCCAGCTCCTCGGCGTGTCTGAATGAAGCAACAAAAAGCGGTATAAGTATCGGGATAAGAGCCTTTGCCTTTTTAACAGGCCCACCCGTTTCAATGTCCGCTCCTCTTGCCTTCTGTGCCGACATTATCTTGTCGGTCTCCTCTATCAGTGTCGGGATGAACCTTAACGCTATGGTCATCATCATCGCAAGCTCATGTACCGGGACTTTAAGCTTTTTCAGCGGTGACAGCAGTCTCTCAATAGCATCCGTCAGATCTATAGGCGAGGTGGTATAGGTAAGGATAGAGGAGCCTATGATAAGGCAGATTATCCTTATCGCCATAAAGGAGGCTGTGTCAACACCCTCGGAAGTGATCTTTATGAACTTCCATTTCCAGTACACATTGCCGGTCCTGATAAAAAACAGGTTGAGCAGCGCCGTTATAATAACTATTGGGATTATGGGTTTTACGCTTTTCCACATCATCTTTATCGGGATACCCGATATCGGGTAAACTATGAGCGTAAAAGCTATCCCGACGCACAGAGCACGCAGGCTGTCGGCAATAAACAGCATAACTATAAATGCCGCTGTCAGCAAAAGCTTGACTCTTGCGTCCATTTTATGGATAACAGACGTTCCCGGGAAGAACTGTCCTATCGTAATGTCCTTTAACAAATTGATCCTCCCAGCTTTGTTCAGCCTTCTCTTCTTTTCAACATCGAGAGAACAAGCTCGGCTGCGTATTTTACAGTATATACATCATCGTCAAGGCCTATTCCCATAGCCTTGAGCCTGTCGAACACCCTTGTTATCTGAGGAACAGACAGACCCATTTGTCTTAGCTCCTCGCTTCGGTGAAAGACCTTTACGGTCTCATCATAGCAAAACAGCTTTGCCTTGTTCATAACAAGTATCTTCTGAGCATTTTTTGCTATATCCTCCATAGAGTGTGATACCAGCAAAACTGTGTTTCCTGTTTGCTTGTGATAATCTTTAAGCATCGAGAGTATGCGCTCTCTTCCCTTCGGGTCAAGCCCAGATGCAGGCTCGTCAAGTATTAGCACTTTAGGGTTCATCGCCATAACTCCGGCGATAGCCACTCTTCTTTTCTGTCCTCCCGAAAGATCAAAGGGTGACTTTTCAAGCATCTCAGGCTTTAAGCCGACCATTCTGGCGGTCTCTTTTATCCGCCTGTCTATCTCATCATCGTCAAGTCCCATATTCTTCGGGCCAAAGGCTATATCCTTATAGACCGTTTCTTCAAACAGCTGATACTCGGGATACTGAAACACAAGCCCCACCTTGAACCTTATAGGTCTGAGCTTTGCTTTATCGTCCCAGAGCTTCTCGCCGTCGATATAAACGCTGCCTTCCGTTGGCTTTAAAAGTCCGTTGAAGTGCTGGATAAGTGTGGATTTTCCAGAGCCGGTATGCCCGATTATCCCGACGAACTCGCCCTCTTCTATCTCAAGGTCAATATGGTCCACAGCTACCTTGCGGAAAGGTGTCCCCTCTCCGTAAACATAGGTAAGACCTTCAGTCTTTATAACTGCCATTTTACTCTCCGTCAACCAAGAAGCTCATAAAGCTTCTCTACACATTCTTCCTCTGTAATTACATCATCCGGCAGGTCCACACCCTCGCTTCTCAATATGTGACAAAGCTCTGTGACCTGTGGAACATCAAGTCCCAGGTTTTTAAGTGTGTTTACCTGTGAAAAGATCTTCTTCGGTTCATTGTCCAGAACGATCTCTCCGCCGTCGATAACGACCACCCTGTCGGCCTGGACAGCCTCTTCCATATAGTGGGTGATAAGAACGATAGTTACACCGTTTTCATTCAGCTCTTTAATCGTCTTCATGACCTCTGCTCTGCCCTTGGGGTCAAGCATCGCCGTAGGCTCGTCGAGCAGGATACAATCCGGTCTCATAGCGATAATTCCGGCAATGGCAACTCTCTGCTTCTGTCCGCCCGAAAGCTTGTGAGGAGCGTGGAGCCTGTATTCATACATCCCTACAGTTTTAAGGGCTTCATCGACCCTGCGGCGTATCTCCTTGGGGTCAACCCCCATATTCTCCAGTGCGAACGCAACGTCCTCTTCAACTATAGTCGCAACGATCTGGTTGTCCGGGTTCTGGAACACCATTCCGACCTTCTGGCGGATATCAAGGAGGTTGTTCTCGTCAGCAACAGACATCCCGTCAACGCTCACGCTGCCCTTCTGGGGGATGTTAATGCCGTTTATACACTTGGCAAGTGTGGATTTTCCCGAGCCGTTATGCCCAAGCACTGCCACGAACTCGCCTTTATTTATATCAAGAGTCACACCCTTCAGCACCTCAGTGACAACGGGCGGCTCCTCGATCTCGTTTATATATGAAAATTCAAGATCACGAATCTCAATAAAACTACTCATAAAATCAGCTCCGACCTAAAGCTTACGGGGCGGCAAAGCCGCCCCTCTGACAAGCTCAGTCCTTTTTCTTCTTGATCTTATCGATCACATCTTCCGCCATGTCCTTTGCCTTTTCAAGGTTTTCCTTGGTGGCAAGCTTCTTGGCTTCCTTCTTGACGTTATCGGGTATCTTGTCGTCAAGCTTGTCGATAGTCTTTTTGATGTCATCAAGTCCCATTTTTAAAACCTCCTGTTATTTTTTCCAAACAGCGGTCGAACCGCACGGGAGAGATCTGCCTGTAGCTTCAACAGGGAGACCTATCTCATCGGCAGTCACTTCGCCGCCGTATTGCTTACATATAACGTCACCTAAGATATATGCCATAACAGAGGGTGACAGCCCTGTTGTGTAGCTGTTAAGCAGGAAAAACAGCGGATCGTCGCTAAGAACTCCTGCACAAAGCTTCACAAGATCGTAAACACAATCCTCAAGCTTCCAGACCTCGCCGCCGGGGCCTCTTCCGTAGGAAGGGGGATCCATAACGACAGCGTCATACTTGCGGCCTCTTTTTATTTCTCTTCTTACAAATTTTTCACAGTCATCCACCAGCCACCTGATGGGCTTTTCCTCAAGGCCTGATGCCCTTGCATTATCTCTTGCCCAGGCGACCATTCCCTTTGAAGCATCAACGTGTGCTACCCTTGCGCCTGCTGCCGCACAGGCAAGCGTTGCGCCGCCCGTATAGGCAAACAGGTTGAGCACATTTATCTCTCTTCCGGCATTCTTTATAAGTCCGCTCATAAGATCCCAGTTGACAGCCTGCTCGGGGAAAAGCCCAGTATGCTTGAAGCCTGTGGGTCTGATAACAAAGCGCAAATCCTTATAGCTTATATTCCAGCTCTCGGGAAGCTTTCTGCGAAACTCCCAGTTTCCGCCGCCTTTCTGCGAACGGTGATAAACCCCGTCTGCCTTGTTCCATTTATCGGAATACTCCGGACTTTTCCAGATTATCTGCGGGTCGGGTCTGACCAGCAGATGTTCTCCCCAGCTCTCGAGCTTCATTCCCTCGGTGGCATCGAGGAGCCGGTAGTCCTTCCAGTTTTCTGCTATTCTCATTACAACTTTTCCTTTGCTCTTCGGATAAGCTCCTGAATTATGCTGCCCGGCCTAACTTTCCGGATCGCCTCATCGGCAGTGAACCACTCACCGCTGATGACCTCTGATGAAAGTGTGAGCTGGCTCTTTTTCACTCTTGCCATAAAGCCGATCATCAGCTGATCTCTGGCTTCATAGAATATGCTTCCTAGGTTTAAAAGCTCACCGCTCTCAAGGCCTGTTTCTTCCTTTATCTCACGAACAGCCGAATCCTCGGCGCTTTCTCCGCACTTCATAAAGCCGGCAACTCCTACATACTTTGCTGTGTCACCATAGCTCTGACGGATAAGCAGCACCTCGTCGTTCTCATTTACAACTACAGACAGAACGCAGGTATAAAACGAATCGAACCACGGCCGCTCACAGCCCTGGCAAAAAGGTATCTCTCCCTCATCGCCTATGGGCTTATGGATCAGTTTTTTTCCGCAGACCGGACAAAAGGAGTATCTCATTATTTCATTTCCTCAACAAGCTTTGCGATATTGTTGGCATATTCGGTGATAACACCTGTTTTTTTGCCCTCGATCATAACTCTTACAAGAGGTTCGGTACCGGACTCACGTACAAGTATCCTTCCCTCGGAGCCAAGCTTATCAGAGTATTCCTGGATAGCAGCAAGAACAGCCTCATCCTTTTCCCACTTGCCCTTTTTGTCAGGTGTTATCCTAACGTTTACGAGCACCTGGGGATAGGTCTCCATACAGCCGGCAAGCTCGCTTGCCTTTTTCTTAGTGTAGCTCATAACAGTGAGCAGCTTTGTTCCTGTCAGTTCGCCGTCACCGGTGTTAGCAAAATCAAGCATGATAATGTGTCCGGACTGCTCGCCGCCAAGATTATATCCGCCCTTCTGCATCTCTTCAAGGACATATCTGTCGCCCACCTTTGTGGTAGCCACAACAACATTGTTCTCCTTGGCAAACTTAAAGAAACCAAGGTTGGTCATTACTGTTACCACACAGGCATTATTCTTTAACAGACCAAGCTCCTTCATATAGTTCGAGAAGATAGCCAGCAGCTTGTCGCCGTCGATAAGCTCACCGTTCTCATCCACAGCAAGACATCTGTCGGCATCGCCGTCAAAGGCAAGACCAACATCGCAGTGGTTTTCTATAACAGTTTTCTGAAGTCCCTCGATATGGGTAGAACCGCAGTTCTTGTTGATATTCGTGCCGTCAGGCTTATCGTTAATCATTACGCACTTGGCACCCAGGCCCTCAAAGATCTTCTGGGCGCACACGGAAGCCGAACCGTTTGCACAGTCAAGGGCTACCTTGATGCCCTTGAAATCAGAAGGGCTGGACTTCATTATATGTCTCACATAATCCCAGACAGCATCTTTCTCATAATAAACACGGCCTATCTCTGTTCCGCTGCAAAGAGTGATGTCATCGGGTCTGTCAAGAATAAGCTCCTCTATCTCTGCTTCTACACTGTCGGGAAGCTTGAAGCCGCTTCCGGAGAAAAGCTTGATACCGTTGAACTCAACAGAATTGTGAGAAGCTGATATCATTACACCTGCATCAGCCTCGTATTTATTGACCAGAAGCGCAACCGCAGGAGTAGGTATAACTCCAAGGATATAAGCGTCAGCGCCCACCGAGCAGATACCCGAAACAAGAGCTGCTTCCAGAACATCGCTGGATATCCTTGTATCCTTTCCGATTATTATCTTCGCTTTACCCTCTTTGCCCTTGGAAAGAACAAGCGCTGCTGCTCTTCCTATCTTCATTGCCATCTCACAGGTAAGCTCTGTTATAGCAACTCCTCTGGCTCCGTCTGTGCCGAATAATCTTCCCATTAAAAACTATCTCCTTCATAATATTTATCATTTAATTACAGGTCAGCCTTCTATCACAGGTGTGTCTGACCGTCTCTAAGTATTCCCAAGTGGTCATAAGCAAGCTGTGTTGCGACCCTTCCTCTGGGAGTCTTAGAGATGAATCCCAGCTGCATAAGATAGGGCTCGCAGACATCTTCGATCGTTACAGAGTCCTCGCCTATTGCCGCCGCCAGCGTTTCAAGACCAACAGGTCCGCCGTTATAGCCCTTGATTATCATATTCAGAAGTCTCTTATCCAGCTTATCAAGACCGAGCTTATCGACTTCCATACGGTTAAGAGCGATCTTTGCTATCTCCTCGGTTATGATGCCGTCGCCCATTACCTCAGCAAAGTCCCTGACACGTTTCAAGAAACGGTTAGCGATTCGAGGAGTACCTCTCGAGCGCTTGGCTATCTCCTCGGCGCCCTTGTCATCACAGGCAACACCTAAGATGATAGCGGAGCGCTTGACGATATCAGAAAGCTGCTCTGTTGTGTAAAGGCCAAGCCTCTGGATAACGCCGAAGCGGTCACGCAAAGGAGCAGACAAAAGGCCTGCTCTTGTTGTGGCACCGATAAGCGTAAACTTATTGAGCTCTATCCTTATTGATCTTGCCGCAGGGCCTTTTCCCATGATTATATCGAGCGCATAATCTTCAAGCGCCGGATAAAGCACCTCTTCCACCTGACGTGAAAGCCTGTGTATCTCATCGATGAAAAGCACATCGCCTTTTTCAAGGTTTGTAAGCAAAGCCGCAAGGTCACCGGGCTTTTCAATAGCAGGGCCGGAGGTTATGCGGATATTTACGCCCATCTCATGAGCGATGATCGCAGAAAGAGTTGTCTTGCCGAGGCCGGGAGGGCCGTAAAGCAAAACATGATCCAGGCTGTCGCCTCTGTTCTTGGCCGCCTGAATATATATCTTCATATTCTCCTTGACCTTATCCTGGCCTATGTACTCATCAAGAGTGACAGGGCGCAGGTTCACTTCAAAGTCATCTGTAGTCTCTGAAACGGTCTCTTTCGGAGTTACGATCCGTTCAATATCGAATTCGCCTTTTTCTATCATATCAGGTCTGACGCTTCACTCAGGAAGCATATCCTCCTTCCCGTTCAAATCATCTGAATCTTGCAAGGCTCATTAGAGCCTTCTTTATAAGCTCCTCTGTCGGGAGCGTCGGATCAAGCTTTGATACCGCCGAAGAAGCTTCGCTGTCGGAATAGCCGAGCACAACAAGAGCCGTCAGCGCTTCTTTGACATTGTCCGCAGCAGCAGGAGACACGGCAAAACCGGCATCTCCTCTGACGGAGATAGTGTTCTCCTTTGCGACTTTGTCTTTAAGCTCCAGAACTATTCTCTGTGCAGTCTTGGCGCCTATACCCTTGATCTTTGTGAACGATGCGCTGTCACCTGTTGCAACAGCCAGCGCAAACTGTGACGGAGTACAGGACGACAGTATCGAGATAGCAGCCTTGGGGCCGACACCTGAAACGCCTATCAGCATACGAAAGCTTTTAAGCTCTTCCTTTGTCGCAAATCCGAAAAGCTCAACAGCATCCTCCCTGACAGAGAGGTGCGTATAGAGCATCACTTCTTCCATGCCTGCAACAGCCTGTATCGTTGAAAAAGAGGTACGACATTCATATCCTACGCCTGCACATTCCACAACGACAGTTTCATTCTGCGAATATATAAGCTTTCCTCTTACGGAATATATCATAGTTTTCTCCTGTTATTTAAGCTTGCCCATTACTCTTCTGGTGTTTATGCTTAGCCCGTGGGTTATTGCGATAGCAACTGCATCAGCCGTATCATCGGGCTTTGGTATCTCTTTAAGGTGGAGCATCGTTTTTGTCATTTCCTGGACCTGTTTCTTTTCAGCTCTGCCATAGCCGACTATCGAGGACTTGACCTGAAGCGGTGTATACTCATAGATCGGGATATTCTGCATTATCGCCGGGAGAAGCGTCACCCCTCTTGCCTGGGCGACATCTATGGCAGTTTTCTCATTAGTATTGAAAAAAAGCTTCTCTATCCCCATCTCATCAGGCTTATAGGTGTGAATGATCTCGGTCATATCGTCATAGATCATTTTCAGCCTTTTCTCAAAAGCCAGATCAGCAGGTGTCGTTATCGCACCGAAGCCGACAACACTGAAAGCTCCGTGTTCATAATCAAGTATCCCGTACCCGACGATAGCATAGCCGGGATCTATCCCAAGGATCCTCATAAACCGACCTCCGCTGCAAGAACAGACCAATAAAAACAGGCTCCAAGCCTTTGCTCCAATTAACAATTTATTATAGCATATTTCTATATAAATTGCAAGCACAGCACAAACATTTTTACATTTTTAACACATTATAACATCAAGGCACTACCCTTTTGCACAATATCACTTTTTTGCCATAGAAAAGCGCCTTAGCGGTGAAGAAACCAGCTTCATCGAAACTATACCCACAAGTGCTCCTGTAATTACAGCGCTTATCAAAAGATAAGGCAGCATAGAGAATGCTATAGCCGACCCGCAAACGAAATATGCAGCGAAGGTCTGGCCGAGATTATGGCCGATGGCTCCGAAGACAGAAACGACCCAGAGCTGTCTGTCATCCAGCCTTCCTATGAGCAGGCACATAACAGTATACGCAAGAAACGCTCCGCTTGCAGAAAAGATCAGGCTTATAGCAGAGCCGCAAAAAACTGAAGCCAGCAAGACCCTGACAGCAAGAACAGCACCTGCCTCTTTGCGGCCAAGAAGCTTCATAGCGCAAAGGGTGACGATATTCGCAAGTCCCAGCTTTATCCCGCCGCCCTCAAAAACAGGCAGCTCGGCTTCGACCATGAAGATTATAAGTGAAAGCGCCGCAAAGATACCGATCATAGTGATCTGTTTTACCGAAACTCTCATAGGCCACCTCTCATACAACAGCATCAGGGCCGGAGGAGCCTGTGATGCGGATTATAAGCTTATGAGGAGCACAGATGATAGACTCACCGGCTTTGGATATCTTTCCGTGATAAACACAGATCTTGTTTTTGCAGTCAGAGCCGCTCACCGAAACAGAGCCTTTCTCAACACGTACAGTGTTTGTCCCGAGACTCGTTTTAACATCGAAGCTGTAGGGCTTCCCGGGATCAAGATCGTCGATGGTTCTTATAAGCTTTCCTTCGCTGTAGATCTCGGCGCACAGCTTCTCTTTTGTGAACCTTTGCAGCAGAATAACAGCCAGACAGACTATTACCAGCAAAGAAAAAACAGCGATCCAAAAAATATTCTTTTTCAAAACCTTTTTCAAATCGCTTCACCTCACTTTTAAGAAAAACAGCTCAAAAAACGACTGTAAACAGTATATCATTATATGAACATTTCGTCAAGTGAGAAAAATATTGTACTTAAAAATTACAGAGAAATTACAATAAAGTCCGCTTTTTTGGACACTCGTAACCGTGCTGTAACTTTTGCAAAAATATTTATCAAAAAATGTCGATTTCTTGTGAAAAATCTGCAAATAGCTATTGATTTTTTTAAAACAGTGTGCTAAAATATATTTGTGGTTCGTTTTAGGGCTGCAAAGTGTGAACAAGTGTTCGTGTTTTTTGAGACTTAAATTCGGGTTTTCGAGCTATGATATATATAAATATCGGTTATAGTTCGTTAATTTTGATCAAAACGTTGAATTTTTTCATAACCACTTTTAAAAATGGTTATTATGTGGTATAATACTATGAGGCCGAAAAGAGAAAACAGAGAATCGGCTATCCTTTAAGGAGTGTGTAAGCTTGGAGAAGTTTGTAATAAACGGCGGAAAACCGCTGAAGGGTACTGTTCAGGTGAGCGGCGCTAAAAATGCCGCAGTTGCACTTGTCGCAGCAACTATACTTTGCGATGAGCCTTGTATTCTTGAAAATGTACCCGAGATAAGTGATATAACTAAGTGCATGACCATCCTGCGTGAAATGGGCGCAGATGTTAAACTATTAGACAGAAACACTATAAGATTTGATACCAAGGGCATCGTTAAGCCCGAGGTGCCTTATGAGCTGGCAAGAACTATGAGAGCCTCCTGCTATTTTCTGGGAACTCTTCTCGGAAGATTCCACGATGCCTTCGTACCTATGCCGGGCGGATGTGATCTCGGTGACAGACCGATCGACCAGCATCTTAAAGCATTCAAGGCTCTCGGAGCACACGATGAGATCGTAAACGGCGCAAACCACGTTTATGCCGAAGAGCTCGTTGGTAATCAGATCTATTTTGATTTTGTAACAGTCGGCGCTACTATGAATGCGATCTTTGCTTCTGTTAAGGCAAAGGGCCTGACTATCATTGAGAACGCTGCTAAGGAGCCGCATATAGTTGACCTGGCAAACTTCCTCAACTCTATGGGAGCCGATATCAGAGGCGCAGGTACAGACGTTATCAAGGTAAGAGGCGTTAATTATCTTCACGGTGTTACCTATGCAACTATCCCGGATCAGATAGAGGCAGGCACTTATATGGTCGCTGCCGCTGCTACCAAGGGCGATGTTGTAGTTGCTAACGTTATACCAAAGCATCTTGAGTCTATAACCGCAAAGCTCAGAAAATGCGGAGTTAATGTTGTAGAGAATGACGAGAGCGTTCACGTCTGGGTCGACGGTCCTATAATGAAGACCTCTATCAAGACTATGCCGCATCCCGGATTCCCTACCGATATGCAGCCTCAGTTCTCGACTTTCCTGACAACAGCTGACGGCACAAGCATTGTAACAGATGATATTTTCGATAACAGATTCAGATATGTAGCAGAGCTCAGAAGAATGGGCGCAGACATATCCGTAGACGGTAAGGTCGCTGTTATCCAGGGCGTTGAGGAACTCAAGGGTGCTCCCGTTTCCGCAACTGACCTCAGAGCCGGCGCTGCACTTGTTATCGCAGGTCTCGCAGCTAAAGGCGTTACAGAGATCGATAATATCCATTACATCGAGAGAGGCTATGAAAAGATAGATGAAAAGCTCAGAGGACTCGGAGCTGACATCAAGAGAGTTCATATCCCCGAAGCATCATCAATGCAGATGAGCGGCTGATAAGACGATTTGACCCCCGGATGAACCGGGGGTTTTTATTATGCGAAAAGCCTGCCACAATTTATGGCAGGCTTTTTCTATATCCTAACATTATTTATCATTCATTTGCCGAAATCATAAGGCGTGATCTGATATACAAAATAATTGAGCCAGTTAGAGAACAGAAGAGATGAAGCTGAATGCCAGCGGCTGACAGGTGTCTTTTCGGGGTCGTCATCCGGGAAATAGTTTTCCGGTATCTGCGGATCAAGGCCCCGCTCTTTGTCACGTTCGTACTCAAAGGCAAGACGATCTATATCATACTCTGGATGACCGTCAACAAAAATGTTGCTGCCGCCGTCCGAGATTATATATGCGCCTGCTCTGTCAGATGACGCTATTACTTCAAGACCCTCGGTCTTTTCAAGCGCCTCTGCATCAAGGCTGGAATAGGTGGAATGAGGTGCATAGAAATGCTTGTCAAATCCTCTTACCAGCTCATTGTTACGACTCTTTACCACGTGTTCAAATACGCCCGAGAGCTTACTGTCGAGATCTTTCTTTGTGATACCGTAATGATAATAGATGCCTGCCTGCGCTGCCCAGCTGAGATAAAGCGTGGATGTAACATGGATCCTTGCCCACTCCAGGATAGAAGTGAACTCTCCCCAGTAATCAACATCCTCAAAGCCCAGCTTTTCCACAGGTGCACCGGTGATTATCAGACCGTCGAAATACTTGTTTTCGATCTCATAAAACGGACGGTAGTTTTTCAGAAGATAGATCGCCGGAGTATTTTTATACTTGTGGGTGACCAGCCTTATGAACGTCACCTCGATCTGCAGCGGCGAGTTTGACAGCAGACGAAGCAGCTGCTGCTCGGTCTCTTCCTTGTCAGGCATGAGATTGAGTACAGCTATATTCAGCTCTCTGATATCCTGATGTATCGCTCTCTCATTTGTCATTGCGAATATGTTTTCCTTGCGCAGCTTTTCAACTGCTGAAATGCTTTCTTTAACTCTGATCGGCATTTTGTTCCCTCCTTATAAAACTGCTGTCAGTTTTATTTCATAGTTATTTGATATAGTGAATATGAATTTACAAAATATCCCTTGAAATACCGCCTTTGCTGAATGTATAATTAAGGCAGTAAATATAAAGGATGTGTGTTATATGCTTATACGTAAAGCAGTGCCTGATGATCTTGATACTCTGGCTGCAATTGAAGCAGAGTGCTTTCCTCTCGATCAGGCAGCGCCCAGAAACGCCTTTGAAAAAAGGCTGCGTGTCTTTCCTGACCATTTTCTTCTGCTGTGTGAAGGCAGCGGCGAAGTGATATCCTTCATTAACGGATCTGTGACAGATATCCCTGATCTCACTGACGAAATGTATTCCGACTCTTCGATACACTCTCCTGAAGGAAAATGGCAGATGGTGTTCGGTCTGAACACCAGGCCCCGGTATCGCCGCAAGGGCTATGCCGCAAAGCTTATGAAAGCTTTTATAGCGCTTGCCCGTGAGGAAGGCAGGCTCGGTCTTGTACTGACCTGCAAACAAAGCCTTATACACTATTATGAGAAGTTCGGCTTTGTTAACGAAGGGATCACTGATAAATCCGTCATCGGCGGAGTTTCATGGTATCAGATGAGACTTAGCTTCTGATCACAGCAGCCTGTCAGCGATGATCCTGTCCAGCACCGCATCTATAACGCCGCTCACCTCAAACACCCTGACGCCCCTCTCGATAAGATAAGCAGCAGCGCCCTCGCCTATCTTCTGCACCAGGACAGCATCACAGTCAGACAGCAGCTCTATTATCTTGTCAAACCGGGTGGTGTCATGGCCAAGCGCCTGCTGGCAGACAGCCACAGCATCACGTATCTCGACAAAGCTGTGTCCGCTTTCAGAAAGCTCATATACATAAAAGAACTTTGCATGACCGAAATGCTCATTAACGGTGAAGCCGTCACTTGTGGCGATAGCTATTTTTGACATGATATCATCCCTTTCAAAAACAACTCCTGCCTCTGACAGGAGCTGTTTGTTTTTTATTTATATGTTGCAAGTGCGGTGTTGTAGATATCCTCGATGACACGCAGACCGCCTGTGTAGCCCACATAGTTTGTGGTGAGCACTATGCGGTAAGGTGTAGGACAAGCGATGGAGAGGAAGTCTGCATCTATCTCTGCTGCAAGCTCCTTGTCCCAGCCGCTGCCGAGGATAAGGCCTCTGCCCTTGTTGTCAAGGCCTCTGATTATATCCTGCATAGCTCCTGCATCCGGATCGAAATATACAGGGATCTCTCTCTTATCAGAAGCAGCCTTGATATCAGCTTCGATCTGCTCCTGATATTTCTTCGGCACATTGTCAACTATGAACTGCTCCTTTGGAACAACACCTGTCTCATGGAGCAGGAATCTTGTAAGGCCTGTCACATATCCTGCATCGTGAAGGATATGGACGTAGTTGGGAAGTCCGTAACGGAATTCAAGGAGGAAGGTCGCAAGGTTGTCAAGCTCCTCGTAATACGCCTTCTCCTCTTCCTCTATAAAGCTGCGTGCCTTTTTCTCGTCTATCTGTGCGCCCTGTTCCAGTGCAAAATCAAGCACACCGTTAAGGAAACGTGTTGTCTCATTAGCGCCGATAGGCAGATAGCCGAATTTAAAGAAAGGCTGGCCGTATCTTCTTTCGAGGTTCTTAACTATCGGCTCGCCGTACCAGGGCGATACGAATACATTGAAGTTTGCCTTCGGTATAGTCTGCCACTCCTTGACGCCGCCTGAATGAGGTCCGAAAAGGATGTTTACTTTTAGTCCGAGTCCCTCGAGGAGTCTCTTGTATTCTTTCAGGTTGCCCTTCCAGAACTGATCCTGATAAGGAATTGACGCTATTACGTTTACGAGGTTTTTCTCGCTCCTTGCGGGATTGTCTTCCTCAAAACGGCTTACATACTGATCTATGATCGCATTGACAACAGCCGAATGAGAAACATAGTTATTGGACTTGAATCCAGATGTCTCAACATGAACTATCGGTCTGTCCTCTTCAAAAAGGAACTCCTCTACTACGCTTGCAACGTCATCTCCAACAATGCCTGCGGTACAGCCTGTAACAACGACCTGAAGGTCTGTGTCAAGAACTTTGTAGGTGTTCTTTATAAGTGTGCGCAGCCTGTCAGTGCCGCCGAAAACCACCTCACGCTCGCTGAAATTGGTACAAGGAGCTGTCTCTCCGCCGGCATAGCCTGCCGAGCGCTCGAAGAAGCCCTTTATCATAACGCCGCAGCCCGGGCCCGAATGAAGTATCGGCACAGCACGGGGGATAGCGACCACCGTCTGAAGTGCTCCTATCGCACAGGTGTAACGCTCCTGTTCTATTAGTCCTGCCATATATAAATTCTCCTTTGATCTATTTTACCGCTTTACTTTCCAAGGAAAGTGTAGGGCTCCTGCTCGAGCCACCACTTGGTGTAGGGATTTACCGAGTGTTTTGCAAGGTTCTTTACAAACTCGTCGTTCTCGATAGTTTCGAGTATCCTCTCGCCGTAAGCCACAAGGCCCTCATATCCCATTCCGAAATGCTCATCTCCCACAAGCAGTGAGGGTATTCCGAGCTTTGCGCCCCAAAGGGTCATTCCGCCGTGACGGGCAAGAAGGATATCGGGCTTTATGCGGTTGAGCACATTCACAAGCTCAAATTCCTGCTTGTTGCACACGTTATAGTTAGGAACATCACCGTAGTCCTCAACAGTGTGTTTGAGTGTATCGGAGCGCTCGTCTTCGTTATCATATTCAGGATCGTGGTGGAAGATAGCTGCTCCCTGGGGCTCCATTCCGAGCTCCTTTAAAAGAGCCAGCAGAGAATGGCCGTGAGATGCACCTGCGGTGACATATGCGGTCTTGCCCTTGAGCTTTTCACGAAGTGCTTCGATCTTAGGCAGATATTCCTCTTTCTTGCGCTTTAAAAACTCCTCGACTTCCTTCTCTTTGCCGAGATGCTGCCCCAGCTCCCTGAACCAGCGGTCGGTCTGTGCGATACCGTAAGGAGGAGAGTTTCTTATCTCGGGCACGCCGAAATTCTGCTCGAGAGCTGCGCCCAGATAGCTTCCGAGCGTCGAGCAGGCCTGAACTGTCAGTGCAGCCTCGCTCGAATAGCTGAGCGTATCCACGGTAGAGAATGGAGTGATATAGTTTGGCTCATAGCCGAACTCTCCGAACCACTCTCTGAAAATATCACTGCCCCAGAAGTTTATAACGTTAATGATGTTTCTCTTCTGTCTTGCAGGCTTGATTATCTTTCTTGCAATGCCATGATAGCCGGCATCAAAGCCGGAGGTCCACATCTTCGAGCGGAAGCCCTCACAGAACACGGCAACAACAGGGATGCCCAGCTCATCCTGTGCGGCATTGGTCACGCTCTCAACGTCGTCACCGATGATACCTGCAGCACAGGTCGTGATAACAAATATCGCCTTGGGCTTTGCCCTCTTGAACACCTCACGGATAGCGCTCTCAAGCTTCTTGGCGCCGCCGTAGATAGTATCCTTCTCTTCAAGATTAGTGGAGTATATCTTTCTCTGTGTTGGGTGATCCAGCTGTCTTAGATAGGCATTAACACGATAGGTGAATGCAAACTCATGCAGACACGTCGAGCAGCCCACAGGACCGTGAGAGATTATCGCAGCATCCTGGATAAGTGTAAGTGTGCAGGCAGCGTTCGATGTTCCGCAGCCGAGGCACTGACTGAAAGAACGGTTCTTGTCCTTCAGCTTTCCCGAACAAGCCGAGCAGGCGCTGACAAGTTCCTTGGCTGTTCCCTGAAAGCCCGTGATCGAGCCTAGTCTTATTTCTCTTATCTCGACCTCGGGTATATTCAAATTGACTTTACTCATTTGTATTCTCCTTATCAGATCTTGTAGTCGTCATTGAGATTGTCCATAAGTCCGTATTCCACAAGGATCTCCTCGAGGCGCTCCTGGGTCATGGGCTTAGGAATTACGAACATATCGTTCTGCTCGATCTTCTCGGCCAGTGTTCTGTATTCATCAGCCTGCTTGGAATTGGGGAAATGCTGTATAACTGTCTTCTTTCTTATCTCTGCACGCTGAACGTCATTGTCACGGGGTACAAAGTGGATCATCTGTGTGCCCAGCTCTTTGGCGAAGGCTCTTACAAGCTCTGCCTCACGGTCAACGTTTCGGCTGTTACAGATGATTCCGCCCAGGCGCACACCGCCCTGACGTGCATATCTTGCAATACCCTTTGAGATATTGTTTGCAGCATAAAGAGCCATCATCTCGCCGGAAGCAACTATGTATATCTCCTTTGCCTTGCCCTCTCTGATAGGCATTGCAAAGCCGCCGCACACAACGTCTCCGAGGACATCATAGAAAACATAGTCAAGGTCTTCGGTGTATGCGCCAAGTCTTTCAAGAAGGCCGATAGAGGTGATGATACCTCTTCCAGCACATCCTACACCGGGCTCGGGTCCGCCTGACTCAACGCATTTGGTTCCCATGAAGCCGTCCTTTAAGATCGCATCGAGCTCAATGTCGTCGCCCTGATCTCTGAGTGTGTCGAGAACGGTCTTCTGATGAAGTCCGCCAAGCAGAAGTCTTGTGGAGTCTGCTTTAGGGTCGCAGCCAACGACCATTACTTTGTTTCCTCTCTCTACCAGTCCTGCGGTAAGGTTCTGGGTGGTGGTTGATTTTCCGATACCGCCCTTTCCGTATATCGCTATCTGTCTGAGTTCTTTCGCCATTTTTCTTTACCTCACTTAATTTATTTTTCAGCCGTGAGAAAAGGTATCTTTTCTCGACAGCTTTTTCAGGTTTATATAGATCTGACTGCCATAGTCTTCTCCGCCCGGGATACCAACAGCATCCGCACGGCATCTCTGACAGTGTCTGAAAACATCTATATATTTCGATGCTTTCAGTATCGCTCTTTCAAGCTCCATACAGTCGGGTTCACGACAATCTTTAAGCTTGTGGTTGGGGATGAGGGGGATGATATTATAAATATCCGCTCCTGCCTCGGCAACGGTCTTTGCTATCTCTTCTATATGTCCGTCATTTATATCCGGAACAAAGACCGTATTTACCTTTAGTGTTATTCCCGCTTCGCTTATAAGCCTTATTCCCTTCAGCTGCTGCTCGATCAGGATCTCGGCGGCCTCAACACCAGTGTAGTGTTTTCCGTGCCACACGATCCCGTCATTGAGCTGAGCTTCGATCTTAGGATCCACCGCATTGACTGTGACCGTTAATGAATCAACACCCACCTCTATTACCTCCTGCGCCTTTTCGGCAAGCAAAAGTCCGTTAGTGCTCATACACTTAACGAGCTGTGGAAACTCCTTTTTGACAAGCCTGAAAGTTTCCAGCGCATAGGGGCTTGCAAGCGTGTCTCCGGGGCCTGCGATGCCGGCCACATGGATCGCCGGACAAAGCTCAAGAGCTTTTCTTATAGCCTCAATAGCTTCCTGGGGCGTTATAACTGTCGATGTAACTCCCGGCCGCTTTTCATAAGTATTGAAGCTTCTTTCACAGAAGCGGCACTCTATGTTACAGCTGGGGCTTATCGGCAGGTGCATACGGCCGTTGCCGCTTTCGGGTCCCTTTGCAAAACAGGGATGTTTTGTTGTCAGTTCTTCAAATGAGATCGCCATTTGTCAACCTCCCATTGTTTTTCTTCAAGAAGCAGACAAAGTGCCTGCTCTATAGTGAGCGGTATCTGGTAAACTTTGATACCGTTCTCTTCAATAAACTTCACAGCTCCGGGTCCTGCCCTCTGCGCAACAACAGCACTTACGCCGTCCAGTGCTTTCACTGCCTTTTCAAAGCCCGACAGCTCATGCTGACCGCCGTGACAGGAGGGTGATACCTCTACACTTCCCGTCAGCTCATAGTCTTCCTTTTCTGTGTCAAGCTCTGCAATGTAAAACCTGTCTGCCTGCCCGAAATGGACATTGACATTTTCACCGTCACTGCTGGCAAAAGCGATCTTATAGATCATTATCTGTCTCTCCGATCTTAAAATAGTCCCGTGCTGAAATATCTGTCTCCTCTGTCCGGGAACACTGCAACTATCACACCTTTGTCAAGTGTCTTCGCAAGCTTTGCGGCTGCTGCCATCGCTGCTCCGGAAGATGAGCCTGCGATAATGCCTTCGTTTCTTGCAAGCTGTCCTACAGCTGAAAAGGCTTCATCGTCATTTATCTTTACAACCTGATCCACAAGATCTATATCCATAGTGTCAGGTATAAAGTCATTGCCTATGCCCTCGATGTTATAATCAAAGTGTTCTCCGCCGCCGATAGTCGAGCCCTCCGGGTCTGCAAGCACCCCTCTGATACCAGGGTCTTTCTCTTTGAGATACTTAACTATCCCCGAATAGGTGCCGCCGCTTCCGGCGCCTGCAACAAGGTGGGTCACCCTG
Organism: uncultured Ruminococcus sp.; assembly: GCA_902800795.1. Taxonomy (GTDB): domain Bacteria; phylum Bacillota; class Clostridia; order Oscillospirales; family Ruminococcaceae; genus Hominimerdicola. Next base: position 10,167 of record CADCFQ010000017.1, on the reverse strand, counting down.
CCGCCTATATCATCCCATATCTCTTTGCCTGTTGTTTCATAATGAGCAAGAGGGTTATTGGGGTTTTTGAACTGCTCAAGAGATATCGAATCCGGTATCTCAGCTTTGAGCTCTTCTGCTTTTTTTACAGCCCCCAGCATACCGTCAGCTCTGGGTGTGTTTATCACCTGAGCTCCCAGCGCTCTCATAAGAGCCTGCTTTTCGGCAGAGCCTTATACCCTTTTCCAAGCGCCGCAAAGGCAATACCGAGGCCTGTGTTTCCGGCAGTAGCTTCTATAATTGTGCTGCCGGGTTTAAGTCTTCCCTCACGCTCTGCGGCAGCGATCATATACTCTCCGATCCTGTCCTTAACGCTTCCCGAGGGATTATACATTTCCAGTTTCGCATAAATTTCTACATCGGGGGAGACCCCCATATTTGTCAGCCGCACCAGCGGAGTGTTTCCGATAAGTGCGTGCATATCTTTATACAGCATATTACCTTACCTCGCTAAGTCTGATCGCCTTGTCAAGATCTGCAAGGATATCATCGATATCCTCGATACCTATGGACAGCCTTATAAGTCCGTCGGTAATCCCGACCTTCTTTCTTATCTCTTCCGGAATAGATGCGTGAGTCATACTGGAAGGGTGGCATACAAGGGATTCAACTCCTCCGAGGCTCTCTGCCAGCGTGATAAGCTCCAGGCTCTCGAAGAATACCTTTATATCATAGTTGTCCTCAAGCTCGAAGGATATCATCACACCGCCGTTTCTTGCCTGGCGTTTGTTGACTTCATATCCCTTGTCACTTTCAAGGCCGGGATAGTGAACGCTCTTTACCGCCTTGTGGTCAAGCAAAAACTTTGCTGCCTTTTCAGCATTTGAAACGTGTCTGTCAAGACGAACGCCCAGCGTCTTTATCCCTCTTATAAGAAGAAAGCTGTCAAATGGCGGAAGCACACCGCCGGTGGAATTCTGGATAAAGGCTATCCTCTCGGCAAGTTCCTTTGTCTTTACAACTGCCAGACCTGCCACAACATCGCTGTGGCCGCCGAGATACTTTGTTGCGCTGTGGACAACGATATCAGCTCCCAGCTCTAAGGGCCTTTGCAGGTAAGGTGTCATGAATGTGTTATCAACGATAACCAGCAGACCGTGTCTGTGGGCTATCTCTGCCACCGCTCTTATATCGGTGATAGTCATCAGAGGATTTGCGGGGCTTTCGATAAGGACCGCTTTCACATCATCGGTTATATCCTTTTCAAAAGCTTCCGGATCATCTGTCTCGGAGATAGTGTAGTTTATCCCGAAGTGGTCGAACACCTGATTCAAAAGCCTGAATGTACCGCCGTATACGTTGGATGATATAAGCACTCTGTCTCCTGTTTTAAGAAGACTAAGCACCGCTGTCTCCGCAGCAAGGCCGCTTGCAAAAGCGAAGCCGGCGTAGCCGCCCTCCAGCTCTGCTATCAGTGCTTCAAGAGCTTCCCTTGTGGGGTTGCCTGTTCTTGAATACTCATAGCCTCTCATCTTTCCGAGACCGTCCTGCTTGAATGTGGAGGTCTGGTATATAGGAACGTTTACCGCTCCTGTCCGCTCGTCAGTAGATATCCCGCCGTGGATAAGGGCGGTGTCGATCTTTTGATAGCTCATAGTGTAACTTCCTTTCATATATTTCCTATTTGTTTGGTATGACTTTATGATACACCTGTTTGCATCTCACGTCAACAATAACTTATGACAACGTTGTCACGAAGCTTATCCACTCTTGTCAGTCATGCCTCTTCCGGCGGAAGAAATCTGTATTTTATTTGCTCGGATATATACAGGATGTTAAATCGGCCGCTTTGGTGATAACGTTATCTCTGATATATCGTGGTTTAATAAGATAATTCTCTGTGATTTCCCGAAAAAGTCTCTAAACTAAGATAACGTTATCAAGATTTCACGAAATTTCTTGCCATGCCGTAAAATCGGCACGGCAAGGGTATATCAGATATAATACTCCGGCTCATTCTGGTCAAAATTGCGCCTGCAGCTCTCACGGATGATAAGCCTGCCCTCAAGCTCAAGCCTTGTTACTGTCTTGTGTCCGCCCTTTATGCGGTCAAGGAGTATCATCAGTGCGAACCTGACCATTTCTGTCTTTGGGAGAGAAATAGTCGTGAGCATCGGTCTTGTATACTGGGCGGCATCGATATCATCGCTGGAGATCACCGACGGGAAATAGTCTCTTAGCCGTCTGCGGTCCATTCCCTTGAGCATTCCTACCGCCAGGATATCGTTCGCACAGTAGATAGCTGTCGGGGGATCAGGAAGTCCCTTGAAATACTGGAGAGCCGCTATGCCGTGGGCCTCGCTGGGCGTCGTATCATAGATATGGTCAAGATCCGGCGATAGCCTTAACTCACTTAGCGCAGCCTGATATCCCGAAAAGCGGGATTCATTGTGGCAGCCGCCCACAAAACCGATCTTGCTGTGTCCGAGTCTTGCAAGATAAGCTACTGCTTCTCTTGCTATTCTTGCTCCGTCACAAAGCACCTCATCCACCTCGTGGTTGGTAGGGTCACGGTTGATCGCTATGATATTTTTCTCCTTGGCCTTTATCTGCTCTAGAGCCTTATGTGTGACCTTGCCTATGATTATCAGCCCGTCAGCTTCCTGTTGGGATGCCAGGAGCCTGTCCGCTATCGCTTCAAGCTCCGCTGTCTTGATCCTGCTGTCAGAAAACTCCGTGCAGCGCATTATGCTGTGAACTATACAGCTGTTCTGCCGCAGCTCCTTTTCAAGCAGCATCAGCATCTCATCATAAAAGGGATCCAATGCTCCGGGATCTGAACGGGTAAGCAGGATGTTAATAGAATAGATCTTTTCCTGTCTGCCCTTTCCAGATTTAAGGTTCCTGGCGGCGGTGTTCGGAACATAGCCGATGCTTCTTGCCGCCTCTATAACTTTTACCCTTGTTTGCTCATTGGAACATTTATGCCTGGGGTCACTTAGTATCCTTCCCACTGTGGAAACTGACACGCCTGTCATTTCAGATATCTGTTTTAAAGACACAAGATCACCGCCTTTCTTATAATTCATATAGGACCGATATGAATTATAACAAATTAGTGGTGATCTGTCAATGAAATATTTATGAATCTTTTGTCACTATTATTTTACCCGATTCCATTTTATAGCAGATATCTGCTATACCCGTTGTTTCTGACTCGTGAGAAACTATCACAACTGCCCTTCCGTCTGCGGCAGCTCCCTTGAGCAGTTCAAGGATCAGTGCGGCATTCTCGCTGTCAAGGTCATTTGTCGGCTCGTCCGCAAATATCACCTGACCGGGAGATAACAGTGCTCTTGCAGCGGCAAGGCGTCTTAGCTCGCCGCCCGAAAGCTCATCAGGATAGGCGTTTTCAAAATTGCTAAGCCCTACCCTTTCAAGGATACCTTTTGCCGCCTGTTCATCTGAATTACCAAAGAGCGACTGGGATAGCAGAAGGTTCTGGATCACTGTCAGGTTAGACAAAGCACTTTGTCCCTGTGGGATGCAGGCGATGTTTTTGCTGCGAAACTCCGATAGCTTTTCATCCGATAAGCTGTAGATATCAGTATCTCCGTAAAGGACCTTTCCGTCTGTCGGCTTCAAAAGCCCTGCCAGCACATTTATCAGCGTTGTCTTACCGCTTCCGGAACGCCCGGAAACGTGGGTGACTTTTCCCGGCTCTATCTCAAAGCCGATGCTTTCAAGGATCTTGATATCGCTGCTATGTTTTCCTTTTCTTTTGAACCTGACCGAGATATCACTAGCTTTTATCTTCAAATCAATTCACCTCCCGAAGTATCTTTGCGGTGTCTATACGACTTAGCTTATAGACCGAGGCTGCCGCTGAAAGGGGACCTGTGATAAGAACTGACAGAAGAGCCGCAAGAGACAGCAGCAGGATACAGGGAACATCAGGGATAAGCATCGGCAAGCCCGATCTTTGTTCAATGAGTTTTCCGAAAGGAAGAACTAAAGCCGCCGAAAGGATCACTCCGCACAAGCCGCCAAGAGCACCAACAAGGAGGGACTCGGAAAGAAGCAGCCGGCTGAGTTTCTTTCTTGAAAAGCCTATAAGCCTCAGAACCGCAAACTCACGGCGCCTTTCATTTGCCGAAACCGAGAATGCAGCCAGCAGGATCATCACTGCCAGCAACCAAACCACAGCGATCATTGCCGAGATAACCGATGTCATCACCGAAAGCTTATCGGCTGTACCGGTTATCATCGTGCTCGTCCTTACTGCCCTTACGCCGTCGATATCCTGGTTTATCCTGCTGACAACATCGGAGATATCAGTGTCGTCTTTCACCTTGATATAAACCGATGACACAACATCGTTGGGATCCTGTTTTGCAAGCACTGATATGCCCTGCTCCTCTGAACCCTTGATAAGCTCTTTGACCGTTTCGTTTGTGGCATATACTGCGGTATCGAGACCCGTGCCGCTCTCTTCAAGCTTACCTACGATCTTGCAGGACTTTCCGTAGAGGTTTATCTTACTGCCCACCTTTGCTGTAAGGCCGGAGCCTGTTATTATCTCATACAGCCCGAGCTTTTCTTTGTGGGCAGATGAGAGCCAGGGCTTGACTGTGAAATCGCTCTCATCATCAAAGCCTATGATCTGGACCTTAACTGTGCAACAATCAGCCTTTGCAGATACCAGAAAATACTGCGAAGACTTTTTCTCTATTCCCGGAGTCTCACCTACTCTTTCGGCAACGGATCTATCCATGTAAAAATATCCCGGTGTGCCCTGAAGAAGGATACCCTCTATCTCTCCGGCCGCTTCATCCGGGACCACTATCACATCAGCTCCTAAACGCTGCTGCAGGCTTTCAAGACCTGAACGGAGCGACAGCACGATTATGCTGCCGCCAAAAAGAGCCGCCGCCAGCAGCGCTGAGATAAGGCACAGCGCTGTGGTCCTGAGCGGCTTCTTTGTTATGTTTATAAACGGGAGATTCTTTGCATCCATTATCCTTTTCTTCCTTTGAAGATCCCGACTGCGGAATCAATACCTGTAAGTACTGCAAGAACTGCGGAGACAGCGATCACACCGGGCTTGAATGCTGAGTGGCATCTCATGGTGTCCATCATGCAGAGGTTTATAAAAACTCCGGGAATAAGAGCCGCAGCTATCGAAAGCAGAAAAGATGTGAGGGTTATTCCTGTCTTGATATCACGGCTGGGGATGAACACTCTTATCAGCAAAGCTAACACCAGAACTGAGCCTATGAGTACAACTGCATTCTGTGCCCAGTGGCAGGCCATGTATTTTCCGTCTTCTCCGGGGCAGGCATTAAACACAAACAGCGAACCCAGTGTCAGTGCAGCAGCCACGAGAAGTTCTGCAATCCCTAAAAACAAATTTATCTTTTTCATATTCCATTCTCCTTGATACATTTTCTATACTTCAAAACTAAATATTATATTCCGGCTGCGGAAGAGCCTGTGCCAGACGGAAGAACTCGAGGATCTGTCTTCTCATCTCAAGGAACTCAACTCCGCCTCTGTGTCTTGGCCTTGGAAGATCGACATCTATGATCTTGCTGATCTTTCCGGGTCTCGGTGTCATAATGACTATACGGTCACTTAGATATATAGCCTCGTCTATATCGTGGGTGACAAGGATCATTGTGGTGCCTTCCTTTTTCCATAGTTCCAGAAGCTTATCCTGAAGATCGCTCCTTGTAAAGGAATCCAGAGCTCCCATAGGCTCATCCAGAAGCAGAGCCTTTGGCTCATTTATCAGCGCTCTTGCAATAGCGACACGCTGTGCCATACCGCCGGAGATCTGATGAGGATAGGACTTTTCAAAGCCGTCCAGACCAACCATCGAGATGTATTCGCCGACCTTTTCTTTCTTGGTCTTCAATACACCTCTTGCCCTTAGTCCATAGGATATGTTTTTCTCTATATCCAGCCACGGGAACAGACTTCCCTGCTGGAACACATATCCACGCTCCGGGCCGACACCCGTTATCTTGCTTCCGTCAATGGTAAGCTCTCCGGCCTGGGGTTTATCAAGGCCTGCTATCAAACGAAGGAGTGTTGTTTTTCCGCAGCCCGAGGGGCCTATCAGAGAAATGAACTCGCCCTCTCTTATATCAAGATCGATCCCTCTGAGAGCCTCAACGCTAACTCCGTCGGTGTCGGTATATACACGGTCAACGCCCGATATCTTTATAGAACTGCTCATTTTTTCAGCACTCCTTCCTGCCACCTGAGCGTGTGTTTCTGAATACGGCCGATGATGTAGTTGATAAACGAGAACAGCACCGCCATAATCACGATAGCCGCCAGCACTTTATAGTAAGCGCTCCAGACCTTTGACTGGTTGATGTAATAGCCAAGGCCGCCGGGCTGTCCCAACATCTCGCTCATTACAAGTGTTGTGAAAGCCATTGCATTGGCTGAACCTATGCCTGTGAAAATATCAGGCATAGCATGGGGTATCGCAACATGAAGGATAAGGTCCTTCTGGCTGCTGCCAAGAATGCGTGCTGCTTCATAGCTCTGCTTTGGCGTTGACTGTATGCCTTTAGCAGTCAGGAAGGCTATCTGGAACCAGGCACAGATAACTATCAGGAATACCGCCGCTGTGAAAGTGTCCGGCAGGAGCGTCAGCGCAAAGGGCATCCACGCAACAGCAGGAACGACACCTGTTATCTTCAGCACCGGGAACACCCAGTAGTACACCTTAGGGAACCAGCCGATAAGGATGCCTGTTCCCACACCCAGAACAACACCGCAGGAAAAGCCTGCTGCATATAGCCTCAATGAATAGATGATGTTCTGAATGATGTATTCACCATCTGAAAGGTAGGCCTCGATGACCTGGGCAGGGCCGGGAAAGAAAGGCTGGGGGAAAAAGGCAAGCTTTGTACCGCCTATATCCCAGAGCGCAAGGCCTATTCCCAGCGCAAAACGGAAAGCCGCATTTTTGCAGAACTTTTTTCTTCTTTCTTTATTGCCGGCGGAGACGAGCCCCGTCACGGTGTATATAACGATGAGCATGACCAGCACAAAGATATATGCGTCGTTCATCGTAAGGTTCAGAGTCAGGCCGAAAGCGCTAAGAGCATAATCCTTTATTACTATCTCTGCTTTCTGCGGGAAGAAAAGGCTCACTCCTATAGCTATTATAAAGCCGGAGACAGTGAGCAGGAGCTTCAAGAGAAAATATGTGTTGCTCCTGTAACCTTTCTTAACAGCTGTCTGCTCTGCTTTCTGCCCTTTGTTTTCTGTTCTGGGCGAAGCAGAAAGAACAGCTGTGTTTATTACTGTTTGTGTATCCATAGGTCTCCTCCGTTCTCGGGAAAGCAAAGGGCGGCACAAATGACCGCCCATGCTCTGTGAGGTAAATTATACTTCTACTTTGTAATAGATGTCCTTCGCAAACTGATCGGGGTCTGATTCAAGATAGCCGATCTTTGAAAGGCCGTCTACAAAGTACTTTACATCTCCTTCAACCCTTGCATCCCAGTCACTGCTGTGCTCATCTGCTGAAGGATATCCGTAGCTCTTAACAAGATCGATAGCAAGGTCTCTGTCCTCAATGGAGGCATACTTGTTGTCGATGATAAGATCTACAGCCTTGTCAGGGTTCTCATATATCCACTCCTGTGCCTTGCGGTAAGCTCTAAGAAGAGCTGCTATCTCTTCAGGGTTCTCATCCAGCACCTTTGAAGATGCATAGAGAAAGCAGCAGAAATGATCTGCAAAGTATTCGTCCGTTCCGAGGTCGAAGATTATCTTTACGTCTCCTGCCTTTTCATGGATGGAACCGAGGGGATCCCACAGAGCAGCTACATCTATCTCGCCGCTTGCAAGAGCCTCGAATTCAAGGTTGCCGTCGGAGAACGGAAGGAATGTTACTTCGCCGTCAGACGGGTCTGCCGAGATGCCTGCGTTTTCGAGCCATAGTGAGGCCACCTGGTGAGGAGTGCCTCCTATCTCGTCAACGCCGATCTTCTTGCCCTTGAGGTCCTCCACGCTCTTTATATCCGAATCAGGATTTACTGCAAACTTGATGCAGCCCTCGTGAAGGCCGTCAACTACCTTTACGTCTATGCCGTTCTCGATCGACGGGAAGAACTGAAAGTCGCCGTTTACTATTGGGATAGTTCCGTTGTTAAGGCCGATCTTTCGTGTCTCAAAGTCTGCCGAGATAAGGTTTACATCGAATCCCTCTTCGGAGAAATAGCCGTTCTCATAAGCTACATAGATCGGTGCTCCGCAAAGGGCGCCGTCAAGAGCAGGGATATCTATCTTGCCGTATTTGGCATCTGCGGATGAACCCTTATTACCGCTCTTTGAATCATTTGCACCGCTGCTGGATTCTGATATCGAGCAGGCTGTGAGCAGCACCGCTGACAGCAGAAGCGCCGCTGTCTTCTTAAATATTGTTTTCTTCATATTCATTTACACCATACTTTCCTCAGTACTGTCACTCCGGCAGTCAGATAAGACCTGCCGCTTTGAATGCCTGTTCCAGATCGTCAATAAGATCCTGGGCATCCTCAAGGCCTGCCGAGATACGGATAAGGTTTGAGGGGATATCAGCCAGTTTGAACTCATCATCGTTGAGCTCGCTGTGTGTTGTGTTCGGCGAGTCAACTATCAGAGAGCGGGCATCACCCAGGTTAACATGATAATGGAACAGCTTGATGTTATTCAGAAATTCTGCTTCCTGCTCGGAAGTTCCCTTAATACCGAAGGCAAGAACTCCGCCGCCGCCGTTAGCAAGGTCTCTGTCTGCTACCTCTTTGAACTTGTAGTCCTTAGCGCTGGGGTGACGTACCCATTCAACAGCAGGACTGCTCTCAAGGTACTTTACGATGGCCTCGGCGTTCTTCGTCTGCTTTGCTACACGCTCGGAAAGGGTCTCCAGACCGATAATGCCAAGGTATGCATCCTGGGGAGAAAGAGCTGCACCGAGAAGATTGAGGTAAACAAGAGTTGCACGGAAAATAAAGAAATTATCCGGGAAAATATCTGCCGTGCTCTTGCCCTTGAGCATTACTATCGGCTCAAAGAACTGGGGATAGCGCTCCTTTGTGTAAAGGCTCATATCGCCGTTGTCAAGGATAACGCCGGCTATAATGTTTCCGTGGCCTGTCAGAGCCTTTGTTGCAGAATATACAACGATATCTGCCCCGTGCTCCAGCGGCCTGTAAAGGTAGGGTGTTGCCAGTGTGTTGTCTACAACGACCGGAACGCCGTGCTTGTGAGCGACCTCGGAGATCTTGTCGATGTCAAGGATGTAAGCGTTGGGGTTGCTGATCGACTCAACATATACAGCCTTTACATCATCGGTGAGCTCCTTTTCCAGCTTCTCGGGATCGAGCACTGCGTCTGTCAGCTTTATCTTGATGCCTAGCTCCGGGAAGAGCCTGTCAAAAGCATCAATGGTTCCGCCGTAGAGATAAGGAGAAGCAAGTATCGTGCCGCCCTTTGAAGCGAGGTTCAGAAGCGTGTAAGTGATCGCTGCCATTCCTGAACCGACAGCCACAGCGTTCTTAGCTCCGTCAAGAGCCTTGACCCTTTCAGAGAAGTAGGTCACTGTCGGGTTGCCGACTCTTGTGTAGAGGTAGCCTGCTTCCTTATAGGTGAAAAGGTTCTGGGCGTGCTCTGTGTTTTTGAAATCATAAGAGGTTGTCTGATAGATCGGGGGTGACACCGCAAGATTGTTGTCAAGAGGATCGTAGCCTGCTCTTATCTTTCTTGTGTCAAAATTGAGTTCTGCCATAATGATCAGTTCCTTTCGTTTTTGTTTCGATGTCCTAAGTTTACACGCCGGAGCAAGAAACGTCAATAAAAACCGGTGACAACGTTGTCATACCGCTGTTCACACTTTTTGTATAAGCTTGTAAAAACAGCGCAGATACGCACTTTTGCAAAGTATCAAAAACTGTGAAAAGACAAAACGTGATAACGTTGTCTCTTCGTATTCAAGCCGTTTGAGGGCTCCTGTTCATAACCGGTACACAGAAAATTCTCTGCCGGTGCGATATGATAAGATAACGCTATCATAAATCATGGTTGCTATAACCGGAGATTATTGCTATCGATAAAGATTATATATACACCCAGGACTTGACAGATCTTCTTATATGTACTACCATAGTATAAAATCATAGTAAG
>CADCFQ010000016.1 GCA_902800795.1 uncultured Ruminococcus sp. | reverse complement strand
GGAGCGATTACTGCTGTTAGATGCGAAAGACTACGATGAAGATATGGACGTATGGGCAAGAGTCGCTGTACGGGGTATCGTTTTTATTGGAGACAAGCTATTGCTGCTCGATGACAACAAAGGCGAGGTCAGTCTCCCCGGCGGAGGTCAGGACGAGGACGAATCCGATGCAGATACCCTTATCCGTGAGATCAGAGAAGAAACAGGTTACTCTGTAATTCCCGATACCGTTCGTCCTTTTGGATATATCGAGGAAAAGCGAAGGGACTTCAAGAGCTATCACGAGAGCAGGATATTCCACCAGATCAGCAGGCTGTATTTCTGCGAGGTGTCCGCTGAGCGTGGAGAAGCGCAGCTCAGCGAACAGGAAAAGCGTTATGGAATGCGAACCGTGCTGTACACCCTTGATGAAGCAATAGCCAAGAATCGGGCAATGCTGGATACGGTTGGTGAGTTTGCGTGGAATCAGAGGGAGTACAGGACACTGCTGCTGATAAAAGAGCATATTGAGAATGGTGGTGTGTCATGAAATTAGCATTAAGCCTTATCCTTTCTTTTGTTTTCCTGCTGTGGTTTGTCGCCTCTGTTATTGGAATGGTCTATGTGTCACGTTCGGCTGAGCTTAGCTGGCTTGTCCCCGTAATACTCGGACAGATCTTTCTTGTGATCGGCACAGCAGGTCTTATCGCAATGCTGCGAGCTAAGAAAAAGGGCTTGTGGATCGATATTGTGGCTATACTCGTGGGAGCAATTATAGTGATTCTTCCGCTGATATATCACTTCGGCAGTGAACAGACAAAGACAGCGATCACAGCGCATATCCCCACACTTGCAGGAGCCGGACTCCTGATAGCAGGACTATGTGGTACGCTTGCAGCATATATCGGACAAAAACGAGCTGCCGAAAAATACAGCACAACTGTCGAGGGCATCTGCATCGAGCGCAAAACTCGCTTAGGCTCCGACGGGAATGTACTGCATTGCCCTGTCTATGAGATCACGCTGAACGGTGAAACGCTCCGAATGGAAAAAGAGGTCTATTCCAATATGGGTGTACCTCAGATCGGTGAAAGCAGAACGCTGTATATCAACGAAAATGACCTTGGAAGCTATGTCGAGCCGATCGCCGATAAGAGAGTAAGAATGATCGGATATTTTATTTCAATACCGTTTATGATAGCAGGAATTATTACATTGGTGCTGTCATTGCTATGATTTTCAAGATAATTGAGATAGGAGAGATCTCTAATGAATAAAGATACCGTGTTAAACGAGCTTGTAAAGCTAAACAGCGGCGTGGCGGATATTGCATATGCAAGCGAACACATCTGGCACAGCGGTAAAGCAGAATATGCAGAGCTGATCGGGAAGCTCACGGATTTTGTAAAGACCGAGAACATCAGAGGTACACTCCTTTTAGCAGCTGACAGCGACATCATCTGGGCATCGGGTTCAAGGTCAAAGGACATTCACGGCGAGATCGTGTCTCCGCTGACCACCTATGAGATTGGCTCTGTTACCAAATCCTTCACGGCGGCGCTCATCATGAAACTCGATGAGGAAGGTAAACTTAGCATATGGGATAATGTGACAAAGTATTTTCCGAAATATGAAAAGGCTGGTGATATGCGGATATTCAACCTCCTACATATGAGTTCGGGTATTGTGAACTTTAGTCAAGAGCCTGATAAATTCTTTGGTGGTAACTATGAGGCTATCAGAAAATCATTCTGGGGCGGAACTATGCCCGAAGAGGAATTCTTGGAATACATCTGCAACTGCGAACTGAATTTTGTCCCCGGTACGAATTTTGAATACAGCAACACCAACTACAGACTGCTTGCGATGATACTCGAAATGGTCACGGGCATGACTTATAAAGACCTGATGTACGACATGATCTTCACGCCGCTGGGCATGACTGTCACCTCGGCAGGCACACTGGGCGATGTGACGAGCGTTCCCGAAACTGGAATTTATATTCCGGAGGTCTTTACCACTAAGGGCTGCGGAGATATTCACTCAAATGTGCTTGATGTGCTGAGATTTGACAGGGCGTTTTTCGCAGGGCAGATAGTAGGCGAAAAGTCGCTGGAGACTATGTTCCAGTTCTACCCTTACGGCTGCGGCTGGCGTGGCTGGAAGCGGTATCCGGGCGGTGACTATGATCTGATCTGTCACGGCGGCTCGACCATATCCTTCCGCTGTCAGAATTATGTTTTCTGCAAGCCGGAACAACCACGGTACTATCTGATATTTATGAGTCCGTGCCAAAATGATGAGATTGATGAGGTTTTTGAAAAGCTCCTTGATGTGACAGAGCCGTATATCCGCTGCCCCGTCATCGAAGCGGAGGAGCAGAAAAAATACACCTTCCGTTTCAAGGACGAGAACAAGAACAGGACAATGGATTCTCTGCGGAAATATCCGGGTGAAAACGCCTATGAGATCACCTATTGCGGCGATTATGCCCTTGATGAACTCCTGAAATGCGGCGCTGTCGATGAATGGGCAATGCTGGAATTCCAGATTGAGCATCTGTATGAGGGTGTGCGCAACGATTTTCTATTCCAATGCAAGCACAACTGCTCCGGCTTTACGGCTCGCAATGCAGAGGGTGACTTTCTGCTGTGCCATGACCTTGACAATCCGAAGAAATTGCCCGGTGTCACCCTTGCTGAAAATGCTGTCACGGGCAAAACTATCGGGCTTTCAAATCTGCTGTATTATAATCGTTTTGATACGGAGTGGGAAAAATTCGATGACCTGACCGCAGATAAGCCCATCAATCGTGCAAGGGTGCTGGGTGCGCCTTACGAAATGCAGGACGGCATGAACGCTCACGGTCTTGCACTTGTGACGTTCACGGCAAGCGGCACAGAGGTCGAAACGGACGGCAAGAAAATACCGCTGTGCTATTATTCGCTGTACCGTGGGATCATCGACCGCTGCAAGACGGTGAAAGAAGCACTTGAATTTCTGGAGCATTATACCATGTCCCCTGCGAATAATTACTCCCATTTCCAAATCGCCGACGCAAGCGGTGACAGCGCCATTATCGAATATGTGGGCGGCGAGATGAAAGTGCTTCGCAGCGAAAAGCCCTATCAGGTCTGCTCGAATTTTCTCATTTACGACAACCCCGAAATGGATGGCTTCGGCAAGGACAGGTATCTTGCCCATCAGGAATACCTCGACACACATGAGGGCATTGTCGATGAGGACACGGCGTTCAGGCTTCTTCACGAGAACCATATCCCCGGTGATGAGAATTACTCGGTGGTGTTCAATCTCACAAAGCGGACTGCGGCGGTGGAGTTTGCGCCCGAATTTGCGGTACGACATAGGTATCAGTTATAATATTTGATTTACACAATACAGAAACACCATAAACCTTAGCCTATCGGAACATCCGTAATCCGTTCAATACAAATCCATTTTAGCATTATGGCACGCACCTCAATGACAGCATACTCTTTTGGAACTGAATAACAGACAAAGACCTGAGATTAGCTAATAAGCATTTCTCAGGTCTTTTCTTTTCGGACGGTTAGTTTTCCGCTTCGCAGTCTCGGACGGCTGTGAGGGGCATTTCCTTTCGTCACAGGACATAGCAAGGGCGAGTTGCCGAAACAACTCGCCCTGTTGATTATTCGTCCTCGTCACTGCACTCGTCCAGTTCGTACAGTAGCTGAATGTAAACGCACTCTGCTCGGTCACGCTCCTCGCCGTCCGTAGACATCATGAGTTCAAGGAAATACGCCTTTGCCTGTTTGTAGTCTGTCCAGACCTCACGCTTGCCGTTGCAGATAGTCATGACCTTGCGTGATCTCGGCATTGCCAATTCTGGTATTGCTAACATTTGAAGCACCTCCAATTTCATAGTAGCTATATTATAGCTACTTCCGTTTTCGGAGTCCAGCCCTGCGAAATATTTGTAATAAATCTTGTGCAGGGTGCAGCAATAAAAGCGTTTTTCTCGTTGCATTTTTCTCCTATTTCTTTACGTCCTCGTGAGCCTTATCGACTATCGCTCTGAACGTCTGCGGTGTCACTGCAAAGCGTTCCAATTTTGCCTGATACTCTGCAAGTCTTGCCGAGATTTTCTCAACTCCCTGACAAATTTCTTCCATATCTTCGGGATAAATATTTCCCGTCTGATTGACCTGAATTGCTATGGAATTTATGCGGTCGGCAATCTCTTTGAATCTTGCCTTTTCGGGCGCAAGTTCCTCGTCCGTCAACTCAATGATCGGTGTGGCAAGAATCGAGTTAAAAATATACTCCGACATTGAATGATTACTTTAAATATCTATTTTATTACTTGACACGAAAACGCACATATGGTATAATAACAGTATAACATAAGCAACGGCGCTGATTATTTCAGTGCCGTTTTTTGCATATTCACGAAAAGTTAATGGAGGTGTCAATATGGCAGCATTTGATAAAATCAGTTCCGGTATTTCCGAAATGGATACGGCACTTGATCATATCAGACTTGGTGATAATGTAGTATGGCGTGTTTCCAAAATTGAGGAATTCGTCTTGTTCATGCGACCATATTTGAAGCAAGCTATCGCAGACCAAAGAAATATTATCTATTTTCGTTTTGCCAGTCATGAGCCACTGATCACTGATATGCCGGGTGTGAAAATAAAACAGATACCGCTTTCACATCGTTTTGAAACTTTCACAGTAGATATACATTCTATCATTGAGCAAGAGGGCAAGGATACTTTCTATGTATTTGACTGCCTATCTGAGTTGCAGGCGGCTTGGGCGACTGACCTTATGATGGGAAACTTCTTCCGTGTCACCTGTCCTTTTTTGTTTGAACTTGATACGGTCGCTTTTTTTCCTATCATTCGTGGAAAGCATTCCGTGCATTCGATCAATAAGATATTGGACACGACGCAGCTGTTTTTAGATGTTTATTCTGACAGCAAAACTGTGTATGTCCGTCCTGAAAAGGTTTGGAACAGAAATTCAGATACCATGTTTCTGCCCCATACATACGATAAGGACAGCGGTACTTTTCGACCGATACTTGACGGAGTAAGATCAAGTAGATTCTATCAGGCACTTGGTCAGGCACAGCGTTCTGCTGATGAGCAATATTCGGACTCTTGGGACAGATTCTTTACTCGCGCAAAGATGTTGTATGACAACGGACAAGATATATCTGCCGACTGCGATAAAATGTGCAATATCATGATGAGCAGGGATTCCAAAATGCGTTTACTGGTGAAAAAACATTTTAAGCCGAAGGATTATTTTGAGGTAAGGGATCACATGGTAGGAACGGGCATGATAGGCGGCAAGGCTTGCGGAATGCTCCTTGCAAGGGCTATCATCGGCAACAAGGAGCCTGACATCGCTGATGTGCTTGAGCCTCATGACTCGTTTTACGTTGGCTCGGACGTTTACTACACCTATATAGTTGACAATGAATTCTGGGATATGCGTATACGACAAAGAACGGAGGAAGGCTATTTCTCTCTTGCAGATGTTTTTTCCGTAAAGTTGATGGACGGTGTCTTTTCCGACGGACTGAAAGAGCAGTTCATGAGGATTATCGAGTATTACGGACATGACCCGTATATCGTTCGTTCGAGCAGTATTCTTGAGGACGGATTCGGGAATGCGTTTGCAGGCAAGTATGAATCGGTATTCTGCACCAACAGAGGAACAGACGAAGAACGTCTTGCAGAGTTTGAAAGAGCAGTAAAAACCGTATATGCAAGCACGATGAGCCTTTCCGCACTGGATTACAGAAAAAGGCGTGGGCTTGATAAGCGTGATGAGCAGATGGCGCTTCTGATACAGCGTGTTTCAGGCTCTTACTATGGAAATTACTATATGCCTTGTGCGGCTGGTGTGGGATATTCCTATAGTCCATACCGAATTATGAAAGACTGTGATCCAAACGCCGGTATGCTCAGACTTGTCATGGGACTCGGCACATCGGCAGTTGACCGCACCGAAGGCTCATATCCCCGTATCGTGAATCTGGATATGCCTCAGCGCTCGCTCTATTCCTCCTCGGCTGATAAACACAGATTTTCACAGGGAAAAGCGGAGGTGATCAACACAACTTCGCTGTGTCTCGAAAAACTGCCGTTTGAAAAGTTAGAGCCTGTTATCCCGAATTATCTGGATAAGATTCTTCTTGAACATGATTTTGATGCAGAAAGCAGACTCCGTGACATGGGACATGGACGAAATGTCAAATTCATTTCCTGCAAAGGGCTGGTAGATCATCAGATACTGATGGAGCAAATGAAAAGAATGCTGCACAGTATCCAGGAAGAATATGAATATCCCGTAGATACGGAATTTACGATCAATCTGTCCGAAAACGGAGAATACACGATAGATCTTTTGCAGTGCCGTCCGTTACAGCTTATCAAAGGAACAGCGGGTATATCCGTACCGAAGGACTTCCCGCCGGAAAGGATATTGCTGCACAGCAAGGGTGCATCGATGGGAATGTCTAAGACATCGGAGCTTGATCTGATCGTTTATGTTGACCCCATTGCATACTATCATATGCCCTACAAAAAGAAAACACTCGTTGCAAATCTGATCGGGCGTATCAACTGGTATTATCGAAACGAAGGCAAGAAAATGATGCTGATAGTTCCAGGCAGAGTCGGGACTTCATCACCCGAACTTGGCGTACCTACAGCGTTCTCGGATATTAGTACATTTTCTGTCGTCTGTGAGGTTGAGGAGACAAAAGCAGGGTACAATCCCGAGCTTTCCTACGGCAGCCATATTTTCCAGGATCTTGTGGAAGCGGAAATATTCTATACTGCTGTATTTCACAATGAAAAAGTGATACAGTATGCTCCTGAAAGACTTGAAAAATTCAGAAATATCGTGAGCAAATTTGAAGACGGCAATGAACTTTCCGATGTTGTTAAAGTATACACAATTGAACATAACGAAAGTCATATCTACCACAATATTGAAAATGAGGAAATGATGATAACAATCTAAAGATTTGTTCAGCGATAATTGTTCAATACACATATTGACATCTATGCAATGGCTATGGTATAATAGAATCATCTTAAATAAGCAACGGCGCTGATATATTTCAGTGCCGTTTTTGTTTTTGAGGTGATACCTATGGCTATTCCCATAAAATTCCCACCTATCGGAGCGAGGATCATTAAATCATCTGTTGCAGTAGCATTATGTATGGTAATATATTTCTTCCGCACACTTCTGCCTATCGGGAACGGCATACCGTTTTACAGCGCTCTTGCAGCACTTTGGTGCTTACAGCCTTACACTGTTTCTACTAAGAATAATGCAGGACAGCGTTCAATAGGCACTTTTGTTGGTGCTGTGTATGGGCTCGCATTTATCGTATTGCTTCGTTTTTTCAGTTTGATAGAACCTGTTATTGTTTATCTGCTGGCATCGATTATGATCATTCCTGTGATATATCTCACGGTCATACTGAATAAACGAAATGCCTCTTTCTTTTCTTGCGTGGTCTTTCTGAGTATCGCACTGACGCATTCCTTCGATGAAAACCCTTATCTGTTTGTATTCAATCGAGTTCTTGATACATTTATCGGAATTGGTATCGGTCTTGCGGTCAATAACTTTCATTTGCCAATAAAACACGACAGCGAATCTCTTTATGTCAGCGGTATCGACTCCGTTCTGATACCCGATGATCATTCAGCAAATGCTTTCAACAAGGTCGAGCTTAACAGAATGATAGAATCTGGAGTAAAGTTCACAATCTCAACTATCCGTACCCCTGCTGAGGTCAAATCACTTATGAAGGGTGTTGACCTAAAACTGCCGATTATCGTCATGGACGGAGCTGCTATGTATGATTTGAATGAAAGAGAGTACCTTGAAGCAGAGTTTTTGCAGGCTGATATATGCGAACAGGCTGAAAGGATCATTGCAGATCACGGTATGCACTGTTTTGTGAACGTTATGTATGATGTCACTCTGCTGATTTTCTACGGTAAACTAAGGAATTCTGCCGAGAAAGACTTATATAAAACGCACAAGCATTCCCCATACAGAAACTATGTCCGTGAAATATTCAGACGGCACGATGCTTCGGAACGTGTTCTCTATCTTACAGTGCTTGATGAGAGTGCAAAAATAGCTGTTCTGGAAAAACATCTTGCTCATGAACTGAGCAGTTTTGCAAGAATAACCGTTGCCGATTCGGAATATGACGGCTATCAATACCTGAAAGTCTTTTCACCCATTGCTTCAAAAGAGCATATGCTTGTGAAACTCAAAAAACACACAGGCTGTAAAAAAACGGTAACGATTGGAAGTATTGAGGGCAAATATGATGTATATATCAGCGACGGCGGTGGAAATGTAACGATCAAAAAATTGAAAAAGTTGTACCGAAACGATATTTACCATTGAAATACAGTAGAACATTGACGTTTTTGTTATATTTACAGAATGGTTATTGACAAGCAAGATGAGTAATGATATAATAATAGACAGAAAAGCAAGCAAAGGCGCTTCTCCAATCTGCGGAGGGGCGCCTTGTTTGTTGGAAAGGAGTCCCCGATTTGAAAGGCTTCAAGGAAACAATGTATAAAGCGTTTCGTGAGAACAATACGATCGCTCCTGATTATTTTGACAAATACAGCGTAAAGCGAGGACTGCGAAACGCAGACGGCACAGGTGTTATGGCAGGTGTGACAAATATCTGCAATGTTCATGGATATGTTGTTGATGACGGCGAGAGAAAGCCTGCCGAAGGAAAACTGATCTTCAGAGGATACAGTATCAGAGAGCTTATTGGCAAAGTTGCCTCAGAGGAGCGCTTCGGCTTTGAGGAGATAGTCTATCTTCTGCTGACAGGTAAACTGCCAACAACGGACGAGCTTACGGAGTTTATCTCACTGCTTTCAGATAACCGAGCTTTGCCGGAAAATTTCTTTGAGGATATGATACTCAAAGCACCTTCACGGGATATTATGAACAAAATGGCAAGGTCCACTCTTGCACTTTACTCTTATGACAGTGACCCGGAATCCCTGTCGCCCGAACACGAGATAGATACGGCTGTATCGCTGATAGCCAAATTGCCCGTTATCATGATATGTGCATACGAAACAAAAATGCGATATTTCAGCGATAGCTCCATGATCATGCACCCCCTGATAAAAGGACAGACGACCGCTGAAAACATATTATCCACCCTGCGACCTGACAGAAAATTCACCCATGAGGAAGCTAAGCTCCTTGACCTGATGTTGATGCTCCACGCCGAACACGGAGGGGGCAACAATTCAACTTTTTCATGCCGTGTACTCACTTCATCGGGAACAGATCCCTATTCGACCTATGCGGCAGCTATCGGCTCACTGAAAGGTGCAAGACACGGCGGAGCAAACCGCAAGGTCACGGAGATGCACGAATATATCAAGGCAAATGTCTCCGATTGGGAAAATGAAGATGAACTCAGCGAATATTTGAGGAAGATACTCGAAAAAGAAGCAGGAGACGGCAGCGGTCTGATTTACGGAATGGGTCATGCAGTATATACCCTTTCCGATCCCAGGGCTGTGATACTGAAGGAATACGCAGGAAAAATGGCTGAGGGAACGGAGTTTGAAAAAGAGTATCATCTGCTTGAAGCAATAGAACGGCTGACTCCTCTCGTATTTGAGGAAGTAAAACATTCCGGCAAGGTCATGTGTGCCAATATTGATATGTACAGCGGATTTGTATACAGAATGCTCGGTATCCCCGAAGAATTGTTCACTCCCCTGTTTGCTGTTTCAAGAATGGCAGGCTGGTGCGCTCACCGATTTGAAGAGATAAACAGTGGCAAACGTATTATCCGTCCTGCATACAAATCTGTCTCACACGAAAAGAAGTATGTGGATATTAAAGACAGATAAGCAGTTAAAGTCTGCAAAGGCTTTGATAATAAAAGGAAAGGCTGATCACTATGGAAAAAATCAGAATGACCACTCCTTTGGTCGAAATGGACGGAGACGAAATGACAAGGGTGATATGGAAGATGATAAAGGACAAACTTCTTCTTCCCTTTATTGACCTGAAAACCGAATATTACGACCTCGGACTTGAACACAGAAATGAGACAGACGATAAGGTAACAGTTGAGTCGGCAGAAGCTACAAAAAAGTACGGAGTTGCCGTAAAATGTGCGACTATCACCCGGAATGCAGCGAGGATGCCGGAGTACAATCTCAAAGAGATGTGGAAGTCACCTAACGGTACGATCAGGGCAATCCTTGATGGTACAGTATTTCGTGCGCCGATCATTGTGGACGGTATAACGCCGTATATCCCCACATGGACAAAGCCTATCACGATTGCCCGCCACGCTTACGGTGATGTATATAAGAATACTGAGCTTCGTGTGGATCAGGGCAGCAAGGCAGAGCTTAAAGTGACCGACAAAGAAGGAAATGAGACTTTTGAGCTTATATATGATTTTGAGGACAGCGCCGGAATGATTCAGGGACTTCACAATAAGGATAAGTCGATAGAGGGCTTTGCACGTTCCTGCTTTAATTATGCACTTGATACTAAGCAGGATATATGGTTTGCTTCAAAGGATACTATCTCAAAAAAGTATGACCACAGGTTCAAGGATATATTTGCAGATGTATTTGAAAAAGACTACAAGGACAGATTTACCGCAGTGGGCATTGAGTATTTTTATACGTTGATTGATGATGCAGTGGCGAGAGTTATTCGCTCAAACGGCGGCTATATCTGGGCTTGCAAAAACTATGACGGCGATGTAATGTCCGATATGGTGGCAACGGCATACGGCAGCCTTGCAATGATGACCTCCGTGCTTGTTTCGCCTGACGGTATCTATGAATATGAAGCAGCTCACGGTACGGTACAGCGCCATTATTACAGATATCTGAAAGGCGAAAAGACCTCTACGAATCCCGTCGCCACGATCTATGCGTGGACGGGGGCTTTGCGCAAGAGAGGTGAACTTGACGGCATTTCGGAGCTGTGTAAGTTTGCCGATAAGCTCGAATCGGCAGTCCTCAAAACGATCAGTGACGGCATTATGACAGGCGATCTGGCTGCTATTTCGTCTTTGGAAAACAAGCAGACTGTTGATACCGCCACATTCCTTGATGAGATTGCCAGACGTTTGGTGTAAATGAAAATAGACAGTAATAACATCTAAAAAATCAAATTGTTCACTTTTGTTATTAAAGGAATATGGTCGATTTATTACGAAACCCATAAAATTAAGACAAATTCTCCGAAGTGCTTGACAAGTGAGATCATTAGTGATAAAATAGTATTATGAAAACAAAGAGCAATGGTGCTTCTCCTCCATCGGAGTAAGCGCCGTTTTTGTTTTTCTGATAAATTTTTGATGATTGGAGTGATAACAAATGACACAGCAGAAGCAGTTCAATAAGGCAGTGGGTAATGCAAGCGAGATCAATGAACTTCTCAGAAGATATGGTGTCAAGTTCGGTATATACAAAGACGGCGTGTTCAATGAACAGTTTTTCCCGTTCGATCCAATTCCACGAGTCATTTCGGCGGAAGATTTTCAGAGTATGGAAAAGGGACTTGTTCAACGTGTAAACGCCCTGAATGAGTTCCTTTTTGATATTTACCACGAAAAAAAGATCGTGCGTGACGGCATCATACCGGAGGACTTTATCTATATCTCAAAGGGCTATCTTGCCGAGTGCGAGGGCATTACGCCGAAAAACAAGGTGTACAGTCACATTTCGGGGATAGACCTTGTGCAGGCAAAGGACGGCGAATGGTATATCTTAGAGGATAACCTGCGGATACCCTCGGGCGCATCATATCCCCTTATAGCAAGAGAGCTTACCCGCATCGCCGCACCGCAGGCTTTTTCTGAAAACCATATCGTTGACAACAGAGGTTATGCAGAGCTGCTGAAAGAGACAATGGAGTATTCTAACTGCGGAGGCATCAGGGCTATACTTACCCCGGGGCGCTACAATGCGGCGTATTTTGAGCATTCATACCTTGCGGAGCATACAGGTTCGGTGCTGGTACAGAACGATGAGCTTTTTGTTGAGGACAATATCCTGTATCAGCGTACCTATTCAGGAAGCAAAACAAGGATAGGCGTGCTTTATCGGCGTATAGCAGACGAATACCTCGACCCGCTGACGTTCCTGCCCGAATCGCTCATCGGCATACCAAATCTTATGGAAGCCTACCGCAGCGGAAATGTAGGAATTGTCAACGCCCCCGGCAACGGTGTTGCGGACGACAAGGGCATATACTATTTCGTGCCGAAGATGATAAAATACTATCTCGGCGAAGAGCCGATACTCAAAAACGCACCGACATATCTGCCGTTCTATGATGAGGATATGAAGTATGTTATGGACAACCTCGAAAAGCTCGTCATCAAGGACGTTGCAGAAGCAGGCGGCTACGGCGTGGTGTTCGGAAGTGACCTCACAAAGGAAAAACTGGAGGAATTCCGTAAAACTATCATAGCAGAGCCGAGGCGTTTCATCGCACAGGAGGTAATTGACTTTCTCGACCTGCCGATACTTGATAACGGCGAAACGGTAATGCGAAAAGCAGACCTGAGAGCATTCGTGCTGTCGGGTGAGAAAACAAAGGTGTGGGCATCGGGTCTTACCCGTTTCTCACGCAACCCCGATTCATTCGTAGTAAACTCATCACAAGGAGGAGGCTTTAAAGACACATGGGTACTATCTCGATAGAACACAGCGACCGCCTTTACTGGCTGGGACGCTATACGGAAAGATTTTTTATCACGCTCAGGTCGCTTGATAAGCTGTATGATAAAATGATCGACGATAAATACGGCTACAGAGAGTATCTCGGCTATTTTGGGCTGACGGACACATATACTGACAGCATTGATTTTATTCGCAGTTTTCTGTATGATGAATTCAACCCGAACTCGGCGGCGTACTGTCTTGAAAGGGCATACGACAACGGCATAGTACTGCGTGAGGAGATATCAACAAAATCTCTGTCATTTCTGCAAATGGCAAAAGACACCCTTACCCGGTCAAATGACAAGGCGAATGTCAGGCTCTCGCTTCTGCCGCTGAAGGATATTCTTTACAGCTTCTGGGGCAGCGTCAACGAGCACATCTATGATGATGAGATAAGAAATATCATCTACATCGGCAAGACGCTTGAAAGGCTGGATCTGTATATGCGAATGAAATATCCTTATGAAGCGGTTCATAAAGAATATGTAAGGCTGTGCAAGAATCTCCGCCGTGTTCCAAAGGATACTCCGTATCGCTACAATACAAGATATCTTTCTCATATCGTGGAGATCCTTGGCAGCGAGGAAGAATATCTGCTGCATTCTGATAAAGCGATCGAAAGTCTCGGTCATCTGTTTGATACTTCGGAGGTAATGGCATGAAGCGTGTGAATTTTTATTATTCTACCAAGCTGACATTTGATGATTATGTTCACAATCACAGCTTTGCACTCCGTATCATGCCCCCTGAAACAGACACCCAGCATATCCTGTCGTGCAGCCTGAATATCTCGCCATTTGTTCCTACACAGCAGACGGTTGATGCGTTCGGAAACAACGTTACAGCCGGTTACATGAGAGACGATCACCGCTTCCTTGATTATGAGATCAAAGGCTCGGCAGAGGTCGATCACACAAAGCACCGTCTGGACTTACTGCCCTGCTATTTCTATCAGTCGCAGTATACAAAGCCCGATGACGGACTGAGATCGTTTTATGACAGCATTAAGGGCAAATGCACCGGTACGGCTTCTGACAAAGCAGAGTATTTCTGCAATATTCTCTCGGATACGATAGAATATAAAAAGGGCTTTACAGATACAACAACTACGGCTGCACAGGCTTTTGCTCTGAATAAAGGGGTATGTCAGGACTTTTCACATATCCTGATCTCGCTTCTCAGGATGGATGGTATCGCCGCAAGATACATTGCAGGACTCGCGTTCTGCGACGGGGAAACACATTCATGGGTGGAGTATTGGACTGGCGATCACTGGGAGGGCATTGACCCTGCCAACAACTGCCCCGTCAGCGATGATTACCTTGTGATCTCACAGGGCAGAGATTTCCGTGACTGTGCCATTGACAGGGGTGTGATGTTCGGAAAATACACGAAACAGCTACAGCTTGTAAGAAGCGTACTGACTTGAAAGGAATGATACCAATGTGTGAAATCGTTGCAAGCATACCGCTTGCAGTGAATGAGAATTTGAATATACAGAAACGGCGGATACAAAACGGCAGGAGCAAGACAAGACTTAGCTTTGTAACAGGCACCCACGGCGATGAGCTGGAGGGACAGTATCTTGCCTACATGGTCGGCAGTTATATGGACGAGCATATCGAACAGCTTGACGGCATTGTTGACATATATCCTGCCCTTAACCCTATGGGTATCGACAGTATTACAAGAGGCATACCCATGTTTGACCTTGATATGAACAGAGTTTTCCCCGGCACAAAGCGTGGAACTATGGTGGAAGTAATATGCTCCTCTATCGTTGACGATCTGAGCGGATCGGACGTATGCATTGATGTGCATTCCAGCAATATCTTTCTAAAAGAAATACCGCAGATACGCATTAGCGTGCCAACAGCAGAAACACTTGTCCCTTACGCCAAAATGCTGAATGTGGATTTTGTATGGATACACGATGCCGCAACGGTGCTGGAATCAACACTTGCTCACACCCTCAACAGCAGGGGGACAAAGACACTTGTGGTGGAAATGGGAGTTGGTATGCGTATCACAAAGGAATACTGCAAACAGCTTTTTGATGGTGTGCTGAATATGATGAAAGAGCTTGGAATGTGGCAGGGCGAGACTTCTCCTGTGCGAGAGCCTGTTATCTCGGAGGGACGAGAGGTAGGCTTTGTCAATTCCGATGCAGCAGGGATATTTGTGCCGTGTGCCAACTTTGGCGATCACGTCAAGCAGGGCGATCATATCGGAGATGTGGTCGATCCGCTTACCTCAAAGGTGGTCGAACGGGTGCTTGCTGTTTGTGACGGAATGATATTTACGCTCCGTGAATATCCCGTGGTATACGGCGGTTCACTCCTTGCAAGAATTTTACAGCCTGCGGGAGGTGATGCCGAATGAAAAAGAATATACTATTTTCACTCAAATCGCCTTACCGTGAACAGCTTGATATTATAGGTTTTCGCTTCGGTCACGGCAAAAAGGCTCTTGCAATCGTGGGGGCTATGCGAGGAAACGAAGTACAGCAGATGTATGTCTGCTCCCGAATGGTGCAGGCACTCAAAAAACTTGAATCAGAGGGCAAGATCGCTGAGGACACAGAAATACTTGTCGTTCCCTGCGTGAATTATTATTCCATGAATATCGGTAAGCGTTTCTGGGCAATGGACAATACGGACATCAACAGAATGTTCCCCGGCTATGCTCTGGGTGAGACAACACAGCGTATCGCTGACGGCGTGTTTAGTAAATTACAAGGCTATGAGTACGGCATACAGCTTGCGAGCTTCTATCAGCCGGGTATCTTCCTGCCCCATGTCAAGATCATGGACACGGACTTCACCGACCCTGAGATCATGAAGGATTTCGGGCTTGAATTTGGCATAATCCGCAAGCCAAGACCTTATGATACGACTACGCTCAACTACAACTGGCAGGTGTGGGAGACTAAGGCGTTCTCGGTCTACGCAAATGCAACCGATGAGATAGATGTCAAGGCGGCAGATGAAGCTGTCAATGCGATTCTGCGCTTTATGAATAACCGTGGTATCGTTACGGCAAAAACACCGCCAGGATATATCACCGAGATACTAAACGAGAGTAAAACAAAGCAGATACAATCTGAAGCGGCAGGGCTGTTTTTCAGAACGGCAGAGATCGGCAAAACAGTAGAACACGGCGATGTGCTGGGCAGTATTTACGATCCCCTTGATGGGGAGCTTGTTGCAGAGATCAGAACACCTGTATCGGGGACAGTGTATTTTGCCTATAACAGTCCGCTGATAAATGCTAAGACTGTGTGCTTCAAGATCATCAAGTGAGGAAGATAAAGAAAAAGGAAAAGAAAGAATTTCATGAAACAAAAAGCAATGATTTCCGATGACGGGAAAACGGTAACTACGGTGTCTGTCAGCGGCAGCATTACAAGCAGCAGCTCGTCAGTATCATCAACTACAACATCATCGGTCACTACAACTGTTACAAACGGCGGTAACACCATTACAACAACAGTTAATACAAAACAATAATAAAGTGGAGCTGCTGCTATGAGGATTCAGGCAACAGCTCCATATTATGGAGGATATGTATGGTCACATTAAATGACTATTTATTTTCAGGTGATACTGTGCTTAAAATACTGCACCAGTATTCGGGTGATCTGAGAAAATCGTCAATCGATACCAATAACCCAATTGACCTTGCCCATTGTAATTTTCTGATACAGATCATTGAATTGCTCGAACATAATGACTTCCTTACCTCTCAGTCACAGAGGATAAAGGAATTTTACAAATACATGACACAGAAATATCCGTTTCTCGCATTTACTTTCAAGGGTAGGATCAAATCTCTGATAAGAGCCGAGGAAAAATTCAACGGCTATATTTTGGAGTATATCTATGACTATTATCAAAAGCACAGCCGGTATCCGAATGAAGCTGAGATCAAAAGTAATCTGACCTGTTTCAGAGATCTGATCGCATACCGCATCGTGATCTCTATGCCTTTATGTCACTTGGAAGAAGGCATGACACAAGACGAAGTAGAAAGGATCTTTCTTTATGAGATTGCTAATACATTGCCAGAATTTCTGGAAGTAAGAGGCTTTACGGCTGAACTTTCCGGTTCTGCACATGATAAAACAGACGAACGGATCATAAGCAATAACCGACCATATTACAGAGATTATGTCGCATTTCCTCGTCCTTCAGGCTACCAATCACTTCATATCACTTTTTATGACAACCTTGCAAGGTGCTATACTGAGGTACAGCTCAGAACAAAGGATATGGACGATCTTGCGGAGATAGGTACGGCTAATCATTTCGGATATGAACGCCAGCAGGAGGAAAGCAGAACAAGACGTGATAATATCCCTGTCGGTGAATGCAGATATTTTGATGAAGCATACGAGCGTTTTTCGAAGTTGCAGGAGCTTGACCTTTCTACTGTCAATGTAAATATGTTCAAGGCGTTCAATAACCAACTGATCAATGACGGATGTGGTTTATTCAGAGGTCGGCAGATCCTGCCTTTTGAGCATCTGTCACGCTTTCAAAATGACCTGATCGACTAACAATTCCGCACAAACTCCTTAAATATCATTCTGCTGTTTTCATCGGTTTGATAGGCAAGTTCGGGATGCCATTGTACCGCCCATAAGAATTTCTGATCGGGTGCATACACCGCTTCGATCAGTCCGTCAAGGGCGGCAGCCATACAAATAAGCTGTGAAGACAGCTCACGAACACCTTGATGATGATAGCTGTTGACGGATATATTTTTCCTTTTCAAGAGAGAATAAAGCGGTGAATCAGGTTTGATCTCAACATCGTGAGAAGGAATATGATAAGGTGGTTTTTGACAATGTTTTACATCACTCGGAAGTTCTGTCGGAATATCCTGCCAGAGTGTACCGCCCAAAGCGGCATTGATAAACTGTATCCCACGACAGATTCCGAGTATCGGCTTGTCTCTTTTCATGGCTTCGTCAAGGATAAGCATTTCCATTTTGTCACGCTCAGGGCTGCACTCTCCGCACAAAGGGCTTTTTTCCGAATGGTACAAAGCCGGAGCAACGTCCTGACCGCCTGTGAACAGAAAGCCGTCACACATTTCCATAACCGCTTGAATCGCACTGGTTTTATCTATGACAGGCAATATGATCGGCAATGCTCCGACAGTTTGCAAGCCATTTAGGTAGCCCGGTATCATCCAGTAGCTGTTTCTGCCGTAATCTATAAGTGGGATAACTCCGATTGTTTTCATATTATGACCTCCTGAAATCAAAAATGGTGCTGTCGGAGTCATGACAGCACCATTGCTGGTTCTATTATATATGATTTGAGCTAAAAAGTCAACTACATTTCTAATCAGTTGTAATGCCAATAGCGCGTAGTCTATTGGCGCACCTATAAACTGTCCCACACAAGTCCAATTCAGCATTTTGGAGCATACCACAATCAGCACATACCCAAATGAAACAGAATACAAACCGTAAGCCTTCGGAACCGCCCTGAAAGCGTTTCTGAAGGCTTTTTCTTTTCATACAGGCATTTGCAGGATTCCGTCAAATTATCTTGAAATAGCTGTTGACATTAAAAATTTGATTTGATACAATATAGATACTGTATGAAACTTCGATCGAATATACAGAACTTATTGTCGGAGGTATGCTATGACAAAGAACGAACTTCATAAGTATGTAGAAGAAAGCACGGGAAACGAGAGCAATATCTGTCAGATATGCGCTGTCAGAAACGGTGAGATGGTATACAGCGACAATTGGCACGGTTTTCAGATTGACAGTGCTGTAAATGTAATGTCTGTCACTAAGGGTGTGATGGCTTTGCTTGCAGGGATCGCCGTTGACAAGGGCTTTATTAAAAGCACAGATCAGAAAGTGCTGGACTTTTTCCCAGAGTACACCGTGAAGCGGGGCGAAAAGACCATCTATAATGTCACCCTTGAGCATTTGCTTACAATGACCGAACCATACAAATATCGTTCAGAGCCGTGGACAAAGGTCTGCACCTCAGACGACTGGACGAAGGCGGCACTTGATCTGCTCGGTGGAAGATCGGGAATAACAGGTGAATTTAAGTATGCGACGCTTGGTATCCAGATACTCGCAGGTGTGATCGAAGGAATAACAGGTGAATTTAAGTATGCGACGCTTGGTATCCAGATACTCGCAGGTGTGATCGAAAACGCATCGGGTATGAAGTGCATAGACTTTGCAAACAGATATCTCTTTGCGCCTATGGGCATCCCCGAACACAAGATACACGGTGACAGCAGTAAGGAAGATCAGTTTGATTTCCTGATGAATAAGAATCCCCGTGGAAATGAGTGGTACTCCGATCCGCAGAATACCGTTACCGCAGGATGGGGGCTGACACTCTCGGCTTATGATATGGCGAAGATAGGGTGGATGCTGATAAACGGTGGTGTTTATCACGATAAGCGAAT
Source organism: uncultured Ruminococcus sp. (assembly GCA_902800795.1). Taxonomy (GTDB): domain Bacteria; phylum Bacillota; class Clostridia; order Oscillospirales; family Ruminococcaceae; genus Hominimerdicola. Next base: position 47,893 of record CADCFQ010000016.1, on the reverse strand, counting down.
TGTCTCAAATGAATGGATAGGTCAGATGACTTCGCCAAAATTGCAGCTTGGTGAGATGTTTGGCAATATGGGGTATTGTTATCTGTGGTACAGACCGTATAAGGATAAACCGATATTTGCAGCTATCGGTGACGGCGGCAATATTATCTATGTCAATCCCGAAAAGAGCATTTCAGTCGGTGTAACAGGCACATTTAAACCGAGGATATTCGACCGTGTGGATTTCATTGAAAAGAATGTAATACCGATCGTCGAAAGGCTATGAACACCCAAAACGATCTTATTTTGATCTCAATGCACTCCCTCAAAGCGTTTACAAGTGTTTTGAGGGTGTTTTTTATGTGGTTAAGTTTACGCTCCGCAGGCTCGCACGGCTCTGAGGGGCTTCTCCGTGCAACAGCCTCTAAATGGTATTTTAATATTTTCATTGAGCGTAGGATAAGTTTCTGTAACTGCATGAGTTCTTATGTCATACGCTAAGCTCCGATTAGCCTGACAAGGTTTAATATGTGGAGCAATAGGCACGTCCTATGTGAGTTTTCTTTTTCTTAAAGGTTAAGCAGATTCTGTGTGCCTTTCACGGCTAAACCTACGCCAACTAAAACTATTATACCCACTGTAAAAACCTATGGTTTTGAGTTATAAAAACAGCCTGCTGGTCAATGCAGCAGGCTGTTATACTATCATAAGTCTGAATATGATATGTATGTTGTTTTTATCCAAAAAAATGAAGTACATGCTCGGATTCGGCGTATTTTCGTATTTTCTTCGTATGTTTTACGATTTTTGACTTTCGTAAAACATTTTTAAGGCTTATTTCTGACGAACAAATGCCTGGAATTTACGAAAAATCGAGGTTTTTGAATTTCTGAAACTACGTAAATACGTGGGGTTTTAGTCTATCGACTTCATCGTCGGGAACAGCAGAACGTCCCTTATAGCAGGAGAATTTGTTAGCAACATAACCAGTCTGTCGATGCCGTAGCCGATACCGCCTGTGGGAGGCATACCTATCTCAAGAGCTCTGAGGAAGTCCTCATCGGTGCGGTTAGCTTCCTCGTCACCCTGGCTGAGAGCCTCTTCCTGTGCCATAAAACGCTCACGCTGATCGATCGGGTCGTTGAGCTCGGAATAAGCGTTGCACATCTCTCTTCCCGTGATAAACAGCTCAAAACGCTCAACATAATCGGGAGCATCGGGCTTTCTCTTGGTCAGAGGAGATATCTCAACAGGATGATCCATAATAAATGTTGGCTGGATCAGATGCTCTTCAACAAACTCCTCGAAGAAGAGATTAAGTATATCGCCCTTCTTGTGTCTGTCCTCGAACTCGATATGGTGCTCCTTGGCAAGAGCCTTAGCAGCAGCATCGTCAGCAACGTCATTGAAGTCAACGCCGGAATACTTCTTGACAGCTTCGATCATCGTCATTCTCTCAAAAGGCTTTCCAAGATCTATCTCATATTCGCCGTAAGGAACGCAGGTCTTACCGCATACCTCCTGGGCAACGGTTCTGAACATATCCTCGGTAAGATCCATCATGCCGTGATAATCGGTATAAGCCTGATAGAGCTCCATAAGCGTGAACTCGGGGTTGTGTCTTGCGTCAACACCCTCGTTTCTGAACACTCTGCCTATCTCGTAAACTCTTTCAAGACCGCCGACGATAAGTCTCTTCAGATAAAGCTCCAGCGAGATACGAAGCTTTACATCCTCATCAAGAGCATTATAATGTGTCTCAAAGGGTCTGGCAGCAGCTCCGCCGGCATTGGATACCAGCATAGGAGTTTCGACTTCCATAAAACCGTTTGAATCAAGATATCTTCTTATAGCGGAGATTATCTGCGAACGCTTGATAAAGGTGTCCTTTACCTCGGGATTGCAGATAAGGTCAGTATAGCGCTGTCTGTATCTTACATCCTGATTGGTAAGGCCATGCCACTTCTCGGGCAGGGGCAGCAGGTTCTTGGAAAGAAGGGTCATCTCCTCGGCATGGACAGATATCTCACCCATTTTTGTTCTGAACACATAACCCTTGATACCAACGATATCGCCTATATCACCCTTCTTGATATAGCTGTCAAAAGCTTCCTTTCCGACAGCATCAAGACGAACATAAGCCTGGATCTTTCCGCTCTTGTCGTGGATATCGATAAATCCGGCCTTGCCCATTCTTCTCTTGGACATCATTCTTCCGGCGATAGACACATTGACCCTGTTAGCTTCAAGCGCTGTTGCAAGAGCCTCCTCATCCTCACCGACCTTAGCCTTACACTCTGCCTCGCAAGCCTCATAATCGGATCTTGCCTTGGCACAGCTGGATGTAACATCATACTTTGTTATCTTGAACGGATCTCTGCCCTCGGCCTGAAGCTCAGCGAGCTTGTCCATTCTTATCTTCTTATAGGAATTGATCTCCTCGGCAGAAAGCTCGGCGCTTTCTTCTGTTGCCGCAGCAGTGTTTTCCTTTACCTCACTCATTATTCTATTCCTTTCCTTACACTCGGATCTTACTTGGAGATCTCGAGCACTTCAAACTTTAAAAGACCGGCAGGAGTCTCTGCCTCGAATACGTCTCCGACCTTGTGGTGGAGAGCTGCCCTTCCGATAGGAGACTCATCAGAGATCTTTCCCTCATCGGGGTCAGACTCTGTAGAACCAACGATCTGAAGGCTCTCGATCTCGTCAAGCTCCAGGTCCTTTATCTTTATAACAGAACCAACGCCTATCTCATCAAGAGAGATATCGTCGTCTTCAACTACTACTGCATTGGAAATGAGCAGCTCAAGTTCATTGATCCTGGACTCCAGGATAGCCTGCTCGTTTTTCGCTTCATCATACTCTGCGTTCTCGGAAAGGTCTCCGAAAGAACGTGCTTCTTTAAGCTTCTGAGCGACCTCTCTTCTCTTGACGGTAACAAGATACTCGAGATCCTCCTGTAATTTAGCGTAACCTGCTTTTGAAACGGTCTTAGAATTTGCAGCCATATTAACACACTCCTAAAAGATATATATTTCTACGAACATATATTATACTATATAAATGCGGTTTTGTCAAGCAAAACACGCTAAAGCCTGCGAATTTAAACGTTTTGCAGGTTTTATATGTTGCAATTTAGAAACAGTTGTGTTATAATGTTTAATATAATTACAAAAACTATTCTGTCGGAGGTAAATATGGAAGAAAATAACAAAGACCTCGGTCTGGACAAGGAGAATGAAAAGAACACCGATCCTGAACCGGAACCCGAGAAAACCCACTCCCAAGAGAGTGAAGAGAGCGAGGATAAAGCAGAAGATATTAAAGAAGAGGCTCCAAAGGAAGAAACTTGTGTTTCTCCCGGAAAGGCACAGAACAACAAACTTGTGATATCTATAATTGCAGTTATGGGGATCATTATAGTTGTGCTCATCGTTCTGCTTATTATCTCAAACGCTAAAAAGGATGACCAGAAGAAACAGTCAACTTCAAGTTCTTCTGCCGCATCTTCTTCAAAAGCTGATATAGTTTCTTCCTCGCAAAAAGAAGAGGAAGAAAGCTCAGATGAAGAGAAAGAAGATAGTTCTAAGGCAGAAGAGTCATCTTCCAAGGAAGAAAAGGAGTCAGACGACGACAAAGAGACAGGCATTATCATCACCTATTCCGGGAATAACACCTGGGAAGACGGCGACAAGATAATGACAGGTATGGACATCGGCATCAAGAACAAGAGCGATGATGCTATTTCCGGATGGAAGCTGGAGCTTGAGATCGAAGAGCTTAAATCCTGCGATGGCTGGAACGGCACGTTCAAGACCAGTGGAAACACGCTGACTATAACCAACGCCGACTATAATGGTGATATCGCAAAGGGCGCTACTGTTACCTGTGGATGCAATATCGGGACCGCGAAGGCGCTCAATGTCAAGTCTGCAAAGCTCAACGGTATAGAGTGTACTGTTAAAAAAGGCAAGGTCGCAGAGCAGCAGAACAATAACGATAATAATAACAACAATAACAATAATCAGGGTTCCGGAAAGGACACCAAGGAGCTGCTGAAGCGTTCCTCCAAGGCTAAGCAAGGCGACGACTGGCTCCACACAGACGGCAGCAAGATACTTGATGCTGACGGCAAGGAAGTATGGATCACCGGTGTCAACTGGTTTGGATATAACACAGGAACAAACATATTCGACGGACTCTGGAACAGCGAGCTTGTTTCAACTGTCGAGGCGATAGCAGACCACGGCTTTAACCTTATCCGTGTGCCTATCTCGGCGGAGCTTATCAACGACTGGGCTTCGGGAGAATACCCCCAGGCGAACTATAATAATGCCTATAACCCGGACCTTAATCAGATGAACAGCTTGGAGATATTTGACTATTTTCTGAAGCTTGCAGAAGAAAACGGTCTGAAGGTAATGCCTGACATCCATTCTGCCGAGACAGATGCGGCAGGCCACAACGCTAATATGTGGTGTACAGACAAGGTGTCCGTAAAGGAATACTATGCTGCTCTTGAATGGATGGCTGACAGATACAAGGACAACGATACTATCATCGCATTCGACCTTAAAAATGAGCCTCACGGAAAACCCAACGAGGGCGACAAGGCGGCAATATGGAATGACTCCAAGGATGCAAACAACTGGAAATATGTTGCCGAGACAGCAGCAGCTAAGGTGCTGGCTAAAAACCCGAATGTACTTATAATGGTAGAGGGTATCGAGATATATCCGAAGAACCTGAAAAAGAACTCCGATTACTCCTCGACTGACAATGATGACTACTACTTCAACTGGTGGGGCGGAAACCTTAGAGGTGTTAAGGATTATCCCATTGACCTTGGTAAGTATCAGGATAAGCTGGTCTACTCCCCTCACGACTACGGCCCGACAGTTTATCAGCAGCCCTGGTTCGAGGGTGACTACACCTTTGAAAGCCTGAAAAAGGACTGCTGGAACGATAACTGGCTGTTCATCAAGAACAAGGATATCGCTCCCCTGCTCATCGGTGAATGGGGCGGCTTTATGACCGAGCCTAACATAACCTGGATGACCTATATGAGAAAGCTTATCAGCGAGAACCACCTCAACCACACATTCTGGTGCTTCAACGCTAACTCCGGCGACACCGGCGGACTTGTGCTGGACGACTTCACCACCTGGGACGAAGAGAAATATGACTTTGTAAAGGAAGTTCTCTGGCAGGAAAACGGCAAATTCGTTGGCCTTGACCACGAGATAGCTCTAGGAGACAACGGAATAACGCTGAAAAAGGCTAAGGGTCTGTAAAAATAACCGCTGTGATTCAATAACGATCACAGCGGTTTTTGTTTAAAACTTCATTATTTTCATAAGCCCTGTCTTGCATGGCAGCGCAGACTCTATACCGACCTCGCTGTCTTCAAATATTATGCACTCGTCGGGATCAGCTTTGAAATGGTCCATGGCATAAATATATCCGGCCGGGTCAGGCTTAGCGGCGCAAACCGTTTCCTGTGTCACCAGAAGATCAAAAAGATCCCGGTGACCGAAATGATCAAGTATCTGCCTTGTGTTCACAGCCGAACCGGTCGTAACGACTGCAAGGCTAACACCATCCGCCTTGAGGAGTCTCGCTATATGGATAAGCTTCTCATTAACCGTTATAGTATCAAGGAAGCTGTTGTAAAGCTCGATCTTCATGTCATGTACAGCCTTGATATCATTCTCCCCTACGCCAAGATCGGGCAGAAATGACTTATAGTTGCGGCTGAAACACTTCTCTACAAAGAATGACTTATCTATCTCGTGGCCGCAAAGCCTGAAAATCGCTTCTTTATAGGAATAGAAGTTTGACATCGAGGTATCATACAGCGTACCGTCAAGGTCAAACATCGCAAGTTTTATCTTAGTCATATCATCACCTAAAAAGCGGCATCTGAAGACAAGCTTCAAATGCCGTTGTTATTGTTATCAGACAGATCAGCCCCAGGAATTCTTGTTATATGGAGTTGAGCTGAAAGACTTTATCGATGCATCAGGATCACGGCAAGGGTCAGGATACTGACCGAGAATGCTGTCTGTTGCATTCTGTGACCACTGAGCAAAGCTGAGAGTACCCGAATTACCGAATACGTATGAACAATATCCAGAGGTGTCACCGTTCTGCTCAAAAGCCTTATACACAGCTTGTGCGAGCTTTTTCTGGTTGCCTGACAAAGAAGTATACATCGCAGGCTCTATTCTTATGCCGATACCGGATGCCAGTGAATCCGAAACATCAAGCTCCACACCATCGGATATAAGAACAGCCGATTCAGCAGTAACAGTGTTGAACACAAGCTTAGCGTTTGCATTCGCATGTTTCAGTCTCGACTTCTTGACATAATTCATCACAGTCGGTATGACAATTGCTGTCAGAATACCTATGATCGCTATAACTACGACCAGCTCAACCAACGTAAAACCGCTTCTGCACTTTTTCATAATACCCTCCTGTAAGATTTCCCCAAGTCAAAGCTTTCACTTTTCTGTTAAATGATAACACATTTTCTTCGGAATGTCAATAGTTTAAACGATTAAGTTGCCTATTTACGGGCTTTTACACAGTTTTGAGCAGCCGGATTTGTATAGTATAAAAAAATATTCAAAAAGCACTTGACAAGAGAGCAAAGATGTGATATAATATCTTAGTCGAAAGGCAATGGAGAAGTCGCCTAGCCCGGTTTATGGCGCACGACTGGAACTCGTGTATGGGTTGATAGCTCATCGAGGGTTCGAATCCCTCCTTCTCCGCCAATAAGAATTGTGCGATATTACGTGGAAATAACGTGATATCGCATTTTTTTGCGTTTTTTTACGTTGAAGCATTTTTCACTATTCAGAAGAAAAAATTGGGGTTTTGAAGCTTTTTTCAACGCTATTCCACACAAAATTCCACACGAAATCTAACTTGTGCATACTCAATATATCTATGAATCAAGGGCATTACCTCAAAAAAGTAATGCCCTTTTTCATTCTATTGTAGATAATCATACAGAATATCAGAAATTTTACTCGATAGAGCTTCAAGTTTTTGTTGAGCTTCTGTAATCTGTTTTTCAAGTATATCTATCTTTGCGCTGGCTTTATCCTGCACTTCTCTGCTTGGAACTGTAAATGTAATGCCTTGAACCCTGTCAATAGATGCACGATACGAACGAGAGAACTCATCAACGGACGGCACATCATACTCAAATGTGATAGCAGTGTTTTCTACATAGTAGGAATATATCTCCAGCAAACGCCTTGTGTCGTCCGGTGTTGCTTTGCGTATCGTGATATCGCCCATATTCCGCCGTCATTCCTTATCAAAATATACTTCCATATCGTAGCTGACAACGTTTCCCTTCACCGACTCGGATATACCGTGATTTGAGTACCCCATGCTCTCGTAGAAGCCTGTCAGCGATTCCTTGCAGGTCAGTGAAACGTGTTTTACCCCTGCCGCTTTCGCTTCTTTCAGGATATGTTCCATAAGGCTGTGAGCTATTTTTTTATGCCGAAGATCCGGGTGGACTGCAAGCCCGTATATCAGAAGGTGTTCTCCATCGTCATCAAAGCCGCCGTCCTGTTCGTAGAGGTCATCGGTGATATAAGGCTTATCCGAACGGCTGCCGTCGATGAGTCCCACTATCTTTCCCTCATGTTCGGCTTTGAAAAACCACTGCGAGAAATGAGTAAGACGATACTCAAAGGCTTCTCTTGAAGCAGCCTTTTCCGGAGGGAAAGCAAGACATTCTATATTATGCAGTTTTTCAAGATTGGAAAGTTCTGCCTGCTTTATAATTATATTCGTTGACATACGCTCTTTTCCTTCGTTTTATGAGATCTTGCCATTACGTATGCAGACCCGCAGTCGAAGGGACATTAAGAAAACACCGCATCAAGGGCATCCCGCAGATCGTTTATAAGATCGTCAGCGTTTTCAAGTCCGGCTGATATGCGGACAAGGTTGTCCTCGATGCCGGCACGGCGGCGATGCTCATCATCAAGCTCCGCATGGGTAGTCTTGGGGGAGTTCACTATCAGCGAGCGGACATCCCCAATGTTCACATGATAGGAGAAGAAGTTCAGGTGCTTGATGAATCTGTCCAGCTGCTCCTCGCTGCCGTTAAAGCCAAATGACAGCAGATAGCCCGCACCCTTGGGGAAATACTTCGCCGCAAGGTCTTTGTAAGGGCTGTTCTGCGTTGTGGGGTACTTCACGAAGCCCACTTCCTTTCTCGTTTCAAGGAATGCGGCTATCTTCTCGGCATTTCTTGTCTGCTTCTCCACACGCTCGGAGATGGTAGACAGACCCTGTATCACCAGGTACGCTTCAAATGGTCCAAGGGCTGCGCCGATGAATTCAAGATAGTAGGCTCTCAGGTGTATATCAAGGGGGGCTTTGGGGTCAACGTCATATGCCGAGCGGCGGTTTCCCTGACGATCCTTTATCTTGTAGGAGGGCTCATAGAACTGCGGATACTTATCACGGTCAAACTCGAAATTGCCGCTTTGCAGCACAGCACCTGCAATTGCGTTTCCGTGTCCGCCGAGAGCCTTTGTTGCCGAGTAGATAACTATGTCCGCGCCGTGCTTTATCGGGTTGAGCAGATAGGGAGTTGCCACTGTGTTGTCTACTATAAGAGGTATATGATGGCGGTGGGCTATCTCCGCCAGTGCTTCGATATCGTAAAGCTCAGCGTTGGGATTGCTGATAGTCTCGATGTATATGCCGCGGGTGTTCTCGTCTATCTCCGCTTCGTAGGACTTAGGGTCGTTCCTGTCGGCAACGAATTTTATATGCGCGCCGAATCTCGGGAAGAAATGTGCGAAAGCGTCCTCGCTGCCGCCGTAGATGGAATTGCTTGCGATGATATTCCCGCCGCCCTCTGTCAGCGCAAGGATAGTATAGGATATCGCCGCCATTCCCGAAGAGAGAGCCAGCGCCGAATATGCGCCGTCCAGAGCTTTCAGCCGCTGTTCGAGTATCGAAACGGTGGGGTTGCCCACCCTTGTGTAGAGCGCACCTTCCTCCTCCATCGTCCAGAGAGCCTCCGCTCGGTCAAGACTGCCAAGCTCAAAAGCCGCCGTCTGATATATCGGCACGTTCACCGAGTTGTTATGCTCCGTCGGGTCGTAGCCCGCTCTTATCCTCAAAGTATCAAAATCAGCCATGATGATCCTCCATTTTAAATATTTGCTTTCTGCGTTTTTCTTTATTTTATTATAAGCCGCTGTTTAAGTCAAAGAAAAATTCAGATAACGTTATCTTTTAGCCGTCCCTTTTCCCAGTGTTCACAAAGCTTTGACGGTATAACTTATTTCTATCCCGTCTTTGTCGGACAATAAATACAGACGATACCGCAAAATCAGATAACGTTATCATCCCGACAAACTCTAAGATACGGGTATTACGTCAACAGCAGGGAGCGAAAAGCCGCCATGAAAACCGCCGCTTCGTGAATACGTTATCATCATGCGCGGTAATAAAATGAGTTTACAAAGAGTAATAATGTATGACTATAATTGCCTGTTTTTCTTCCAACATTTTTGCATTGAACTATCCCCACCTAAGTGATATTATTTGATTACGGCAAAAGCCGATAAATACCTTTGGAGGGATAGAAATGAGAAAAAGAAAGATCACGACAGCATTGGCAACGGCGGCATTGTGCCTGACGGTAGCGGCAGCACCCGCCGGAGGCTGCATACAGCGCAGCTGCACCGGCGGGACTTGTGTTACAGTATCAACATCGGATAAATGCTGTACCAAAAAGAGCAGCTGCAAAAAGGGCAAGTGCTCAGGCAAAAAGTCCGCCTGCAAGACTTTGGCAGACCTGCTGAAGCAGTATACCTGCAAGACATGCAAATAACAGACACCGCACCGAGGGACTATCCTCCGGTGCGGTGCTTCTTTACAGCGCAGCAATTTCTTCGCTTATGGTATCTTCCGTTTCAGCCATAGCTTTCAGGGTGAGGGTAAGCAGCTTTTCCAGCTCCCAGCCCAGCTGGTCGGCTCCCCGCTCGATAACATCTCTCGAACAGCCCGCAGCAAAGCCCTTGCTCTTGTACTTCTTTTTCAGTGATTTAAGCTCCATATCCTTGGTGCTCTTTGAGGGTCTCATGAGAGCCGCCGCACCGATAAGCCCGGTAAGCTCGTCCGCTGCGAAAAGGACTTTCTCCATCTCGTGTACCGGCTCTACATCTATGGTAACACCGCAGCCGACGGTTATCTTGTATTCGTGGGAGCATACCCCATGGATAATGTCCTCGCTCACACCGCCCTCTCTCAGCAGCTCGGGCGCTTTAAGACAGTGCTCATCGGGGTAAAGCTCGAAGTCTATGTCGTGCAGCAGCCCGACTATCCCCCAGTATTCCGCATCGTCGCCGTAGCCAAGCTCGTTGGCATACCACTTCATTACAGCCTCAACTGTCAGCGCGTGCTGCAGGTGAAACGGATCCTTATTATACTTTCTCAGAAGTTTAAATGCTTCGTCTCTTGTTATCATGTTTTCTCCACCTTTCATATTGGTTTTTATATAGTTCTATGATAGCCTGTTTTAATGAATATTTCAATTACCGTTATGTAAATAACATATTAAACCTATTGACTAGGTATGGTATAAGTGATATAATAATCTTGCGTTATTTTCCGAAAAGTATATATTATAAAGCGAGTGATATAAAATGGAGATACCCAACGAAATTGAGCTTTCAGTGGTAAATAAATTCCGCAGGACTATATGGTCAAAGTTCCTGAAAGGGATAAAGGAATATGAGCTTATCAAAGAGGGAGACAAGATCGCCGTCTGTATATCCGGCGGCAAGGATTCAATGCTCATGGCGATGTGCATGAAGCGGTTGCAAAGGTATTCTAAGATACCATTTGAGGTAGTGTTCCTTGTGATGAACCCCGGCTATAACGAGATCAACTATCAGAAGATCGTGAGCAACGCCGAGCTTCTGGAGATACCCATACAGGTCTTTGAAACTAAGATATTCGATGCGGTGGCAAAGGTGGATCAGCACCCCTGCTATCTCTGTGCGAGGATGAGGAGAGGCTATCTCTACAAGACCGCAAAGGAACTGGGATGCAACAAGATAGCACTGGGACACCACTTCGACGACGTTATCGAAACTATCCTCATGGGTATGCTTTACGGTTCGCAGGTTCAGACCATGATGCCCAAGATCCACAGCGAAAACTACGAGGGTATGCAGCTTATTCGCCCCATGTATATGGTGCGTGAGGAAGATATAATCAAGTGGAAGCAGTACAACGACCTGCAGTTTATTCAGTGCGCCTGTCGTTTCACCGAGAACTGTACCATGTGCGATAACGGTGGAGGCGGTTCAAAACGTCAGGAAGTTAAAACTCTGCTTAAACAGCTGAGAGCGAAAAGTTCTGCCATAGACATGAATATATTCCGCAGTGTTGAGAATGTGAATTTACAGACCATAATCTCATATCACCGCGGCGATGAGTATCATCATTTTCTGGATGATTTTGATGAGGGCAGAAGCGTCAGAGGAACAGTGGCGGAGGTAAACGATGAGTAGTATCTATCTTGATTTTTCCGCCGATACGCCACCCGATGAACGTGTGCTTTCGGTATACACCGAAACAGCGAGAAATGCTTTTGCAAACCCAAACTCTATGCACAGCGAAGGCAGAAAAGCAAAGTCCGCAGTGGACGATTCTCTTGAAAAAATATCGGGACTTCTGGGAGTGTTGCCCGAAGAACTGATATTCACAAGCGGTGCCAGCGAAGCAAATAATCTTGCGATAAAGGGCATAGCCCACAGCCGCAGACGCAAGGGCAAGCACATCGTTTCCACATTTCTGGAGCACAGTTCCGTAAGCGGTGCGCTGACTTATTTGCAGGAACAGGGCTGGGAGATCGACCTTGTGAACATTCTTCCGAATGGAAAAATAGACCTTGAACATCTTAAAAGCCTTCTGCGTGAGGACACTGTGCTTTGTGCGGTTTGCGCCGTTGACAGCGAACTTGGCACTGTTCAGCCCATATCGGAGATAGCCGAAATAGTAAAAGGCTATCCAAACTGCGTTCTTCACGTTGATGCAACTCAGGCGATAGGCAAAACAAAGCTCGACCTGACAGGAGTGGATACCGCCGCCTTTGCGCCGCACAAGTTCTACGGGCTCAAAGGCTTCGGCGTGCTTTACAAGGCTAAAAATATCATACTGGAACCCCTTATTCACGGCGGTGCCAGCACTACGATTTATCGCAGCGGAACACCCGATGCTCCCGCAGCTGCCGCCTGCGCAGCGGCATTTGGGTATGCCTTTGATGAATACTATGAGCGCATCACCCGTGTGGCAGAGCTCAACCAAAAGCTGCGGGAGTATTTTTCTGGAAATAACAGGATATCGATAAACAGCCCTGCCGATTCCGTGCCGCATATACTGAATATCTCGGTGAACGGCATAAAAGGCGAGGAAATGCGCCGCCTGCTGGACGAGCAAGACGTATGCGTATCTGTGAAGTCCGCCTGCTCCGTGGCAAACACGCCGTCAAGGTCGGTCATGGCGCTTTTCCACGACAGAAAGCGGGCATTAAGCTCATGGCGAATAAGTCTTTCTCACCTGACAACAGATGAAGAACTGGACAGGTTTACAGAGATTCTCGACAGCATTATCAGAAACAACTGAACAGAAAAAGCAAAACATCTCCGGATTTTTATTATGCCGGAGATGTTTTGCTTTTTCGACGCTTTGTTCATGGAACCGCAGTCGGCTATGGTAATAGCGTAGTATAGCTGCTGTATTGTCATGGCAATGCCCCTTTTTTATATAATAATTGTCAAATAAGATAGCACAAAAAGCTCACCATGTCAAACGTTGATAACGTTATCTCTAAACGCGCCTGCCAACGACTGTCCTTTCTGTTCCGGCAAGCAGAAACGTCAATATACCGTATCATATAACAGATAACGTTATCATCAAAATTGGTTCATCTGATCATTGTTAAAAAATCAGCAAACTATGATTGAAAGATTTAATCAGGAATCTGCGAATAGTTTACAGTTTATTTCAAATGAGATATAAAATCATAGATGAACAGCCGCAGTCGTGACAACGTTATCTCGTTTTGAGATTGACGGAACCGTTTTTTTGTGATATAAACAAAATCAATCAAAAAAGAACAGGTCGATAGATAAAATTTATATGGCAGCAAGGTGATATAAATGAGTACATATATAAGAATAGAAGATTTGCACAAATCCTTTAAAAACAAAAATGAAAAGACCGAAGTCCTCAAAGGCATCGACCTTAGTATAAACAAGGGCGAGATATACGGCATAGTCGGTTTCTCGGGTGCGGGAAAGTCAACGCTGGTGCGCTGCATCAACCGCCTTGAAGAACCAGACAGCGGAAAGGTATGGATAGGAGATACCGAGATCACGGCGCTGAACAAGAAACAGCTTACCGAACGCAGAAAAAAGATCGGCATGATATTCCAGCAGTTCAACCTCTTCGATTCCATGACGGTATTTAAGAACATCGCCTATCCGCTGAAACTGGTGGGCACTCCAAAAAAAGAGATAGAGAAAAAGGTAGATAAACTGCTGGAGCTTGTAGGGCTTTCGGATAAAAAGAATGCCTACCCCGGTTCCCTTTCCGGCGGACAGAAGCAGCGTGTGGGAATAGCAAGATCCCTTGCAAATGACCCGGATGTACTGCTCTCCGATGAAGCCACCAGCGCCCTCGACCCCGTTTCCACGCTTTCCATACTCGACCTGCTGGCGCAGATAAACGACGAGCTTGGTGTTACCATTATAATGATAACCCACGAGCTTGAAGCGGCAAAGAGGATATGCGGAAAGATAGCCGTACTGGAAAACGGAGTCATCACAGAAAAGGGCAACACCCGGGATATCTTCCTGGATCCCAAGAGCAGCACGGGAAAGATATTCCTTGAGGTATACAGAGAGTTCCGGCAGGAACACACTTATTCGGGAGGTGGTGGAATATGAGTTTCAGCAAGTATCCCTTCTGGGAGGTAGTAAAGCACGCTTTCAGCAAAGAGGTGTGGGACACCCTCTGGCCGGCGGTGTGGGACACTCTCTATATGGTAGTGCTCAGTGCGCTTATAACTCTTGTACTGGGTGTGCTTCTTGGCATAGCGCTTTCGGTGATATCCAAAGACGGAGTCCGACCCATACCAGTGCTTAACGAAACGGCTGGCACAATAGTCAACTGTCTGCGCTCACTGCCCCAGATGATAATGATAATTGTAACGCTCCCGCTGGCACGAATGATACTGGGTCAGAGCTACGGCGTGAACGCCTGTATAATAGCTCTTGCGGCATCCTGTATACCGATGTATGCAAGGCTTGTGCAAGGTGCATTCGTTGAGATACCCAAAGGCAAGATAGAAGCCGCAAAGGCGATGGGGTCAAGCTCGGCAACGATAGTTTTCCGTGTCATGCTCCCGGAAGCTGTGCCCTCGATAATCAGGGGATTTACGGTAGCACTTATCGGCATAATCTCCATGACAGCCCTTGCAGGCAGCTTCGGTGCAGGCGGCATCGGAGACATAGCGGTGAGATTCGGCTTCAACAGATTCTATCACGATATGCTGATAGCGTCGGTGCTTGTGCTTATTGTAATGGTAGAGATAGCACAGATATTCGGCGACCTGCTCTCTAATCTGATACTCAGAAAGAGACATCTTATTTAAGTTGTAAACGGCTGAGGCTGTTACATAAAGGAAAATATTAAGAAAATATGAAAGAGAAAGATCAAGGAGGAAAAATAACATGAAAACAAGAAGATTTTTAGCAGCTGTACTGGCAGGCACACTGGCATTAACAGCATTCGCAGGATGCGGAAAGACCGAGAGCGGCGATGAGGGCAAGGTCAAGAAGACCGCCGACGGCAAGCAGCTTACCGTCATCAAGGGGCTGGCAGACCTCACTCCTCACAGCGAGATACTTGAATACGTTGAACCGGAGCTGAACAAGAAGGGCTACACTGTTGATATCGTCAGCACCGCTTCCGATGCAACATGGAACGAAAAGACGGAAAACGGAGAGGTGGACTTCAACTTCATGCAGCACGAGCCTTATCTCATTGAGTGGAACGAGATAAATAGCGGCGATCTGGTGAACATCGGAAATATCCACGTTGAGCCTATCGCTGCATACTCCGAGAAGTACACCACTGCCGACGAAGTTCCCGACGGCGCAACTGTCGTTATCCCCGACGACGCAACAAACGAGTACAGAGCGCTCCGTATTCTCGAGCAGCAGGGCTGGATAAAGCTTGGCAAGACAGAGAACGCCCGTGCAAGCGTGGACGACATCGCTGAGTTCGTAAAGCCCATTGAGATCACCGAGCTTGACAGCTATCAGATCAACGCCCACATCAGCGAGTTCGATGTATACATCAACAACACCAACAAGGTCATCGAGGCGGGTCTTGATGCTACCAAGTTCCTGTTCCGCGAGGGTGAGGATTCCCCCTATGCAAACATTATCGTGACCACACCCGACAAGAAGGACGATCCCGGTCTGAAAGCACTGGTAGAGGTTCTCCAGTCTGAGGACACTGCAAAGTTCATTCTTGAAAAATACAACGGCGCAGTGATACCCGTTACCAAAGTATCCGAATAAAAACAGCTAACAATACAACTTGCCATAGAAATTTCCATTTAAAAGCAGCATCGTTCATAACGAACGTTGCTGTTTTTGTCTGACGTCTGTTGACACGGGCGGTATGGTCTGATATAATAAATATGAAAAACTGCTCGTTCGGTTTTAATAATATCAAGGAGATGTTCATATGAAAAAAAGCTTTGACAAAGGATTTGTAACACCACTTCCGGTGTTCATCATCGCCACATATGACAAGGACGGAAAGCCCAATGCCATGAATGCAGCATGGGCGGGACAGGCAGGTGGAGACCTTATCTCGATAAGTCTCGGCAGCCATGTTTCCACCGAGAATATCAAGCTGAACAAGGCGCTCACCGTAAGCTTTGCTACAAAGGAATTTATAGCTGAGTGCGACTTTGTAGGAATGGTGTCGCAGGCTAAAGTTCCCGACAAGCTGGAGAAGGCGGGCTTCACCGTCACCAAGTCGGACAAGATCAACGCGCCGATAATCGACCAGCTTCCCGTTGCACTGGAGTGTAATGTCAAGGACATAATCGAGGAATACGGCGAGACAAGAGTTGTGGCACAGGTCGTGGGCATGACCGCAGATGAAAGCGTTCTCACCGATGACAAGGTTGATCTCGACAAGCTCAGCCCGCTGATGTTTGACTCCTCCGCAAGAGCCTACCGCGTGATAGGCGGCATAGCCGGCGGCGCATGGAACGCAGGAAAAAAGTTCTCAGAATAATAACAGCAACACCCCGATGAGATGACCATCGGGGTGTTGCTGTCTGATATCCGCTTTCTGATACGGGTGATATTCCTTTCAAACTCGCCGCTGCTCAGCCATTTGGTCAGAAAAAACTGTTCGAGCATCGGGACGGTGCAGGAGTAGAAGCCTGCTGTTTCATTATACAGCGGCAGCATAGGCTTCGGGAGTTTCCCATAGCCCGCGAGTATTGACGGCGCTATGGTCTTTTAAAAGGTATTTATGTAGATGACATTGTCGTCTTTCATCTTTCATCAATTCCTGTAGGTCGAAAGCACACTGTTGTATATCTCCTCGATGATCCTGAGTCCGCCGTTGTAGCCGATGGTCGCGCCGTTGAGTAGCTAAGTATAATAATGAAACCCTCATTCAGTTTTTTTAAATATAGACCTCCGGTTGAATTAAGTGGCAGAAAACGTCAATGAGTATATTGAGTTAAAATGAGTAAAATGATGACAGCGCGGAGATTATCTCCATTCTGACGTCTCATTACATTCCGATTACATTGGAAAACGGCGCATCTACGCGAAAAACGCGCAGATGTGCCGTTTTTGTTTTTTTGAATTGAAATAGGGTCAACACCCGAAGGCATATTACTGCACTATTATTATATCTGCTTAGTTTCAGCAGTTGCCGGTATAAACGTATTTTAGCTTTTCACGGGCGATATCTGCCAGGTGATATACAAGGCCTATGTCTGTCGCTTTCCTGTCGGTCATTTTAAAGCGAGGAAAAAAGCGTGATATATGAAGAGGGATATCTTTTTGGCTTTTATAGCAAAGCTCTGCGATCCAGCTGCTTATTTGCCGCATCTCTCCCTCGGAGTCATTCATGCCGGGAACTATCAGAGTAGTGAGCTCCACATGACAGTTCATAACTGCTTTTGAGATAAAGGCTTTCACCATATCAAGATCGCCTTTTAAAACATTTTTGTAAGTGTCAGCAGAGAAGCTTTTAAGATCGATATTCATAGCGTCGATATATTCCGATAGCTCATCTAACACCCACAGTTCGGCTGTACCGCCGGTGACAAGGACATTTTTCATTCCAGCCTTGTGGATAAGCTTTGCGGTATCTCTGACATATTCCCAGCCTACAAGAGGCTCATTATAGGTAAAAGCTGCACCTATATTCCCGTCCTTTTTATGACACTTTGCAGCAGCCAGTATCTCCTCCGGAGAATAGTAACTGAGCTGGCCGTCACAGCTAAGCGCTTTGTCTGACCAGGATATTTCACTGTTCTGACAGAAAGGACATCTGAGATCACAGCCGTAGCTTCCGAGAGAAAGGATCTTTGAACCCGGAAAGAACCTGTTCAAGGGCTTTTTCTCTATGGGATCAAGTGCTAAGGATGTCAGCTTGCCGTAGTTTTTTGCTGTCACTTCGCCGTTTATGTTTATCCTTGCGCCGCAGAAGCCTGTCTGACCCTCGCCAAGCTCACAGTGTCTGAAACATACCTTGCATTGTGCCATTATACCACCTACTTGTGTCTTATGACTTCAAATCTATGAAGAGTGATATCATCCCCGGGAGTTATGCCGCCTTTCATCATCGCTATGCGGATCTGCTGTTCGACTGTGTCAACGCCTTCAAGATCAGGCAGCAGTAATCCCCTTTTATATCCGCTGCTGACGATCACCCCATAACGCTTTACATCCAGCTGGTCAGCAGATGCGATAAGTTCGGGCTCTCCCAAGACATCCACGTTTATCTCAAGACTATCAAGCTCATCCTCTGTTATTTCATTGAATCTGGGATCCCTTGTTGAGGCGCTGATTGCGTTTGATATTATCTCTTCGGCAACACTGCTCTTTGTCGCCGTTATCGTTCCGATGCAGCCTCTTAATTCGCCGTTTTTGTGTATAGACACAAAGGCACCGGCTTTGGTATTCAGCATTTGTTCGGGAAGGTCTTTTGGAACTTTCAGAACTTTTCTGTCTCTGATATAGCTGTTGATCGTCTGAACAGCCAGCGCCACGTAAGGGTCAGGAGCTTTTGAACATTGCGGATAAAATGTACAGACACCGTAGCCCACACCTGTGACATCTTCATGGGAAAGGGCTTTGGCTTTTATTTCATATCCGTCAAGGGCTCCTGACATTATTACAAACGACCTGTGACCGCACTCTGCGACAAGACTGCAAAGCTGATCGTCAAAATCAAGAAGCTCGCCGATGGCCCCTCTTGCACAGACATCCATAAGTTTTTTGTCATACTCCGGACCCTCGGGAACAAAACCGTAAGGGCCATAAGGCTGGAGCTTATGGGAAAGATCGCCGCTGGCAACGTAGACTGCTTTCCTGCCGAGGGAATCGACAGCCTTTTGTATAAGCCTTCCAAGACTGTAATGGTCCTTTAAGGACAGGCCCGAAAGGCCGATACGCACGATCTTTGCGCCTTTATATTTCTGGCGGATGAAATAAAGGGGTACCATAGTTCCGTGATCCAGGGTGCTGTCACGCTCCCCTTTTGTTCCGGCTGGCAGGCCTGCGGATGAGGCCAGAGCCTCGATCCTGCTTACAAGCTCTGTATCATACTGCTCGTGGAAACTGACCTCCGGGGCAGAAAAGGCTGAAAATGAGCCGGAA
Source organism: uncultured Ruminococcus sp. (assembly GCA_902800795.1). Taxonomy (GTDB): domain Bacteria; phylum Bacillota; class Clostridia; order Oscillospirales; family Ruminococcaceae; genus Hominimerdicola. The sequence continues at coordinate 28,925 of CADCFQ010000016.1, read as the reverse complement.
GCTTCCCTGCCGGGAGAGATGTGGAAATAATCATAGTAAAGAGTGGCGTGAGGACTTGAGATGATAATAGTGTCCGGTGCTATCGCCACTATCTCATCGGCGACAGTTTTATATGACTCGATCGTTTTTATGACCTTCTGTTCTGATCCTTTGCCGACCTCGGAAACGATCAGAGGCGGATGAGGAACAATAAAAGCAGCTTCGATAGACATAACAGACCTCCTTGCAAATAAAAAATGATCCTAATGGCATTATAGCACATTGGTCACAGTTTTTCAATCCCGGACTTTACAAAAACCGTGACCGACCACGGATCTCTCCGGGATCGGTCACGGTTGTAAAAGTTCAAACAGAGGTTATCTTCCGTAAATAATGTCGGATATCTTGAGGTCACGCTCGAAAGAAACAGGAGTTGTATCCTTATCTATCACGACGAGCTCGATACCCATTATACGTGTGAAATCACGCAGTGCCTGGGCTGTAACATCATAGGACAAAACTGTGTGATGTGCGCCGCCGGCGATGATCCAGCACTCCAGACCTTCAAAGAAGGAAGGCTCGGGTCTCCACATTGCTCTTGCAACAGGGAGATTTGGCATATCCTGGAACGGCTTTTCACAGGTAACATCCTGAGCGATCAGCCTGAGTCTTCCGCCCATATCAACAAGCGAAAGAACCTTTGCCTTTCCTGCCTTGCCTTCAAAAACAAGTCTTGCAGGCGGCTCTTTGTCGCCTATCCCAAGGTGATGTACCTCTATCCTTGGCTTGTCGGCTGCAATCGAGGGGCAGACCTCGAGCATATGAGAGCCGAGGATAAGCTCATGCTTATAATCATAGGTGTAATCCTCCATGAACGAAGCTGTTCCGTCAGGGTACATAGCCTTGATTATTGCTGTCATACCTGCGGTCTTCCAGTCGCCTTCTGCGCCAAAGCCGTAGCCTTTCGACATAAGATGCTGTGCAGCAAGACCGGGAAGCTGTCTCATTCCGTGAAGATCCTGGAAGGTATTCGAGAAAGCCTTAGCTCCCTCTCTTACAAGGATCTTTTCAATTGCTATCTCTTCCCTTGCCTGATAACGGATAGGATCTGTGTCCTTCTCATCATAGGTATAAAGAGAAGCATATTCATTCATAAGAGCGTCTATCTCGGCATCGGTAACTGCGTTCATCTCTTTAACAAGATCTCCGACAGGCCAGGTATTTACCTGCCAGCCAAGCTTGATCTGAACTTCGACCTTGTCGCCCTCTGTAACGGCAACTTCACGCATATTGTCACCGAAACGGACTATCTTCAGGCTTCTGCTGAACTCTGCTCCTATGCAGGCTCTCTGCCACTGAGCGATCTTTTCCTGAACGGCAGGATCTGCCCAGTATCCGGCAACGACCGTTCTGGGCGCTCTGAGCCTTGCACCGATAAATCCGTGCTCACGGTCGCCGTGTGCGGACTGATGCAGGTTCATGTAGTCCATATCTATTGCTTCATTCGGTATTGTTTCATTAAACTGTGTATGGAGATGGAGCCAGGGCTTCTGGAGAAGAGTGAGCCCGTTTATCCACATCTTTGAGGGAGAAAACGTATGGCAGAATGTGATGATTCCTGCGCAGTCGTCATCGTAGTTAGCTTCTTTGACGACCTTTTCTATCTCGCTCTCTGTCTTTGCAGTCAGCTTGTATTCCACAGGGAACGGAAGCTTCAGACCTGCAACTATCTCCTTGGAGTCAGCTTCAACCTGACGGAGAGTCTCCTCACCGTAAAGAAACTGAGAACCGGTTATAAACCAGAATGTTTTCATTATATCTTCCTTTCTTATACAAGCGATGCCGCACGTTCAGCGGCCAGACCTGCCTTATAGATTTCCATATATGCTCTGACACCTTCGATATCAGCGGGATCGGGAGCAACGGTCTTGCCGTTCATACCCTTGAACACCTTATCATTGAGGAAGCTGCTCAGAGATTGTGACTTGTCTTCTCTTCCCATAAAAGCAGCCAACAGAGCGATACCCCATGCGCCGCCCTCACCGGCAGACTCCATAAGAGTAATGTCGGCACCAAGGGATGCAGCAAGGATGTTCTGGCTCGGAACAGGGGTCTTGAACAGACCGCCGTGAGCATAGATACGCTCGAGGGATACCTTTTCCTCATATGTAAGGATATCCATACCGATCTTTAATGTTGCAACGCAGGAATAAACAAGGCTGCGGGCAAGGTTTTCGATCGTAAACTTAGAATCAGGACTTCTGAACATCAGGGGCTTTCCTGCATCAAGGCCTGTAACAGGCTCGCCTGCATAGTAGTTATATAGAACTATGCCACCGCAGTCAGGAGCACCTTTCTCGGCAAGAGAATAGATCAGATCATAGAGCTTGCCCTTTGGGGTCTCTGCGCCTGCTGCTGTGAGAAGTCCGCCGAACATCTTTACCCAGGCATCAAGGTCTGTGGTGCAGTTATTGCAGTGTACCATTGCAACGGGATCTCCGCAGGGTGTGGTCACTATATCGATCTCACGATGAACAGCACTGAGAGCTTTCTCAAGAACTATCATCGAGAAGATGGATGTTCCGGCAGAAACGTTGCCTGTTTTGGGAGCGATGCTGTTTGTCGCTGCCATTCCGGTCTGTGCGTCGCCCTCCGGCGGACAAAGCGGCACACCTGCTCCGAATGCCCCGGTGGGGTCAAGGATCTTTGCGCCCTCCTCTGTAAGGGTCCCTGCACATTCTCCGACAGAAACAATCTTCGGAAGAATGTCGATAAGCTTTGCAGAAAAACGTGTTCCCTGTGTGAGCTCATCAAAACGAATTGTCATCTTCTCGTTATAGCATCCGTCAACCGAGTCTATCGGGAAGATACCGGAAGCATCGCCGATACCGATGACTTTTTCTCCGGTAAGCAGAGTGTGAACATATCCTGCAAGGGTCGTCATAAAGGCGATCCTGTCGATATGTTCCTCATCTTTCAGTATCGCCTGATAAAGATGAGCGATGCTCCAGCGCTGAGGAACATTGAAAGAGAATTCCTTGGTAAGCTTTGCAGCAGCTTCTTCTGTCATAGTGTTGCGCCATGTCCTGAAAGGAACAAGCTGCTCGCCGTTTTTATCAAATACAAGATAGCCGTGCATCATTGCCGAGATACCCATACCGGATGCTTTAGTAAGTTTTACACCGTATTTGCTCTCGACATTTTTCATAAGGTCTGCAAAACAATCCTGAAGACCTGCCCTTACCTCTTCAAGAGGATAAGTCCAGACACCATCAAGAAGTGTGTTCTGCCAGTCATGAACTCCGGCTACAAGCGGTTCATTATCTTCGCCGATAAGGACCGCTTTTATCCTGGTCGAACCAAATTCTATACCTATAAAGGTCTTTCCCTCTTTTATAACATCATTCACACTCATGTCGCGACCTCCTTGGCTGCGTTGCCGGCAGCGTTCTTGAGGTTAGCCTTCTTGCGGCGTGCAATGATGATACTCTGAACAACGAGGAAGATACAGAGCATTGATGCGATTGTTATCCCGGTCCACCATGCCTGGTCAAGACCAATAGAGGAAACTATGCTCTGGATAAGAGCCAATGAAAGAACACCGAACAGCGTTCCGACGATATTTCCTACACCGCCCGTCAGCATCGTACCGCCTATGATCGAAGATGCGATAGCGTTCATTTCGGCACCGGTAGCATGAGACGGCGATCCGGAACCTACGTGCATGAAGTATACATATCCGCCGATCCCTGCGAGAAGGCCGCACATAACATAAGAGATGAAAGTAGTTCTCTTTACGTTGATACCAAGCATAAGTGCGCTCTGCTTGTTTCCACCGACAGCGTAGAAATTACGTCCGAGCTTTGTCCATTTAAGAACGCAGAACAGAATAGCGACGATAATAAGAGCAACGATAACACCGATCTCGATCTTTGCAGGGATGAACCTGCCTCTTCTGTTGGTAGAGCCAAGGAAATCAGGAAGCTCGATCCTTGTGTCCTTGAGTTCAACAAAGTCCTTGTTTGCAACGTTGAAGGGGTTTGTATGAACGATCGTTACCATACCTCTTGCAAAGAACATTCCGGCAAGAGTAACGATAAACGGCTGTATCTGGAGATATGCGATAAGGAAGCCCTGGATGATTCCGAAAGCAAGGCCTATTCCGATAGCCAGAAGCATCGAAATATACACGTTTCCGCCGTGCATATCAAGATATACAGCACAGCTCATTGAAACAAGAGCTGTAACACCGCCGACGGAGATATCGATACCGCCTGTTATCATAACAAGGCTCATTCCACAGGCTATGATTATAAGGTATGCGTTGGTGCTGATAAGATTAAGCATCGTCTGCGGCTTTAAGAATCCCTCACCGAGGAAAACCATAGAGCCGATATACATCACGAAGAAGACTGCTATTGTGATCGTTGTAAGCAGATTTGTATCTGTCATTTTTCTTCCGGGCGGCTTTAATCTGCCGTTGCCGGTCATCATAAGATTCAGCATTTCTATTCCTCCTTCCGTGATGCTCAGGCCGTTTCGGCTGCAGCTTTATTCTTGTGCAGCTTCTTGCCAAGTCTGGAAAGCTTTTCTCTGACTGTGGGTGCGCTGAGAACAACGAGGATGATAACAACGACTGCCTTGTAAGCAGGAAGAGCCGCTGCATTGACCTCGAACTTGTAAAGCGTGGTAGTCAGGAACTGGATAACATAAGCGCCGAGAACCGATGCGCCCATGCTGAATCTGCCGCCGCTGAGGGCATTTCCGCCGAGAGCGACCGCAAGGATAGCGTCCATTTCGATATCCTTTGCAACTACCGAGTAGTTGATAGTAGAAATACGGCTTACTTTGATAAATGCTGCTACTGCAACACAGAGTCCAAGAAGGACGTAAGTCATAAGCTTGATGAATTCAGGATTAAGACCATTGAGTCTTGATGTCTTTTCGTTGATACCAACGGACTGAACATAAAGGCTGAGGTTTGTAAACTTCATTATGAGCCATGTAATGATGAAGCAGGCTATTGCTATCAAAAACGGCGTCGGGATAGGAATACCCGGGATGTAGTTTCCGAAGTAAGCAAAGCTTTCATCCTTAACGATCGGGAGCTCATTGTTGTTGATCCATGCAGCGATAGAACGTCCTGCCGTAAAGAGGATCAGAGTAGCGACCATTGGCTGAATCTTGAAAAATGCGACCAATGAGCCGTTGAAGGCACCGAATGCCATAGAAACGAGGCAAGCCATAAGGAATGCTACGATTATCGGAGCCTGCAGGGTCTCAGAACGTGAATCAGAACCGCAGAGCACACGAAGCATAACGCTTCCGCTGATAGCGATAGCAGCGCCTACGGAGATATCCTGTCCGCCGGAAGCCGCTGTTACGAGCGTCATACCGAGAGCAAGGATAGCAAGCTCTGAACCGTTGTCTATTATAGAGATAAGGTTACCGCTAAGAACGGGGTCGCCGTTCGAGTTGTCTTTAAGGGTGATCTTAAAGAATGACGGGTCTGCAATAAGATTGAAAAGTGCAAGCAGCAGAAGAGCTGCGATAGGTATGATAATCTGGTGCTTTGTAAGCCTTGCCCAGAGAGGTGTCTTGGGCGGCATAGCTTTTTTATTCGGCATTCTTATCACCTCCTGCGATAGTATTCATAACAGCGGTCTGTGTCAGCTGGTCGCCTGTCAGTTCGCCCACAAGTTTTCGGTCTCTCATGACAAGCAGTCTGGAACAGGTACGAAGCATCTCATCTGTCTCGGACGAGATAAATGTAACGCTCATTCCTTCCGAGGCAAGCTTTAACACTAGCTTCTGGATATCCACCTTGGTTCCTACGTCGATACCTCTTGTAGGCTCATCAAGGATAAGGTATTTCGGGTGAGTCAGCAACCACCTTGCAAGGATAACCTTCTGCTGGTTTCCGCCGGAAAGAGATTTGATCGGAGTGTTTACAGATGCGGTCTTGATATCAAGGAGCTTGATATATTCTTCTGCAAACTCATTTGCCTTTGCCTTAGAGAAAGGCTTGAAGAAACCGGTCTTCACCTGGAGAGCAAGGATAATGTTTTCCTTAACGGAAAGATCGCCGACTATACCGTCACGCTTTCTGTCCTCGGGAAGATATCCGATACCGTGTTTCATAGCTTCACGGGGCTTGGTGATCCTGACGCTCTTGCCGTCAATCTTTACAGTGCCGCTCGTTACCTTATCGGCACCGAAGATAGCTCTTACGCACTCACTTCTGCCCGAACCAAGAAGTCCGGTAAATCCGTTGACTTCACCACGGTGGATCTCAAAGTCAAAGGGGCTGATGCCCTCTGTGCTGCTAAGGCCCTTGACTTCATAAACAGGAGCTTCGTCCTTGTCTACAAATTCGGGAACGGAATTCTTTATATCAGCCATATCGTCAAGCTCTTTACCAAGCATCTTGGAAACGAGCTGTACTCTCGGCAGATTTTCGATCTCATATTCTCCGACCAGAGTACCGTCTCGGAGAACGGTTATCCTGTCACAGACCTCATAGACCTGATCGAGGAAGTGTGTAACAAAGATAATGCCAACACCTCGCTCTTTGAGCTGACGCATAAGGATGAACAGCTTCTCGACCTCTGTTTCATCCAGAGATGAGGTAGGCTCATCCAGAATAAGTACGCTGCAATCCATATCAACTGCTCTGGCGATAGCGACCATCTGCTGGACAGCTATCGAACAGCTTGCAAGCTGCTGAGTTGCTGAAACAGCAATTCCAAGAGAATCCAGAAGCTCCTGAGAACGCTTGTTCATCGTTCTCCAGCTTACAAGTCCTCCCTTTCCTCTTCCTATAAAAATGTTCTCGGCAACAGAGAGATTCGGACAAAGCGATATCTCCTGATAAACTGTACTGATACCAAGTTTCTGCGCTTCCTGAGGAGAGTGGATCTGGACTTTATCATGACCCTTGAGCCAGATATCGCCCTCATCCTTAATATGTACTCCTGTCAGGACCTTGATCAAAGTAGACTTTCCTGCACCGTTCTCGCCCATAAGAGCGTGGATCTCGCCTTTGCGCAGAGTGAAGTCTACATTCTGTAACGCTTTAACGCCCGGGAAAGATTTGTAGATCCCACGCATTTCAAGCAAAGAATCTTCATGCATACATTTTCCTCCTGACACAAAGATAGTGCGGGGACATAAGAGCATTTTCCCCGTATGCCACTCCGCACTAACTTCTTTATTCGTGAAATTTATTATGTCGAAATAATTCTATCAGATTCCGTACTTATCAACGTCATCCTGTGTGATCGTGGAAGCATCAAATCCCTTTTCGTCCATGACAATAACCTTTTTGTCAAGTTTCTCGTCGTTCTCAAGCTTGTCGATAACGTCAAGAATGTAAGAGGACTGGAAAGGATTGCACTGTCCGTCATAGTTCCAGTTCTGAGCAAGGAGCTCCTCAAGAGCCCACTTGTTGCAGTCAAAGCCCATTACGATAACGTCTTTGCCTACACCGTGAGAGATGTTAGCCTTGTCAAGAGCTGCAACTGCTCCCTTAGCCATATCGTCGTTCTCTGCATAGATAACATTGAATTCCTTACCCTGGTCGATAACCGACTGAACGATCTGCTGAGCCTTCTCAGCGTTCCACTCTGCTGTCTGCTGAGCTACGATCTCCCACTTGGAAGAATCAGCTGCTGCAGCCTCATCGAGAGCGCCCGAACGGCCCTTCTGAGCTGCGGAACCCATAACGCCCTGGATATGGATCACCTTGTAGCTGTCAAGGTTCTGTCCCTTGAGCCACTCAACTGCTGTGTCGCCTTCCTTCTCCATATCAGAAACGATAGAAGCTTCATAAAGGCTCTCGTCAGCATCAATTGTACGGTCAAAAAGGATAACCCTTACGCCTGCATCCTGAGCTTCCTTAAGTACGCTGTCCCAACCAGCTGTATCAGCTGCGGAGAGAAGCAGATAATCAACTTCGTCCTGGATGAACTTCTGTGCTGCTGTGATCTGCTCGTCATTCTTCAGGCTGTAAGCAAATGAAGCGTCGAAACCATTCTTCTCGGAGAATGCTTCCTTAAGATCCTTATCGTTAGCTGTACGATATCCGGACTCGTTAGGGTCGTTGTTGATGATGCCGACCTTGATGAGATCTCCGGAAGACTTGCCTCCAGACTTGGATCCACTGCTGCTGTCGCTGTCGCCGCAAGCTGAAAGCATAGCTGCGCAAAGAACTGCCGACGAAAGAACTGCGAGTAACTTCTTCATTTTCATGATTTTTTCCTCCTAAACCGCTAATATAAAGTTTTTGATTTCTTCGTTTTAAATTCAAACGATGTTCTTAACTTGTACTTACATTATAACGAATAGGTGCGTACATTTATACCGATAATCTTATTATAAATGTTCAATATTTTACGTTATTCATTATGAAACTTAATCAGAATATCAAAAATATAATCTAATCTTATAATTTTTGACAACTATGTACGTACATTTGCTAGCTTCTGGAACTGCCTGGGTGTCTGCCCTGTGTACTTTTTAAAGATCTGGCTGAAGTATCTGTAATCCTGAAAGCCGACCTCAAAGGCTATTTCATAGATCATCTTCGATGTGCAGCACAAAAGCTGCTTTGATTTATCTATCCTTACTTTATTGAGATAATTGGTAAGGCAGCAGCCGGTTTCCTTTTTGAATAAGGCGCTGAAATACGTGGGGCTTAGCCCAACTTCCCTGGCGATAGTATCAAGGGACATATCATCCCGCATATAGTTGAATTCTATATATCTTTTTGCATTGCCCACAACACAGTTCTTGCTGTCTTTGGCGTTCTCGATCCTCCATTTGATACATTGCTCAACAATGGAGATAAGATACTGTGCCGTAGCTTCAACAGTTGACAGATGATCTTCAAGATCATCCGCTGTTCCCAGCAGCGACGTAAAACGGCTGTCACTGATGCCCAGCTCCGCTGCAAATTTTCTTGCAACAAGATAAATGTCTGTACAAACATACATTCTGAGGATCATAGACTTGAAATCGTAGAAACTTATCTCATCAAGCATCTTTCCAAACTCTTCCCGGCAAGTATCCGGGCAGCCCGTTCTAAGCAGATGGTCTATCTTCTTCGAGTCCATGCGGTTGACTTGCCCGAATTCATCGGCAAAAGAATTCGTACTCACAACGATTCACCTCCTGGCAAACTCACGAAACGACTCAAACACTGATAACTGAATCTCTGACGATCAGCTCCGGCTCAAAGATCTCATCTTCGCAGACCGTATCTCCTCTCTCGATCATTCCTACAAGCATCTTAGCTGCGGCATTGCCCAGCTTTTTGTGAGGATGATGTACACTGGTAAGAGGAACTTCGCAGATAGTCGCATACCTTGAATCATCGATACCGACCACCGACAGATCCTCCGGGACCTTGATGCCGTTCTCCTTGCAGAACCTAAGCAGGTTTATAGCCATCATATCATTATAGCAAACAACTGCTGTTGTGCTCGAGAACATATCAAGGAACTTATCCTTGGCATATTTGAAGATACTGTTCTTGTCTGCCGTTGCAAACCAGAAAACGTTCTTCTCGGAACCCTTGACATTATGAGACAGACAGCTCTCCATAAATCCGCTGTAACGCTTGTGACCCTGGATATCATCCAGAGCAAAGATCCCTGCGATATTCTTATGACCGCACTCAAAGAGGAAGTCCGTTACTTTTCTTCCTGCCGCAACATCATCCATGGAGGCATACGGGAAAGAAGCCCAGGGATACTTTGCGTTGAAGAAAACAAGGGGGATCCCGCTCTCTTTGATCTTTTGATAAAGAGCGATATTCGGATTCGGAAGAGCACTTTTCGAGGGTTCAACGATCAAGCCGCATACACCGCTTGACAGCATACTTTCCAGAGCCTGTGTCTCTTCAAGGACCTGATTATGGGTGATAGACAGCTGCATTGTATAGCCCACATCACCGAGAACGCTCTCAATTCCTGTAACAATATGCGGGAAAATATAGTCGCTGAAATAAGTCGAGATAACACCGATGCTCTTCTTAGCTGTGGCAGGCTGGCTCTCGCTGGAAGCCGCTGCCCTGGCAGTTACAAATGTTCCGCTGCCACGGACTCTGCTGATGATATTCTCGCTTTCCAGCTTCATCATAGCCTGTCTGACAGTCTGTCTGCTGACACCGTGTATGGTGCAGAGCTGTTTCTCAGTAAGAAAACGATCATCGGGCTTTAGCCCCTCGGACGCTATATAATCCTTCGCCCAATCTACTATAGCCATGTATTTGAAGTTATCCATACCGTCCTCCTTATCATAATTATCTGTTTTACAAAGCTGTACAGTCATCACTGCACACTACGTCTATATTAGTTGTGACAATTATAGCACAGTGATATACATTTGTAAATACATCTTCAAAACTTATTCAAAAATTTGTCCATACAAACAAAACAGACACCTGATTCTTGTGCATAGCGCACAAAACAATCAAATAATTCTCTAAACATTTGTCTTTTGTGTTTGCTAAATCACCTAACTTAACTGGTCTTGTATTGCGTATCTTCACTTTGATCAGATCGTTTTTCTGTTTGCTTGTATATAAAACAGAAAACAATAATCTGTATACATTTGTCATATCATCCAATATCAGATATTTGTCTTATATATCATAATTTTATGCTATATGCACATCTCATCCGATCAGGTAAGCTGGTTCGTTGTGGAAATCTAACAATCAGATAACTAATTATTGCATAAATTCTCCAAATAGAGTAATTGACGGAGTCAGGGGCTTATGATATAATAAAAGTGTCTTAACAGTTTAGAAATTATTGAATTTAAATTACGAGAAGGAGTAAGATCATGAAGAAAGCATTATCTATGCTTATTGGTTCTGTGGCTGCATTTGTTATCGGCACTGTTTCTGCGGCAGCGGCAGACGTTTCTCTCGATACCAAAACGGCGGTTGAATCTGCTGACGGCGTTTCCTTTAGCGTAAACTCTAACTCTCTTTCTGCTTCACAGTTCACAGCCGATACAACTCTGACAGTCAGCTGTGATGCTGCTGATGCAGACAGCTGCCCTATAAAGCTGGTACTTAATTACTGGGGTTCACCTTCTCCGGACAACTTCAGCGTTGGTCAGCCCACATCTGCTGAAGTCACCGCTTCAGATTATAAAAACGGCAAGGCAGTTTATAATTACAGTGATATTACTGACGCTCTCGGCGATGCAGAGCTTTCGTCGGTGTATTCTATTGATGTTGTTTCGGCAGGCAGCGCTGTGACCTGCACGGGTTTTGATGCTTCAAATGTATATTCACAGGCAGAACTTGCAGAAAAACAGATACTCCATACAGTATGTGTTCATCCAAATAACCCTAAGCCCAGCCAGAACTGGGGGCAGAGCCTTACAGTAGGAGTGGATCAGCTTGACATAAGCTCTCTGACACCGGATTCTATCGTTGTGGCCGTTTTTGACTTCGAGTCTGAAGAAGAGATATACAACTCCCCTGTCGAGTTCATTCTCCAGAGCACCGATGACAACGTTTCGCCGAAAGCAAAGAACGGAACGGTGTGGGGCAAAGTTCCTGCTTCATACTTCGCAGGAAAGTATGCTTACTTTGAATATGCCGATATAGTTGATGCCTACGGAACAGATGATTTCAGCTGTGTTTCGACTTTGTACGTAGGTGATACCGGAATGGGAACAGTGACCTGTACCGATCTCTTCGCATTAAAGTGCAAGACCCTTGCTCCCGATGAGCCGGAGACTCCCGAAGTCACGGATGAAAGCTCGAAGGAAGAAGCCTTTACAACTACTACAAAGCCTGCGAAAAGCGCTGCAGATCAGACATCCGAAGCTGCGGCTTCAAGCACTGGCGAGAGCTCTTCGTCCACAGGTAATAATATAGTCCTCATCATTATTGGTGTTGTCGGCGGACTTGTTCTTGCAGGTGTGCTCGTGTTCATCCTTCTTGGAAGAAAAAGCAAAGAAGCTTACGATGTCAACAGACACAGGTTCATAAAGAAATAATTGTTTCAAGAGCCCTCTTATTGCGTATGAACAGTAAGAGGGGTTTCTATTGACATAATAAATCTATGGTGCTATAATGATTTTAATGAACTTTACTATAAATAGCAGATATACTAAAGGAGAGATCAACATGAAGAAAAGTTTTGACAAGGGTTTTGTAACTCCGCTTCCGGTATTTATTATTGCATCCTATGACAAGGACGGCAAGCCGAACGCTATGAATGCCGCATGGGCAGGACAGGTGGGCAGAGATCTTATCTCGATAAGTCTCGGAAGCCATGTATCTACAGACAACATAAAGGCAAACAAAGAATTCACAGTCAGCTTTGCTACAAAAGACTTTCTTGCAGAGTGTGATTACGTAGGGCTGGTATCACAGGCAAAAGAGCCTGATAAGCTCGATAAAGCCGGTTTTACCGTTACAAGATCAGAGAAGGTCAACGCTCCCATTATAGACAACCTGCCGGTCGCTCTCGAATGCAAGGCAATTGACATCATTGAGGAATACGGCGAAACACGAGTAGTCGCACAGGTAGTCGGAATGGTTGCCGACGAGAGCGTTCTGACAGATGACAAGGTAGATCTTGACAAGCTTGATCCTATCATGTATGATTCGTCAGCAAAAGCCTATCGTGTAATTGGCGAAATTGCAGGCGGCGCATGGGACGCAGGAAAGAAGTTTGTATAATTAACACACCATAGTATAAAGGCTCTCGATACTGATATCGGGAGCCTTTTTTCATGGTTTTAACTTATTAAGTCTGTACCAGATCAGCAATGGCGAGATGGTCAGATAAAAATGGTGCTTTAAGCTTGCGCTGTTTTGAGAGGTGCGTTTTTCATCTTGGTTGTCTCTCGCTGTGCCATTACCAGGTCATAGTACACTCCGCCCTGCTTCATCAATTCCTTGTGGGTGCCGAACTCCGCAAGCTTGCCTTTATCAAGGACAATCAACCTGTCAGCATTTGACAGCGTCGAAAGACGGTGGGCTATCGCTATCGTTGTTCTGCCCCTGGTTAGTCTTCCGAGAGCTTCCTGGATCTGTTTTTCGGTCTGGGTATCGAGAGAAGCTGTTGCTTCATCGAGAATGATGATCTTAGGATCGTGGAGCAGTGCTCTTGCGATAGCTATCCTCTGCCGCTCTCCTCCCGAAAGCTGATAGCCCTTGTTTCCGACACGGGTGTTATATCCGTCGGGGAGATTTACAATGAAATCGTGAGCATTTGCTATCTTTGCCGCCTTGATTATTTCCTCGAAAGGCGCATCCTGACGGGCGTAGGAAATATTGTCAAGAATGCTTCCGTCGAAGAGAAAAGTCTCCTGGAGAACGACACCGACCTGTGAACGAAGGCTGTGCTGATCGATATTCTTTATAGGCACACCGTCAATTCTGATCTCGCCCTGTGTGCAATCATAAAGGCGGAGTATCAGGTTTATCATCGTTGATTTTCCTACTCCTGAATGACCGACGATGCCGATCATTTCACCTTTGTTTATCTTGCAGCTTATACCTTTGAGCACAGGGACATAGGCCTTGTAACCGAAATAAACATCATCAAACTCTATGTCACCTTTAATGTCGATCTCAACAGGGTCTTCGATATCCCGGACATCTGACTGCATATCAAGTATCTCAAAGACCTTACCGGCAGATACAGATGTGTCTGCAAGTGTTCTCGGGATATGGATAAGCCAGATGATCGGCTCGTAGAGCATAGCCACATAGGTTGTAAACTGGATCAGTTCACCAAGGCTCATCTCATTTCCGAGTATCATCGAGCCTCCGAAATAGAGAACAAGAAAGTTTCCGACTGTAAGGATGAATTCCGAGAACGGGATAGTCAGATACCACATTATCTCGGCTCTGACACAGGCCTTTGCCCATTTTATCGAACAGCCTTCGTAATGCGCTATCTCTCTTGCTTCGCTTCCGAACGATTTAACAACAGCTATGCCGTTTAAAATATCGTGAAGGTTCTCACTATGGTTTTTGGAATACTTCCAGACAGCCGTGTAGCGAAGGGCCATAACATTGAAGAGCTTCTTGACTATCAGGAACACAAACGGAACAGGTACAATGGTCATCAGGGCCAGCCGCCAGTTCATAACAAAGAGCAGTCCGCCGATTATCATAAGAGATAAAAGCTTGACTATCGCATCCTTGCCGTTTGCTGTAATAAACTCCTCCAGCTTTGCTGCATCACCCGAAACACGGTTGATAAGCTCTCCTGCTGTTCTCTTTGAAAGAGAGCTCATTGAAAGCTGCTGGGATTTTTCAAAGACTTCCTGTCTTAGGTCTCTTCCGATACTCAAAGCTGTCTTAAAGGAGTTTCGCATATTTAGAAGCTCCATAACTCCGCCCACAAGCAGAAGTGAAACTATAGTTATAACAATAGCAATGAATCCGCCCCAGTCGATAAGCTTTGGTGTTACATAATCATCTATTATGATACGGTCGATATAGGGCATGAAGACCCAGACCAGCTCTGATGCTATCGTGCAGATAACAGCAGTTATGAAATACTTTTTATAAGGTCCTATGCGTTTGAGAAGTCTTAGTATAGTCGAACCCTTTCCCTTGCAGTAAACACATTCGGATCCGCCCTCAAGGGGCAGACCACAGCTTGGGCAAACAGGCTCGTCCTCATCAGTCTCGGTTATCAGCTCACCTGTCCGCACATAATGCTCAAGAAGCTTCATTACCTCGCCAAACCTGGCGAACATATCCTGGGTGAAAGCACAGAAGCACACAGCATCTCCGTTTTCTTTTATCCCCTGCGCCATTGATGAGCCTATCTGTCTTCGGCAGGTAAATTCCGAAAAGTCCGAAATTTTGTACTGTTCTTCGAGTTTGCCGTCAGCGTATATGTAGATATACTCTTTGTCTGCACAGAATATACCGTCTACCATCTCACCGTCATTTGCGAACTTATACGGCAGAGAATAAACAATATCATCCGTGGCGTTTTCGGGGAGTTTGATCTTAAGATCCATTGATTATCACCTTCCTTTCCTTGGTGCAGTGATGTATTATGTGAACATCTCCAGAACGTTTCTGCTCTTGCGGTCCAGCTTTTCAATGTCGGAGCAGAAATACTTGTTTCCGTCAGCGTCGTTTACATAGAGATATTTTTCACTGAGCATCCTGAAATTCTGATACCAGTCACGGACACAGATAGTCTTTTCGCCGGATGTCGTGTCTGCCTTCACAAAAATCGCACCACGCATATTGTCCTTTATGCTGTAAACCTTCGTGATCTCCGGCATATAGTATTTGTACTCGAGGAAATTGTCCAATAATTTGTACTGTTCACCGGATAATTCCTTCATATCCTTTATAACGCCTATCTCTCTGAATTCTTTTTCCTCATTCTCATAGGACAGGCTTATGTATGTTGTCTTTGACAGAAATGGGATGAGCCTTGTGGGATCAACACGGCTGTATGTTCTTCCGTCATATTCAAGGGTGAGAAAACCGCTCTTCTCCTGTTTAAGAGCTATCTTTTTGCAGTCGAGCAGAGTTAGCTTGTCCACCTCATAGACCTCTTCTTTGATCTCATCAGTCATATTCCCGCCTCCTTTAGTCGTTGATAAATCTCAGAGCCTCGAACTGGAGCTTGTAAAGCTCGAAGTATTTGCCTTTCTGCTTTATAAGCTCATCGTGAGTTCCGCTCTCTTTGAGTTCTCCGTTTTCAATGACGCAGAGCTTGTCCGCATCACGCAGGGTCGAGAGCCTGTGGGCGATAGAGATTATCGTTCTTCCCTGCTTTAGTCTGTCGATAGCAGCCTGTATCTTTCGTTCTGTGCGTGTATCCATAGACGCCGTTGCCTCATCAAGGATAAGTATCTCCGGCCTCTGGATTATCGCCCTTGCGATCGATATCCTCTGCTTCTCGCCGCCGGAAAGCGACACTCCGCCTTCGCCGATACGTGTATTGTAGCTGTCAGGCAGTTTTGTTATAAACTCATGAGCATTAGCGCTCTTTGCAGCCTCGATGACCTCTTCCATTGTCGCATCGGGGTTTGAATAGCGGATATTGTCTGCTATCGTGCCCATAAACAAGAATGTTTCCTGAGAAACGATACCTATGCTGCGTCTGAGGTCTTCAAAGGCGATGTTCTTTATCGGCACTCCGTCGATAGTTATCTCGCCGCCTGTCACATCGTATAGCCTTGCGATAAGGTTTATGATAGTGGACTTTCCTGCTCCGGTCTTGCCGACGATGCCGAACATCTGCCCTGATTCGACCTTCATACTCAGATCTTTGATTATCGGTCTTCCAGCCTCATACTCAAATGATACATCTCGAAGCTCGATCTCGCCTCTAACCTGTTCAAGATGGACCGGGGCATCGGCTTGCTTTACCGAAGGCAGAGCATCAAGTATCTCAAACATTCTTGATGCCGCATCCATACACTTTGCCCAGCGGTCTCCGATCCATGTGAAGAAATATATGGGCTCGATAGCCATTTCAGTGTATGAGATCAGTGCCGACAGCGCACCGAACAGGATGTAGCCCTTTATGACTAGGACCGCACCCAGACAAAATGCCAGCTTGTTTACTATTCTGTAGAATGTCCAGATAACAGGCACAGTATTGGCTATACGGCTGTTTATGTGAGTGTTGATATCGAATGCACTGGTGTTTCGCTTCTGATACCGCTTTATCTCACGCTGTTCGTTTGAAAACGCCTTGACGACTCTCTGGCCGTTCATAGCATCCGAGAGAACGGAGTTTGCCGATCGCATAGCGACGTCATACTTTCTGTAGAGCTTTCGCTGGCTTCGGTAAAACCTGTGCTCGACTATTTCTATCAAGGATATAGTAAGGATGATACCTATTGATAACAGCGGCGAAAGGATGATCATTATCACAGCTATACCTATGACCTTGACCACATTTGTCAGGCCGTAGGGAACTATATCCGTGAAAAACCAGTAGATATTGCTGCTGTCACGGTCAACTCTTGACATAAGTGATCCTGTCTGCTTGCTGGTGAAGAAATCAAGGGAAAGCCTCTGCATCGAGGAGAAGATCTTGACTCTTAGTCTGTGTGTGACTACCGGCACGACCTTTGAGGTGATATAGCCGGATGCTATCTTCATTATAAGCGATGCCAGGTTCACTCCCAGCAGGAGCAGGACTATCATCAGAAGTTCGCCGTAGTACTTGCCGCCCTCGGTCAGCACCTCATCGTAGAACATCTGCGCTCCGAAAATAGGCGTCAGTACAGCAAAGACGTTGCTAAGAACTATAGTAAGCAGTATCATTATCACAGCCCACTTGAATTCGCCGAAGATCTTCAGAAGCCTTATGAACACTGACCTCCTGTCAACACAGCGTGGACAGACCGGGCGGTTAGGGTCGGGATACCGCTCACCGCAGATAGGACAATGGGTTTTTACCCCCTCCAGCAGAGTATCATCGATAGGCTCGCCTTTAACGGTCTTGTTGACTCTCTCGCAGAACTTTTCAAACTTATCGGCAAAACCCAGCGAGAATCTTGCTATTGAGAAATCTTTTCCGTCCTTTGGCTCTATCATCAGTCTTGCAGAGTCCGCATACCGGTCAACATACATCCTTTCGATGCTCTCAAGCTCATGCTCTTCGTATCCGCTTACATCAAAACGGCTCATGCTCTTTCTTTTTTCACGGCGTTTCAGCTTTTCATAATGCTCATAGCCGGAAATTATGCTTAGTGTCTTATCAGTAAACGTTACATACACATCTATGTATCGGCCTTCTCCGTCAAGGTCAGCCTTGACGCAGTATTTAAGGTCATCGGTCATTACGCCACGCTTTTGCAGCTCTTCTTCTATCAGAGCTGCCAGCGCATCAAAATATTTCATATTATCCGCCTCCCTTCCTTTCGGGACAATAAAAAATGCCTCCGACCGCACAGGGTCGGAGGCATGAACAAGCCTTCCAACGGACAGAGTCAGTATCTGCCCCCGGAGAGCCTTCCGACGTATGTGCGCATAGTTATACCGCTGATCTTGTCATAGGTATAGTCAGTGTTATAGATCATTTTTATGATATTAGTGATGTTGATTATATTGTTTGTCATTATAAGCTCTCCTTTCGTTAAAATTTTGCATCAATGCAATTGCATTATACAACATAATTTATGACTTGTCAAGGGCTTTGATAAATATTTTTAACATCAAAAAAGTATTTCAAACGGCTCTGTACGCTTTTCTTAAAGCAGTAGTCAGGCTTGACATAAGAATGGAACAGTGATATAATTTACTAAAATCAAAAAGGAGAAGCAGCTGTTTTTGACTCTAGCTGCGGCAAGCAATTATGAAATACGACCATACCGAAAAGGCGGTCAGCCTTTTCACTCAGGGATACAACTGCG
Source organism: uncultured Ruminococcus sp. (assembly GCA_902800795.1). Taxonomy (GTDB): domain Bacteria; phylum Bacillota; class Clostridia; order Oscillospirales; family Ruminococcaceae; genus Hominimerdicola. The sequence goes on along the minus strand of CADCFQ010000016.1, from coordinate 10,562 downwards.
CTCAGTCTGTTTTTGTGGCGTTCTCCGATGTTACAGGAGTAGATGAGGAACTTGCCAAAAGACTGTCATCATCCTTTGGTGCCGGAATGGGACGTATGCGTGAGGTGTGCGGTACCTGTTCGGCAATGTTCATGATCGCCGGTATACTTTACGGTGATGGAACAGAAACGGATCATTCCATTAAAACTGAGCATTATAAGAGGATACAATATCTCGCAGAGGAGTTTCGCAAAAAGCACGAGACTATCATCTGCCGTGACCTTTTGAAAGGTCTTGCGGTAACAAGCGAACCGACTCCAGAAAAAAGGACCGAGCAATACTACAAGGTCAGACCCTGCGTGAAGTTTGTCAGAACAGCAGCGGAGATACTTGACAGGTATCTTGAAGAAAACCCGCCAAATAGTTGTGTGCTATAATCATTTAAAGAGATATGCTGCGTATAAGGGAGGGTGGTACTGTGCTGAAAGCTGTTTATCCCGTGCTCGGAAAGCAGACTACTCTTCCATTCTATGTTTCTGGGATAGGAATCTGTGAACCCGAATACAGGGTCTCAAGACCACAGGGGCTTGTGTCACACCAGTTTCTTATAACATCCTCCGGCAGCGGAAAACTTATCGTGGGAGAAAGAGAGTATATCCTAAAAGAGGGTTCGATATTTTACCTGCCACCTGAACTGCCCCATGAGTATATGGCGTATAGCGGCCAGTGGAACACTAAATGGCTGGTGTTCAGGGGTGAACACGCTGATGATATGATGAAGCGTATGGGCTTTGACGGCTGTGTTGTATGTGATATGCCTGTGAGCGAAAGAATGACTAATCTTTTTTCCCAGATAATAAACTGTGTCAAAGAGCCTGTCAGCGGCGGAGAACGGTCCTCACCCTTGCTTTATGAATTCATTATGCTTGCCAGAGAGCTTATGCTCATCGGTCAGTCTGATGATAACAAGAACCTGATCGCTGACAGAGCTATAAGCTACATTGATGAGCATTACAGCGAGGATATAACCCTTGACGAGCTGGCCTCGCTCTCGGGGGTATCAGCACAATATTTTTGCAGAGTGTTTCGCAGCAGCACCGGTATGAGACCTATCGAATATATCAATAATAAAAGAGTCAGCGAAGCAAAGCTGCTTCTTGTCTCCAGGGATATGCAGATATCAGACATCGCTTTTAAAGTTGGTTTCAGGGATAATAATTATTTTGGCATAGTATTCAGAAGAGCCACCGGGATCTCTCCGAGAGAATTCAGGCTGCGGCGCAGCTGAGTTTCAAATCGTAAGACTTTGACATAAATATCAGATTGAACACCTCCGTTGTATATGATAGTATTTATACAGAAGCTATCGTTTGAAAACAACGGAGGTCAATTATGCAAAAACTCAGACGGATAACAGCAGCGATAACTGCTGTGCTGATGACGCTGTGTACAGCGGCAGGTTTCACTGATATCAGGATAAGAGCAGAAGGGGCGGTGAACGATGTGAGAAAGGTAACGATCAACGGGAGCAAGGCAAACACTAAAGAGAATATGCTCTACAAGGGCAACGCAATGGTGTCTGCAAACAACACCTCCAGGCTGCTTATGGATTATAAAACGCAGTCGCCCGAAGCTTATCAGGAGATAATGGAACATCTTTTCAGCGAGAACGGCCTCAGGATAAATCATCTGAAGATCGAAATGGGAAGCGATATCAATTCATCCTCGGGAACCGAACCGAACGTAATGAGGACAGAGGACGAGGAGCCTGACGTCACCCGTGGTGCCGGGTTTATGCTCGCAGCAGATGCGAAGGCGATAAACCCCGATCTTACTCTTGATATGCTCTACTGGAGCGAGCCCAGGTGGGTCACCGATTCAGAGGACATCTATGCAGCAAGATATAAATGGTATAAGAAAACGCTTGATGCAGCTTTTGAAAAATACGGGCTCGAGTTTGATTATGTAAGTGCAACAAGAAATGAGCGTGCCGCTGATTATGAATGGATAAAATATCTGTCGAAAAGCCTGAAGGAGGAAAAGGACTGCGCTTATGACTATTCAAAGATAAAAATAGTTGCAGGCGAAGAGGTCACAAGCTGGTACTGCGCCGATGAGATGCTGGAAGATGAAGAGCTTAGGGATGCTGTCGATGTCATAGGCAGCCATTACACCAGCTGGTCAACAGAAGAAGCGCAGGAGCTTGCAGATAAATACGGCAAGGAGCTGTGGTTCAGCGAGGCTTGTCCGCCGATGGAGTATGCCCAGGGGACATATAAATATGATGCAACAAAGTCCGGTCTTACCGAGATAAACGGTATGCTTGATGTTGCGAACCGCTTTATCACCATGTATCCCGGCGGACGTATGACTCTATACGAGTATCAGCCTGCGGTAGCAGCCTATTACAGCGGTGCGCAGTATACTCAGAAGCAGCTGATAAGAGCCGATGAGCCCTGGAACGGATACTATCTGCTTGACACAGGTTATTTTATGGGGCTTCATTTCTCACAGTTTTTCAAAAAAGGCTGGGCATTCATCGATGAAGCGTGCTTTGGGGACGGAGTCAAAGGCGGCGACGGCCATGCTGTTGTGGATGCGACCTACACCTATATGACGGCGACCGACACCGAGACAGGTGACTACTCCGTGGCTGTGACCAACACCACCGACAAGCCGATAACCTATGAGTTTACAGTGGAAAACCTTGAAAAGGCAGGAGACAAGGTCTTTGTCTGGGAAACCAGAGGTCCGGACGACGGAGCCTATGACGAAAACTATTTTAAAAGGGTCGATACTGTCTCCCCTGCCGAAAAATACGGCAAATATACCTACAGCGTGACAGTCAAGCCCTATTCGCTTGTGACCATAACAACGCTCGAGTGTGAAGAGAGCAGCTTTACAAACAAAAGAGAGAGCACTCTCCTTTCTCTGCCATATAAAGACGATTTTGAGTATGATGATGAGTTTCTCGCTGAAAGAGGTGGCGCTCCCCTTTACACCACCGATCAGGGCGGCGCTTTTGAGGTGGTGAACAAGGACGGAAACAAGGTGCTTATGCAGAAGATAACCCCGGATATAAAAGCTGATGAATGGGGTGGAACACCTTCGCCTACAACAAATTTCGGAGATGACAGATGGTTCAATTATTCTGTAAGCGCCGATATAATGCTCGAAAGCTCGGATTCGCCTGACGATAACTATGCAGGTATCGGTCTCAGGTACAACGTAGGAGCCAACGGCGAGAGCGGCTACAGGTTCCTGGTATGGGAAAATGGCTGCTGGGAGCTGCTCTATAACAAGACAAGCCTTGCAAGCGGCAAAGTTGAAAGCTTTACGCCCGAGAAAAACAGAGTTAAGATAGAAGCGCTTTTTAATAATATCAAAGTCTATCTCGGCAGTGAGCTGCTCGCTGAATATACCCATCCCGAGGGAGAGGCTGTCGGCTCAGCAGGAAGAGCGGCGCTTTACAGTTCTTATAACAAGAACTGCTTTGATGATCTTATAATTGAGCCGGTAGGAGACGAAAGCTACATAACACGCTTCGACGAAACGGATGATCCTTTAAGCTACGAAGGCAGCTGGGTGCACAACTGTATGAGCGGCTTTGTAAACTTCAGAAGGACCCTTTCAAAAGGCACCGAGGGCTGCTCTGTAACGGTCAAGTTCAGCGGAACAGGCTTTGCACTGACCGGAAACAACAGAAAATCCGCTGTTATAACTATGAGTATTGACGGCGGTGAAGCGAAAGAACTGAAAGCGCCGGGAGTCGTCGCAAGAGGGATAGTCTGCTATGCAAACGGACTTGGGGACGGTGAGCACACAGCGGTCATAACGGTCAAGCAAGGAGATATCCAGCTGGATGCACTTGAGGTGTTTGGCAAAAACAAAAATGCCGAAGCTGTCAATACAGAAGAAAGCAAAACTCAGGACAGCAAAGATAAAAAAGCCTTGTCTTCCATAGCACTAGCCGCGGCGGCTGTTGGTATTGCAGCGGCAGGAACGGCTGCAGCGATAGTTATAAGACAAAGGCGAAAGAAGAAATAGCATTTATATTAAAGGAGAGACAAAGAAACTAAGATGATAAAGACCAGAGATATGACAACAGGCAGCGAGACTAAGCATCTTATACGGTTTGCGCTGCCGCTGCTGGCAGGAAATCTTCTACAGCAAACATACAACGCGGCTGACACGATGATAGTCGGCAAGTTTCTGGGAGACGACGCTCTTGCAGCTGTCGGCGCAACGGGCTCGATAACATATTTCTTTTACACGCTGTGTATCGGCCTGTCGATAGGCTCAGGGATACTTGCAGCACAGCTGTTCGGCGCAGGAAAGATAGAAAAGCTTCGTCGTTCGATAGTGAGTTCCGGTGCAGTCACGGCGATCTTCGGAATAGCAGTCAGCGTTATATCTGTTCTTGCAGCAAGGCCGGTTTTACAGTTTCTCAATGTTCCGGGCGACCTGCTTGGACGCTCGGTGACATATATGAGGATCGCCTGTTCTGGAACTATCTGTGTTGCGGCGTATAACTGGATAAGCGCTATTATGAGAGCTCTCGGGAACACGACCGTTCCGCTTATCTTTCTCGGCATATCTACTCTGCTCAATATAGGCCTTGATCTTCTGTTCGTTATGTGTTTTGAGTTCGGTGTCGGAGGTGCTGCGGCAGCAACTATACTGGCGCAGGGGCTGTCAGCCGCCGGATGTATCATCTACTGCTTTGGCTCGAACAAAAGCATAAGGCCAAGAGGAGAAGAATTCAGACCTGACAAGTCACTTATGAAAAAGTGTATGGCTATGGGTATTCCGATAGCCATACAAAACGGGCTGGTTTCTATCTCAATGATCGCTTTGCAGAGGGTGACCAACAGTTTTGGAAACACAGTTATGGCTTCCTATACAGTTTCAATGAGGATAGAGCAGTTTGTGCAGCAGCCGTTTATGTCGATGAATGCTGCGATATCATCTTTCACAGGACAGAACATAGGTGCAGGCAAGCAAGACAGAGCTGTAAAAGGCCTGCGTTCGGGAGTTATGCTGTCATCTGTATTTGCAGTTATGATGTTTGTTGTGTTCCTGCTCTTTGGCAGAAACATAGCCGCGTTCTTTGTTTCAGGCAAAAAGGTCATCGCTATCGCCGGAAGATCGCTGATCATAACCGGAGCGTTTTACATCCCTCTTGGAATGATTCACACAGTAAGGGGCTTTCTCAACGGTGCCGGGGACACAGCCTATGCAATCGTCAACGGACTTGCCGAGGTAATAAGCAGGATAGGCTTCTCTCTGATACTTACGAACATTGCAGCCATAGGCTTCTGGGGGATATGGATAACTACCAGCATAACCTGGGTGGTTACCGCCGCTGTAAGCATACATCGCTATTTCAAGGGCAAGTGGAAGCTAAAGGCTATATAAATAGTTCCGGGATGACTTCCCTGCTCCAGAACATACTAAAAAGCCGAGGTATAAAACCTCGGCTTTTTTATTGATATGCAGTTACACAAATAACAGTATCCAATACGTTCTAAAGCTGTTTTATCATAACATCGTAGCAAAGATAATCATTATTCTCTGTTATTATAGTGTGGTATTCTGTTTCCTTATAGCCTCTTTTCAGGTAGATAGCTTTAGCCGGAAGAGAGGCATCGATCTTTATCTCATCATAGCTTTTGGATATCGCCGTTTCTGCGAATTCCAGCAGTTTTTTTCCAAAACCATTGCCTTGATGATCAGGTAGGACAAAAAGCCTAGTTATCTCATTTTTCTTTACTGTCACTGTACCAACAGTGCTTCCGGATATATCACTGCATAGGAATACGTCTCCGTTTTCAATGTCATCGGATATATTCTTGTCACTGTGATGTTCCAGAAAAAACGCAACCGCTCCGGCCGGATAATAATATGGATATATGCTCTTTATCGTTGTGTGCGATATTTCCTTTACTGTTTCAAGATCTGATCTCACAGCTTTTCTTATATTCATTCCTGACTCCTGTTTTCTATCTTCGCATACTGAAAATATCATAGAAAATGTATCCTGCTCTCATCAAATCTGTCCCGTTGTGTTTTGCTCTCCGCAGGATAGCCCACAGGCACAACAGCAAAGGCACGTAACCCTTCGGGATTACCAATGACAGCTTCCGCTTTTGTCATTCTGTCCTCCAGCGGCGCTGCACACAGCCAAACTCCTCCAAGCCCCAGGGAATCTATCTCAAGAAGAAGATTCTCGGTAGCACATGAGAGGTCGATAAGGACAGTTTCACTCCAGCGCAGGCCCTCGGTGCGATAGCAAGGCACTATCACTGCAGGCGCATTTTTAGCACAAGCCGCATAGGGGCTTATCTCTGACAGCGCTCTAATCTTATCTTTGTCCGTAACCACATAGAACTCCCAGGGCTGCTGATTGCCTGCCGAGGGCGCCTGCATAGCAGCTTTGAGAAGCTGTGTTATCTTTTCAGGCTCTACAGGCCTGTCATCAAATTTTCTTATGCTTACTCTTGTGAATATCTCGTTCATGATGATTCCTCCGTTTTCGCTCCGGCTGTGCTTTTAGTATTATATAATATACCATAGGTGTGCTTCAAAGTCAATGTATAGAATTACGTTTATCAGCTTCTTTTCCTTTCGGGGAATATCCACCAGCAGGATACCACAGCAACGACGATGAATGCCGCTATCGGGCAGAAGCCGCCGAACATTGCGGCACCGGAATATGTGATAAGGCTTATTATACTGCGAAGCCCAAGTCTGAACTCTATATTGTTTTCACGGGCGATAAGCCAGTACATAATTACTACAAGGTCGATCAATAGTGAAGCTCTCTTTTTATCCAATCCATAATCACGCTTACAATATACTCCTGTTCCTCTGCGGTCAGCACCTTGCCGGATGGAATATTATGCCACTTCTCAAGACAACCCCGACAGCAGCAGGCTGTTGCGTGCTGTGCAAGAAACACAGGATGTCCTCTCATAGGCGTCTGCTTGCCGTCCTTCGGAGGATTTTCCGGCGCCAGTTTCTTTGCAACGAAGTCGGCTGCATGAGAGGCTATGACCGCCAAGCCCTTTTCACTGATATAATCACGGTCATCCCCGGACAGATGAAATCTGCTCCTGAAATCAGACTTGGCAAGTCTTGCAAACAAGGTATTCCTGTCAGGGAGAGTGTATCTAATAGCTGCTCCCGAGTTCTCTCCGGGTGTATAGCTATAACCCGACTTAGTCGCCTGTGACATCTGTATCTTTCTGTCTATGTGATATTTTCTGCCGTCTTTGAGAAACAAAGCGCCTGTCTGTTTGAAATAAAACGGCACACCGGCTCTTATACACTGTCTTCTTAGCTCTTTGACCCAATTAAAATCGCAGAGCCGTGCTTTTGCCCCCGACTCTCCGCCGCAGGTAACCTGCTCTATCCTTCCTGTGGCCAGATATTTTTCAATGTTTATCTCCTCGAGCATAGGTTCCGAGATCACACGGCGGTGTTTTATGGGAAGATCAAGAAGTATCGGCAAGCGATAGTCTGCTCTGTCCTGATCCTCACAGGTGCTGCTGATCGTCACATTGTCCCAGCCGTCACCCCAGTCATCGGGAATACATTCTGCGAACCTGTCTATTCGCTTGGTGATTATATGAAAATGAAGATCACTTCGCTGCCTGATAATATCCCAGCAGCCGTGTCTCCAGTCATCTGCCACATCAAGGAAGAAATCAGAGGTCATACACGTGTATACAACGCCGTCTTCCGGTCTGAGCTTATATTCTCCCTGACGGTTCTTCTTCAAAGGAAGCTCGTAGTATCCGGTTTTTGAAACTATACTTGCATCCTTGCCGATAGACTCGTCACGGCGATAAACATAACAGTTCCGGCAGCCGGGACTTATCTTATGACAACCATGCCATGGGTTCCAGATAGGCAATCATATTCACCTCTATCCTGCATTTTCAGAATAAAAGACCGCTCAATAGAATGGTTCTAGCAGCTTTGTATTATCTTCATAGTCTCATCGATTATATCTTCAATTTCTTTTGCTCCGTCGATCACATAATCAGAATCAGGCAAGATATCTGTAAGCATATCAATATAACAGGGCCTTGAGTATTTCAGATATGTATTCATTTCATTGCGAATTTCATCCGCAGAAGCCTCTTTCATGTCTCTGAGCACTCTGCGAGCCATTGCAATGTCTAACGGCGTATCAATAAATATACAGCAGTCCAGATAATCTTTCATCATGGTATTCTGATATGCGAACGGATAATCCAGCAGCAGATAATCATATTCTCCGCTGTTAATGATCCTTTCAACATCTGCTTTTAATGGCGATAAGTCCCATACATTATAAAATTCTTCATGTTTCGAGACCCACTCGGTAAGATCATCAGGTTCTCCTTCAAATGAATAATCATCAAAGTGAAGAGATGCTGTTTTTGGGAGTCTGGCTTTTAATGCATTTACAACTGTTGTTTTTCCGCCGGCCGTTACAGCTCCGATAGCTATTATTTTCATTATTATTCCTCCATAGATATTACCGTTATGATCCAACTTTTTCTTTCAGGATCAATATCGCCTTATCAAGAGCTTTGTCACAGCCTTCGATCTGATCCTGAAGACTATGCACTATTCTTATATCCGGAGCAAAGCCTTTATTGTAGATATCTTCGCCGTTCTGTGCAAAACAACGCCTTGTGCAAATGCGGAACCAGCCGCCGCTTTCAAGCTTGACCTGTAAGGGCTGACCGGATGAACCAGATGTGTTGTTTCCGATAAACACCGCATCTGTATGCGCTTTCATAACGTCTACAAAGTCCTCTCCGGCAGAGAAAGTATACTCATTCATAAGCACAGCAACAGGACCGATGAGCCTTTTGGGAGCTTTATTCTCTTTCTTTTCGATCTCCCGCTTGTAGAAAATGTGACGCCTCATTTTATATATCTTGATGCTTTCTTCGTCCGAGTATCTCTCTTCCAGCTCGGCAGGTGTAAGACTATTCAGATCATCTCTGAACACACCCCAGGCCTTATAAGTCGGTTCATATATCTGTGTTTCCGCTCCGCAGCTGTCAAAGTCTCCGTCAATAAACATTGACGCTATGGCATCTGCGTTATCACTGTTTCCGCCTATGTTCCCTCTGACATCTATTATATATGCCTTTGCTTTGTCAAGTTCATCAATATACTCATAGATCTTTTCCGGCATAGTGTTATCATCAAACGAAGTGAGCTTTATTATTGCAAAACCATCTTCGGTCATCTCACATTTATAAGTATTTCCGCTTACTATAAGCTGTCTTTGTGAGTCTGATGAGGCAGGAGCCTCGGCGCTTACCCATTTTATGCTGTTGGGATCTTCTCTTGTAAGCTTGACGCTGAATTCTTTTCCGTCTTTTTCAAAGGAAAAGACCGCACTGCTGCCATTTCTTCCAAACATAAGCACATTCATTGCTGTCATACCGCTGGCATCCTCATTGGCGTGCCATATAAACGGATAACAGTTCACCCTTATGTATTCTTCCGCATTAATGCCGTCAATCTTTTTCACAACACTGTATAAAGGTATCTCGTCCTTGTATTCTTCGGAAACGCCTATAACCGCTATGTCATGACCGAATCTGAAAAGAAACACGGGAAATCTGGAAAAGCAATCCGAATCCTGATAAAGATCATCGGGGAAGGATACGTCTGTGTGCCCGTCGCAGAGCAGAGCTGTAAAACGTTTGAGCTCCCTGTAATAATCATAAACATCTTTTGCAGACAGGACACGAGAAAGTGCCTTTTTATATTCCTCGTCCCAGTCAATATCAAGCTTGTCCCAGAATACAAAATTATACTCAGCTTCCTTCCAGAGCCTTGACAACTCATATATTTTAAGTTCGTCCGGTATTGTGCGCATAAATATGACCTCCTTTTAAGCTTCGTCAGCTTTCATATAATTATAGCATAGATATTTAACAAAGTAAAGAAGAAAAACGGACGAATGTAACTCTGTTTACTTTATGTAAAAAGAAAAGTCCCCACAGCATGAAGCTGTGAGGACTCTGTTATCTTTTTCTCAGTCTGATCAAGAATTACTTCTTGTCAGCGAGTGCAGCCTGTACTGTGGATAGGGCGCATTAACATTCAAATCAAAAAATGGCTATATATCACCATAAACAAGATATAGAAAAAGTCCTCTACTTGCTGCGGTCATAATTGCTTACAGCGAAAAGCCTTTCGATGCGGATTCAATATTAATAAGCAATTGAAGGATGATTCGATTGACCTTTTGCTTGTTGTATGGTATAATTAGTCTATATACCGCTTACAAGGGGGCGAACCAATGGAACTGCGATTACTGGAATATTTCCTGACGGTAGTCCGTGAGGAAAACATATCAAGAGCCGCCGAGGTACTTCATATGACACAACCAACACTCAGCCGTCAGATGAAGGAGCTTGAGGACGAGCTTCACACAACGTTATTCATCAGAGGCAAGCGACTCACGTTGACCGATTCGGGCGTTATGCTCCGCAGACGTGCAGAGGAAGTTGTGTCGCTGATGAACAAGATAGACAGTGAGTTCCGTGAACAGGAGGAAATCAGCG